>NZ_JADWDC010000004.1 GCF_020640915.1 Waterburya agarophytonicola KI4 | reverse complement strand
ATACTATGTCCAATTCTTCTAGCCCTTACACTGAAACCATTACCGATCTTCTACAACTTCTCAATGATGCTGGTATTATTTCCCCTGATAACCAAGAACGAGCTAAAGCGATCGCGCATGATTATCTCGGACGGCATTCTAGCTTTATCTCGATTACTTGGGACATTGATGATGTTAAAGGAGTAGCCAGCGATCGCAATCTCCAACTCACTGATGACCGTTGTTTAGATGTTTTAGATTATATCGAATCTAACCATGATGCAAATATCGGTATTTCCTGGGACTCTATTCACTTCGCCCTTGATTCAATGGATTTTGATTAACCTCTACCATTCACTCTCTACCTATGACATTTTCTGCTTCTAACCGACGTTCTTCTAAGCCTCCCACCATTAAACGCCCCCCCGATTCTAAAAAATACCTCTACTTTTCCTCATGAAATTGGACAACATTGATTTTGATTCTGCTGCTTACACCATCAACCAGGATGGCTCTTATCTTAATCAGCAAGATGGGCTTTGGGGTCTTTATGACTTCGGCGAGTCTCCCGATAATCCTATCGTTCCCTATACTTTCCCAACTCGAAACCAGTTAATCCTCTGGTACTTCAAAGATATGGGTTGGGATGTCAATCTTCACTCTTCTGAATTTTCGTAATATTGACCATACCAAAAATATTCATATCTGACTAATGCAGCATAGCTAAAACTTTATACGCAAAACAAATGCTTACAGCTTTTGATTTGTATAAATAAATAATCATATAAATCTACGATTATTTATTTAAAAATTGCTTTAATTAACAGATTGTTTAGATAAATAGCTGTTTATAAAACTAAAACTCTTAACAATTAATTTTATAGTTATTTAGAGTTATAGACATTAGCGGTCATTGTTTTAATTCTTCTTTTGGTAGAAGATAGTTTTCGTTTTGCTAATCGTGAAGCTGCATCTTCAACAATAGAATGATGAGCTTTGGAAGTTAAAGCATGATGTACGGCTGCTTCGATAAAAGTGTCCCAACTGACCTCTTTATGATGAAATAAATATTCGTCTAACTGATTCCGAACATTCACTTCTAAAGCTATAGATTTAGATTTGGCTGTAGTCACCAAATCCAAATCATCACTTTCTTTTTTTGCTGCTGCTTTTTTTGCTGGAGTGTCCGAAGTTGGAGAAGGCTGTTGAGAGAGATTAAATCCATCTTCCGACCGAGGAGGAACTTTTTTATCGGTCTTCTTTTTACTTAACTGATCGTATATATCGTCGGTCATACTAACTGTTCTGACTGTTCTAACTGCTCTAGCTGCTCTGCTAATACATCAAACGGATGAGAAAGCTCCCCAAAATCAATATCTTCTAGGGTAATATTTCGATTGACCGCTTTCTCTGGTTGAACTGATTCTACCCAAGGAGGTAAAAGTCGCTCTGGTTCAATCCTCGAAGATATCTGTTCTAATGCTTTTTTTCCTTCAATTGAACGATTCATACCGAATAAGCGATCGCGAAACGGTAATACTGCTAATAGTTTGGTGTTAATAATTTTAGAGTTATTCAAAGTTTCGATCGCATCGAGGGTTCGATCAAGACAAATCACACCTTTACTCTTCGTCTCTACAGGAACACAAACATAGTCAGAAGCTCCGATTCCTGTTTGGCAAAGTTGGCTTTTCTGAGGGGGAGTATCAATCAGACAGTAATCAAATTTGAACTCATTTTTTACTAAATCTAGCTGATTGCGTAATTTGACTATTCCAAATCCGCTAGAAGCTAGATAATCGTTAGCTATTTCTAGACCTTCATCACTGGGGATAATAAACAGATTTTTTACCTCTTCTACTGGATAGATACAGTCTGCAACGGAATTAAAATTTCCCTGAATAAATTCTAGGCAGCTAGGGTCATCGCGGTCCACATTTACTCTTAAGTAAGTAGATAAGTTGTGCTGAGGGTCTAAATCCACAACTAAAACTTTATGTCCTTTGGAAACTAGTTTCTTGCCCAGAAAATAAATTAAAGTTGTTTTTCCTTGTCCTCCACTCAGACTGGTCGAAGTTATGGTTAGCAAAGTTCTTCAATCCATTTGTAAATTCCACTAAATACTAGCTTAACTATTTATTTTGTCAATACTTTGTTTTTATATGTAAACATTAATTTATGTATTAGCTTAAATACTTAATTGTTTTATTCTTAATTTACTTAATTGTTTATTTATATAAATTAAAAGCCAAATAGCTTTTCCTGTATAAATTCTCTATCTACTGTGAATCAAATGAGCGATCGCACTAATAATTCTATTGCTGCTGTTCTTAAAGATAGAAGAGCTTAGGGGAAAAAAGAAAATTAGGAGTACTGATTAAAACTTTGATGGCTGATTACGGGGGTTATCAAAGGCTGGTGTTTATCGATATTTGAATGAATAATTTGAGGTTACTAATTTATGTCATTAACTAGAAAGATTTAGTATAATTTGACGATCTTTAATAATTACCAATTAAATGAAATATTTAGCATTATTTATGCAGCTTTCTGATTTTTCTATTGATTTGTAGCCACATCGTAATTCCAGTGATAGCTAAAAACAAAACTCCAAAAGCATTAATTAAGGGATAAATAAGCTCTAGATCGATAATACCAAACTTACCTCGGTGTAATTCCAACAGCCAAAGATAATCTGCACTTTTATCTGTGATTACTGCTACCTGAAATAGCGAACCTGTAATCGCTGTCAAAAAGATTGGCAAAAACATAATCGGGGCAAGAATATAATGAAAATGGCGTAAACGGGCTTTATTAATTGCCATAAAAAATAATAAGTATGTTTAGATTAGATTACTCTTCTGCCTCGTAACCTCGGAGTTGATTGTATTTTTGAATTTGTTCGACAGATAAAAGCGGATTAATGTTTAGATGAGCTTGCAGATGAGTTTTTCTTAATTCTCCATAGAGTTGTGACAACTTGTTAGTTGCTCTTTTCAATTCATCATCGCTAATTTTTCCTGAAGCAAATGCTTCACTTAGTTTCTGCTCCTTATTTACTATGGTTTGTCCGAGACTTTTCGCTTGAGACTGCATCTGTGCAAAAGCCACTTCAATTTCTTCAGTCTGTTGGGTAGATAGGTTTAGTTCAGAGCTTAAATCTAAAACGTGACGCAAGCCTGGATAGCCATTAAGTTCAGCCATGCGAGCATAGCCAGAACCTCTGCCGTTAAGAAGATTGTCAACTTCTGACGAACTTAAACCCTGTACTGGAGAGTCTAATTGCTCTGCGTAAGGAGAACGAAAACTATTATGTTGCTCACCATGTTGATGTTGTTGAGCAAAGACTGTAGTGACGCTTACTAAAGACGTAGCAATTCCTATTAGAAAGTAGGTAATTATTCTTTTATTCATTTTGAGTAAATAGATAAAGTGGCGATCTATAAAACCTATTTATGCAGCCATTTCTTCAATCCAAACAACAAGAATGGACTGGCAATTAATAAAGTAAAAATAGATTCTCCAAACCCAGGAAATAAAGTAGCTCTAGCCAAGATAGGCAAAGATTGAGTTTCTGTAACGGGTAAAGCTTCTGTTTTACTTTCTGGAGCTTCTAATATCTGTTTTTCAGAACTTAATTTGCCTTCAGGTAGGACAGTTTTGGAATTAGTGTTTGGCTGTTTATTAGGTTTATTCTCAATAGTCGATCCCTTTGATTGTTCGACGGGATTAGATTTTTGATGGGTAACTCCGTTATGGGCAATTAAAGACTGAAAACTCATTGATTTACCTAGAATGAAAAACGACAATAGATGCCTTAGTTTGGTGGTGCAGAATCTAAAGACACACTAGAAATTAGGGGACATACTTCTTGAGAGTCCGATTCGGGATTAGGGTGATTAACCCAGCTTGTACGGTATTCTTCCAGTTCCTGCTTAAACAAGCTCATCTTCTTAATTTGAATCTCTAGTTGCCCGATTTTGTTGTCTAGTAAACTTTGTACCAAACCACAAGGTTTTTCACCGCGATCGCGTACATCCAGAATGGTCTTAATTTCTTCAAGACTAAATCCAATAGCTTGAGCTTTCTTGATAAACTCAACTTGTTTACTCGCATCCTGGCTATAGTAGCGATACCCGTTATCGCCTCTTTGTACTGGTTGCAGCAGTTCCATATCGCTGTAATAACGTAAAGTTCCTACAGCCAGATTTGTTTGTTTTGCCAGTTCGCCAATTTTGAGATTGGGTGTTTTACTCATAATGGTTGCGATGTTTTTCTATCAATTTATTTGTAACACTCTAGTTAACTGTAGAGTCAAGTATTTGGTTAAACGATTGAATGACAAATATCTACAGATAATTAAGCCTCAATCATCAAATTACCCATCATGCCTAAATCCTCGTGGTCGAGAACATGGCAGTGATAGACAGTTTTACCCGCAAAATCTCTAAAAGGAATGCGAATGCGAACAGTTTCACCTCTTTTAACCAGCACCGTATCTCGCAAAGCCAGTAAAGATTCAGGTTGACCATTACGACTAATAATTTGAAAAGCATTGCCGTGAATATGAAAGGGATGATCCATAACTCCCGTATTAATCAATTCCCAATCTTCGATAGTGTTGAGCTTTACTTGAGTATGAATTACGTCGTGGTTGTAAGGTTCTCCGTTAATTAAAAAAGCCATACCAACCGCAGGACTCATGCCGTGATTGAGTTCAAAGCGTCTCACTGTCTGGGGTTCTGGTAATGCAGAGATAGAATTAAGTTTGCTAGGTAAAGCCATAGATTCAACTGCATATTCATAGTTGACCGTTGCCAATGTTATTGGCTCATCTCGGTTATTTCTGCCCATCATTCCCCTACCGCCCATCATGCCCATGCTACCTCTGTCATAGGGTAAATTGAGTAGGCTATACTGTCCCGATTCTTTATCTCCTCTTATTAAAACATCGGCTCGTTGTCCTGGTGTTAGTAGCAATTGGGCTACTTCAATTGGTTCGCTCAAACTATTACCATCGGTAGCAATTTGATAGAAAGAATGGTCTTCTAAAGCTAGTCGATAGAAACGGGAAGGAGAAGCATTAAGAATACGTAAGCGTAATAGTCCACCTTTAGATAGAGCAATACTGGGGTTTATTCGACCATTAATAGCAATTAACTCTCCTTCTCGCCCCATCATGAGAGACATATGTGCTGAGTTTGTACGCTTTCCATCTGCGTTAATGGAGAAGTCTTGGAGTACCAAAAACTCTTCTTGGGCTGCTTTAAGTTCGGGAATTTCATCATCTTTACCCCGCACGATAAATAAACCCGCTAGCCCACCAAATAGTTGTTCTGCAACTAAACCATGCAGGTGCGGATGATACCAAAATGTACCCGAAGGATGATTGTTGGGGATTTGAAATTCGTAGGTGAGTTTTTTTCCTGATTCTATTTCGAGAAAGACATTATCGGCATTACCTGTCAGGGGAATATGCAGCCCGTGATAGTGGATGTTAGTGGGCTGCTGGAGATTATTGGTAAAGTAAATGCGAACTTTATCCCCTGGTTTAGCTTCCAAACGCGGTGCAGGAATCTGTCCGTTGTAAGTTAAAAGAGATGCCTGTCTTCCTGCCAACTCGACGATACGTTCCCTAGCTTCTAAATCCAGTTCTAACAAACCGTCATTACTCTGATAAATAGGAGTAAGATCGACAGATGATTGAGGTACGGGCTGACTTGAGATAGTTTCTTGGCGTAACCAATTTCCTGCTATAGCTACCCCTGCACCTCCTATACCCAAGGCTATAAACTGACGACGGTTGAGTTTAATCACGACTTTTAGTAGGACTCGTATTCGTTGAATACTTCCACTTCTCCTTTATCGTTGAACGCTAATACTTGAAATGGTTGTTTAATATCCTTAGCTTCCATTCCTGGCGTACCGATGGGCATTGCTGGTACGGCTAATCCGACCATATTGTCGGGTTTCTCAGCCAAGAAACGTTTAATATCATCAGCAGGAATGTGTCCTTCCATGACATAGCCGTCAATAATAGTCGTGTGGCAAGATGCTAGTTCTGGGGGAACATTGTGCTTCTGCTTCAACGCTTCCATCTCATCGGTTTTGATATCTTCAATTGTGAAGCCATGTTTTTGAGCGTGGTCTACCCAAACGCCACAACAACCGCAGGTAGGAGAGCGATAAACGGTCATCTCAGTTGTTCCTGAGTAATCTGCTTCGGTTTCTTTGTCCCAAACGCTGACTAGAGTAGCTTGTGCGGTATCTTGGGCAATCGCAGAATTATTGACGCTGACTGCTTTATTAGCTCCTTGAGTAGAAGTAAAATAGTATGCTCCACCTAGAACGGCTGCAACAGCGATGGAAGTAACGGTTATTTTAGATAATAGTTTTGACATAGTTAATTCTATTTATAGTGATTTGTTGATGAGATTTCTATTTTAAACTCTCTAGTCAGCTAGAGAGTCAAGACTCTACTTGAGGTAGTCGTTTGCGAGAAGAACGTGACTTTTTCCGTAATCTACCTAACCCCTGAGTAATGTCATCAACGAAGGTATAAACAATGGGAATCACAATTAGAGTCAGCAAGGTAGAAACAGTCAGTCCACCTAAAACTACTGTAGCAATGGGAGAATAAGCATCCATGCCAGTTTCGGGATAAAAAGCCAGTCGCACTATCACGATCATAGTAGTCAAGGTGGTCATAAAGATCGCTTTGAGTCTTACTGGTCCCGCTTGGCGTATGGCTTCGGCTCTGGGTACTCCTTCTTGTCGCTTAGTAAGGATGAGTTCGAGTAGCAGAATGGCAGAAGAAACAGAAATCCCAGAGAGAATAATAATTCCCAGAATGGAGACAGAAGAAAGAGTTTGTTGGGCTAACATTAACGCACCAAATACCCCAATTAACTGTAGGGGAATAGATAGCATCATAACTAAAGGTTGGATAAATGAGCCGAACTGAATTACTAAAATTAAGTAAATCAGAACAATAGAAACGATTAAACCTTTGAGCAGACGATCGAATTCAATCATCATATCGGTCATATCTCCCATCGAATCTAAACCGTAGCCTGGAGGAAAATCTAATTCTTCACCAGCCTTCATTGCGATCGCCATTGATAAATCCATCGAAGCAGGACTAGACTTACGATAGTAACCGTTGACATAAACTACTCGCTTACCGTTTACGTGTTCGATTAAAGTTGGACCATTTTCCCGCTTTAACGTCGCAACGGTACTGAGGGGTACTTGCTGTCCGTTAGGAGTAGTAATATAGGTAGCTGCGAGGTTTTGAGCATATGCGCGATCGCTTTCTTGGTATCGAACCAATATGTCATTCTGTCTCAGGTTGGGACGGTTATAGTATTTGCGAGTAAATCCACCATTAAGAGCGTAACGGGCTTGTTCGGCTACTTGTTCGATGTTCAAGCCCAATTCTTGAGCGCGACGGCGATCTATCTGGAGTTGATATTCGGGTTGAGATAATGACGAACTAGTATGCGCCATGACTAGCCCAGGAGTGTCTTTGGCAATTTCTAGTACCTTATCTGCCAAAGGATAAAGAATATCCAAATCTTCACCGTATACGGCAATTTGGATTGGTGCAGCAGAAGTAGCCATCACATCTACACCCATCTCTTTAATAGCAATGCGCCGTAAACCTGGAATAGTGCGACGGGCTTTATTTTCTACCCCATCCATAATCTGCCAAATATCACGGTTACGTTCGTTCAAATCTTTGAGAGTGACAACGGAGGAAGCTGTATTGACGCTACCCATGCTGTAACCACTAAAGTAGGTACTGTTGCGGGTAATTTCAAAGCCGACATTAGAAGATACTTTTTCGACTTCAGGCTGTTCTAACAGTATCTCCTCAAACTGTTGTGCTACTAGGTTTGTGCGTTCAAAAGATGCTCCTGCTTCCAGTTCGATAGTGGCGGTAAACTGCCCCGAATCTCCCAAGGGCATCATCTCTTGAGGGACAAAGGGATAAAGAGCAAAGGCTAACACAACAGTAGCAGCTGCGAGCGCTAAAGTAATTTCTCGATTTCTCAGGCAAATATCTAGTAACCAGCCGTAACCCTTTTCTAACGCCTGAAAACCTAAACGGAAGGGAGATAATAACCATTGCAACCATGTCTGACGATTGTTTTCTGTTTCGCCAATCGGCTTAAGAAAAAAGGCTGCCAAGAGGGGAATTAAAGTAATTGAAACTACTAGCGAGGCGATAAAGGCAAACACCATCGGCAGAATTAACCCTGCAAACATCAACCCCGTTAAACCTCCCGATAAAATAGTCGGTAACAAGGCAGCAATCATCACACAGCTAGCAGCAGCACTGGCTAAAAATACTTCTCCTGTACCTTGGATAGCTGACTGTCGGGGAGTTTTACCTTCTTTTAACTTGCGATCGATAGAGTCAATTACAATAATCGAATCATCCACCAGTTTTCCTATTGCCATCATCATCCCCACCAGAGTTGAGGAATTGAGGGACATCGAAAAAGGAATAAACGGCAGCATCGAAAGAGCCAGAGTAGTCGGGATAGAAATCATGACGATCGCCGTTGCCCGAAAATCTTCTAAAAATAGCAGGATAACTAACCCCGCTAGTGCCACACTAATTAACAGTTCTCCCGTAGTGCTATCTTTGATTAACTCAACCAAAAAGGAATTATCATAAGCCACTTCAAATTCAAGCCCAGGATACTGAGATTCGATTTTCTCTAGTTCTTTTCTAACTCTGGCAATCACTTGTGGAGAACTGGAGTCGGGTTTTTGAATGACGTTTACTGCCAAAGCGGGTTCGCCATTGTAACGATAGGCACTGCGACGCTCTTCGTAAGTATCTTTTACCTGAGCCACATCTCTAACATAAACAATCTGTCCCTCTATTTCCAAGATCGGATAATTCTTAACTACTCCAGCATTAAGAGCGCGATCGTCAGCACGGACTAAAATCTCCTCTCCCCCCTGAGTTAATACCCCCGCACCCTTACTAACGTTATTATTATCGATCGCATCTCTAACTTGAAGAATCGAAAGTCCGTAGGCTGCTAACTTCTGGCGATCTACGTTTACCTGTAGCTGTCGGCGATAACCGCCTGTAATAAATACTGACTGGACATCCTGCACGCTCGTCAGGCGATCGACCAAAGTATTATCGGCAAACTCTCTTAGCTTTACCCGATCCCAACCTTCAGCTTTTAGTGCCAAAGTTAGGACGGGACGATTTAAAGGATCGATGGGCAATACCCAATAAGAACGGGTATTAATCCCATCAATAGGTAAGTCTCCCTCTGCCGACTTCATTACACTTTGTACATCTCGAACTGCCTTATCTACATCTCCACCCCAGGCAAACTGCACCGTTACGATAGATAAATCCTGCTGGGAACTAGAACGTACAAAACGCACTCCGTCGAGGACAGTCATGCGCTGTTCGATGGGTTTGCTGATATAGGTTTCTACTTCTGTTGGCGATGAACCAGGAGTCCTAGTAATTACTGCCACCAGAGGACTCTGTACATAGGGCATCATCCGCACGGGGATAACGATTAAGGTTAGAACAGAGAGAATCAGCACCCCAATATACAGGGCAACGGTAATAACGGGATTGCGGATTGACCAACGGGTAAAAAACGTTTTCATGAGGTGGAGGATTTGGACAGATTAGATAGCTGTGTGAATTAAAAGAATCAAACTATTTAACTTCAAAAGAAAACTCTTGATTTGCCTGATATTGAGGGTCTTTAACGCTGGCAACTACGTTCCAAGTTCCCTGCATTCCGAAATAGGTAGTAGCTTTAAAACGTCCTGGTTCTTCTGCTGGTGTCACCTCAACCTTGCCCATCATGTCTGACATACCGTCCATTGGCATCATCGCGCTAACATCTAAGCTCTCTACTTTGACTGGTTCGCCGTTACTATCCACTACTTCTAAAATCATCTGCGCTTCACCCATCGGAATTTCTGTTTGGGGATCGGGGCTGACTAGATTTACGGTAGCGGTACTATCCTGTTTATTTTGAGCCTTCTCCGTTGGAGCGGTAGAAATAACGTTAGTATCACTTTGAGCGGGGCTACAGGCTAAAGTGAGAAAGCTTAAAGGAAGTAAGATTAAGATTAGTTTTTTCATGGTTGGTATTTTTGTTAGTAGATAAAAATTTGTATGGGTAAACTGTCCCTGTCTGGGATAGTTGGTTTTATGGACTGAGGGAAAAACTTGTGCAGCTTTGAGTTGCTACTGAACTTTGACGGTAAACTCTTGCTTACCTCTATTTTTCGGGTCTTTGACTTGGGCAGTAATTGTCCAATCCCCTTTCATACTGAGATAGGTATCGGCTTTAAATCTACCTGTCTTACCGTCTGGCTGAACTTCTACGGGGGCAGACATCGGTGCCATGTTTTTCATTGGCATAGACGCGCTCATTTCTAGGTCTTTAATATCCAATGGTTGACCCTGAGCATCTTTTACTTCGATTACCAGTTGGGCATCCCCCATCGCTACCTCGTTATTGTCGGGGCTGATTAACTGAATTTGAATATCTTGAGTAGCAGCTTTATTAGATGCGATAGGTTGTTCGGACTGGTTAATTATCGCTATGGGGGCATTTTCTACCAAGCGATTTTGACCCGAAGTTACTACCGCTTGTCCCGATTCTAAACCACTGGTGACTTCTACCCTTTCTCCCGTTGACATTCCCAAAGTAACTGGTTGGGCTGTTACCGTATCCCCTTCGACTACCCAAACTGAAGGCTGGTCTTGAAATTCCACTACCGCAGCTTGAGGAACGGTAATGGCACTGGGTTTACGGGCGGTGAGGATCTTCATTTCGAGGAACTTACCAGACAGTAATTGCCCATCGAGATTATCGATAACCGCCTCTACAGTTACCGTCCGAGTTTGACTATTAGCTTGGGGAAAGATGCTGGTAATTTTTCCTTTGATTGGCGCAATGTTACTACCAGGAACAGTAGCAATCACTGTCGCCCCAGGACGAATATTAACCGCATCGCTTTGAGCGACGTTAGCCTGTAAGCGTACCCGATTGTAGTTGCCGATTTTGACTATGCCCATACTCGGTTGAACCACTACCCCAGGATCGGCGTTCCGTTCCTGCACGATGCCCGAAATGGGAGAAGTAATGGTGGTGTAACCCTGCATCACTTTGGCAGTATCGACTTTAGCTTTAGCTTGATTAATCTTGGCGCGGTTATTAGTTACCATCGCTGACATCCTCGCCAATTTCACCCGTGCTTGCTTGAGGGCAGCTTCTTTACTTCTGACTTCGCTATCTACTACATCAAACTCATCTTGGGAAATCACCCCATCCTTGACCAGTCGGGCAAAGCGGTCTTTTTTTAGGTTGAGATAGTCGAGATCGGCTTCAATCTGGGCAATCGCGCTTCTCTGTTCATCTACCTCAATCTTGCTCATCTCCAGGTCAGTTTCCATCGTGCTAACCTCTGCTGCTGCTTCAGCGACACCCGTAGTCAACTCTGAAGCATCTAAGGTAGCTATAGGCTGTCCTGCGGTAACGCGATCGCCTGGGTAAACCGAGTAGTTTGTCAGTTGTCCCGCCACACGGGGATAAACCATAATTTCTTCATAGGGTTTAATCGTTCCCGTATAGCTCACGCTGGCTTCTAATACCTGGGGTTTGACGGTTTCTACTCGGACAGGATTGGGATTAAACGAACCATCTACCGCCATCATCTCATCATGAGACATATTGCCATGATCCATTCCTTCCATCTCTGCCATTGAGCTAGAAGGCTTGAGGTGGTTGGTTAATACCAAAATATTTCCTGTCAGCAGGGCGAAAACGCCCAGTCCCAAAAGGGTTTTGCCAAGTTTAAAATTGGAGGCTGATTCCTGTTGAGAATCGGTTTCTGTTAATTTATCTGGTTCGACAGTTGAAGGATACGTAACCTCTTCGGTTACGCGATCTGATTTTAGAGAATCTTCTGGTGAGTTCTCATTATCATCTGACATTGACCCTTGAGTTTTTGTAGTATTTGCGGTCATCGGCAAAGTTTCAAGCTAAAGTCGTATCTTCAAACTAAGATGACATAAGAGTATTAAATCAGTATGAAATCTCTTGAGTTGGCTGTAGATTAGAAACTTGAAATAAGACAGAACCGATTAAACTACTCGTCCCAACAGTAAGTAGTATCAATCTGACAATGTGAAATAAATGCCAGCGATCGCTCTTAAAGATAAGTCATCGACTAAAGAATAAAGGCTATTAATACGTTTATTGTATTGATACCGATTCAGGCAGTTAAATGTTCAAATAATATTTTGCTACCGATAAATATCAAAATCAATCCCCCCATAATTTCAATTTTATTATTTAGTTTATCGCCAATTTTATGACCAATAAAAACTCCAACAAAAGATAAACAAAAAGTGATTATACCAATTAAACTTGCTGCTAAAATAATGGAACTTTTTAGTAAAGATAGTCCTAAACCAGCAGCCAAGGCATCGATGCTAGTTGCGATCGCCAGAACTAACAGAGTGTAGGAATCTAGGGGGTTAAATTTTTTGCCCTCGCTTTCTAATTGGCATGATTCATAAATCATCTTGCCTCCAATAAAGCTCAACAACCCAAAAGCAATCCAATGGTCATAATCGGCAATAAGATTACTAAAATTAATCCCTGCTCCCCAACCAATTAAAGGCATCAAACATTGAAAAGCACCAAAAAACAAAGCAATTTTTAGAGCTTTATTAATTTTAATTCTTTGTATTAGCAAACCACTCGTAAGAGAAACAGCAAAGGCATCGGCTGCTAGCCCTAAAGCTAAAAAAGTTGTTGAGGTTAAATTCATTAATTATGATTTAAAGTGTTTTAACAATCTTAAATTGTCTATTATTATAAATGTTAGAACTGACTTTTTATTCTCATATTTTTTTCATTTTTTCCCTATTGTCAGTAATTGCTGACATTTGCTAAGCAGGCGTGCAAAAACTATGTGCTTGAGATATAAATCAAGAAGAACAGTTAAAACCTTTGAGAATTAGCACTCTCTTTCTCAATAAAACTTCTTTCCCAATTACTGAATCGAACTATTACAGTTTAAACAAATTCTGCTGGTTAGACTCTCACGTTAGACTAAAAAATAACTTATAAATAATTCATGATAAGCAAATTTTATGTCGGCGAAATTTACAAGTCCTTATCAACCATTCTTACTACGTATTCTTCACGGTTTAACTGGCTTATTTGCGCTCGCAGCCATAATTACTGCTTTTTGGACTTATGATGTTTATGATGGACGTTGGGGGAGAATTCCGTTACCTAGATATACAGAAATTGAGGGTATTCATGGGACATTTGGGTTATGGACTTTATTGATCTTTCCTCTATTTGTTGTCTATGCTTTTCATCAGGGTCAACGAAGACTAATTCAGTCAGATTCAATTAATAAACTGACTCAATTTGGACAACCAATCTGGTGGTATACTCTGCATCGCTTAGTTAATACTTTGAGTATTTTCGCACTAACTTTTGCTGTTTTTTCTGGCAAGATGATGGATGAAAAGTGGCTACCTCAAGGAGAACTTAATCATACCTGGTATTATGCCCATCTCATTTCTTGGCTAATTTTATTAACTTGTATCTCACTTCATTTATTAATGAGTGTTAAAATCGGAGGTCTGCCCTTAATCTTATCAATCATTAATTGGCGATTTCGCAGTAAAGATAGTCCTGCTTTGTGGAAAAAACATCTTTCTCAATGGCGTTCTAATTTAGGGTTTGAGAAAGTTAAGCAATGGCTATTATTTATCTCTTTGCTTAAAATAATAGAACTTTTTGTCTTAATTACTATTGTTTTAGCCTGGATAATTTCGCTAATCAAAGAAATTGGTTGAGTTAATAATCCTCAAGAAAAAAATTGCGGCGATCGTCGTAGCTGATAGACTATGCCCGATCGCTCTCGTTCTTTAAAAAGATTATTCGGTAATGTGAATTCGACCAGAACCAAGGTATAAACCTGGACTATTTTCTCCATTAGGATAGGCAGCAATACCAAATAGATATACTCCGTCCACAGAAGGATTCTGCTTTGGTTTGACGGATATTGTGACTGTATTTCCTGGCTCTACAGGAGTATCAAAGACAACGGTGGTTTCTCCAGGCTGAGACTCTCCTCCCACCGCAGCCAAAGGAATATTATCACCTGATAAACTGCTACCCAGTGAAGCCTTTGATTTGTCTGTTTTAAAAATAACAGTATCGGAATTTTCTTTCTGAGTAATCTTGACCGATTTTAGAGCCTCTCCTGCATCTTCGGGAACTTCGATTGTAAATTGATATCTGGCTGCTGAATTATTACGACTGTTAAAATTGGCAGCAGCGCGAGTGAGATTAAGAGAACTTTCAAAAGCTCTTCTTCCATCAGTTAGTTCCACGGCTCTTGAGGGTTTTAGAACTAAAGAATTAATCCCAATTGATAAAGTAGAAATTGTCAATGCAGAAGATACAAATACATTTTTTAGCACAGTTATTATCCCAAAAGTTACAAATGTTTGCTTATTTAGACCTTGTGCTATTACAGCTTCAACTCAAAAAACAGCCTTTAAATCTGTTTTTTTGCTTTAAAAATCGGCTCAGTAATTTTTTTTATAAATTAACTGATTCAATGAATACGTAGTAACAAAGCAAGGTATAAATCTATTAATTGCAACTTTGACATACGACAATTAAATCGGAATGAAATAAGAAAAAAAGCGGAGAAAAAAAATATTTCATCTTCATTTAATAAATCCATGACAGAATAAATAGTTACAGTTTTGAGCAAATAAGCTTGCCTCAAAATAGTGTTGATGACCTAGAACTAATGTCCTGTATGAGAATATTGCTAGTTGAAGATGAACCAGATTTAGGTGCTGCGATTAAGCAGAGTTTAAACCATAGCAATCACGTTGTAGATTGGGCTGTAGATGGTCTTGATGCTTGGGATTTCTTTAAACTAAAAGAATATCATCTGGGAATTTTTGACTGGCTATTGCCTGGAATGTCGGGAATAGAATTAACCAAGCGGGTTAGGCAACAGCAAAAGGCTTTACCCATACTGATGTTGACGGCAAAAGACAGCATGGAGGACAAAATAACTGGCTTGGACGCAGGGGCAGATGATTATCTAGTTAAACCCTTCGATATGCCAGAACTATTAGCAAGATTGAGAGCTTTACAGAGAAGAACCCCTCAATTACAACCTAAAAGATTGCAGGTAGGTAATCTCAGTTTAGACTACGCTACTAATACCTTTTGGCTGCAAGAAGAATCGGGAGAACAGCAGGTATTGCTAACGAAAAAAGAATTTCAGCTACTAGAGTATTTTATGCAGCATCCCGAACAAATCGTTACCAGCGAACAGCTTTTAGATCGCCTGTGGGAATTTGGTGCAGAACCACCTAGTAACGTAGTAGCAGCCCAGGTATGTTTGTTAAGGCGCAAGTTAACCAAATATGGATGCGATGAGATGTTAGAAACAGTTTACGGTTTGGGCTATTGTTTCAAGCCTCAAGCATAATCGGGAATTTTTAAGTTAACCTTTTGATGTGAAGCAAAACCGACTTTTTTCTAAATCTCGCTGGCGATTGGCTACCTGGTATGCAGCAATCCTGAGTATAGTCTTGTTTATCTGTGCTTTGGGATTTTATGAAGCTGTTGCCCATGCCCATCGTATTACCATCAACCAGGAATTAAAATCGGTAGCGGGGACTCTACACGACAGTCTGTTACCCGTTCTCAAACAGCCAGGTGAAATAGAACCTGAAGTAAAAGAATTATTGCCAAATACCTGCCTCGTCGAAACAGATTGCTACAGGCGCGATCGCTTTCAATCTCTGCGATTAGGAGTAATCGGGCAAGATAAATATTATTTACGTCTTTTCGATCTAAGTGAAAAATTAGTAGCGGTAGCAGGAATGCAGCCCGAATTACCTCAAGTGTCTAATCAGCAGGAATGGGAAACCCTAAGCAATGCTGAAGGTACTCGCTATCGACAAATTTCTTTTCTCTTACACACTCAGCGAGGTAAGAACTGGGGTTATCTTCAAGTTGGTAGAAGTCTGCAAGATTTTGATACTTATGTTGGTAATGTCAGATGGTTGCTGCTGCTGGGAGTGCCTTTGGTAGTGTTAATGGTAGCAGGGGCTAGCTGGTGGTTATCTGGATTAGCGATACGCCCTATTTACCAATCCTATCAGCAGATGCAGCAGTTTACCGCCGATGCTGCCCACGAACTCAGAACCCCCCTCGCAGCTATTCAAGCTACGGCTCAATCCGATCTGATGCTACCCAATCTATCTGAGAATAAAGCCAAAGATACCCTCAAAAGTATCGTGCGTCAGAACAAGCGATTATCTTATTTAGTGGCAGATCTATTAATCCTGTGTCGTATAGATAAGGACACGTCACCTGGGGTTGCCCCAGGTGCGCGAGATGTCCGTGGTGAGATAAATAGTAATACCTCCCACGAAAAGAGAGAAAAAATTGCTTTGGCAAACTTAATTATTGAAGTAGAAGAAGATTTGGCAGCCCTAGCGATGGCTTCAGAGATTGAGCTTAGTTCCCAGATAAAAATATCTCAACCTGTAGAGATAGTCGGCGATCGCACTCAGCTATATCGTTTAATTACTAATTTAGTTACTAACGCGATTCAATACACCCCAGCAGGGGGAACAGTAACATTGAGTGTGATAGAAGAACATAATGATGTGGTAATTAGTGTCCGCGATACGGGCATTGGTATTGCAAAAAAAGACCAGAAGCGTATCTTTGACCGTTTTTATCGCGTAGATAAGGCTCGCTCCAGAAGTAAGGGCGGTTCTGGGTTAGGGTTAGCTATTGCTCTTGCGATCGCTCTAGCTCACAATGGCAGTCTGGAAGTGCAAAGCGAGTTCGGGAAAGGAAGTAGGTTTGTGACTAAATTACCTAAGAGTAGCTGAAGTAATATTGAAATTCTGCAAGCGTCAAAAGATAAAGTGGCAAATACAGTTGTTAGGTGGTAATATATATATACAACTCCCCAACATTATGTTGGTTGGGTATCCTACATGGATACCTGTCACAAAAGAATTTAAAAAACCGTTCTAGCAATTTGTTAGAGCGGTTTCTCATTTCAGCGAAGCTACAACTACATAAGCAAATAAACCCGAAAAACTTCAGATTACATAAAATTATCTAGACCGAATCCGATTTATTTTCAGAAACTCCAAAAAACTGAATATATAATTGGTGTTTGGTGTATCGTAGATTGATAAAATAATTTTGGGTAATCGCAGCATAGTTTACATAGATGGATTCAATTTTTACTATGGCGTAATGAAGAATAGTAATGATAAATGGTTGAATCTCGAACACTATTTCCAATTGCTTAGGCAAGATGATGATATTCAAAAAATTTATTACTTCACAGCCAAAGTAAGTGGCAATGCCCAAGTAAGACAAGATATATATTTTCAAGCTCTACAAACTTTAAATTTGGTACAAATAATTTATGGTTTGTACAAATCTAGACAAAGAAAATGCAGAGTATCAAACTGTACAAATCCACAAAAAAGCTACTCAGATTACGAAGAAAAACGCACTGACGTTAATATTGCTCTACAAATGCTTGACGATGCTTATCAAAACAACTGCGATCGCATAATAGTTGTTTCTGGAGATTCCGATTTAGTTCCTGCTGTAGAGCTAGTAAAACAAAGATTTCCTAAAATTCAAGTAACGGTCTATATTCCCTCTCGACATCCGAGAAGAGGTGCTGCCACTGAGCTAAGAAATGCAGCAGATAAGAATAAGACCTTGCCGACAGTACTGTTTAAAAATACACAATTTCCTAACAGCTTGATAAACAATTCAGGACAAACAATTAATAAACCTTCAAGTTGGTAAGAATGAGATTAGATTGATTATCCCTACTATAACTTATTGCTAATTACTAGCATCCTGCAATCTAACCACAGCAGCAGGTTCGGCTTCTTTAATTTTGGTTGTTTCAGCTTCCCCTGTAAAAGTATTGAACAGCAGAACTCCCCCCATGACTGCCATAATCGCATTCTCGGCAAAGCTAACAACACCTAATGGGGTTCTCGAACCTCCACCAACACAGGCACAATTTAGGTCTAGCTTATCGATATAGACTGCTTTGAATACCGAAATCCCACCACTTACACCGATAAATAAAGAAGTGATTCCCGTTGCTATGGGTGCAACCCCCGATAAAAAGCCCAATCCAATTGCCAGTTCTGCGAAAGGATATATCTTGGCATAGGGTCTAATTTTTTTAGTTATCAGATCGTATTTCTCAAATCCCTGGGCAAAAGATTCGATGTCCATTAGCTTTAGGGTAGCTAGCAAGGACAAAGAATAACCCATAAAGCCAGTAATACCCAACGTCGTAGCTAAAGCCATCAATCCTGCCGTGGAAAATACAGCGATGACAGGAACATATGAGGTTTCTTCTTCTTCCTCTTCTACCTCGACATCTAACTTTTCTGCCAAATCGGTATATCCGCCAATACGTTCGTCACCTGCAAAAATCTGAGGCGTAGTATTCACATTATGCTTGGCTTTAAAAGCGTCTATTTCTTCACGCGATCGCAGTTTATGATCTTCAAAATCAATCCCTTGTTCTTCAAGTAGATTGACTGTCTTTACTCCCCAAGGACATTCATGTTCTGGGGTAAGCATTCTGTAGACTCTGACTTTTTCTTGTTTTAAGGTGGCACTATTCATCTTGTTTAATCTATGTATAAATTGGGAATTAAATTTAGTCTAAACCCTATAGTCAACTGTAGAGTCAAGGGTATGCTTGAGCTTTTTTGGGAAATACCAAATGGAAGCATAATTACTGGCTGGTAAATACTCGCGCTTCGACAGCCAGTAACGGTCAAAGCTTATGCGGATGCCATCTGACTGCGAGAGAGGCTCTCGGTCAGAGAGCATCTCTAATCGCAGTGTTGACGGCAAGATTCAGCACTTGCACCATATCGCTATTGAGACAGGCGGTAGCGCAGTTTTCACAGTCTTTTAGACAAATCCAAGCAAGCCTGAATACAGGAGTCTAGATTGGATGATTGAGTTTGAGTAGCAGTCATAATTTTCTTTAATTCAATACGGTGTAGTTATCTATAATATCTAAGCTATAGGGCTTGAATTACATCAGCATCTTTCTAATGAATGAATTGCAATTTATGACTGTAGAGAGAAAGTAATTTCATCATTTTTTCATTTTTATATCTTATGTAAGTAAAAAGATTATTAATAATTTTTCGGCAATATGAGTGCTTTAAAAATCAAAATATATACTTTAGTCGATTAAAATAATTACTATTTACTCGACAATGAATAACAGATTATTAAAAAAACATTGGTCTGACAAATTAGATTTTAAATAACAACGTTGGCAGAATTTAATAGGTTATATGATAAATGCGAATACTTTTAGTGGAGGACGAGCCAGATTTGGGTACAGCCCTCAAAGATATGTTGAATCAACATAACTACGTAGTTGATTGGGTAAAGGATGGAGGTGAAGCCTGGAACTATCTGGAAACTAAGTGGACTAATTATCACGTAGCGATCTTTGACTGGATGCTGCCTGGATTATCGGGTGTTGAATTATTACGACGGTTGAGAAAACAAAACAGTCCTTTACCCGTGTTGATGTTGACCGCTAAAAGTGCGGTAGAAGATAAAGTGACGGGCTTAGATAGTGGTGCTGATTATTATTTAGTCAAACCCTTTGGCATGGCAGAGTTACTGGCTGTCATACGGGCATTACAAAGGCGATCGCCCGAACTCGCACCTGCAAAGTTAAGTTTGGGTTGTCTGTCTCTCGACTATAGCAATAACTGCGTCTGCGTTTGCAATCCTGAAGAGGGGGAAAAAGAAGTTCCTCTAACCAGCAAAGAATTTCAACTACTAGAATATTTTATGCGTCACCCCGATCGCATTGTCAGTCGCGACCAGATTTTATCGCAGATTTGGGATTGGAATGCCGAAACCATGAGTAATGTAGTGGCTGCCCAGGTTAGGTTGCTAAGACGCAAACTAGCACAGTGCGGTTGTGCTAACCCAATTGAAAGTATTTATGGTTTGGGCTATCGATTTGATTCTCATCCCCGTTTAGCTCAAGATAGTGATGAATAGAAATTTACTGTTTAGTAAAACTCGTCGTCAGCTAGCAATCTGGTTTGTCAGCGTGATGGCGATAATTCTAATTGTCTGCGAATTCAGTCTGGATCGCGCCCTCTCTCAAGCATACAAAGCTACTTTAGATCGCGAATTAACTTCTGTTGCGAATACTCTGCACAATGGGTTTGTCACTATCCTCGATCGTCCAGGAACATTAGAGTCGAATGTAAGTAATTTATTACCAGATATTTGTCCTTACAGCGATGATTGCTATGAGTCAGATAACTCCTCATTGATGCCTGTCGAAGCAATTTACAAGATTGAATATTATGTGAGCTTACTGAGTTCTGAAGGAAATCCTGTAGCGATCGCAGGTAAACGGATTAAATCTCTACCTCTAACTCCCACTAAATCTGAATGGCTGGAACTATTGGATGACGATGGTTTCCCCTATCGACAAACCACTTTAACTCTACACACCAAAGATAATCTCGTGTGGGGATATCTTCAGGTAGGGCGATCGCTTGAAGAGGTAAAGAAATACACCAGTACGATGAGGCGAGTGCTAATCGTAGGATTCCCGTTTATTTTGAGTTTGATTGCTGTTGGGGCGTGGTGGCTAGTTGGTAAAGTCATGCAACCGATTTATCGTTCATACCGTCAGATACAGCAGTTTACCGCCGATGCTGCCCACGAACTGAGAACCCCTTTAGCTGCGATTAGAGCGACGGTAGAGTCTAGCTTAATGAAACCAAGACTAACGGACGCTAACGCTAGAAATACTCTACAAACTGTAAGCAGACAGAATCAAAGGTTATCGCAAATTGTCTCCGATCTGATGATATTAAGCCGTTTAGACCGCCAATTATCAGGTGTCAAAAGTTCAAATGAAATCGAATCTGTCATCCTTAACGATTTAGTTAGCGACATAGCAGAAGAATTCGCTGCCTTGGCTATTTCTGCCAATCTGCAATTAAAGCAGCAAATTAATACATCCCAAAACCTTACGGTAAAAGGGAACTCGGAACAGTTATACCGTTTAGTATCCAATTTAGTTATCAATGCCATCAAATATACCCCTAGTTCGGGGGAAATAACGATAATTCTCGAATCAGAACACAATGAAGCTGTAATTCGCGTCAGAGATACGGGAATTGGCATCGCCCCACCAGAACAAAAGAAGATATTCGATCGCTTCTATCGGGTCAATAGCGATCGCTCTCGGCAAACAGGTGGTTCGGGATTGGGTTTGGCGATTTCCAAGGCGATCGCTCTAGCACACAATGGTAGTATCGAGGTACAAAGCGAGATTAATCGAGGAAGCAGTTTCATAATCAGACTGCCTAAATATCACTAAAAAAGCATGAGCGATCATTTTATTTGTTCATCTGAATAGACACTCAAGTTTAAAATGAGTATCATTATCATAAGAGCAAACCCAAAAATCTATTAACCCAGCATTGTTATTAACAAAGCCGATCGGGGTTAGAGTCTACAAATGAGCAAAGCTAGTAAATCAAAAAAACAATCCTCTCCAGAATCAAGCGCACCAACTTGTGATTCGCCTTTAGTTCACATAGAGCAAGTACGTCAGGTGCAGTCTGAAATCGTTACCACAGAGAAAGCACAGCAGATGGCTCAGTTTTTTGGGGCAATGGCAGATCCCCATCGGCTCAAACTTCTTTCGGCTTTGTCTAGTACCGAACTTTGTGTCTGTGACTTGGCAGCAGTAGTTAAGATGAGTGATTCTGCTGTCTCTCACCAATTGCGGTTGCTAAGAAATCTTCGCTTAGTCAAGCATCGCCGTGAAGGTCGTAATGTTTACTACAGCCTAGCAGACGCGCATATTGCCAATCTATATCGGGAAGTAGCCGAGCATTTAGACGAAGTTTAATTCTTTCTTCCATTGCTAAATTAGTTTTTTTTGGATATTATCTGAACAAGTACTCAATTGTTCAAATATAAAACTGTTTAAATGTTTAGATAATGTCAAACCAACATTCCCCTGGTTGTTGTTCTACCGATGAAAGTCATAATCACAGTCACGGACACGACCACAGCCACGAACATGGTGAGTTTAATTTACGTCGAGAGCTAATACCCCTTAGTATTGCTTCCGTTCTATTTCTGGTCGGGTTGATCTTTAACCAGCCTTTACACGATACTCCTAGTGCAATCGCCGAGTATGCAGTTTTAATTCCTGCCTATTTAATAAGTGGTTGGAGTGTTTTAACCAGTGCGGGACGTAATATACTGCGGGGTAAAATCTTCGATGAAAACTTTTTGATGACCATTGCTACTTTAGGAGCGATCGCGATTCACGAAATACCCGAGGCTGTAGCGGTGATGCTGTTTTTCCAGATCGGAGAACTGTTTCAGGGTTTTGCCGTCGGACGATCGCGTCGTTCGATTAAGGCATTATTAGAGGTTCGCCCAGATACGGCAAACTTAATTATTGATGGAGTAGTTAGGGAGGTTGATCCCGAAAAAGTTGAAGTCGGAGATACGATTGTTATCAAGCCAGGGGAGAAAGTTCCTTTAGATGGGGAAATATTGTCGGGAAGTTCGCAGGTAGATACTTCGGCACTTACAGGGGAATCTGTACCTCGCACTGTCAGAAAAGGGGAAACAATTCTAGCGGGGGTAATTAACCAAACAGGTAGTTTGACCGTTCGAGTCACCAAACTATTTGCCGAATCTTCCATCGCTAAAATTTTAGATTTGGTAGAAAACGCTAGCAGTAAAAAAGCCCCGACAGAGAAATTTATTACTCGCTTTGCCCGTTACTATACTCCCGTAGTAGTTTTTCTTTCTTTAGCAGTTGCTATATTACCGCCTTTATTAATTCCCGACCAAACCAGCGAACTGTGGATTTATCGAGCATTAGTCTTGTTGGTTATCTCCTGTCCCTGTGGATTGGTTATCAGTATTCCTCTGGGTTACTTTGGTGGAGTTGGTGGTGCAGCTAAAAGAGGAATTTTAGTCAAAGGTTCGACTTTTCTTGATGCTTTAACCGATGTCAGAACGGTAATTTTTGATAAAACGGGAACGTTAACCGAAGGGGTGTTTCAAGTAACTCAGATAGCACCGTACAACGGCTATAGCGAAAAAGAAGTATTAACCACTGCTGCGATCGCCGAATCTCAATCAAATCATCCCGTAGCGCGATCGATTGTGGAAGCCTACGACAACGAAATTGGCGCGTCTGACATTACTCTTACCAATTCTGATGTCACTGATTATGAGGAGATACCAGGACACGGTATAAGAGCCAAAGTTAGGGGGATGGAGGTTTTTGCAGGAAACGATCGCCTGTTACACAAAGCCAATATCGACCACGATACCTGCAACGTTGAAGGTACGGTAGTTCACCTAGCTATAGATAGGAAATATGCTGGCTATATCCTAATCGCCGACAAAATCAAATCAGATGCAGCAATCGCGATCGCCCGACTCAAAAAAGCGGGAGTTACCGAAACCGTAATGCTGACGGGAGATAACCGAGTCGTGGCTCGGAATGTTGCCGATAAACTTGGTTTAGATACCTACAAAGCCGAATTACTCCCAGAAGATAAAGTAGACGCGATCGAGCAGTACCTTCGTCAGTCGGATAAAAAAAGCAAAGTGGCGTTTGTGGGGGATGGGATTAACGATGCACCCGTAATTGCAAGAGCCGATGTAGGAATGGCAATGGGGGCATTAGGTTCGGATGCAGCGATTGAAACTGCCGATGTGGTGTTAATGGACGATGCCCCTTCCAAAGTAGCAGAGGCAATAGTTATCGCTCGTAAAACCCACTCTATTGTCTGGCAAAACATCATTCTGGCAATGGCAGTTAAAGCACTCTTTATTTTACTCGGTGCGATCGGCTTGGCGACTCTCTGGGAAGCGGTATTTGCCGATGTCGGGGTTGCATTATTAGCGATTTTCAATGCGAGTCGGGTTTTGAAAGTTAACTGAAGTTGAAAACAGTAAATACAAAAGCAATTAGAATCACAAATGTATAAATTAATGAATCAAAGTTCGGAAAAAGTTATCGGGATTAAAGTGAGCGAAAAACTCACGGAAAAAGATTTTGAAACTCTAATCCCACTGCTAGAAGAAACGATTCGCAAACAAGGAAAGATCCGCTTGGTTTGGGACATGGACAACTTTGAAGGTTGGAATTTGGATGCTCTCTGGCAAGATTTAAAATTTGACACTAAACACAAAGACAACATTGAACGCCTTGCTTTGGTCGGCGATAAACAATGGGAAAAGTGGATTTCACAACCCACAAAACTATTCTTTGAAGCTAAATACTTCGATCGCGACCGCGCTACTGAAGCCTGGAATTGGGTTCGAGAATAAATCGGTTATAGCAGTTAAGTAAAAGGTTGATGTGAGGTTTTTAATGAGACGAAGAGGTTCTACTCCCTGGATTTATCGATGGTCGCGTCCTTTGATGGCAGGAATCGCCAGCATTGGCGCGGTGGGAACGGGATATTTGACAGTAATTAAACTGACCCAAGGAACGGCAGCTTGTCCGACGGGTGGTTGCGATGTGGTGCTATCGAGTCCTTATGCCACTGTGTTTGGTTTACCCCTGACTCTCTTTGGTTTTTTGGGCTATTTGAGCATGATTGTTTTTGCCATCGCGCCTCTGTTGCTAACTTCTCCGAAGAAAAAGAAACTACGCGCCAATATCGAACAGTGGACGGGTTTATTGCTGTTTCTGGGGGGAACGGCAATGGTGGTGTTTAGCAGCTATCTGATGTATTTACTCGCCTTTGTCATCAAAGCTCCCTGTATGTACTGTATAGTCTCTGCCGTATTTTCAGCCTGTCTGTTTATTTTGTCGATTATCGGTCGCTACTGGGAAGACATCGGAAAACTGTTGTTTTCGGGGGTAATCGTAGCTCTGGTCGTCATAGTAGGAACGCTGGGGGTGTATGCCAACGTTAATAATCCTCGTGTTGAAGCTGAACCCACTAATGGCTATGCCATTTCTACTACTTCTAGTGCTGCCGAACTCGGTCTAGCAGAACATTTAAAGCAGATTGGGGCAAAAATGTATGGGGCTTTTACCTGTCCTCACTGTCAGAATCAAAAACAGCTATTTGGTAAAGAGGCAGCAGCTCAATTGAATTATATTGAGTGCCATCCCCAGGGAGAAAATTCCCAACCTGACCTTTGTATGAAAGCGGGTATTCAGGCTTTCCCCACCTGGGAAATCGAGGGGAAATCGTATCAAGGAGAAAAAACGCTAGCAGAATTAGCAGATTTATCAGGCTATCAGGGCGATCGCAATTTCGCTAACGCTTCCGAACACGATCATTAATGCTATTGTTTCCAAGACAGTTTTATACTTTTAAACCAAATGATCGAGAATTTTTTGCTGAAGACTAAGCGGTGGTTTTTCAGCATCAATCAAAAACAATCAATGCAGTTAAAGCTACTTATATTTAAGATCGTTCTAGTGAACGGAATAATCGGAACGATGCTTCCTGTATATGCTCATTCACCTAATGAGACATTAGAAAAATGGGAAGCTGATGTAGAAATCAATCAGCTTTTGAGCCAAGGCAATGAATTAGTAGAACAGGGTAAACTGGATGAGGCTTTAAATGCTTACCAGCACGTCATTAGTTTAGAACAAAGAAACCCGCGAGTCTTTTCGGCAATTGGTTATGTGCAAGCAACCCAGTCTAACTTTCCCGCAGCAGCAGATGCTTTTCAAAAAGCGATCGCTATAGAAAGTGACAATGCTCATTTTTATTTAGGGCTAGCCTACAGCCTCGCTAATTCTGAAGCTTATGCTGATGCTGCCGATGCCTACAATCAAACTATCAAACTCGATCCCAATTTGGTAAATGCTCATTTAGGTTTGGCAATAGTGCTGCTACGCCAACAAAACTACGATGGCGCATTGGATGCTTTTTCACAGGTAACTACCCTCGCATCAGATAATGCCCTCGCTTATCGCACTATGGGAACGATTTTACTTCAGAAAGAACAGTATGCCAAAGCGATCGAGGTTTTACAGCAAGCAGCTAAACTCGCTCCCTCTGAAAGTACTATTCAACTGGATATCGGAATAGCTTGGTTGAATCTAAACAATACTCCTAAAGCCATAGCAGCTTTTGAGCGGGCTGCCGAGTTAAATCCTAATGACGGCGAGATTCATTTTCAGGTGGGTCAAATTTTACAGATAGAAGGCGATGTAGATGCAGCTTTAGTCGAGTATCGTAAAGCTGCCAACATACAACCCGATGCGGTGGAAACCAGAAAAGCGATCGCCGATATTCTCCTAGAACAGCAGGATTACCTAATGGCGGTTGTCGAACATCGTCAAGCGATCGCTCTTGCTCCCAAGGATGCCAAAGCTTATCACCATCTCGGAGTGGCGTTAAGACAAAGAGAGCGCATCGAAGAAGCCATTACTGCCCTCGAAGAAGCTATAAAACTCTATCAACAGCAGGGTAAAACCGAGCAGGTAGTGGCTGTAGAAACTATTTTAGACGAACTACAAGAATAATTTTTACCAAACACATGAAAATGTTTTCCAACATCAACAAATGGTATTTTTTTGCGCTGGTCATTGCCAATGCTGCAATTGCCGATTCTGTTTTGGCTCACGGAGCAAACATTAAACATCAACAGACACCCGCTATTGTCATCAGGGCAGCTTTTGATGATGGAACTCCGATGGCAAATGCTCAAGCTATAGTCTATTCCCCTGATGATCCTTCTAATCCTTGGCTTAAAGGAACAACTGATAGCGAAGGAAAATTCACTTTTGTTCCAGAATCTCAGGTGTCGGGTAACTGGGATGTTAAGGTGCGTCAAGCTGGGCATGGCGACATTGCTAGCATTTCGCTGGAGCAGGAAAATAGTGCATCTGATACCAATCCAAATACAACAGAGAACAAAGCTGGGATAAGAGCGAATCTTGAAGAAATTCTGCCCCTACAAAAGGTCTTGATGATCTCTACAACTGTGTGGGGCTTTATTGGTACTGCTCTATTTTTTGCTCGTTATAAGCAAAACGTTGGTAGTTCCGAAGAAACAGGCAAGTCTTAGGTCGGCAAAAAAGCACTCTGTAAAGAGTCGCCCGAATATTGAAGAATTAATGCTAGATATCAAAACGAACAATATATCTAAAACAAAATCTAAAACTCAACCACTCAAACTCTTGTGGATTGTTTTATGTCTGCGAAGCGGACTATTTTTGGCTGAATTAATTACAGGATTTCGGGTACATAGTTTATCCCTAATCGCTCTATCTGGACATCTTTTTGTCGATCTAAGTGCGATCGCCATCGCTATAGCTGCTGCTTGGTTAGTCGAGCATTTTAATCGGAGCAAATTACCACTAAATCCACAGCAAATCGAAGCTGTAGCAGCCTCCGTTAATAGCTTGATTTTATTAGCAGTAGCAACGTCGATCCTTTGGGGGATTACGCATGACGTTCGGGCTTCTACTCCTGAAGCTGGTTTGCCGATGTTAGCTATAGCAGCATTAGGACTGATAGTTAAAGGGATAAATGCCAATTTGCTTTACGAAGATCGCCATAACTTGAATGTGCGGGGCGTATTCCTTCATGCGATCGCCGATGGTGCAAGCTCGTTGGGTTTACTGATAGCAGCACTAGCTATTTTCTCCTTTCATTGGCTTTGGGCGGATACGGCAGCTAGCTGTTTGCTGGTAATTTTCATGCTGATAAGTGCTTTTTCCCTACTCAAAGATAGTCTGCACGCGATCGAGCGGTAATTGAATATTTAGGCGATCGTCATTTTAATCATGTTTCAAAACAAATCTTATAGGAGACGAAGAAAATCCCATCTATCTTTAAGAAGGTTAGCTCGACTGCGAACAATAATGCTCTGGTTGTTAGTTGTTGCGTTGGCAGTACCCGTAAGTTCTACGGGCTATATTACTTTAGTCACCAGTAGCGATCGCTATTCTCAATCGGATCGAGTTCCCCAAGAAGATATTGCTATTGTATTTGGTGCGGGTTTGTCAGCAAATGGAACTCCTAGCCCAATGTTAGCTGACCGAGTGAAATATGCTGTCGAACTCTACCAGAGCGATCGCATTCATAAGCTGCTCATGACGGGAGACAATAGCACGATCTTTCACAATGAGGTTATGGCAATGAAGCGATATGCCCACGATCTAGGTGTACCGACTAAAGATATTATTTTAGATTATGCAGGTTTTAGCACCTACGAAAGTTGTTACCGCGCTCACAAAACCTTTGACGTACATCGGGCGGTTGTTATTACCCAACGCTATCATTTGCCTCGTGCTGTCTATACTTGTCGTCATTTAGGAGTAAACGTAGCTGGCTTAGGAACTCCAGATCGAGAAAGATATGGACTTCGTGGAATGAGTCCCTATTGGTTACGGGAAATGTTAGCTAACGTCAAAGCCCTGTGGGAAATTCACATTACTCGTCCTGACCCTACTTTTTTATGATATGAGTATTTGGATCTGGGTTGTAGTTCTGATTGCTGCTGTCTGGGCAGCCCATTGGGGGGCAGAACAGTTAGATGAAACCCTCAAAAAATTACGACAACAGTGGGGACTGACTCAGGCTTTATTCATTGGGGGAGTAGAGAACATGGCTTTAAGCTTTGGCAAGTAATAGCCCTGGACTGCGTTTACCTCGTTTATCTTGCCGTCATACTCTTTGGCGTACTGAATGTTTTGTAGGTTCAAAACTACTTCTCCAAACAGCCTATATTTAATAGCTTCTGCTAAAATATGAGAAGATTATGAAAAGGAATAAAAATGAGATTTGATGTTTCCAGGCGATCGCTGTTGGG
This sequence comes from Waterburya agarophytonicola KI4, assembly GCF_020640915.1. GTDB lineage: Bacteria > Cyanobacteriota > Cyanobacteriia > Cyanobacteriales > Xenococcaceae > Waterburya > Waterburya agarophytonicola. The sequence continues at coordinate 116,612 of NZ_JADWDC010000004.1, read as the reverse complement.
AATGGGATTACTTGGAGGGGGAAGTATCTTCGGCAAGTTTTTACCCCGTGAGGCATTAGCCCAAAAACCCAAAGAGCGCAATAATCACTTTACTAGCAGTGCGGTTCACGGTGGCAGCACTACAGTAGGTGATGTGGACAATGAACGTAATGGTTTTAGCCCCCGCGATATTTTAACCGATTGGGATGGGGGAAAAGTCTCTCAACTGCCTAACGGTCAGACCTTGCGAGAATACGACATTGCCGTAGAAGAACGGGAAATTGAAATCGCCCCTGGGGTGGTTTATCCCGCCTGGACATATAACGGTCGCGTTCCTGGTTCTACCATTAGAGTTACCGAGGGCGATCGCGTTAAGATTAACTTCCGCAATCGTAGCCGACATCCCCATACGATTCACTTTCACGGCATTCATTCTGCCAGACAAGATGGCGTTCCAGGAACGTTAGAAGCGATGCCAGGAGAAGAGGTCGTTTACGATTTTGATGCTAAACCCTTTGGCTGTCATCTCTATCACTGTCATTCTGCACCTTTTAAGCGACACCTGCATAAAGGACTCTACGGCGCATTTATTGTCGATCCCGACCCCAAACGCTATCCCGAAGATGAAGCAGCAGCGCGATCACGTTTATTAGGGACTCCTGAAAATCAAGAGTGGCAAGAATTTTTAATGGTGATGAATGCTTTTGACACCAACTTCGATGAGGAAAACGAATTCTACGCCGTTAATACAATTCCTCACGAATTTATGAAGCGACCCCTCCGCATCGAACGAGATCGCCCCGTGCGGGTTTATTTAATTAACGTAACTGAATTCGATCCCATTAATTCTTTTCATCTTCATGGTAATTTCTTTGACTATTATGATAGCGGAACTACCTTAACTCCTTCCCTCCGCACTATCGATACTGTGATGCAGTGTCAGGGACAACGAGGTATTTTAGAATTTTCCTTTCAAGAACACGCCCCAGGACAGTATATGTTCCATGCCCACCAATCAGAATTTCTCGAACTCGGCTGGATGAGTGCTTTTGAGGTGGTGGCATGAAGAAAACTTGGTTGTGGGCAATTTTACCCTTAATTGCCCTATTAGCTTCGATTGGTATTTTTCTCTCTACCGATCCTCTCAGTCCTTTGGGCGTTTCTGCACCCCCTCTAGAAAATCTGACCGTAGAGCGAACCGTATTGAGCGATCGCGGTATATCCTTGTTAGTGAGGGCGGAAGGTTCAGAACCAATGCAGATTGCTCAAGTACAGGTAGACGGTTCTTACTGGACGTTTACTCAAAAGCCTCCAGGTGCAATACCCAGACTATCAACTGTTTGGCTCGATATTCCCTATCCTTGGGTAGAAAATGAAACCCATCATCTCAACTTCGTTACCAGTACAGGAATTAGTTTTGAACACACTATCGATGTAGCGGTGGCAACTCCTCAATTCTCCTTCAGTCGTCTTTGGGGCTTTACTTTATTGGGGTTATACGTAGGTGTCGTACCCGTAGGATTGGGAATGTTATTTTATCCGTCTCTTAAAACATTAGGTGGGGAAGGAATGAAGTTTATTCTCGCTTTAACCTTGGGAATGTTGGCTTTTCTCTTGGTAGATACCATTGAAGAAGGGCTAGAACTCGCTAGGGGTGCAGCAAATGCCTTTTCGGGCAGTATTTTAGTTTGGGCGATCGCAGCTATTTCTTTTCTAACAATTCTAACTTTGGGGCGCAGTCGGGGTAAAGCTCCTGAAGGACAAAGCCTATCTATTTATCTATCTTTTAGTATTGGCATTCATAATTTAGGCGAAGGACTGGCAATCGGTACGGCTTTTGCTGTGGGTGAAGCAGCCCTGGGTTCGCTTTTGGTAGTTGGTTTTACCCTGCACAACCTAACAGAAGGAATCGGTATTGCTGCACCTTTGGTTAAATCCAAACCTTCACTGATTACATTTGTTGGTTTGACTGCTTTAGCAGGATTACCTGCGGTACTGGGAACGTGGATTGGCGTATTTGCCTTTTCTCCTCATTGGGGCGCAATATTTATGGGCATCGGTGCAGGAGCAATCTTACAAGTAATCGTGGAAGTAGGTTCGTATTTAGCACGAACCGCTAGTAAAATTGGTGATACTTGGTTATCTAAAGTTAGTTTGGCTGGATTTAGTGCGGGATTGATAATAATGTACGGTACAGCATTACTAGTAACTTTTTAGCTTTCACAAAGAAGTCCGATATCCTATTGGTTTTATATTCTTTTATTAGAATGGTATTGAGAGGTAATTTTCTTGTTCTGAGTTACAGCAGGGAAAATCAATTCATGAAACCGATTAAGGCATCAGGCATCATATTAGGAATGACAATAGCTTTCGGAGGATTGTTTGCTTCTGTCAGTCCAGCTTTAGCTATTTCAACTAATCAGCAGCAGTTCGACCAAATGAATGCTGAAAGCTTATTTGAGAGAGGTACAGAGAAAATCAATCGCGGAAATTACCAAGGGGCAATTAGTGACTTTGACCGCGTTATTGCTCTTAATCCGAACTATATTGAAGCCTATTGCAGTCGGGGAATGGCGCACTTTAGCTTGGGTAATTTAGATCGAGCGATCGCCGAATTTGAACTGGCTCTAGAAGTTGCACCCCGTCACGCTGATGCCTACAACAGAAAAGGAATTGTTTTCGCACAGCAAAGCAATCTAGAGCTAGCAGTAGAGAACTTTGACCAAGCTTTAAATTTTGATTCTAATTTTGTAGATGCTTACTACAATCGAGGTAAAGCACGCACCGAATTAGGAAATCTTCAAGGAGCAATCGCTGATTATAATCAAGCGATTAAGCTCAACCCCAATCTGGCTGAGGCTTATGGCAATCGTGGATTTGTTCGCGCTCGGCTAGGAAATAAACAGAAAGGTTTAAAAGATTTACAACAGGCAGCCACACTTTTTCTAGATTCAGGAAATATGGCTGGATATCAACAGACCCTTGCGTATATTCAAATGATCGAACGGTAGCGAGTTTGATTGATTAGTCTGATGATAAAAACATAATAAAAATTTAGAAATATTCTTATTGTTTTTTAGTGCTTACGTGTACCACTGAATTATTAACCGTCAGGCAATACTCTAGTATTTTCTGGTTGAGTTTTGGCTAGAGAACAATGTCCGTTAGGTAATCCAACAAAGCCAGTTACAAAGCTGAATAAAATCATTACTGCTACAGCATTACTCAAACTTTCCAAGATTGTTTCAAGTCTTGACTCTCTTTGTTTTTTCCTCTGAATTTGCTTTGTTGCTCGTTCGATAAACTCTGGCGATATGTGAGCTTCAGCCCCAATTTTCTTGAGTTCTGCTAAGGAGTAGCTTTGCTCGTGCTTGGCTTGTAGTTGGGCAGCTAAAGCAAAAATTTCATCGGTATGTTCTTGAGAAATTCTTGGTTGAGGTTTATTCATAAGTGATTACTGAAAGTCGCACACAATTTTTAGTCATTAGAAAATAAATTAAGGTAAAAATTATTCGGCTTTGATTACCCCACGATACATATTCATCCCGCAGGTAAAGGTATATTCACCCGATTTCTCTGGCACAACTTCGACAGAAGTAGTTTGATTCAAAGCCAGATCTAATGCCTTACTAAAGTCTGGTAACAAAACCTGTTCTAAGCAGCTACTAGGATCTTGACGATAAAAATTTAATTTAACAGGTTCGCCAGCAGCTACTTCAATTCTGTCAGGTGTATAGCCTCCATCGACGACAATATCTATCTCTTGAATACCTTGTTTGACCTGAGCTTTTTGAGATTTAGTCTTACTAAACATAAACCACCACAGTTCTGCACCAATTAAACCCAATCCTCCCAAAGCCACAGCCAGCTTCAAACCCAAGGGCTGTTCGAGCTTCTGAAATTGGCTAGTTTGTTTCTCCGCCGAAGCGGGCATTTCCATTTCTGCTAACCCAATGTTGGGAGTTAAAGCTAAGAAAAACCCTAACCCTAGCAAACTGCCAACCATTTTGCTTTTATTAAACATGGCTAATTCTTTCCTCCTTAATTATGTTCTGGGATGAGACGGACTAAAGTTACGTAGACGTAGCGCATTAGTTATTACCGAAACCGAACTAAATGCCATTGCTATCCCACCAATAATCGGATTGAGTAACCAACCAAAGAACGGAAACAAGATACCTGCTGCAATGGGAATACCCAGGACGTTATAAATAAAGGCAAAGAAAAGGTTCTGACGGATATTACTAATCGTCGCTTTACTCAACCCGATGGCAGTGACAATGCCGTGTAGTTCTCCAGAAATCAGGGTAATATCGCTAGCTGCGATCGCCACATCCGTTCCCGTACCGATCGCAATTCCTACATCTGCTTGGGCTAGTGCGGGGGCATCATTAATACCATCCCCTACCATTGCCACGATTTTTCCTTCTTGCTGTAGTTCCCTGACTTTAGCTGCCTTTTGGTCGGGGCGTACTTCGGCTTCTACTCTGACTATACCAACTTGACGGGCGATCGCTTCTGCGGTCTTTTGGTTATCTCCCGTCAGCATCACCACTTCTAAATCCAGGTTGCGTAATGCCCTGACTGCTGCGGTGGAAGATGGTTTAATTGCGTCAGCTATCCCCATAATGCCTTCTAATTCGCCGTCTACGGCAATCAACACGACGGTTTTGGCTTCTGCTTCCCAGGTGTCTTTTTGCTGCTGTAGAGTATCGGTTTTAATACCCAATTCACTCATCCAGCGTTGAGTACCAATCTGAATTAAGCGGTTTGAAACTGTCCCCTGTACTCCGCTACCCGCTACGGCTTCAAAGTCATGGCATTCAGTCAAATCCACATCTTGAGATTCAGCGTATCTGACAACTGCTTCTGCTAGAGGATGTTCGGAGTTACGTTCTACTGCTGCCACCAAACGGAGTAATTTTAGTTCTGCACCATCGCTAATACCTCGAACAGCTTGATAATCAGTTACAGTAGGTTTGCCTTGAGTAATCGTGCCAGTTTTATCAAGGACGATGGTTTGAATTTTATGCGCCAGTTCCAAACTCTCTGCACCCTTAATCAGAATACCGTTTTCTGCACCTTGACCCGTACCTACCATTACAGAGGTAGGGGTAGCCAAACCTAAAGCACAGGGACAAGCAATAATCAACACTCCGACAGTAGTAATCATTGCCAGAGAAACATTACCCATAATGACAAACCACACGACAAAAGTAGAAATGGCGATCGCAATTACTGCGGGGACAAACCAACCTGTTACTTGGTCAGCAAGTCTTTGAATAGGTGCTTTTGAACCTTGGGCATCTCGAACTAATTTAACGATCTGCGCCAATACTGTATCTGCACCAACTTTAGTAGCCCGAAATTTAAAACTACCTGTCTTATTAATTGTCGCGCCAATTACTTCATCTCCTGGCTGTTTTTTTACGGGAATACTTTCTCCCGTTACCATTGCTTCATCGATAGTAGAACTCCCACTGACAATCTCGCCGTCTACGGGAATCTTTTCCCCAGGGCGGACTAAGATAATGTCATCAATCTGCACTTCGCTGATGGGAATATCCATTTCTTGACCATTGCGAATTACTCTAGCATCCCTAGCCTGTAACCCCATCAGTTGCCGAATCGCTTCTGAGGTTTGTCCCTTTGCCCGATTCTCAAACCATTCCCCAAGTAAAATCATTGTCACCACTACGGCTGCGATTTCGTAGTAAACTTCTGGCATTAAACCCTGGTTGAGAAAGAAAAAAGGAAAGACAGTAGCAAATATCGAATAAAAGAAGGCTGCACTCGTACCCAGTGCGATTAAAGTATCCATAGTCGCAGCATGACGCTTAAATGCTTTCCAAGCATGGATATAGAAACCATAACCACACCAAAACTGTACGGGAATGGTCAGAATTAATTGCAACCAAGGGTTATGCAACCATGCAGGAATAAATGGGATATTTAGCCCTGTCATCATTGGTAAAGAACCAATAACTAAAATCAGGCTGATTATTCCACCTACAATCACTTTACGCAGTAAATCCTGCGATTCGGCTATTCGGGCTGCTTTTTCAGCATCATCCTCTCCCGTAATCATTTCTTGTTCTTGGAGGGAATAAGACGAGTAACCAGCCTCCTCTACTGCATCTTGGATATCTTCAATGCTGGTTCTTTTGGGATTGTATTCAATAGCAGCCTGTTCTGCACCGAAGTTTACGTTACATCGAGCTACCCCAGGTACATTACTAATTGCTTCTTCTATGCTGCTAGCGCAGGAAGCACAACTCATCCCCCTGAGTTTGAGATTAATTTTTTCTAAATTGGTAGTTGCGTTCATAATTAGTACGGGAGAAGAGGTTATTTAAGCAGCAGGATAGCCAGCAGCAGCGATCGCATCTTTTACAGATGACTCAGATACTTTGCTATTTACTATTACTTGTTTATTTTTCGGATCGGCTTTAACTGAAGCTTTGGGGTCTAGTTCGATGACTGCTTGAGTAATAGTTTTAGCGCAAGCACCGCAAGCCATGTTAGGAACTTTTAATTCTATGGTCATATTTTTATATCCCCTAGTTTATTTAGCTATGAAGTCAGCTTAAACTCTCTAGTCAGGTATAGAGTCAAGGTAAAATTGAAAACATATTTAGGTTTGTTGACAATTGGATAGGGATATCTGCTGTAAAGATATACGGTGATGATGGCTATTATTCTTTTGTTTACTCGTTCATTTCCTGCCCAGGTTGATAGTTGGGATTTCCAGGCATATCAAAACCATTCTCCATCATGGAATTATCCTGCATCATCATGCTGTCCATCTGTCCCATCATTTGCTCCATCTGTTCCATCTGTTCCGTCATTTGTTGGTGGTGCTGTTGTAGCTGTTCTGGGGTCATTTGAGCGGTTCGCTGCTGCATCTGCCCCATTCTTTGCTGCATCTGTCCCATCATTTGTTGATGCTGTTGTCGCATTTGCTCTGGGGTAATAGACTCCGACATGGTGTTATTAGGTGTTGTCGGCATTTCTGGGTTTGTTTGCGCCCGCGATGAAGTTGCACTCAGCATTATCGACATAATTCCAGCGATGGCAGCCATACGAAAGGTTTTATTCTTCAGATTCATTTTTATTCCTCTTATTTACGATTGGTTTATTTGGTTCTGAAATTAACTTAAACTCTCTAATAAACTAGAGAGTCAAGTGGAAATTATCTAGCCTCGCAATTTCCGTTTGTTCTGGTTCGTCAATTAATCAGTTTTAAACTTATGTTCAATTACGTTCGGTATATTCAAAACGATTATAATTTTCACTTGTATTATGCATTTCATCATTCATCATTCCTCCTGTTCCCCACATCATATTTCTCATGCCTAAAAAGCCCAGCAAAACTATAAGTAATGCTCCTGAAACCAAACCAACTATGCCGTAAACTATCGGTTTTATATTCATAATTTCTTCCAATTTTTTTGATTTTTGGTTAACATTAATAACTTTAAAAAGTAATAGCAAAAAATGCATCTAACCTTAGAAACAAGCTGGATTTATAGCTAAAGTTGGAGAGCAATTTCATATTGATTTCATTATTTGCTGATAACTTCTAAATTTCTGAACGGAAGGACAAATAGAAGCAATAATTATAGAAGTAATAATTTATGGTTGTGCTGGGGCAATATCGCTCCATCTGTATGCCATGTGCTTGGCAAAAGCTGCTACCTCACTATTCCACTCCCGTCGCAGAGAAACATATTTATCCGCACCAGTTTCGATATCTTCTGGGGTTTTGATGCCCTCAGACTGTAGCCGTCGAATAACGTAGTAATACCATTCACGCCATTGAGCTTCACAGGAGTAGGATGCAATCGCACCTTGAGGCAAAAAGGAATCTGCTAACTGCTTTAAGGTATATAAACCGCTCGATTGTAATTCGGTGACAGCAGTAGAGTAGATTAAGCTTTTATATTCTCGATCGCACAGTGCGGTTTTAATTAACGTAGCCGTATCCATCGTTATCAAAATCATTCGCGCCAGAGAGTAATGAGCCTCTGGGAAGCGAAAGTAGTGTAAAACGGGATAGGAATTGTGAGATTCGAGTAATTGCAGTAAATCCTGTGCCATGTTGGTAATATCTTGCTTGGCATTATCGAATTCACCGCCCGTCCCCCAACCTAACAACAATTCGGCAGCATTGCCTTTTGTACCCGTGCGATGGTGCAGACTCAGGGCAAAGAGGTTTCTTTGAGTCAGAGCATTTAGCACCGAAAGCAGGTAGGTTAGGGTAACGGTAAAAGTGGCAAATCCCAATCCTGCCTGTAAGATAGTCAATAATCAACAAACAGTGCTTTGAGGTACTAAATCGCCAATTCCCAAAGTAGTAAAGTTAAATTCACTATAGTAAATAGCAGTACCAAAATCGGTAGGAGTTTTTCCACTGCTGGCAACAATCTCCTCCCCCAACATCGACCAAACAATTAAGGCAAAACCGATGAGAAATAAAGCAATCCAAAAGATGGCTACGACTACCAAAACAACCGAACCACAGTAAGCCATCAGGCGAACGCTCTTCGTCCAGCGTGCTAACCAACGAAATATGTGCCAAACTCCCCTACCCAAAGGCAAACTTACAATACTATTGCCAGTGCGGGGATATAAAACGGTAATAAATATATCGATTGCAGCAATAATTATTAGTCCCGTGCCAATTGTTTGAGTTAACCAGTTCATTAAATTACTAATTGGATTAACGATGTAGGAATTTAGGGCGATCGCGTTGCCAATAGTCAGGGCAATCTTTAGCTTTAATTTTGCTTACTAAAACTGGATGTACCGCACATTTAAGATGCTCGTTTTTATTAAAGAAACGACACTTACTACAACTTTGTTGAGAAAACCGCTTGAAAACATTTGGCTTTGGAGGGTTAGCTTTATCTAAATGTAGTTTAGATTTGCGGTACAGCAAATAAAATCCTGCTACTGTCACCATGCCCATAAGCAACACTTCCAATAGACCGCTATAACCAGTCAATGTTTCTTTAGTCGGAGTTTCTGGAGGGGTTGTGGGATTTACTATCTCGGTTATTTTTGAGGCATTTTTGGCTAAAGATTCATTCTTATCCATGTCGCATATTTCATTGTTTTGCTCTTCAAATGTTTTGTTAATTAGATCGAGTTTGAGCTTTTATCACCGATAGTTAGGCAAGTTTAGCTCGACGTAACAGAACAGCATTAATTGCCACAATTACGGTTGATAGACTCATCAACAACGCACCTATAGCTGGTGAAAGCACAAAACCCCAGGCAGACAGCACCCCAGCAGCTAGGGGAATAGCAACAATGTTGTAACCCGTTGCCCAGAAAAGATTTTGAATCATTTTGCTATAGGTTTTCTTGGCAAGGTTGAGGGCTTTAACTGCATCTAAAGGATCATCTTCAATCAAAACTAAATCCGCAGATTCAATCGCTACATTTGTTCCCGCACCAATGGCTAAACCCATATTGGCTTCTAGCAAAGCAGCAGCATCGTTAATCCCATCACCAACAAAAGCGGTGGGCTGTCTTTGCTTTAGCTGTTTGATGATGTTTACCTTATCTTCGGGTAAGACACGGGCATAATAGCGATCGATACCCAGATCTTGAGCGACAGTTCTGGCAACAGCTTCGGCATCCCCTGTAATCATTACGGGTTGTATACCTTCTTGATTGAGTTTGTTGATGGTTTCTCTGGCTCTTTCTCTGACTTTATCTGCCATCGAAATCACCGCTACTGCTTGGGATTCATCTAGTAGCACTACTGCACTTTCACCCCTATCATCGGCAATATCTAAGCCTTTTTGCAAAGAATTCGGCAGATATAGCTGCTGTTCCTCAATCCACTCAGGTCTACCGACTTGATAGGTTTTGCCTTTAATTACTCCTTTTACCCCTCTGCCCGTTACAGTTTCAAAGTTGGTCATCTGAGGTAATCTTAACTCTTCAAATTCTGCTGCTTCGACGATCGCTTTACCCAAAGGATGTTCCGAAGAAGTTTCTAAAGCTGCTGCGATCGCTAGTGCTTCATCTTCACCCATGCCGTAAACATAGATTTTTTGGACTCCAAAATGTCCTTCCGTCAGCGTTCCCGTCTTGTCAAACGCCATCGTTTTAATATCTCTAGCTCTTTCTAGAGCATCGCGATTGCGAACCAGAATGCCGTTTTTGGCAGCTAAAGCAGTGGAGTTGGCAATAACTAAAGGAATTGCTAAACCCAAAGCATGAGGACAGGTAATCACCAGCACAGTTACGGCGCGATTGATGGCAAATACCAAATCGGAGATGGATAACCAAACCACAAAGGTTAAAGTTCCTGCTGCGATCGCAATAATAGTCAACCAATAGGCAATGCGATCGGCTAAAGCTTGATAGTTACTGCGGGAGTTTTGTGCTTCTTCCACCAAACGCATAATTTGGCTGAGGGTGGTTTCATCTCCCGTGCGCGTGACTTTAACTTTAATCGAACCCGCGCTATTCACCGAACCCGCTACTACTTCATCTCCTACTTGTTTGGGTATGAGACGGGATTCACCAGTTAAGAAAGCTTCATCGACTTCGGTTGACCCTTCTATGACTTCTCCATCGTTGGGAACTTGTTCCCCAGGACGAATCAATATGGTGTCTTCGGCTCTTACTTCGGTGACAGAAATATCTTCTACTCTCCCATTACGCCAAAGATGCGCCTGGGCGGGGACTAATTCTTTGAGGGATTCTAAAGCTTGGGATGCACCCTTAACTGATGCCATCTCAACCCAGTGACCCAGCAGCATAATATCTACTAATGTCACCAGTTCCCAATAGAAAGGCTTACCCCGCAGTCCCAGAGAGACTGCCAGACTGTAGACAAAAGCTACCGTAATTGCCAGGGCAATCAGGGTCATCATCCCTACTTTGCTATGTAATTCTCGCCAAGCACCCCTCAAAAATACCCAGCCACCATAGAAATAAATGACGATGCCTAGAATGGGATTGACCCAGTTAGAACCAGGAAACTCGATGGCTTGATAACCTAACCAATTTTGTAACTGTGAGGAAAAATAGAGAACTGGTAGAGTAAGGATTAAACAGATAAAAAAGCGACGCTTGAATATTTCGGGACTGTGACCAGCGTGTTTGTCATGTCCGCCATGTCCATGAGGCTCGTGATGACTATGATGCTCGCTATGATGGTGTTTTGAATGATGGTTGTGATGGTGTTCTTCTTTAACCTTTTGCATAGAAGTTAAACCTAAAAAGCAACTATATTTAGTTTTCAATCTCTACCTAGCTAGAGAGTCAATAATTATTTACGATCTTTAATAAGCGCAGCGTAATCGCTATACAGCCCTCAACTTAGATCGGGTGTCTCCATCAGTTCTTTCATAATTGCAATCTCTTCCTTTTGAGTCTTAACGATCTCCACACATAATTCTTCAATGCGGGGATTAGTCAAAGATGATTGCTGACAGACGAGAATTGCAGCAGCATGGTGGGGAATCATCGAGCGCAAAAACTGTTGGTTTCCAACTCCTACTTGATTTCTTACTAAAGTCCAGAACATTAAGATCAGTGCTACTCCCGATGCCAGAAGCACGAGATTTAGGGTTTTGTTGGCAAACATAGAACCCATTGTCAGCAGCATAATAATGAGCATCGTCGAGATCATTAATCCCGTCATATACACTTGGTTTAAGCTGATAAACAAGTTACTCCACTCGTTGACCCGCGAAAACATGATGGCAAACATCACCACGTAGGAAATTACCAATGAAATAAACAAAGTAATATAAGGCTTCATGCTCGATTTTGATTTCATCTCGGATTTAGATTTAGAGTCGTAAGTAGATTTCATAGCGAATGAGAGATTTAATGATGTCGATAAATAAAAGTGTGTAGCGGAAAGAGAAAAGCTAAATGTTAAAAACTTTTCAGCCTCCGCTTATTTTTTTCTAGGCAGCTACAGCAGCAATTTTGTTGTATTCTTCAACTGCTTCGCGACAAGCCTGAGCGCATTTTTGGCAATGATCCATGTCATGAGAACCGCATTCTTCAGCGCAAGCGGTACAAATCTCGGCACAGGCTTTGGTTAAGTTGGGAATGAAGCGAGAACCGCGCACCATATACGTAGAGATAGTACGGCATATCTCCGCACAGTCGAGGCAAGTGCGAGCGCACTGGAGCATATCGGGATTGCCCATACAGGCTTCAGCACAGTGTTCGCATTCCACTGCACATTTCATCGCGACATCGAAGCTGGATTGATATTCTTCGTGAACTAATAACATTAGATATTTCCTATTACTTAATTGGCAATATCAAAATAATAGGAATTGATTGTTATTAATACTTCTATCGATCGCTATAAACTGTATTTATTGCTTTAGATATAGCTGCATTTCATCATTTTTTCATTATTGTCTATTAATAAACTCAGCAACAGTTAGCTAAGAAATAATGTATATATTTCATGCCAATTTTATAATTACCTTTTTATTGGAAATAGTTAATTTATAACTACTTTTTTAAACAATTGCTAACAATTAAGATTCAATCATTAAATTACCCATCATGCCTAAATCTTCGTGGTCGAGAACATGACAGTGATAGACAGTTTTACCCGTAAAATCATTAAAAGGTATGCGGATACGCACGGTTTCTCCTCTTTTTACTAGCACCGTATCTCGCCAAGCTAGTAAAGATTCTGGTTGACCGTCGCGACTAATGACTTGAAAAGCATTCCCGTGAACGTGGAAGGGATGATCCATTACTCCCGTATTAATTAATTCCCAATCTTCAACAGTATTGAGTTTTACTTGAGTGTGAATGCGATCGCCCTGGAGTTCGTCAGCCTAATCGGAATGTTATCGGAGAACCATAAATGGCGTTGGGACAGCAAACGGACAAAAAACAATGCTCTTTCGTACAAGTTTACTTATATGCACAGTTGAACTCGAAGTAATTTAAGCTAAATAATAACGTGATGAATATGATTTAATTATGTCTCATACATGATTGTCCTGCCTGTAATGGGACTGGAGTTGATGACAATTACGCCGACAATAAGTGTGATTGGTGTGATGGACTCGGAAGATTATCTGAAAATGAATTGTGGAATTACTACGATGTTGGTTCAAAAAAAAGAGATACGGAAGCTTTAGCTTGGGCTGAATCTCAAGAAGGTTCTGGAACTTGGAATATAGATTCTTAATTGATGGTGAGAGATGCACACCTAGTAGGAAGCTTATTCCACAGAGTATTTGCCAACAAAAATCAAAAGCACTATGGAGTAAAGGTTTCAGAAATTTATTTTATCGAATTATACGAGAGAGCATTATTTTGTCCGTTTGCTGTCACAACGCCTAGATGAACTTTCAGAGAAGTGTCATTTTATGATTCCATTAGTGCCACATTGGTGCCATTTTATCCTTCAAGTTACAGTAGTTCTTTTTTGACTATTCATCAAATCATACTAAATTAAATCATCGAGTAATTGACTCATTTCATCTTGGTCATTACTACGGTTATCGTCGTAAGTCATTACCGTATTGATGTCTTTGTGACGGCTTAGTTTTTGTACCTTTCTAATATTACCGTCTGTCGCATCTAAAGCAGCAGTAATGGCACTATGTCTAATTCTATGGGGTGACATTTTTTTCGGAATACCAGCAGCGACACACAGCTTATCAACCATCGTATAAATAGCATTCCCACTCAATCGCTTGCCATAATTAGCGTTATCTACCGCAGTAAATAACGGTGCGTCAATTGCATCTTCTCCTCTTGCTAATAACCATTCGGAAATAGCGATCGCACTTTTTGGAGGTAAGGTAATTTTTTGTTTTTCTCCGCCGCTTCCTTTACCTATAATCAAGAGAGTTTTAGCCCCAAAATTAAAATCACTAATATTGCTTGATGATATTTCTCCTCGACGCAGGGCGTTGCCCCATAGCAATCTTAGCAATGCGTAGTCCCTAATTCCTTTTAATCTAGAGCGATGAGTTTTTGCTTTTTTAACTTGTTCTGCCAAAACAAACACTCGGTTAATAGCATCTTTATCAACTCCTGTCGTATCTCGATAGGGTTGATTTTTCTCTCTAGGAATATTTTCAAGAGTATAGTTACAAACTCCAATATTTCGACCAATTTTTGTCAGAGATTTGAGCGCAGCTAAACGGCGGTTAATTGTCGCAGCTTTTAATTCTTTATTAATTAATTTAGCTTTATAGTTGAGAACCAACTGTACTGCTTGAGTTTGTTCCAGGTGAAGAAATTCTAGAACTAAATCTCTTGTCGGTTCGGATTCTACTATTACTTGAAAAAAATCTTTGATATCTTTTGAGTAAGCTCTTCTAGTATTTGGCGATCGCTTTAGGGCTAATAATTGAGCAACAACATCTGGTTCGCTTTCAATCGGGAATGACGAACCAATAGGGGTAACTAGTGATGCTTCTAAACGAGTAACAACACTCGTCAGCTCGGACATGAAAATTCTCAATATATATTTAGTTAAGAATTATCCCATTAAACGTCTAACTATTTATGTATCTCAGGTCTACCTTAATTTTCGATTTACGACTCAATCGTGTTGGTTAACTCATAAGTTGCAAATATCTTTATGGGTTTTTAATGCTTTGAGTATAGTTATTAACGCATAAGTTGAAAATAATTAACACATAAATTGATAATATCCGAACTGAATAAACCATAAGTTGCAAAAATCTGGCGTAATATTTTGCTGTTAAGCAATCGCAATTGAGGACTCACCTTTCATATTCAAGTAAAGCTCGATCTAAGCCATAAACATTCATTTCACACAGGCGATCAATTAAATCTAAGCATTGCGCTCGCATTTGTCTCTTTGATTGAGTGTAGAGTCTTATAAGTAATTGACTAATTCGATCTCCATCTCTGATGTAACTTTTTTGTTCTGGCTGTTGCGCTTGAAGGTTTTTGACAAAGCGATCGCAAACTAAGTAGGTTTCTTTTGGCAATTTGGCTGTAGTTTTTTCAAGTGCATAGATTAAGTCTTCCGAATCACTAGCAAAAGAAGGACTGTTAACGAATGCCTTCAGCAGATTTGTATGATTTTCTAATTCATTTTCTTTTAGTTCATAAAAACATCTAGCTGCTTGAGAACGAACCTCTTCGTCTGAATCTTGAAAAAGCTTAATCAATCCATCTTCGCAGTATTGGCGAAAATCTGCGGATTTAAAATTACTCGCAAAAACTTGAGCCAAAGCTTTTCGATGTGCGGTAGTTCCTGATGATAAACAATAATCTACTAAAGATTGGGCTTGTTCATTTCCCAAAGCTGCTATACAAGATTGTCTCGCACCCGCTTTTACTGCTTGTGGAGAATCAGAGTATATCATTCTCTCTAAGATTGGTTTGAGAGTCTCAAGATGATTATGTGTTGCATAGTATAAAAATCTATCAACAGTTTGTGTTCCTAAAATAATATCTTCTGTATCGCAAAGCGTCAAAAATAATTTGACTGCCAAATCGCGATCGTAATTTAACATGGCTACTAATGCTTCAGCAGCACAAGAACGCACAGCCAGAGATTTATCCCTAACCATTTGCTCTAGGGCATATTGGAAATAAGCACCACGAGTTTTGTCGGCAAAAATTAGTTTTGCGATCGCTTGTACCGCAGCACCTCTAACAGAATTTATGCCAGCCGTAAAAACTTCACCACCATAGTAAACCTGACCATTTGAAGCCTCAGTACGCCATAGCTCTCGATCTGGATCTGGATCGGTGGTTGCATAGCAGATTATTATGTTTAAAGCTCCAATAGACCAAGGTAAGCGTGCTAATTTTTGGAACAGCCAACTAATAGAACTTCCACAGGGTTTTCCAGGTAATCGATCGCACCTCTGAACCGCACTTAAAGCAATTCTAATGTCTATTTCTTCTACTTCTGCAATGCCACGAAGCACCGCATCGAAATAAGATGTATTAGTATCATCGGGTAAAAGTCCAATTAAATTAACAAAACGAACAGGTTCTTTTTGAACGCATTTTTCTAAAGTTCGCGATAGCTCTACTGCTCCACCTTTAGTAAAGTCCGATCTATATCTCATATCGCTTTCACTGTATGCAGAAATTGCTTTAAGCCATTCTTTATCTGTCATGTAGTCTGCTGAATCCTGCTCAATTGGAGAACCTACTGCGTAAGCTTCTATGGCTTCAGGAGGCTGAATAACTTCTATATCTTCTATTAATCCTATTGATTTAAACTTACGTTGCCATTCACTCAAACGATTAACAACAACATCGCTTAAGTCAAAAAGTCTGTTACTACTTAATAAAATTAGATACGAAATCTTAAAATAATTGGCTTTAACAGATAGTAAAAATGCAACTATCTTCGGCAATATAGTGTTCAATTGCGAGATAACACTAACTCGAAAACTGTTTAATAGCGTAAACTGTGGATATCCTAATAGATGGTGAGTATACTTGATATATTTGCGAACTTTTTCTAAATACTGATATGTTTGACAAACATATATGCAGTAAAGTAGCTCTGGATATAGATTCAAAAACTTAAATATTATTTCTATCTTTTGACTGTGCAAAGTCAAAATTAAATCAGACTGATATTGCTTTAGTCCATTCCACTGCGGATAATAATTTAATATCAAGCTTTCAATTTGTTTTAGTTTTGTTGTGGAACAGTAAGGAATTATCTCAACTAAGAGCTGATGTGTTGCCCAATATGGAGAAGCATGAATATTACCATTACAAATCTCGTATCCCGTAGCTAATCTACTTGGCTCTTCGCAGAGAAAATCAGCAGCTTCATTGGCGAATATAGCTCCATCAGCAGCAAAAGTACGAATCAACAAATATTTTATGGTGTCGTAACCACGATTCGGGATGAGGTGATTATTAATAATTTCAGAACATTTATCTGATTGATTAATTGCTAAGTTGCGAAGTGCATTTTCTAAATGTATTAAAAGAACGTCCTCAAAATTGTAATAAGAGCCATAATGTTTGTATTTCCATACTTTATCTTTCAATATTTTCTCGTCGGAAGTAATTACATTTAATTTGACAATTCTAATAATAAATGGAAGAACATTAACAACAAAAGATTTAGGAGATTTCTTGGCAGTTTCATTAATCGCACTATCAGCACTCTGACTGTAGGGATAAATATCATTATCTCTTGCGAACAAATTATTTTGCCCATTTTCAACGCTTAAATCTAGATAATGATTTAGATAAATTGTGATCGCCTCACAAGCCCAATCAGGTCTTTTTCTGACTAAAGAATGTATTTGTGACCAAAAATCTCTTTCATGATTAACGGTTTTACTCTTTCCTACAAAATGACCTTTTTTTATTAGATATGCAAAAAGATCGAAGATTTGATGATTATTTCCAAGCTCAAGGCGATTAATTATCTTATTAATACGTCGATCCCATTCTTCTGAAACGTTAATGTAGGAAATTAAAACTTCTGCAACAACTTCAGGTGATCCTTTTTGAGCATTCCATAATAAATAAATTACCCGATTGATATCTTGCTCTCGATCGCTATTGAGCCATTGTTTTATTACGCTTATTAAATGCAGTAATCTAAACCAAGAGATAGACATACAAATAGCCGACCAAGCCGAACTGATACTATAAGTATCATCACTTTCAAAAATAGAAGCTAAAATTTCCCATTCTTCTTCTTTCGGATCTTCTGAAGTTCCCAACCATGCAAAAACTATTTGTTTGATATGAAACCGAATATCATTACTTGTAAGCAATTCTTCAAGATGTTCTATATACTCATCAGGATCGGTTTCTCTTTCGTGAATTAAAATCTGTCTGACTTGAGTACGCCGAAATAAATGTTGTTCATTGCCTTGCAGAAACTCTAATAAATTGATATTACTTTCTACAAAAAAATCAACAAATAAATAGTCAAAAAAACTTTGATGTAGAAAAGAAATTTTGTTTCCACTCCAAGTTAATATATTCTCTGATGTCATTATTTTTGCGTCATCTTTGTAGTGTCGGACTACATTTTCAGGAGCAAATAAAGTTTGCTTATCACTCATATATTTAACAAGCGAGTCAGTTACCTTAGTCCACTTTACTGAATAACCAAGACGCTCTCTTAGTTTTGCCTGTTTGTAATCACAAAAGCGATCGAATAGATCTTTAGCTGTTTGAAAGTTTAAAGTACTAAAGTCTGAATCCTCAGCAATCTGTGATAGTAAATAAAGATGTAGAGGAATCGATAATAAATCTAACTGTTTTCTACTTAATCGACTTACATCTAAATTTAATTCTGTAACAAGCTCTTTAACCTTGTCATGAGTAAGGCGATTAATGTTTATAGTTTCAGCAATCCCTTGCTCCCCAGTTAACTTCTTTAATCTATGGTCATTATCTAAATCGAATTTACGACAAGCTACCAGTAAATGTATGTTGGAATGAATTAAAGCTTGCTGAATAATTTCGTTAATGCACTCAAAAAAATCTGGATGACGACCAGAGGTTAGGCTAACTGCATCTAATTGATCGATTACCAAAACACATTCTCTTTTTTGGGCAATACTAGCTAATACAGTGGCAGGAGAACCAGGTAATTGTAACTGCTTACCGACATCATCTGGATGAGCTACTGGATTGAGGTTGTCAACGCGAAAAGATAGGATTGGAACACCTTCATTAATTAGATTTTCTAACACCTGAAGCATTACTATACTTTTGCCAACTCCAGCTTCTCCCGTTACCAGTAAAGCTCTTTTTTCATAGCTGTATTTTAGTTTTTCCAGAACAGTTTGAGTTTCATCACGGGCAATTATCTTATCTGCGATCGCAATATCTTTTAGTCTAGAAACATAGCTATTATTAATATTTTGAACAGCAGCTAATACGTGATAATCTTTGCTCCAATTGCGATGACGATATCCCCTTTGTTTAAGATGATGCCAAATATCAACAGTATTTAACTCATGATGAACCTTGTCTAAAGCAAATTGAGCTAATATATCTACGATTGTTGGCGACTCGTCTTGAAAAGATAGATCATTAGTATTTTTCTCTACTAAATATCTAAGACGAGTTTCTAAAATTTTTCTTAGTCTACTTTCACTTTCTGTTTCAACATCAACTCTTTTGAGAAATTTATATGCGTTTTGCGCTATTCCATCTATCTGTATATGGGTAGAGCTTGGTTTACTATTATTAATTGCTGAGATTGCCTCTTCAATTTCTTTGTCGCTATATTCGCTCCAATGACTAGCAATTTTGTAAAAACTTTGCTCCAAATCTTTAGAGCTAAAAAACTCTTTTTTAAACTCTTGCCAGGATTGCGAGCCTCTGGCTCTATCGGCTAATTCATCTAATTGATAAGCTTTAGCTGTGGAAATAAAAACGCATTTAGAGCTAGGTTCAATCAGTTTCTTGTAAAAATTTGACAATATTTGCTTGCTGGCTAAATCGCTAATCGACCAACGACCTTGTGTGTTTTGCCGTTTTACCTGATGATATTCACGACAATTATCCCTGTCTAACCAAAACTCTACTCCTTCCCCTTCTTCTCCTGGTGGCTCTAGGCGAATTGAGCTAGCCTTTTCGTCTATAACATCTATTATGCAATCTACTGTCCACAGTCCTTCATATCGATTGCCAAATTTGTCAGTAGCTCCACCAGATAAAGGCATACTTTGATATCTACTAATGTATTCCTACTCAATAATGACCAATAATATTGACATTTGCCAGATTCTGAATGATTTAGAAATGCGATTGTCCTCTTATTATCGAGATGGACTACCTCTAATCCTATGCTCGAATTATTATTTGCAGCTTATGCGTTAACCGACACGACAAAGCTCTACGATTTTACAGTAGTTGTGGGAGTTGAGAAAGTGATAATAGGGATTTCTACTCTCTCAGTTTTCTCAGTCAGATATACCCTCAGCAACCTATAATTATTGATAAATCAATCTATTCAATGTCAATTTATTGTGGGTCGAAGGTCAAGATACAAAGCTTCTAAAACTACTAAAGATGAATTGCGTTTATCTGTCTTTGAGCCATTGAATGCTCAAGAAACCGAATTGCGTTTATCTCTAGAGCAAGATGTTAAAACTGCTTTTTATCGTTCGGGACTCGCTCTCATTGAACTGAATCAACTAAGGCTTTATCGCAGCACCCACCTTAGCTTCGAGGAATTTTGTCAAGATGTTTTCGGTTATAGCAGTGACTATGCTTATCTCAAAATGGCAGCAGCTAGAGTCTATCAAAACCTAATAGATAGTCTACCGACCAATGGTCGGCATTCAATACTGCCAACTCGTCAAAGACAGTTAAGACCGATTGTCAAGGCAAAGTTAGACGCGGATGCCCAAGTAGAGGTTTGGCAAATGGCGATCGCTTTAGCTGATGGTAAAATTCCAAGTGGCTCTGTTGTCACTGAAGCAGTTAATTTGTATTTAGATCAAGATAATACCCAATTAAATCCTTTTACCGAAGGCGAAATTTGCCGAATTATGGTTAAAAACAACAGCAAGCTAAAAGGTAAAGGAGGCAGTTGGTGCATCGTAGAGAAGGTCAACGATGGTAATTGTATCGTCAATACTTGGAACGACCAGTTAGAAGTACCACTAGGTAATCTAGAATCAACAGAATTTGATACGGAACAATATCAGAATATTGAAGATATAGGCGTGCGTATGACCGAACTTCATCAAACAGGAAAATTAGATAAAGCTGCTTTGTGGGTGCTTAATGGTTTAGCTAAATTAGACAAACCCTATTTAACTACTTTAGAAGAAAATCTCTTGCAACTGTTGGAAAATTTCTATTTAAAGTAATAAATTACATCATTCTTACTATAGACAAAATGATATAATTAAGATAACAAATTATTCAAATCTTTTCAAATTTACAAGATACATTTTTACTATCAAATAACAATTTTTATAATCTATAAATTACTGCTTTAGGATTGCGTTATATTTTATGGTAAAACGTGAAAATAAAATAATCCACACTTTAAAATCACGCAATAGCTATTGCGCTTTGGGCAATTAAAATGTTAAAAAAACTTTGGATACTAGCTTTCCTACTTATAGGAAGTTTTCTATTATTTAATTGGCAAAATAATTTTTATACCACAGAAACTACACCACCTCTAGCTAATTCAACTATTACGATTGGATATAGTAACTGGGCTGGATGGTGGCCCTGGGCGATCGCCGAACAAAAAGGACTATTTGCCAAGCATAATCTTCAAGTTGAGCTTAGATGGTACGACGATTATTCTCAATCGATGGAAGACTTAGCTGCGGGGTACATTGACGGTAATTGTCAAACTCTTAATGACACTATTTCCTTTGCTGCTGAGGCAGTAAAAGGGGAGGTAGTAGTTTTAGTTAACGATAATTCGGCGGGAAATGACAAAATTATTGCTGAGGCAGGGATTGATAAAGTTGAGGATTTGAAAAGCAAAATGGTGGCAGTAGAAGCGGGAGTTGTCGATGACTTTCTCTTAACTTTGGCATTAGACAGAGTAGGAATGTCACGCAAAGACGTTCAAATTTTAGATGTGGAAACTGGCGCAGCAGTGGAAGCTTTTATAGCAGGTCAAGCAAATGCAGTAGGCGCATTCCCACCTTTTTGGTATACCGCGCTGAAGAAAGAAGGAGCGCATGAAATAACCTCTTCGGCTGAATTTCCTGGAGCAATTCCCGACTTGTTGATAGTAAGTCGAGAATTAATAGATTGGCATCCTGAAAAAGTTCAAGCATTGGTCGATACATGGTTTGATACTCTTGATTTCATGACTAAAAATATTGAAGAGGCAGACCAAATTATGGCAAGTCGGGCGGGAGTTAGCCCCCAAGAGCTTCAGCTACTCAAGTCAGGTACGAAAATGTTCAGCTTGGAAGATAACTTAGTTACTTTTAATAAGAGTAATGACATTACAAATCTCTTTAATATGTCAAAAGAGATTACAGATTTTCTTCAGCAAAAACTCGACATAATTGATGAAAAACCAGATATATCACGCTTATTAGATTCTCAGTTTGTCGAGGCTTACTCGAAATCTAGTTGAACAAATGGCTAATTTTGCCAGATACATTTCTCTCAAGAGTAATGAACCAAATCAGGATTGAAGTAGTAATAGCAATTAAAAATCGTATTTTTATGATCTACCATTCAACTGGTCATTGCTATCAGTTCTCTATTATCGACGAGTTTGAATGTACATACGATTACCCTGAAGTTTTTTATACGGTAGAAGCAGCAGAAACTGAAGCAAGAAAGGCTGTAAATACTTTATCCGATTAGCCTAACGTAAACAATAAACTCTTTACAAGGAAAGGTAACAATATAGTATACTCTGCTACTTAACTTGAATGAACTTAAATGTCTGAATACCAGTCAGACACAAATTTGAATGCAGAACAGAAAATTTGGTTTTATAGAGAGTATATTAAGCATCTTTGCTCTTGGAATTACTATCTCTATATTTCTCAAGGCAATTATTGATATCGATCCAAACTATGATGTGAGCTGGTATCATTTGCCTTTTGCTGCCAGAATTTGGGGAATAATTCCTGCCGAATCTTTTACTTCAGAGAGCAAAATCGAATTTCGCTACGATGGTTTTCCTCTCCTGGCACACTTTTTCCAAGGATTATTATGGAAGATAACTGGCAGAATTCAGGCGACTAATTTAGTAGGTTATTTCAGTTTAATAGTTTACTTTTTCTTCCTAAAAATTTATTTTAAGATTCCGCTATATTTATCGGCAATCGCTATTTTTACTATTCCAGCAGTAATAACCCATGCTCCTACTAGCTTTGTAGATTTACCAGGAAATATAGGAGTTTCAGTAGTAATGATGATGGGATATCTGTTTTTTTGTCAATCTAGTTTGCCCCAACAAAAAGAACTACTCATTACTTTTTTGGCTGCTGCTGCTGCTGCCAATACAAAACCTCAGCTACAGCCTCTAATTTTCATTCTCTACTGGGTAATTGGAATTAGATTAGTTTGGTTATATTTTAGGCATACGAAAAAGATACAGCGTAAACTATGGCAAACTATACTTTTAGCAATACTTGCTTCAGGTTTAATTTTTTTTACGCCCATCAAAAATGTAGCCCTTTATGGCAATCCTTTTTACCCAATCAAAATTGAGATAGCAGGAGTTGTTCTAAACCACAAATTAGTCCCACAAACTTACAGCCAGGGTAATCGACCTCAAAAATGGCTACAGTCTATCTTTGAAATAAATACTCCCCAGTGGTCTGCCGATCAGTCAAACGATGGTGGCGATCGACAACTCTTGGGACGAGGAGGCGGGTTTTTTGGAGCTTATGTAGCTTTCAATTTGCTGATGCTTTTAGGGCTAAGTATTAGAGAACAATTGACTAAGCAAAAATCTTCCAATAACAGATCGAATGATGCCACGATTGCCCTAGTTACAATACTCTTAATATCCTTAGTGCCAGCTAATTTTCCTCAATCGCATGAGTTACGCTACTTTATGTTTTGGATGATTACTCTGGTATCTTTAAATCTTTTTCTTGTTGTGTCTCTACACAATAATGGTTGGGGGTGGTTCAAGTCAAAGCTGTTCATGCTGGTTTATCTGATATTTTTCATCGTAATGTGTATCAAAATTAGGAGTTTTTATTTAATAAAAGATAATCGTACCGTTGAAAGTTTTTTTAAAAACAATCTTAATTTAGAACTTCTACAGCACATCGTTCCTGACGAAAAAAACTGTATAATCAGTCGTCACACTGCCAATCCAGGTAAAAGTCCATTTGCTGCAATCCAGCACGCTTTTTACTACAGTTCTTATTTTCATCCAGAAATTGGGTATGACTACAGCCTGAAAACTGCTAAGAGTCTTAAAAGTTGTGAAAATCTTAACGTAATCCCTCAAGACGCTCGCGAACTTTTTCAAAACGTGAATTAAATTTTAAGAATATCGAATATATTCCAGAATACTTTATCTTGCTAGTAATATCTTTTTGGGAATCTTAAATTTTGAAATCGCTACAATTACCTAAATGAAGCAAAAGCAAGTTATTTTTCGCCTTACACCCTCATGGCAACAGTCAAACTTAAACAATATTCTTTCAACAGGCAAAATTCCTCTATTCCCACTAATTATTACAACTTTTGCTTGTTTCTTTTCTTCAAACGAAGTGATACTTGCTCAGGTTATTCCCGACAACAGCATCAATACTCAAGTCAATCAAAATCAAAACGTATCTGAAATAACAGGAGGAGAAACACAAGGAAATAATTTATTTCATAGTTTCCAAAATTTCTCCATACCTACAGGAAATGAAGTTTTTTTTGATAATGCTAGTAATATTTCCAATATTTTCAGTCGCGTAACTAGTGGGAATATCTCCAATATTGATGGATTAATTAGAGCAAATGACAGTGCTAACTTATTTCTAATTAATCCAGCGGGTATAGTTTTTACTGAAAATGCCAGGTTAGATATTGGTGGTTCTTTCCTTGCTACTACTGCTGATTCAATCAAATTCGGCGATGGCGAGTTTAGCGCGATCGCTCCTGAGCAATCAACCATTTTGCTCGACTTTCCCATCGGCTTAGGGTTTGGTAGCAGTCCTGGGGATATTATCGTTGAAGGTCTCCAAAATAACGTAGTAGTTGAAGTTCCTAGTTTTAAAGTTAATACTGATAATCTTCCGCCAGGAATTAAAGTTAACCCTAGTAAAAGCATTTCCTTAATTGGAGGCAATATCAATTTTAGTGGAGGAGGCTTACAAGCCCCTGGAGGTAATATTGAACTAATTGGCACAAATGGCAGTGAAAATATAGACTTTATATCGACTGATGATTGGTTTAATACTAGCTTGAGTAATACGTTCGAGTTGGGAAATATCAATTTTACCAAAGCTGCTTATATCGACGTTAGCGGTGAAATAGCTGGCAATATTAATATTAGTGGACGAGAAATTAGCCTTGATGAAGGTTCGGTAATTTTAGCAAATACTTCTCTATCATCTAATAATGCGATCAATATTAATGCATCTGAAGCTCTCACAATTCAAGGAACTTCAGGAGAATTTAATGATGATAAATCATTCGATGAAATAGAACAGATTACTGCTGGCAATATGCCCAGAGAAGATATAAATAATAATTATTCTGTTAGCTTAATTGGAGCAGACATATTCTCAGATTCGACTGGTACGGGAAATAACATTAACATCAATACAAAAAATTTACAGATATTTGATGGTGGAGAGATTCGTACTGTCAATTTTTCAGCAGATCGAAGTACTGCTGGAGATATCAATGTTAATGCGGAGAATATTGTAGTAGAGGGAACAAATAATATTGATAATTTACTAACTTCTGTAATTACTTCAAGTACGGGTAGCAGCAGCAGAGGAAACGGTGGGGATATTAATATCTCTACTCAATCTTTGCAGGTTTTAGACGGTGGAAGAATAAAAGTAGATTCTTTCAACGTCGGGAGTGCGGGAAACTTAAGTATAGAGTCAGAAAACATCCTTTTAAGTGGTTCAGTACGCCCTTTTATACCTATCTATACTGGCTTAATTGCCAGTTCGCCAATAGATGATGACAGTGGCAACATTGGTATCAAAACTAGTACCCTCAGCATTTTAGATGGAGCAAGAATTAGTACCGCCACTTTTGGACAGAGCAATGCGGGAGAAATAGATATTGAAGCTGAATTAATTAATGTATCGGGCTTTATTCCTAATGGTATATTTGTTCCCAGTTCGATTGTTGCTTCAGTTGAATTGAGGGGAAATCCTAACGATATCGATAGTATTACTGAAACAAATCCAGAAGCAGGTCTAATTAATATCAATACAGCAGAACTTAGAATCTTCGATGGTGGTAAAATCGAAGCCGTTAACAACGTAGGAAGCTCTGGAGATATCAATATTAATGCCGAAAATATTGAGTTAAACGGTACAAAACCTAAAGTTGGTAATTTTATTGGTGGAATATCAACTTCTACAGGAGGATCTTCCTTTGGCAATGGAGGTGATATTAATATTAATACAGGTTCTCTGAGAGTAATAAATGGCTCGATAATCAGAGCAATTAGTTTAGGTGACGGTGATGCTGGAAACATTACCATTGACGCAAACACCATCGAAATATCAGAAATCGATCGCTTTGCTGATATCCCAGTAGTGCCACAGAGAATTAGTAAGATAAATACAGGATCTTTGAGAGGAAATGGCGGGAACATTTCCATTAATTCTGATTTGATAACAGTTAATGATCGCGCTAGTATTGGAACTTCAACAAGAGGAGAAGGTGATGGTGGGAATCTTGAAGTAAGCTCGGATGCCATTATCTTGACAGAAAACAGTGCAATTGCAGCTAACGCTAATAATGGATCGGGTGGTAACGTTTCAATTGATTCTGACTCAATTCTGGGGATTGAGAATAGCGATATTACTGCTAATTCAGTAGGAGGAAATGGTGGGAATATAACTATTTCCTCAAACTATATTTTTGGCTTAGTTGCCCGAAATGAAACCACTGAGCAAAACGATATAACTGCTAGTTCTGAACTTGGTTTGAATGGAGATATCCAGCTAGTTCCGACTAATAACTCAACTAGTGAAGAGTTAATATCATCGCGTCAACTTGATTTTAGTTCTTCAGAGAATTTAGTTGCTCAAAGCTGTTTCAATTCCAATACTCAGAACACGGGAACGCTCTTAAATTACGGTAGCGGAGGAATCACGGAGAATCCAAATAATTATTTTGATGATGGGTCGAATTTAATGAAACCAACTTTTTCTAATCAAGCCCATAATGAGCAAAAGAGCGAATTTATACAAGATTGGCAACCAGGAGATCCTGTTGTTGAAGCAAATGAAGTCAAAACTAGCTCAGATGGTAATCAATATTTAGTGGCTCGAACCGAGTTGCAAGGTGTTCGAGATAAAATTTGCCAATATAAACTGTAAACATTGATTGCGAGCAAACAAATAAATGAATTTTGCTTATACAGATTCATTTGAACCATAAGTTGTCGTAAGTTGAAGCATAAGCTGTCATTTGTGAAACGGTTTAAGATTTGCTTTATATTTTAGACAGTAGCTAATTAGTTTTTTGTCAAGAGCGATTCCAAATTTATCAATGCTTACTTCTGTTGAAGATTTTGTCTACTTTAACTTTCCCCACTATCTTCCTGTAAATACAACTGCCAACACTAAAGTACTTGAATAAGAAGCTCGTGCGATCGCTCATTGTCCAACAGAGTGAATTATCTGCTGTCCAGTTGTTAAGTTCTCAAAAAGTGAATAAGGGGGAATTAATTCGATGATAAGTTTTTACTTACCTCTCATCAATTTTTTTAGCTACTCAGTCTCTTACTAAAATTTGACAAAGCAAAAATATTTCTTTTTCATTCTTAACCAGAATAATATTTTTATCTAACAAAAGGCTGTCTTTTAAGGAACTACCTTAATTTCTTTACGTTTCAAGATTAATCTTAGTTATAAATTCGATTTAGCCAATTATCGATGGGAATTACGATTGAAACTGCCATGAAAATTTTATTAGTCGAAGATGACGAGCAATTAGCAGCAGCATTAATAGAAGTTTTAATTGATAAACAATATTATGCTGTAGATGCTGTTACTGATGGAGAAACGGGTTGGGCATTTATGGAAGCTACTGTTTACGATTTAATTATTCTAGACATCATGTTACCCAAGTTAGATGGCATTAGTTTATGTCAGCGATTACGGCGAACAGGTAGTATGACTCCTGTATTGATGCTAACAGCTAGAGATATGAGTAGCGATCGCGTTATGGGCTTGGATGTAGGAGCAGATGATTATGTCGTCAAACCCTTCGATTTACCTGAGTTACTAGCTCGAATTCGCGCCTTACTAAGACGGGGTAACGTTAATTTATTACCAATACTTGAATGGGGAGATTTGTTTCTAGACTGTAGTAGTTGCCAAGTTATCTACCAACAACAACCGATACACCTAACTCCCAAAGAATATGGTCTACTGGATCTGCTATTGCGCCAACAGGGAAAGTTGGTAAGTCGCAGTACTATAATCGATCGCCTATGGACATTTGACGATCCTCCTTCAGAAGAAACGGTCAAAGTGCATCTTAAAACATTACGTAAAAAGTTAAAAGCGGTTGGTGCGCCTGCCGATTTAGTGGAGTCAGTTTATGGTTTTGGGTATCGTCTCAAACAAATCTAAAAATTTTAGTTCCCAAGCATTACGATGGCGGTTGCTACTATCCTATATGAGCGTAATGATGACGATTTTGGGGATTTCCGCTTTAGCAATTTACCAATATACCCGTCATAATCTTTACGAACAAATGGATCGGCGTTTAGAAGTTTTAGCCCAAGCTGCTTCTCATAATTTGGTAGCAATTAAAGCTCACTATAGTAAACGTCAGCAAAGAGGCTTAATCGGCAATCCAACCTCTGCCAAAACTAGATGTTATCTTGACGATGATGGAGATTTAGATATTCCCTGGCAACATTTACGTCAACCAGATCAGGGAGTGGAATGGTTTGATGCTCAAAAGCGTTTAGTAGGTAATGCAGGAACATTATTAAATGATTTACCTCCCCAACCAGGATGGCAGTTTGGACGACAAAAGAAAATCAGAACCGTAACTTTACCAGCTTACAGCGGTAGTGATGGTCAAAAACAGTTAGAAGGCTATATTCGTGCTAACCAGGTTACTGACGAGATCGAAGTGATTTTGACTCGTCTGCGTTGGGGTCTTGGTCTTGGTGGGATTGGTGTTATAGGCTTAACTGGCTTGGGGGGAATTTGGTTAACCAAACAGTCTCTTAAGCCAATCGAGCAAAGTTTTGAGCAACTTAAACAGTTTACTGCTGATGCTGCCCATGAGCTACGTAGTCCTTTAGCTGCAATTAAAACCTCGGTTCAGGTAATGGAATATTACCCAGAGAGACTTCATCCTCAAGATTTGAAAAAAGTTGGCGCGATCGCCTCAACTACCGACCATACAATTAAATTGGTAGAAGATTTGCTTTTACTCACTAGAATCGATTCAGACGTTCTTCAGGAAACAGTAACTTGGGTTGAACTTTCTTTATCCGAAATTCTAGAGGATTTACTCGAACTATTTCAATCATCTGCTCAAGCTAAGGAAATTACTTTAGAATCGTATCTGCTACCAAATGTGATGCTCAAGGGAGATGGCGCAGAATTAGCCCGTCTATTTAGAAATTTACTAGAAAATGCCCTGCAATATACTCCTTCAGGTGGGAAAGTCACGGTCAGTATGGAGCAAGAAGGGCAAAATGTTTATGTCAACATCAAAGACACTGGCGTAGGAATTGCACCAGAACATCTATCCTCAATCTTCGATCGCTTTTGGCGAGCAGATCGAGCCAGAACTAGAAGATCTGGAGGAATGGGCATGGGGTTAGCTATTGCGATGGCGATCGCCAAACGTTATCAGGGAGAAATTTCGGTAACTAGTCAAATTGATGTAGGTAGTTGTTTTAGAGTCAAATTACCGCTTGATTAAAGGAAAAAGTACAAGCTCTCAAATTTACTAGACTAAGTGTATCCATGAGGAAAGAAAATATGCCCAGGACAGGTAAACATTCGGAACGTCACTACACAGACAGAATTGGTTGGTTGCGAGCGGCAGTGCTTGGCGCAAATGATGGCATTGTTTCAACCGCAAGCTTAGTAGTAGGCGTAGCTGCTGCCAATACTGTAAAGAGCGGTGTACTTGTCGCTGGGGTATCAGGACTAGTAGCTGGAGCTATGTCTATGGCAGCAGGAGAATATGTGTCGGTCAGTTCTCAAGCCGATACAGAACTAGCCGATTTGACTCGCGAACGGTACGAACTAGAGGAGAATAAAGATGCCGAACAAGATGAACTGGCTAATATATATGTGGGCAGAGGGTTAACGCCGTCTCTAGCTCGGCAAGTAGCTAATCAGTTAATGGCTCACAATGCCCTTTCGGCTCATGCCCGTGATGAACTGGGGTTATCAGAAATACACCAGGCACGCCCGATTCAGGCTGCCCTGGCATCTTCTGCCACGTTTGCAGTGGGAGCAAGTTTACCCTTAATTCTAGTTGTGCTGAGTCCGAAAAATCTCATGATTCCTAGTGTAGTAGTTGGTTCACTCATGTTTCTGGCACTTTTAGGTGGATTAGCTGCCCGTACAGGTGGTGCAAATATTGCTGTGGGAGTAGCGAGGATGACACTCTTAGGGGCGTTGGCAATGGCTCTTACAATAGTTGTTGGGACGTTATTTGGCACAGTAGCGTGAACTATCGGCGCATCCTAAATATCGATTAATTGGCTGGAGAAAATTAGTTACTGATTGAAATTGCTTCTACCCCAATTTCTACCCCATTTAGTCTGTAACCTAGATTAATTCAACGTAATCTGGGAAAATATCAGCAAAATTAGTGAAACGGCGTAATTTTTTAGGACTTACAGCTTTAGGTAGTTTAGGATTGGCTTTAGGCAGTCATCGCTACCGAGCTTATAAATACCCATTAAAGTTTCAAGCTTGTTCTTCCTTCCCTACTACTACATCTTCACCCCAGTTCCGTTTTGTAGCAGTTGGCGATGTAGGAACGGGGGATAATCATCAATATTCAGTGGCTAAGACCATCAGTTGCTACTCCAATGTTAATCCCTTTCCTTTAGTCCTCTTAACAGGAGACAATATCTACGAATACGGCGAAATCACTAAAATCCATGACGCTTTTGAAATGCCCTATCAGGATTTACTCAAGCAACAGATTCAATTTTATGCAGCGATCGGCAATCATGATATTTTGACCAATAACGGTATCGATCAGATTAACTATCAAAACTTCAATATGCAAGGACGTTACTATACCTTCACAAAAAAAAACGTCCAGTTTTTTGCTCTCGATACCAATCCAGAAGCACCTTGGCTAGAACAATTAAGTTGGCTAGAAGCTAATTTATCAAAATCCATCCAGCCTTGGAAAATTGTGTTTGGTCATCATCCTGTTTATTCATCGGGAAAACATGGAACTCATCTCAATCTGGTCAAACGGCTTACCCCCTTGTTTTCTCGCTATGGCGTTCAGCTATATCTCAATGGTCACGACCATCATTACGAAAGAACAAACCCATTACAAGGAACGACCTATTTGACCTGTGGTGCAGGTGCAAAACTGCGTCCTGTAGGTAAATCCGACTGGACGGCTTTTTCAGTTTCCAAATTAAGCTTTGCTGTGATTGAAGTTTATCCAGAACGTTTAGAAATTCAAGGTATCGATCGTAAAGGTAATATCTTTGACCGTGCTGCTATATATCAGCAGTCACTAACTTAATGAGCAAAGTTTTTTTCTCCTCTACCCCAATTTCCACCTCATTTGCTCGGTAATCTAGCAACATAACTTTTCTAAATCAAGCTTCGGAGAAATTATCAATCATGAACACCAAAGCTTTAATTGCCGAATTTATCGGTACTTTCGCCCTAATTTTTGTTGGAGTAGGTTCAATCGCCACCAACTATATTATTAGAGACGGAATTACAGGAACGGCAGTAGACATCACTGCTATTGCCCTCGCCCACGGTTTTACTATTGCAGTTATGGTCAGTGCTACTGCTGCTGTCAGTGGCGGACATCTCAATCCAGCCGTTACCTTTGGAGCTTGGCTGACTAACAAAATCGACCTAAAAAATGCTTTCGGGTACGTTATTTTTCAATGTTTAGGAGCAATTTTCGCTGCCAGTTTAATTAAGTTAGCTTTTCCTTTAGAAGTACTTCAGGCAGTTGGCATGGGAACTCCAATCTTAGGCAAAGGGGAAACTCCAGTGATGGGTTTGGTTATGGAGTTTGTCCTCACCTTTTTCTTAGTCTTTGTCGTCTTTGGTACGGCAATTGATTTTCGCGCTCCTAAAATGGGAGGTTTGTTTATTGGTTTGACTGTAGCTCTCGATATTCTTGCGGGTGGTCCGTTAACTGGTGCTGCAATGAATCCCGCTCCTTATTTGGGACCAGCTTTAATGGGAGGTGGACTAAAAGATTTTTGGCTTTATTGGCTTGGTCCACTGGCTGGCGGTGCTACTGCTGCTTTAATTTATCACCATGTGCTTGAAGACAAGCGTGGAGCTATAATTCGTTCTGCTGAGATAGAGGAAACGCAATCCAATACTTCTTGTTTAAGGATTAAACAGAGTTAAAAATCGAAAAAGTAAGCTGTTTGGAGTGTGGAGACAGTTCTCGATGAATTGGCTTTTTAGAAGGAAATTTAGAACGGGGTTTTTTGACTACTCTGGGATTATGTCTGCCTTGTCTGGGAGGAATTTTTTCAGCTAGGATATCTTGAATTAACCGTGAGAAAAAAAGGGCAGTTGCTCTTGGTTGAGGTCTTGAAAATCACCCATTGCTCGGCGAATAATTTTGAGAGTGCCAGTAAACCCCAAGCGTAAAGGAGAAATACCAGCTTGTTGGGAGGCTTGAAACATTAAAGAACGAATTGCATAGTGACCTAAGAGCCAACCATAAATTTCTTGAACAACTTCACGGGGTTTAAGGGAACGAATCGGAGTCTTACGTCCGAGAAGATGAGTTTTCAGTTCATCGATGGTATTTTCTATTTCCCACCGTCGATGATACTGCTGTGCCAACAATAAGGCAGGAAACAAAGCCAAGTCGATTAAGCTAGTAATCAAACGGTAAGTTTTCAATTCTCCATCAGTCTCAATGGTGTATTCTATAACTCGAACTTGAATTTTAGTTAAACCTTTTTTCTTTGATTTGCGATCGGGATTAATCCAACTTAAATATGAACCATCGTCTAAGACTTTGTGAACAGGAAACTTAACGTTGGCAGGAACTCTTCCTAGATATTGACATCCTTGGGCTAGTGTAGTGTTGACCATTCGATAAGAATGAAATCCTCTATCCCACATTAACAGCATTGATTCGCTCACCGAACGCAGTAGTTTCAAAGCTCTGACTCTTTCTCCAATTCGATAGGGACACATCAAGGCATCTGTAATTAAATGTGTTCCTGCTTCAACTAACAATACTACACGCACTTTAGGGAAAGCTGCTCTTGTTCCTTTTCGACTCCCTGGATATCCAAAAACCTTGGCATTAGCTTCGCTGTCTGGAACATCTAATACCGTTCCATCCACTGCCATCACTCTTAATCCACCCAGAAATGCTCCTAAGGTTTCGGGAGTTGCCAATGGTCTTACTATTGAATCAAATAATCGACTCATTACTTGGCATCCTAGTTTTTGTCTAGCGATACTAATCGAAGAACTATTCGGCGCAATCCAGTATTGTCCTAATTTTGTCCACTGCCGATTTAGCCCATTAACTAGATTTTTCAAAACCGTTGCCATCGAATCTGATGACCATATGCGAAGCGGTATCCTTTAGGACAAACTCATCGCAATTACCAAACATACCACCAAGCTAGCTGGTAGCTTGCGTTGACGTTTTTCTACGCTGTTACTTTTTTCTAATTCTTGGGCGATTACCTCTGGCGAAATTACTGTTTTAATTGCTTGGAAGACTAATGATGCTTCCAACTTCGGGTTGATCAAGGAGAATTCTTTGAGCTGCACTTTTTTTTTGCTCTAAATAATTCTTACTTTAACTTGATTTTGGGCTTAAACAAGAAGTATTGAAACGCAATCCAGCATCAGGTAAAGCTAAATCTAAATCTAAAGCGATCGCTTTAGATCTCTGGGTATAAGGTTTTTTTCTTTACCCCAATTTCCACCTCATTTAATCATCTGTTTCTGTGTTATTATTCTTTGGTGAGAAAATGCCTTTATATCCGCGCTCTTCCAAAAGAGATCGTACAAAATCAGCTTTTAAAAGACGCAAATTTTCCAGGTCATGGAAAAGAAAATTCCAGAATTACACTGGTGAACATAAAAACGGTTTTCAAATAGCATGGTTACTCCAAGGAGCTATTACTAGTCAGGTTTTGCCTTGGGTAGCTTTTTACAGTGGATATAGTTTTTTAATTGTGTTGCTAGCACAGAGACTTGAACTCACTTCATCTTTTGATGTAGGGGGCGGAATAGCTCATATTGTTTTAAGCATCAATTTACTTCTGAGTTTCTTACTAATTTTTAGAACCAATGCAGCTCACGATCGCTATTGGGAGGGTCGTAAACTTTGGGGTTCTTTAGTCAATACAACACGCAACTTAGCTCGTGGTATATCAATAACAATTGACCGCGAATCTTCTCCAATAGACAGTCCTATTAAAGAAGAAAATATGAAGCTTATAGATGCATTTTGTGTCGCCATGAAAATTCATTTGCGCCAGGAAGAATTTGTCGAAGAAGAATTGATGATTTTAATGAGTAATTCCCGATATAGGCAACTTTATAAAAGCGGTCATCCTCCGCTAAAAATTGTATTTTGGCTGGGAGAATATTTGCAAGAACAGTATCTTCTTAACCGAATAAACCTTTATCAGTTAAATACCTTACACAAATTACTAGATGACTTAGTTGATATTTTAGGAGGCTGCGAACGTATTCTGAAAACACCTACACCCATAGTTTATTCACTATTTCTAAAGCAGCTTTTAGTAATCTATTGTTTAATTTTGCCAATTGAGCTAGCTGTCCATTTTAATTTTTGGACAATTTTAATTATGGCTTTATTTAGTTTAATTTTGTTTGGAATTGAAGAAATTGGCTCAGAGCTAGAAAATCCTTTTGGGCGAGATCCTAATGATTTACCTTTAGATTTTATCTGTAATACTATATCAGGAAATATTCAAGAATTGATTAAATCAAATCAAGCTAGACTGACTGACTAAACTCCAAATTGAGAGCTAAAGAAGCGAAAATATATACAAGTCGATATTCGGTCATAGTGAAATAATCTTTAATCTACCTCAATTTCTTCCCCAATAGTTTTGTAATCTCAGTTGTGTAGTTTTTAAAAAAAGGATTTGGCTAATAACTTGTATTTACAAAATTAAATTTGAGGAGATTGTAGTAAATAGATGATTCATTACACCATAGACGAATTACTAAAAAACAACCAATCCTGGGCTGCCCAAAAACTTGCTTTTGAACCTGAGTATTTCAACGAATTAAGTGCGGGACAAAAGCCACCTTATTTATATATTGGTTGTTCTGATAGTCGTATGCCCTTAACCAGATTTACCCAAACCGAACCTGGAGAAATTTTTGTTCACCGCAATATAGCCAATCAAGTATCCCTGACCGATATTAACTTTCTATCTATTTTAGATTATGCGATCGCTCATTTAGAAGTACAGCACATTATCGTCTGCGGACATTATGGTTGTGGAGGGATTGAAGCTGCTTTAGAAGGACGCACAACTGGATTGGTTGATAACTGGGTTAATCCCATTCGAGAGATATATCTGCAAAAACAAGTAGAAATAGACTCTCTATCTAGCAGAAAAGATAAAATCAACCGCTTGGCAGAATTAAATGTCATTGTCCAAGTTAAAAACCTCTACCAAACATCAATTTTGCGTAAGTGTTTGCGAGAAGATAATGCACCCCAAATTCATGGTTGGGTGATTAATCTTCAAACTGGTTTAATTAAAGATCTGCAAGTTCCATTATTCAAATTCTAAGATTTTGCCAACTAATAACTGAAGCCCTTTTCTCTTTTTCTCAAATTAAGAAAATTAGGAACTATCCCCAAGCTGCTTCAATTTATCAAGAGTTAAGTGAAGGAAAAATCTTTCTCTCCTCTACCCTAATTTCCACCTCATTTGCTCTGTAATCTATTCATATAGCTAGAAAGCAGAATCAATTTAACTGGCTAATAGCTTCTGATTGCCATAATTACATTCAAGGAAATTAATGCCATGACTCGTTATTCAAATTTTGGTTTAACTCTTAAAAAAGCTGGAAAATGGTCAATCGTTACCAGTTTAGCGGCCCTTACTCTAGTAGGCTGTAGTCAAGCTCAACCGCCAGAAGCAAGAGTAGAATCTTCAAAACCTGCTCAAGCCACTTTAGTTTCCGCCAAACAAAATTCTCAATCTTTAGAAAATCTCCAAAAAGCCTATAACGGAGAATCTAATGCTCACGTCATGTATTTAGCCTTTGCTGATAAAGCTGAATCAGAAGGTTATCAAGATGTGGCTAATCTCTTCAAAGCTGTCGCCCGTGCTGAGGAAATCCATCGAGATAATCATGCCGAAGTAATCAAGGCAATGGGAGCAACACCTGAAAACAAGATCACCACTCCCCAAGTAAATTCTACTGCCGATAACCTAGAGAAAGCGGTGGGAGGAAATTTGAGTAATGCAATTAAAGGAGAATCCTACGAACGCGACTCAATGTATCCTGAATTTATCGAGCAAGCCCAAGCTGAAAATAATTCCGCAGCCTTAAAGACTTTTGAACTGGCTCTAGCAGCAGAAACTCAACACGCCGATCTTTTTTCCAAGGTAAACCAAGATTTGGATAATAGAAGAGAAGCTAGCAATAGTTATTTCGTTTGTACGATATCTGGTGAAACATTTGATCGCCAACCAGAAGCTGAAGCTTGTCCACAAAATCCTAATGGAGAAAGTTTAGAACAAGTAATTTAAAAGGTATTTAGATTACTTGTTTAAACTATAAAAACGTGATTTTCTTGGGGAACGGATCTGGTTCGGCATAACGATAACGATATTGTTCCCCAATTAATCGAATCAATTACTGTCCGAAAATTTTATTCATCTTAGCAACAGGTTTTATTAAATGAAACGTCGAGAATTTACTAGTTTTGTAGGTGTAGGAGTAGGAATGAGCATCTTACCAACAGCTTTGACTGCTTGTGATGCTCAAACTAAAAACAAGGCTACTGCTGAGATTGCTACTTCTGGAGGTAGTTTTGAAGAAGTTGGCAGCGTGAGCGAATTGGAGCAAACAGGACAAATTCTCAACGAAGAATTAGCTAATGGAGCAGCTTTAGTCATTAAAGACCCTATCAACGCTGATAAATTAATTGCCGTCAATCCTACCTGTCCCCATGCAGGGTGCGCCGTAACTTGGGAATCAGACCAACAAAAATTTCTTTGTCCTTGTCACGATTCGGAATTTAGTAGCAGTGGAGAAGTCCTAGAAGCTCCTGCTACAGAACCTTTAACTCGATATGAAGTCAAGGTAGAAGGAGATTCAATTTTGGTTAAAACCACCTAAATTAATTACAAACACCTAATATAGTTTTTCCCTCTACCCCCATTTCTACCTCATTCTTTTTATAAAATTCCCACCACAGCTAAATCGCATAACTAATCTAACCAGTTACAGGTTGTGGTTATCAAAACTAAATTTGGAGAAGTTACTAATATGACTGAGGATTCGGAGTTTGATTCTATTGTCCAAAAAGTAGAAATATGGACAGTCATCACCAGTTTGGTAATCCTGTTTTTGGTATATTTCAGTCGTTCTCGACCTCCCAAAGTTCAAGCAGAAGACTCTTTGAAGGGTAAAGCTTCTCCCACATTGGATAATCTACAAGAAGCCTACAACTCTGAAGCTAATTCCCATGTTATGTATTTGAACTTTGCTGAAAAAGCCAGAGAGGAGGGTTACAAAGACTTGGCTCTTCTCTTTAAAACTTTGGCTGGTGCTGAAAAAATTCATCTAGATAATCATGCACGAGTAATCAAAGCAATGGGAGCAGCACCTGAAAAAATAATGATTGTTCCTCAAGTAGCTTCTACTGTCGATCAGGAAGTTGAGACTACTGATAATTTATCTACATTAGTCCAACATGATTTGAACAATTCAGTTAATGGTGAATCTGACGAACGGCAAATGTATGCTCAATTTATTAAGCAAGCTAAATTAGACAACAACTCAGCAGCTTTAGAGACATTTGAAACGGCTTTAGTTGCAGAACATAAACACTCCCAAATTTTGGGTCAAGTTAAGGGCAACTTAGATGATTGGAAACTAGCCGATCATCAATTGTATGTATGTCAGCTCACGGGTGAAATATTTGATAGTCATCCAGGACTTGAAGCTTGCTCGCCAAAATAACTTATATGGTTCAACAAAATTTCAATTAACATTCAGAAATTATTATGAACGACTCTCACAAAACAACTTCTAAAGCGATTGCGCTATTCCTTTCTCTAGGTATGATGTCCTCTTTGGCAGGCTGCGAAATTGGTGGTGCAGGTGGAGAAGGCGGCGAAGATGGTGCAGAAACCGAACAAACCGTCCCTCAACAAGATGAAGGCGGTGAAGGTGGGGAAGGTAGTTAATCTAATCAATTATTAAAATTAATTTTTTCACTGTGAACTGATTTAATTATGAAAATTAAAGCTGCAAAAATACGTCAATGGCATCGCTGGCTTGCTCCAGTTATGCTACTTCCCATTTTGCTAACAACAATTACGGGAATCATCTATCAAATTGGAGAAATAGGCGGTTTTGTCAAACAGGTTAGTTGGGCTATTCACTGGCATAAAGGTGACTTTGGCTACATTGATTTTCAAAGAAGTTTTCCTTTTCTTAATGGAATTGGATTACTGTTTTTGACTGTAACGGGTATTTCTATGTGGTGGAAGTCACGCAGGGTTTATAGAGGTAACTCTAAAATTTGATGCGATCGCTTTATTGATGGAAATTTAACAAGTAATCGAAATACTTCAAATCAATCCCCAATTGTGGCAAGTTGCTTTTTAAAATAGTGAATCTATTGTTTTTAGGGTGATTCCCGCTTTACCAGACAAGCGCGATTGCGGAGCTAGCCGCAGGCATCGCTTTAACCGTGTGATGATGCTGAATAGTAAATACGATTGGGTCAAACTTAATTGGACAGCAGACGATCCTGCGATCAAACGGGTTTATTCAGGTTTAATTCGTCTATAAAAAACTATGGATATCGGCAAATTTGTTTTTGAAGCCAAAAAAATACCTAATTTAAGCCGTCCTGGTGCAATAGCCAAAGAAATTATGTATTGGACTGAATTTCAGTCTTGGCTAACCGATAAAATTTGTCTGCTTGTTCTTAAGTCTCGACGAAAAGTACCTCCTGGACAAGAGAAGATATTTGTCGAGCAACTTGTATATTCTTATCTCATTCGAGACTGGCAAAATCAACTAGCAGCATCCCATTTTAAGCAAATAGAGCAATCCTTGGGAGAAGGAAAACAGCGACAAGCAGTTTTACTTAGATTACAGGAAATATTACAGCAAAAAGTTTTATCGAGTATAAATTCTCCAGAAGATTTGCTCTTAAGAAGCTCTGGACTAATAGTAAAAAAAATTGGCAAGCTAAAATTTGCCAATCCTATATATAAAGCAGTATTTACTCAACGATGGCTGCTGAAACAACTAGCCGAGATCGAAGAAAACTCTAGCTCGGTTAATACTTCAGAATCTTATGCAAAAGCTTCTTTTATTCTCAATTCCAAGCTAAATTCAACTAGAAAATCTGCTAATGCTAAATCAATCAAAAAAATAGCGATCGCTTCAATGGTCGTTATTAGTTTGGGTATCGTTGTGAAAACTTTACCTCAAATTTCTGGATTAATAGTTGCCTATCGTTGTAATCATAAACCACTAAAACCACTAAATTTAGGTGATTTAAGTAGTTCGGAAATTTCAAAATACTGTCGAAACCGATATTAATCGGTATTCCAATTCAATTTCAAACTAATAAATAGAGAAAGAACACAATGAACAAAATTACATCGACTTTCCAACAACTAGGAATTCTTATAGCAGTGGGCGCAGGTCTATGGGGGACAAGTATTCCAGCGACTCAAGCGGTTCAACTAGCTGATGGTACAGTGGCATTTGCTAATCCTCCTAAATTACTCGATGCCATAACTACGTTTAGAGCGACTAGAGCAAGAGGTGCTAAATATTATTTCACCTTCTTTTTGCCTGAAGCAGCAAAAGAATCAGTACAAAAGATAACTATAAATCTGCGTCAAGGAGGAGATAATATTAATTATAAACTCGATAAAACGATTGCAGCAGTAGGAACAGCGAGAAACAGAACTGAAGAGATAGCGATCTCCAATGCTACTTTTGATGAAGAAACCGAAACCGTGACGATAACTTTTGCCAAACCTATATCTGCTGGCACTACCTTTACGGTTGGTCTTAAACCGAAACGCAATCCTGATTTTGGTGGTACATATTTGTTTGGCGTTACTGCTTATCCCGATGGAGAAAAATCTCAAGGGATATATTTGGGAGCAGCACGTTTGCAGTTCGACGAGTCTAGCGATAATGACTTTAGCCTTTAATGACTCGTATTAGAAAATTGATTATCGGTAGTCCCCGATTAAATTAAGTGCAGCCCAATTTTGAGGATGGGCATATTGAGATATCATTTTCTGCTGAACTTTTTGTAGAGCAATAGCCTTATTATTATCAGAATTAGCTAGGTAAGTATAAAAGTCTCCCATGATTTCACTTTGCAAATCATCTTGTACCAGCCAAAGACTTCCTAGAATAGATTTAACACCATTTCTAGCTGCAACACCAGCTAGTCCTAGTAATGAACTATCGCTAGTTATTGCGGTTTCACAAGCACTCAGCACTAGTAAATCGATCGCTGTTTGGTTTTGCAAAATCTTTTCTAGATCTGTAATTGATATTTGACCATCATAGGCAAGCAGAAAAGAATCTTTTACATTTCCCGCAAAGTAGCCGTGAGTAGCCAAATGAACTACCGAATAGAATTTTTTATCCAGCCGATTGGTTAGGTTACTAACGGTAAAATCATCATCAAGATATTTTTGTCCTCCAATAAGTTGATGAACAAGATTAACTTCACGATCGACCATTTCTAAATCTGTCCATCCTGGCTGATTCGGGCGGGACAATCCAAATATTAGAGCTTGAGTATTAGATGAAGGGAGATTTTCTGTTGCAATATTTAAACCCAAAGAAGAAACACTTGCCCACTTTTGGGCTAAATAGCGATCGCCATCATATAATGCTGCCATTGGAAGATTACGTAGAATACCATCATGAATAAAAATTAGCACCTCAAATTCTGATAATTCCAGCTTTTGCTCAAAAGGACTAATTAGTAAATCGTATAATTCTCGACCTTGTATTTGAAATTTATTGGTATTTCCAGCAGTCAAATTTTTACGCCATGCTACAGCTAGCTTTTGAATTTCAGACTTAGGTATATCCAGCTTATTCAAGTGAAACGATCCGTCAGGTAATTTAAGGATTACATAGGATTTATCATCTAGCACTATCGAATAGAGTAACGTCTCATTTTTTTCTTTTTCTAAAATAGCTTGGGTAGAATCTAAGCTACGAACTTCAAAACAGTCATCACCAAAATAATTCTGAAGCTCTGAAAATCTTAATTTATCAGCCACGAATATAGCCTGCTTTATATCCTGCTTACTTACCCGTTCCTGCCCTAGTAAAAGATCGATTAACTCATGATAAAGAGGCTTAGTATCTAGCCTATACTTTGCTTTTTGGACAGAATCCCAGGACGTAATATTTTGATTTACCGTATCCAAAGCTGCGATCGCATTTTTATATGCAGTTAGGCTGTCACTACGCTGATTGAGCCTCAAATAAGCTTTTCCTGCTAGCCATTGCGCTCGATATAAGTTCTCAAACAAAAAATAGGATTGGGCAATTAACTGTGATTGTTGCGTGTACTGTAATGCAGCTTCAAACCGATCGTTATCATAGTAATATTGTCCTAATTCCTGCGCTACATGAGATTGAGCCACTGGATCTTGGATTAAACTAACTACCTCCTCTGCTTTTTTGAGCCAGTAAATATTATTATCAATATCTACTTTACTCCAGTTAATCAAGGAAAAAACTAAGGCTCTAGAAGGTAACTCAGACTCAAGTATTTTACGAGCATGAAATAATTGAGCTTTTGAAATAGATTGGGAGGTTAATTTGTGCCAATTAATCAGAGCATATACTTCTGACAACGAATTATTAACTACTCTAATTTTTACAGCTTCGTTTGCTCTTTCTAAAGCTAATTTTTTCAAAATATCTACTTTTTTCTCAAGCTTGTATCTCGAAGCTGCATTGGTAAATAATCTTTTTTCCCTATTGTATTCCAGTAACCTATCGTTATACTGTGATATATCAGATTCTAAGTATTCTTTTTCCTTTACTCCCTCCAGTTCTACCATAGTCTTATCGATAAATACTATCCAGGTCTTAACCAAATTATTTAAACAGGATAATGAATTATTAAGTCTTAGGCTTTTTTGATATGCAGAAACTGCTTGTTTATATTTACCTTTCCCCTGAAAAGAATTACCAATTTCTTCCAAAACTAAAGCGTTTAACTTTGGTTTTTTTATATTTAGATCAATGATGTAGTTTAGCTTACCAATTGCAAGATCAAAATTACCAACTTTGTTATATACTTCAGCTATTGCAAATAAAACTTCTGCTTCTTTATTTGAATTATTTTCATTTCTATATATCTCTGCTTGTTCTTGCCATATTTGAATTACTTGGCTAAATTTTCCTGCTTTTTCTAATTTATTTACACGTTCGTGAATATCAGCTTTTTCGCGCTCTATCGCATTAACGGAGATAGATGAAAACAAGCTGAATATAACAGTAACAAAAATAAAAATAGATGATATTAAACAGTTATTTTGCCTTGCCATTTTCAATTATGAAAGTTTAACTCAGATAGCTTTACTATGAGCTTTATTAAGGTATCATTTATTCTAGCTATTGAGACTTATAAATTATTAACTATTAACTTAATACTGGTTACTCTCCTTACGGTTAAAATATTTTGATAATCATACACAAAAATTTGTTGAAAGCACTTACAAGCATATTAGTATTCAACTACTTTTTTTTTGTTTCTGATACTGCTTTAGCTAATTTGATTGGAAACTTCAAAGTATCTAAAAAGGCAACTAAGGTCAGTCAACGCCGAACTATTGGCACTGGATCTCGTTCCAAATGTATTCCATCAATAACGTCCGCCAATGGAATTGAGCTACTTGTACCCAACCTTTCAGTAGCTCATCAAACTATTTCTGAAAACCCTTCATTATATTTATATTTTCGCGCTAACGAATCTGTCTCAGTTGCTTTTACCTTAATAGATCCAGCAACTCCCCAACCTTTAGTGGAAAAAAGAATTAAGATTGAAGAACCAGGAATCAAAAAAATTTCTTTACCGCTGGATATAAAGCTAAAAAGTAATAATGTATACTTGTGGTATATTGCAATTCCTTGTAAAAATACTCCACAGTATTATCAAACAGTTTTAAATGCAGGAATTGAAAGAGTAAATATTGCTCCTAGTATTGCTACAAAACTTAGCAATGCAACTTCAAATCTTGAGAAAATAGAAATATACAATGCAAATGGTCTTTGGTACGAGACAATTGATTTAGTTGTACAGGATACTCCAGAACAAGAAGTAAATACTTTTTTAGGTCACAACATATTTTTCAAGCATTTAAAAGTTGAAAAGGATATTTAACCTTAACAAAAAAATCAAAAATCTCCCCAAGAAGTTTGCAAAGCCATTTATTTTTCTGGCGATGTATCTTAGCTTTTCTATTATTACCATTCATCAATTTGGAATGATACATAATATAGAGCTAGCTAATTACGACCTTCTTTTTTATATACAGCAACAAGAGCCTATCGATCGAAGAATTACTTTAATTGAATGGGATGAAAACAGCATTAATACACTGCAAGAATCTATTATTTCAGATAACACTCTTAATCTTTTACTCAATAAAGTTCTAAGACATAATCCTATTACTCTAGGATTGGATTTATATAGAGACATTCCAGTCCCATCATTTAAGCTCGATCGCGAAGCAAATATTCAAGCCTATAATTCTCTTAGCCGAACGTTTATGAATAATTCCAATATTATTGGAATTCAGAAAATTGTCTTTCCCAAGATCGAACCAACACCAGTTCTTGCCAAAAATGGTCGTGTGGCAGCTTCAGATCTATATCAAGACCTTGATGTTAGAGTTCGTAAGGCGTATACTTTTCCTAATATTGACGTAGACGGAAATCCTACGGAAATACCTTACATTGGAGTCGCTTTGGCATACCAATACCTCGCTAAAGATGGCTGGTTGGCAGACAATATTATCGATGGATTAAATATCCACAAAGATAATAAATCAATAGTTTTAGGAAAATTTCCTACAAAACTAAGTGCAAGTAAATTTGTGAAAGATGATTCTCAGTGGAAATTTCTGCTTAACTGGCGGAAGACTAAGCTAGATGATAATTTTCAATCTATTTCAGTAGCAGAAATTCTTAAAGAATCAAAAAATCTCGATAACTTATTTAGCGATCGCTTAGTAATTATAGGTAATGTAACTAGCTATAATGGAGATACTCATCGCACACCATTAGATCGGTTTTCCACGCGAGAAGAGTTAATGAATGGAGTGGAAATAGTTGCACAAGTTTCAAGCTCTATAATCAGTGCTGCCCTTGACGATCGCAATTTGATACATCCTGCTCCTTTATGGGTCGAATATGCTCTACTTATTCTTCCAATGTTTAGTATTGCCAAAAAGTGCGAAGATTTCTTCAATAGTAATGGCTCTCTTAGTCAACTTAGATTAAGAACCTTTATTTATGGAATTTTATATATTGCAGTACTTTGCATTATTTGCCTAGTTAGCTTTCAAAACTTTGGAATTTGGATTAGTATCACCCCCAGTATCATCGGCATCATATTGAGTTGGATATGTTTCAATACATTTAGTCAATCTCAGAAAGAAAAACGAGATTTTCATT
Source organism: Waterburya agarophytonicola KI4 (assembly GCF_020640915.1). Lineage (GTDB taxonomy): Bacteria > Cyanobacteriota > Cyanobacteriia > Cyanobacteriales > Xenococcaceae > Waterburya > Waterburya agarophytonicola. The sequence goes on along the minus strand of NZ_JADWDC010000004.1, from coordinate 71,874 downwards.
ACCTAAAGTTATTGATGAAAGACTTTAAACATAATATTAGGGGGGTTTCTCGTCAAATTGCCTCGGCAAATAGGGGAATTCATCGTAATAATAAGGCGATCGCAAGCAAAATAAACGATAATTTATCTCTTTTTGAAAATAGCGAAATTGAGTTTTTAGATAATTTACTCAGACAAAATATTGACTCAATTACTACGAGAAACCAAGCTATTGATGCAGGAATAATAAGAATTAATCGCTATCAAGAACGCACAGCGAACTTTCTAAATTATACTTATTCAAGTTTTATTCATAATATAGAGGTACATGACCTAAACTTTAAAATAAATGAATTTATTAATCAATTTATATCCGAGCAGCGTATAGATTATACTTACTCAATTGAGCCAAACTATGACGAATTAGTCATAGCTCAAAAAGTTCATATTGATGATTGGTTGATTATAGTTGAAAATCTCATTTCTAATGCTGTATATGCAATTAATCCTGAATTAAATCAATCTAAAAGCTTTGAGCCTAAAATAAAATTAAAAACTATTAACACTCCAAAAAATATTAAGCTCATAGTAGAGGATAATGGCATGGGAATTCCAGAAGAACTTCAACAAAAGATATTTTTTCCTTTTGTATCTTTTAAAGAGGGACGTGGGGATGGAATGGGTTTACATTTAGTTTCTCAGATTATAAATTGTCGAAAAGGAAAACTAACTTTAGAGAGTAATTCAATGACTGGCACTATATTTATGATTTCCTTGCCGAAGATTTATTGAGAAAGCTGGACTGAAAAAGTAAGGTTAGAAGTGGATGATTCTGAACCTAAATTATCTGTATTAGTCAGAGGAAAAGCATAATCTAATCTAATATTAAATAGTTTATTACTTAAATATTGCAAACCAAAACCAGATGAAAGTAGATTTTGATTTATCGCATTACCTGCTGAACTACTCCATACTCTTCCACTATCTATAAAGCCAATAATTCTAAAGTCTGAGTTTGAAGTTTTATATATCGATGTTTGTATCTCGTTGGCAATAGATATACCATTATTACCTAAAAATAAGTTTCGATTATATCCTCGAACACTTGATACTCCACCCAAACTGAACTGCTTACTTGGAAGAAGCTGATCGGGAGATAACTGCAATTTAAAGTCTGATATCCAGTTAAATGTTGAGCTTAACCGAACAATTCCTTGAGATTGAAATTGCCAGTTCCAATACAGCGAATCTCTTCCTTGCTCTGTAATTGTCGGCTCAAAAATATTGACTCCAATATTAAATATAGACAATAATACAAATGATTTATTTAACCCTTTTTTGCTAAATTGCTGAGTAAATGATAATTCAGAAGTTCTATTAATACCATTATTAAACCCATCAACAAAAGAAAAAGAAAAATCATCTAGAATAAATGATTCACTCCTTTCAACATTAAAGCCAATTTTTATATCCAATTGCTGATTTATATCAAGTGAAATTGGCTGATTTAACTCTAGAGAATAAGAAGTAAATTCTCCGTTAATATCTAGTTCCTCTAGCTCATCCAGAACTAAATTACTAGAAGCAGTAATATACTTCAGTGTTAACTGAGTCTCATATTGATTCAATGGCAGAGAATATAAAGCTGTAAATTGCTCTAATCCTTGAGTTCGAGTAATACTTGTTTCTAATAAATCACCAATTCCTAAAGCATTAAACTGAAATTTAGCTTGTCCCCCAAATTCACCTATACTAGAAGAGAAGGTGTTACTCAAATTAAATTCTTTAGTTATTCTAGGATTTTCTTTAATGTCTAGTAATAACTTTATTTTACCTACTTCTACAAAAGTAGTTTCTCCTTTAATATTTTCAATGAATCGGCTTTTTTGTAAGCTACTAAGGGAAGCTATTAAAGAGTTATAGTTTAATACTTTGCCATTATCTGGTAGGCGATTTATGATATATTTTTTGTTAACAATATTATCTTGTTTGAAAACTATTTCAGATAACTTTCCTTCAATAACTACGATCTTAATTTTGCCATCACTTAGATTTTGAGGAGGAATAAATGCACCAGTGGCTATATATCCTTTTTTCGTATAGTAGTTAGTAATTTCTCGTCTTACTTGTATTAATCTATCTAGTGTGACTTCATTATCTTCTAGGGGTGTAATTATATCAATTAATTCAAAATCGCTAAATACAGTATTTCCAGTTATTTCTAACTTATCTACTGTAATTAATAAATTTAATGTTGAATAATAATCTTTTTCTTGTGCTGACGAAGAACTTGATGTAACTACTACAAAAACAGTAAACCCAAAACAGAAAGTAGCAATTTTCTTAATAAAATACAGACCTTTTAGCATTCATTCCATATTAATAGTTTTACTTAAAAGGTTTAAATTAACTTTTAATTTGAGCTTATTTTTTATAGATGTTTAAGCAAACTTTTCCTTTTCTAATAAAAGTATTATGACAACATTGTCATTTTAATTAAAAAAGTATTGAATATTAATACTTTTTCCGTTGATCGCACAAATACATTTAACAGAAATTCAATACAATTTAAAAGCTTAAATTAGGCACTTCAGTATAAGCATTCCTTATTTTAAATGCAATTTTTTCACATAAATTTCTCTTTGGCGAACAAAGAATAAAAATACATATAAATGACTAAAGTAAAAGTATTAATTGTTGATGACTCCAAATTAGTTTGGGAAATTCTTAAAAAATCTTTATTTACAGAAAAAGACATTACTTTATTAGGCTTTGCTTCAAATGGATCTGAAGCATTAGAACTAATGAAAAATAATTTAGAAAAACCAGATGTAGTGATTATGGATTTGGTCATGCCTGTTATGGGTGGAATTAAAGCTATTGAGGAAATTAATAAGCATTTTTCTAAAACAAAAGTAATTATCTTAACCAATGTCAAAAATCCTGAAACTGCTCTCTACACCGTCAAATTAGGAGCAAAAGGATATATTCTCAAGAATAATATTGGCGAAGATTTGGCTTCCGTAATCCGAGCAGTACACCAGGGATATGCTTTGGTTCAAGCAGATAGTATTAATAATCTAGTTCAAAATAGTTCTGCTGGTTATTTATCCACAGAACAAGAGAATATTGTCCGTAAACAACGTAAAGTAAATCCTGCTTCTGGATTACCTGTAGTTTTTTGGTTAATAGTCTTTATTGGTTTGATTAACTCAATAAGCTTTACTATTATTATTCCTTTAATCTATCCTTATGCGAAACAGTTTGCTTTAAGTGACTTTCAGGCTAGTTTACTTATTAGCTCCTTTGCCCTGTCTCAATTTTTTGGTACACCAATTCTGGGAAAACTTTCAGATCTCCTGGGACGTAAGTATATTTTAGTTTTTAGCTTGATGGGTACAGTGATAGCTAATCTGCTTGCAAGTATGGCAGGAGTAGCTTGGCTATTATATTTATCCCGTATATTAGATGGCTTAACTGGAGGAAATAACTCAGTTGCTAGTGCTGTCATTAGTGATATAACTACTCCAGAGCAACGTGCAAAGGCTTTTGGTATCTTTGGAGCTACTTTTAGATTGGGGTTTGTTATTGGTCCAATATTAAGTTATCTGGCGCAGCAGTTACCTACCTTATCTGGGATTTCATCTTTGGGGATGAGTTTTATGATCAGTGCTGCGATCGCAGCATTTGCTACAGTGCTAACTATACTTTTTCTGCCTGAAACTAATTTCCAACGCCAAAAATTCCAACTAGATTGGTCAGATTTTACTTTTGGCAAAGTTGTCTTCTCACTCAGTAAACCCAGAATAGGAAAACTTTTTATTTTGACTTTTTTTAGTGGTCTTAGCTTTACTATTTTTACCTTTGCTTTCCAGCCATTTTTCCTCAACGTTCTGAACCAAGATGCGAAAGGTTTAGCCATTGTATTTGCTTCGGTAGGTATCTTAGGTTTTATTTCCCAGATATTTGCCCTCGAACCATTGAGAAAGAGATTTAATCTGATTGATATCATTGGCGTTTCTCTCTTCATAAGAGGAATAACATTTTTGCTGTTACCCGTTTTTCCAACTTATCAGGGGTTTGTGATTATTCTCATTGCATTCGGTTTGGTAAATTCTTTCCCTATGCCTTTGATTGATACAGTTTTATCACTCAATTCTGATAATCAAGACCAAGGAGAAATTTTGAGCATTAACTCATCTTACTTCAGCATATCCAGCGCGATCGGTCCTGTGATTTCTGGGGTTCTTGTCAGCCAAAGTTACAGCACTCCTTTTTTGATAACAGGGGCATTTACAATTCTTGTCGCTGCTTTTGCTTTCAATCTGAAGCTAGAATTTGTTAGAGGTAATCTATGAAGTCTCCAAAGGCTCTGCACAAGGAAGATAGGCTAACCTCTTTCCTTTGCCTGGAATGACTACCAAATAAGCTGCGGGGATCAGGTACAGTGCCAAAAAGGTTGCTCCGATAACTCCTCCTGCGATCGCAACTGCTAAGGGTGGCCAGAATTCTCCGCCAACTAGTAATAGTGGAACAAAGCCAACAGCAGTAGTCAGAGTAGTAGTAACTACATGACGGGTTGATTTCAAAACTACTTCTCTAATAGCTTTTTTATTACCTTTTTTTGCCTCGGAATGTTGCCCAATAGCAGATAGCACCACAATTGAATCATTAATAGCTACTCCAATCAAGCCAACCGTACCAACAATAGGATTAAATCCAAATGGATAGTCAAATAGCCAAATAGAAAATAGTCCCAGCCCAAAAGATGCGATCGCAACCACCCCAATAACGGCAGCCAAACGAAAAGAATTTAAAGATAATACCAAAGTAGCTATCATCATTATTACCAGAACACCTATAGTGGAAACTAATCCGCTTAAAGCATCTTCTTTTTCTTCTTCTTCACCACCAAATTCAAAACTATAGCCACCTGGGAGTTGCCAATTAGCCTCTTTCAATTTCTCCTCAAAATTGCTCAGTGCTTCTTCTGGAAGAATTCCAGGAGTTAAGAAACCTTGGACTACATTAACTCTCTTTCCGTTGTAGCGTGTAATTTGAGCTAACTCTGGCTTGAGGCTAGTACGACCTAAAGATGATAGAGAAATGTCTGTCATTTCACCGTCGCTTCGATTAAAGTTGGGTAGTAAATTGAGAGAATTGATATTTGAAGCGCGTTGCGAATCACTCAGTCTAACTCGAACTGGTAACTCTTGATTTGCTTCTAAGATCGATCCTCCAGTTGCTCCTGTGAAATTTGATTGAATCTGAGAAGCAATTGCTCTGCGATCTAAACCAGCTAATACTACTTCCTCTTCATCTAGCTCTATTTTAATTTGGGGTATTACCTCAGCCAAACTAGCACGGGTATGGGTTATATTATCGACTTCTAGTAAGATATTTCGTGCTTTTTCACCCAATCGTTTTAATTGATTTAAGTTAGAGCCATAAATTCTCATTTCGACTGGGGCATCAAAAGGTGGTCCTTGTTCTAACTGTCTAACTAGAATACGTGCCGTAGGGAAAGAACGATCTAGTAGAGCTTGTATATCTTTAGCTAAATTACTAGTAGCAAATGAATCTAATTGAACAATGGCTTGGGCATAATTTGATTCTTGTTCGCGATCGCCTGCTATGTTGTAATAGAATCTTGGTACACTTCTACCAATAAACCAGTGAACATCTCTAATATTTTCAAACTTCAACAAGCTTTTACGGACTTTTTTGGTAATTTCTTGAGTTTGAGCAATTGCAGTAGCTGCTGGTAACTCTAACTGGATCTGCAATTGATCGCGATCGGCAGCAGGGAAAAATTGTTGTCTTAGGCTACCTACGTTCAAGAATCCCATCAATGGTAAGAATAAAGCCAAACAAATACCCAATACTGGTCTAGCAGTAGACCACTTAATTGTTTTTTTATACCAACGAGTTAAAGATGGTAAAGATATACCTGTCTGCCACCAATATTGCTGATAGATCGTCTCCTGTTTGTATAGCTTTACAGTTAAAGTGGGCATAACTAACATTGCTAACAAAAATGACGAACATACCGCTAGAATAACGCTTATAGCAATGGTACTGACAAATTCTCCTGTTGGTCCAGGCAACAAAGCGATAGGTAGAAAAGCCAGAACGGTGGTAATTGTCGAACTAAACAGAGGCACAAATAGGTAGGAAATACTGCTTTTAATAGCACCGATTGGCTTTAAGCCACGACGCAAACGCTCATTGACCTCATCAACCATGACGATCGCATTATCGATTAAAATTCCCAAAGCCACAATTAGTCCCGTAATTGACATTTGATGTAAAGGAATAGACATTACGTTCATCCAACCAAAGACCATCAAAATACATAACGGCAAACAAATTCCGACAATGGTTGCCGATCGCCAACCCATCATGACAGTCGTGACAATAAAGACTAAAGCTCCGCCAAATAGCAGATTTAAAATAAGATTGTTAATTCTCTCGGAAACATAATTACTTTGATCGATTATTGTCTTTAACTTGATTCCCTGGGGCAATTGGTCGCCATACTCATCCAGTATTTTATTAGCATCTTCGATCCACACATTTAACCTTGCTTCTGGATCTACATGAACTGCTAAAGTTACTCCAGGACGATCGCTAATTACCGATAGTTCATTAGCAGGAGCAACAACCCCTTTTGTTACCGTTGCTACATCTTGAAGACGAATCAGTTTCGCTCCATCGCTAGAAATTAAAGGAATATTTTTGACTCGATCTACTGTATCTAGTTCTCCAGCTACCTCAATAGCCAAATTACTCTGATTAGAGCTAATTCTACCTGCTGACACTTTTGAATCACTCTGCTCAATCTGATGAGAGATATCGCTAACAGAAAGGTTATAAAGGGCGATCGCTCCTTGATTTAGTTCTACCAAGACCTCTTCAGGCTGTAAACCAAAAAGCTCTACTTCTTCCGTTCCTGAAATATTGGATAATCGTTCTTTTAGTACTTCTGCTTGACGATTAAGAATACTATAGTTTGGGTCATTATCCTGCTGCCAAATTATTGAGGTTATTAGGGCAAAGGCTTTTACTTTAATTTTTTCTAGTTCTGGTTCGCTCGCCTCAGAAGGCAACTCTGGCTTAACTTGGTCGATTTTATTAAGTACCTGCGCCCAAACTTTTTCAACTTCTTCTTTCTCAGTACTATCCTCTAGCTCAACACTAATAATCGAACTTCCCGCACTAGAGGTCGATTGATAATTATCGATCTCCTCTATTTCTGTTAGTTTTTCTTCTATTTTATTGGTAATTAATGCCTCTACTCTTTTTGCATCCGCACCTCCAATAAAGGTTTTGATTACAGCGTTACGAGATACTAATTCTGGATCTTCCAATCTGGGTAAAGCTAAATAAGAAGAAATGCCCCAAACCAAAATTAAAATAACTGTTAAAGCCAATAAACGACTGTTGCGATATAGCAAAGTCAGCATACTTATTTATCCCTCAGTTGCAACATTAACTACTTGACCTGGAACTAGACGATGAGTACCTTCGGTAATAATTTCATCTCCAGGTTGAAGTGTCCCCCGAACCAATACTCGCTCATTTTGAGTTTCTATTAGTTCGACCAATCTTCGCTCAACCTTCAAGTCTTCTTGGCTCTTATCTAAAGCAAAACAAGACCATAATCCTTTATCTCCTTTAACTAAAGCAGTAACAGGCAACCAATACCCTTCCCCTTCGCTTTTTTGAATAAGATCGAGTCTAGCAATCTGCTTGGGCGATACTTGCCCAATTTCTGCTGAAGTTAATTTCAGAACTACAGTAAGATTGCGAGTAGAAGCATTTACCTCTGGCAAAATTGAGGCGATCTTGGCTTTGTACTCTTTCTGCCCTATAGTAAGCGTTTGGGAGCTTCCCACTCGTAGTTGATGAGCTGCTTCAATCGAGACACCAACTTTTACTTTTAGCCCCTCGTTTTCCACTAGTCTCAATACTGCTTGACCTGGGCTAACTACTGAACCTTCATCAAAATTACGAGCCGAAACTATACCTTCAAAGGGAGAACGTAAAGTACTGTTGGCAATAGTGATGTCCAAATTTTTGATTTCGGCACTCAGGCGATCGACAACTGCTTGCCCTGCATTTACTTGCTCTATGCGAGATCCATTTTGCAGTTGCTTCAAGTTACTGGTCGCATTCGCCAATCGTTCGGCAAGAGCTTTACTGTTGAAAGTTATTTCTTCTAGTTCTTCACGATTAACAGCACCTTCAGAATATAGATATTCACGACGTTTAGCTCTAATATTTTCTAGTTCGAGCTGTTGCTCTAGATCTCTGACTTGAGCTTGGGCTGAGTTTATCTCCTCACTTGTCGCGCCATTGTTAAGTTCAGCTAGCCTAGCTTGGGCTTCATTTTTTTGAGCAGTTAATCCCTGACGCTGTGCTTCTAAATTTGCTGTATCCAATTGAGCTAGAGGAGTATTGAGAGAAACGCGATCGCCTTCCTCAATTAAGATCCGAACTAGTTTCCCCCCATTTTCAAAACCAATTTCACTTGTTCTCGATGGAACTACCTCCCCCGTATAGGTTTGATGCCTTGAATAAGAATTAACTAATTTTAAAGTAGTAGTTTCAACAGGCAAGATATTTGCTTTAATGTTGCTGCCTACAGTTTCAACAGAAATTTTTTCTGTCTTTTGTTCTTTTACTCTCGCACCTGCTGCCCCACGAACATCAAAATCAGATTGAGAATCAAACTGTTGATTGTCTACTTCAGAATTTACTTGCTCTTTTGTTTCACTGGGGAGCAATCCTTGAGTAATAACAATACTAGACCCCAGAAAAATTATTGCCACTATCAATAATTTTGGGATATGAATCTGTTGATTTATTTTCATGCTTTGATAAAGGCTAGATTTTTGCTTAATTATTGAATCTCACCGTTATCATCTCTTCAGTCTTTGCTTTGACTTTGGGAGGGACTCTAAATGACACCGATCGCTCAAGACCTTCTTCACGATAATCAATAGTAAATTCTCCACCATATACATCAACGCCTTGGGGAAGAACTAAAGTATCTTTCCCTAAAATAATGCAGTTTTTACTTCTACAGCGATCGCTTTTAAAAGCGACTTGCATCGTGCTATGGTCATCCCAGCTATATTTATTCAGTTCTGGAAGAGGCAGTGGAATAGGAATAGGGATTAATTCCAACCCACTATTCAACACTTGTGAAACCAGAGCATTCTTGACTTGAGTAGTGTGTAATAGCTTTACTTTATTATCTTGCTGTTCGATCCGAACCCATTCGTCTTCTTCTCCCGAACGGTTTAAATTAAGCTCGAATACTTTAATTACAGATTCTTGACATTGGGAATTAAAGGGGAACTTGCCACAAAAGCTTTCTCGGTTAATTGCGTGTAATGTTTCTTGGGATTGACTTCCTCGAACAGCATCACAACGAGAATTTAGGGGAAATTTTCGGCAAAGACTTTCGTCTTTAAATGACTCAACTTTTGCCTCTAAATTAAGTTCAATTGCTGAGGCTTGAGTTAACGAACTTTGGCATTTTGAGTTCAAAGGAAACTTACGACACAACGTTTTAACTGTCGGGCTAATTTCACTAGCTATAACCGATGGGATGCCGATTATAGTAAATAGTGCAGCAGAGAAAACGCCTAATATAATTCTTTTTTCTGGTACTTTTTTGTTTTTCATCTTTAATTTCTATGTCAAGAGTGTAAATAATTTATGTCTTTCAGTACTTCAAAGTCTTAAAATTCTATGGCTACAGCTATGTTTTAAAATTGCTACCCCAAAAATGTTTGCGGTACAGGGCCACCCCATTGAAATAAAATATCCAGGCTTCCAGGATGTGTGGTAGTTGGAAAATCTGCATCGAATACATCTCCATCGCTAAAATGTTCAATTAAACTGCCGAAAGGGTCTTGCCAGTAGTCGAATATTTGACTGCCTAGTAGGTGGCGACCTACACCCCAAACGTGCTTGTATTGTTTGTTTTTCAACCATTGATGTCCAATTTGTAGATCATCAAAATCTCGTACTTCACAGCCAACGTGGTGAATTATGGCACTTTGACTTTGGCTGATGGCAATAGTATGATGATCTACAAAATTCTTGCCATTATTACAGCGCAAAAAAGCTGCTATAGGATAACTAGGATGTCCATAGTAAACTCGGTCGCTAGTTAGCATTCCCAACAAATTTGTATACCATTCATGACTTCGAGCTAAATCTAAGACATCTAGAGCTATATGACCCAAACGCATTATTTTCGCTGGTTGCTGCCTGAGCTTTTGGGGTTTATTTAAACGTTTCTTCTCTGTGGGACTGTTGAACAGTAAGGGGTTGACTTCAAGGTCAGTCCTCTCACTTTTCTGAATTCCGCAAACTAAATCAATTTTAAAATTATTGGGATCGTTAAGCGTTACAGCATATCCTCCTCCTGGTGCGTCAAGTTCATATACCTGAGAAGCTTGTTCTAAATTGGCGATCGCTTTAAGACTGTTGATATTCAGTACTTCTAATCCAAAACCAATAAATCTTGGTGATTCACCTTTTTCTACTACATATAGATATGGTGAAGAATTTTCTCCCCTTAAATAGATTTTGCGACCGCACTTTTGAGTCACCGTAAAACCAAAGTCTTGGAGAAATTCTACTGCCAAATCTAAATCGGGATGCTGATATCGAACATAAGCAATATCAACTGGTTTTATATTCACGTTCATACTCAAATAAGCTAAATTTTGCGCGTCAAAAATTTACAGAATATTTACCTGCCAAGCTTTGTGTAGTTAGGCAATTAATTTTTGAATTTGCTTAATGTACAATCTTTTATCAACTAATAAAGACTCGTTACTAAGCTTTTTACCTTTAATATTTGAATCAAAATTTTGCTTTAGTCGATCAATCTTACAAAAAGGTACATTTTGAATCTTTGATTGAATGTAGCTGGCAACTAAGCGACTTTGAGCTTCAAATACCTGCCAATGCGTACCAATTGGCTGAATCATGCCTATAACAAAAAGATTGTCATAATTAGGATGAAAGCAGTGGAGATATAAACTGGGAAACTTTTTTCCCGATCTCCAATTTAAAAACTTTTTCTCTATAAAGGGAAAACTTACATTAAATCCCGTAGCACATACAATAAAGTCTATTTCTTCAGCAGACCCATCCTCAAATATGACCCAATTATCTTTGAGAGTTTGAATTTTTGGTTTATGAATTAAATCACCCTGGAGATAATATTGGTAGATTGTTTGGTTGAATACTGGCTTGATAGCCCTATTTTTAAAGTCATTCTGAGGAATATTTAGTTTACTCAGGTTAATTCCCTGAAGCAGCAATAATATTGGAGATACATAAGCTAATGTCTTAAATATCAATTGAGTGGGAATGCTTTTAATGATGGGAAAATTGGCAATTTTCTCAGCGGGAAAACCAAAGATAAATTTATTACCAATATAAAAGCTGCTACGGCTACTATGTATTGTTTTTTGGGCTGTTGTTGCCGAATCTTCCAAAATATCCATAGCTGACTGTCCAGCACCAACAACTAAAACTTTTTTCCCGAGAAGCTGTTCGGGTTGTTTATATTTACTAGAATGAATAATTTCTCCAGTAAATTCTCCCTCAAATTGCGGAATATGAGGATCGTTATGTTGCCCCGATGCGATCAAAACCCACCTGTAAGTACGCACTTCTTGATTACTCAGGGTCACACGCCAAGCTTGCTCTAACCTCTCAAGGTTATCAACCGAGATACCAAATTGAATATGCTCATATAATTTCCTATTTTTCGCATAGTCGATTAAATAGTCAAGAATTTGTTGATTACTGGGGTAAGCTGGATAATCCTCTGGCATAGATAATCCAGAATACATTTGCATTGATTTATGACCAATTGCATGAGTATTTTGGGAAACTGGACTATCTGACTTGTTGTAGTTCCATAGTCCACCGATTTCACTATATTTTTCGACTGCATCAAAAAGAATACCAGCTTTTTGCAAAGAGTCCATTGCAGCCAAACCCGCAGCACCAGCACCTATAACTAATGCACGTTGCCCTAAAGGATTCCCTATCGGTCTCGAAGCCATGCCGTTAGGCTTATCGCAGCAGTTAATATTTTTTGTTTTGGATTGAGAAAATCGAGGAATAAAGCGAGGAGTATTTCCCAATAAGATAGAGTAGTTTGTTGTTTCGCTCAAGATTTTTTCTTCTGTTGCAATACGCTTACTGCTCAAAAAGAAATTAATCGCGGTAAAAACAAAGGCAGTTAGATAGGCATTATGAATCAACGGTACGAAAGTAATTTCTAGACCCATCGCCAACCATGCTGGATGTCTAATGTAACTGTAGATTCCTGTATTTACTATTGAGCGATCGCTCTTGATAATTATAGGATGAGTCCAGAAATAGCCAAGTTCTTTCGCAGAAAGCATACGTATTATCTGGCTAGCTATCGTTACTCCGATTGCGGTTATTGCTAAAGGATAGATAACCCGACGATCGGTCAGATAGACTTCAATAGTAGCGGCTAATAACCAAGAAATCTGCGTGACTCTGACATATTTGACTAAATTATCACTTTTCTTTATACCGCCAACTGAATACAGATACTTGGCATTTTTTTTACCAAGACACATTGCCAAAATTCTTTGTATAACAATCGTAGCAACTATACTGAAAAAGCCTATTTGAGTAGCATTCATGATTAGTAATTAAAATTTTAGGAGAATAGCCTCTTGAGATAGTCCTGGTCCCATAGCTATCATGAGTCCAAATTCACCGCTATTAGGTGGACAAGAAGACGATAAAAGCTGCTCAAGGATATAAAGAACATGGGCTGAAGATAAATTCCCTTTTTCAAACAAAGTCAACCATGATAGTGAAAGTGCCTCTTCACTCAAGTTAAATTTCTCTTCAATCGCCCGCACAATTTTAGGACCACCAGGATGCAAAATCCAGTGAGATATATCTTTGAGAGACAGATTATTCTTCTCAAGTAAAGGTTCTATGGTTTGAGCGATCGCGTCAGGCAATAGATCTGGAACTTCTGGTTTGACAATAGCTCTAAAGGAGCTATTTTTCAGCAAAATATCAACACCAATTAGATCGCTGGTATTGGGAATTAAATTACTTCTAGTATCAATTATTTGTGGTTGAATTGTTCCCAGAGATTTTTTGTATAAGGGATGCTTAGAACCGACAATTAAAAGAGCTACAGCACCATCTCCGAAAAGTGCTGCCGTGACAAGAGTCATTTTGATCGATGAACTATACTGTTCGGGATGTTCGGAATATTTGGCTAAATATTGATGTAGATCTTGCCGAAAACTTCCCTGCCAAAGTACTGAAGCTAATTCTACCGATATTAAAATTACAGCTTCAGTTGGATGCCCCTCAAGATAATCATTGATTTTTGATAGACCATGAACTCCATTCATACAACCAACGCCATATAAAGACATTCGTTTGATATTACTAGAGAAAGAAGACCGACTCATAACCCTCGAAAATATGGAGGGTGTAGCTGGTAATATACTTGATTCAACTACCATAGAAATATCTTCAGGTTTAAGACCTTTAGATTGCAACAAGTTATCGATCGCATTTTCTGCCAAATCTACTGCTGCTTCGATCCCTTCCCTTAGTGCTTCCTTATTTTCTAAATCATTAAGAGGTGATAGGGCAAAATGCCGACCTTTGAGAGTAACATTGGTAAAGAAACGATTCACTTCTTCTGGATCTACATCTATGTTTTCTGATAAGAGATTATCAAGAAATATACTTGTCAAATCTCTTTGCTCAAAATATTCAACAGGAAAGTTACTAGCAATACCAACAATTTTTGGTGCATTCTTGGTGGAACTAACTTGGTTCAACGGTTTTTGCCCAGCCGATTTTAGGAATTTATTAATTTGCTCCCAAAAATTTCCAGTATCCTTGGTAGTTTTATTCGGGGAAACTTGGCTATCAGCAACAACAGTTGTACGAGAAACACCTTGAGTAACATTTGAAGAAGTTCTTTCACCAGTAGGCACTAACTCTGAATCTGGCTGAATATCTCTTGCTAGCTCCTTTGAGATAAATTTTGCCAATGATTCAACAGTGTTTAATTCCTCAAAAGTTTCAAAAGAAAGCTTAACTTGAAAATTGCTGTCTATCTCACCAATAATTTTAGCCACTCTTAAGGAATCTAACCCGTAAGAATATAAAGTTTTGTTCGACTCAAGCCTTTCTGCAGAAATATCAAGTTCTAAAGCCAGTATTTCTAGCAGAATAGCTTTTATTAACTGCAATTTCAGTGATTTGTGCGATTTTAGCTGCATTATGTATTATTTTCAATAATTAGAACAACTTATCTATGAATCTATTGTGGAATCTATTGTAAACATGAGTTTTATTCAAAAACTCATGTTTACAAGCTTGACGCTTAATCTTGCCACTGGAGGTTTTGGGAATACTGCCAGTCCTGATTAGACAAACCCAATCCACAAAAAGATTATGTTCACAAGATACTTCTGTACGAATAGCTCTAACTACTTCTTCTGGGTTCAAATTCCGCCTAAAAGTTCGTGCGACTTCACTTACAACAATTAATTGCTTTTTACCTTCTAATTCCACTAAAAACGCTGCCACAGCATTTTTCCGTAAACTTGGATGACTCTGCTCTACAGTAGCTTCAATATCTTGAGGATAATAATTACATCCCCTCAAAATAATGAGATCTTTTAACCTTCCAGTAATAAATAGTTCATCATTATGGAAAAATCCCAAATCACCCGTTCTCAAGAAAGATCCAGAGCGATCGCTAAAAGTATAGGCTTTAAAAGTTTGAATCGTTTTCGCTCTATCATTCCAATATCCCTGGGCTACATTATCTCCTCTAACCCATATTTCTCCAATTTCTCCACTCAGACACTTCTGGGAAGAAGCTGGATTGATAATAATAATTTTTTGATTCAGCCATGTATGACCGCAGCCAACGATTGCTATAGAATTTGACTGATTAGAATCTTCATTACTACGAACTAATACCGCTCGATCTCTGGCAAGAGAATCAAGATCGAGATTGAGGATAGTTGAAGGACTACTTTTGTTGATTCCAGTAACAAATAGAGTTGTTTCAGCCATGCCATAGCAAGGGTAAAAAGATTTAGAATCGAAGCCTAATGGTTTTAATTTATCCAGTTTACGAATAGTTGCTGCGCGGATTGGTTCTGCACCACAAAATGCTAAATCCCATGAACTTAAATCTATATTTGCTAGTTGTTCGGTGGGAATTTGTGAAATCAACTCATAGGCAAAATTAGGACCACCACTAGTTGTTGCTTTGTACTTACTAATTGCTTTTAACCAGCGAATAGGCTTGACCAAGAATGTTGTTGGAGGCATTAGAATACATGGTATTCCTAAATATAAAGGTTGTAATACATTACCTATCAAACCCATGTCATGAAATAAAGGTAGCCAACCTACAAAGACAGTTTTCTTAGAATGTGAAAAACCTGCTTCGATCATTTTCTGGTTGTACAATATATTCCGATGTGAAATTGCTACTCCTTTTGGAGTACCAGTAGATCCAGAAGTATATTGCAAAAAAGCAATTGCATCTCGATCAATCTCGGTTTTTTCCCATTTAGATGCCAGTTCCAACCAAACAGAATCGCTCTCGATCCATATTATTGGCTCTATTTGATTATTATCGGGATTTTTTAGTTTGAGATTCGGCAAATATGCTGACGTACACAAGATAAATTTAGGCTGACAATTCTCAGTTATTGCCTTAAGTCGATCGGCTTTTTCTCTTCTTCGAGGCATTGAAGTTGGAACAGCAATAACCCCCGCATACAAACATCCTAAGAAGGCAGCTATGAACTCTAACCCAGAAGGATATAATAGTAATGCGCGATCGCCTTTTTCTGCTTTATTATTTTGGAGATGAGCAGCAATTGCTTGTGCTTTCTTGTTCAATTGACCATAGGTAATTAAATCAGATTCAAATTCTCCATCTCCAAGAAAACGATACGCAACCTGATTAGAGTTTTGCTGGGCGCGAATTGTCAAAAGTTCCACCAAATCATTGCTTGAATTAGCAAAATCTGAATTTTTGGTAAGCAACAACTTTTGTTGAATATTTAATAGGCTCGTCATAACAAGATAAGATTGACATCTTTTAGGAAACAAATGAATGTTGAAGGTTAGCTACCTTCTAATTTTTCGATTCAGAGCAACATCATGAAGGCTATTGAGGGTAACTTTCTTGATAAAAAAGTTCTTTTACACCGAATCTACCGCCAAATTTGCGCTCGTTCGCTGAGTATCCAAGGGCTAAAAGACAACATATATCCCAATGCTCAGGAATATCAAAATTTTCTTTTATAGCTTTACTAACAAACCCTTCCATAGAACAAGAATCAATTCCAATACTTTTAGCAGTGAGCATCATTTGCGTGACGGCGATCATTACTTGGCGATTAGTCCAAGCCTCAATCGAATCATAACTAGGATGAAACTTAGCAAAGGTGGGAATAGCCCCTCTCAAAAAATCAGCGTGCTTTTCGTTCATAGAACCAGAACTTTTACCAAGTTCTAATACTGACTCAATATATTCGGGACTAAAAACATGGCGATCGCCACAACAGATTAAGACTGCCGAAGCTTGTCTAATTTGTTCTTGTTTAAAAGCACAAGAGTAAAGTTTTTCCTTATTAGATAAACTTTGAACTGTAATAAATCGCCAAGGCTGTAAATTAAATCCAGAAGGAGCAAGAGTTGCTGACTCGAAAATTTCTGATAATTTGTCTTGGGCAATTGCTTTATCTAAGATAAAAGATTTTGCAGATCTTCGCTCTCTAATTATCTCTTTAAGAATCATAGTAATTAAAAATCATGAAACCAAAAGTAGTTAAAGTTTTGTCAATAAACAACTTTAATTACCAACTCTAGATTCAATAATCTCCTGTTGTTTAATTATTTGTTCTTGAACTGTTAGTTCAAGCTGATTAACTTCGTGAATCAGATCAATCCAAATTCGCTGTAACTTAATTCCATTTATTCTTGTCAAATTTTTAGGTGAAAAAGCTTCTCTTACAGAATACGGAGAACATAAATGAGCTTCTACTATTGGTCTATCCTTTACGAGTAAACCGATTGATCGATCCATAAGTACATTCACGCGCGGACTATGTATTAACTCATAGAGATGAATGTCTACTAACTGCTAACAAGCACCGTCAGTTAATATTTTAAGAATTAAGAAAAAATGTATCCAAATGCTTAATATTGTTCACCATAAAGAAGAGCTAGCAAATTTTCCTACTCTTTTCTAGCTGATATTCTAAATGTTGATGTAGCTAAATATCTAGTAACGTTCGTATGAATTCAAGCTAGGAAATTTTCCTACTTTTTCCTCGCCTGCATTTCCAGATAATAAAACAATAAGCCTCAACTGTATATTTTATGAGAAAAATTAAGAATTATTTTAGAATTGACTAACAATTTTTAGTAGTAAACATTTGAAAAAGAATATTTAAAGTAGGACTAGCTAATAAAAGCTAGACTAAAGACACAGCATCAAAAAAAACAACTATCAAGATAAATCTCAGCAGTTTTAAAATAATGAACAAAGTTCAAAATATAGAACAAAAGTTGTCCGATGTAAGCTATCTAATTATTGATGATGAAATCGCTGCAGACAAAATATCTCAAGAAGACTTTATCGATGATTTGGGATTTGCTAATACAAACCCTCAATTTGTAGCAAGTTGTGAAGAGGCTTTAAACGTACTAAGAAAAAATCTTGAGATAAAATTTTGCTTCTTAGACTGTAAACTGCCTAAAACCATAAATGAAAGTGTTAACTATAACCCTACTGACAGTTCCGACTATGGAATTCAACTTATCGATGAAATTACAGAAATTAACCAAGAAATACCAATAATTGTTTTTTCTGCTTATGTTGATAAAACTATATTGAAAGAGCAGGCTAAAGATAACTCAAATATTGTCGGCTATTTAAGGAAAGATGAATCTCCCGAATCTTACCGTGAAGCTTTTAAACTGGCTTTGCAATATTGTGATATTCCAGTCCAAGGATTCAAGCCACAAAACTCAATCGTATCTATTAACAATATTGGCTTTAACTATGACGAATTATCTCAGCAAGATAGTGAGATTATCCAACAAAAAACTCGCACAATCAAGAATCTAGCAAGAATAACAGCAGAAAGCATAATTCAGATTGGGAAAAATTTAATCGATGTCAAACAGGCATTACCAAGGGGGAAATTTTATGCTTGGGCTGAATCTGAGTTTCCTTGGAGTGTCAAAATGGTCAATAGATTTATGAGAGTCTATGACAAATTTAATGATATGTCCACGGAAGAATTAGAACTTCTTCCCGTTACAGTGTTATACGAATTAGCTCCAAAAAGTGTTAGTAACGAAGCTATAAGAGAAACAATAGATGTAGCAAAATCTGGCGAAACTATTACTGTTGCTAAAGCGAAAGAGATAAAAAGCAAGTATTCTGAACCGAAAAAAAATCCCGATCAAGATTCTGGTCGCAAAAAACGTTCAACTACAACTAAAATAGACTTTTCTGAGGCTCAATCGCCAATAGCCAGTGACGAGCAAGAAGTAAATGATAAAAATAGCGATTATCAGCTTATAGGGAATAATACATTAGTAGATGATTCAACAAAGCTTATTTCAGATTCAACTAAGCCAAAACAGCAAATTGTTGAAGTTATTACCCAAAAACGTCTTTGGCATATAGATAAACATATTATATACAATGGAGATCCTAATTCCCCTAACTTTCTCAAACTTTTACCTCCAAAGGCTTTAATTTGTCTCAATTTTTCTCCCGATCCTGAATTTAAATTTCAATACACAGACTATGATTCTTGGTTGAGTCTTTACATCAAAAATCCCAACTTGGATGCCAAAAAGTTAGTCGATTTAATAAGTGAGGTAATTGCAAGTAGTACAGAGGAATTGGACGCGGTGATAGTTCTTTATATACCTCATGTAGATATACTTAATATCGTACATGACTGGTATTGTAAAGCATACGTTGTCGATCCTAATTACCAGAAGTGTATTAGTGTAGTAGAGGGGGAGTTGAATAATCTAGATCCAGCCTAATCTGTCATAATGTCAGAAACAAAAATTAACATATCTACATAAATGAGATTTTTTTCAATGTCTTAGAATGAACTATGAACCAATATCAATTGCTCATTGTAGAAAGTCCAGGCAAAATTAAGAAACTACGAAAAATTCTTGGTGCAAATTGGATTATTAAAGCCACGATGGGGCATTTTCGTACCTTGGCTAACGATGGTGAAGATAATTTAGGTTTTGATATGGAATGCGATTGTGTTGGTACGCAGCCTACGGATCGTATTTCTTTGCGCTGGCAACCAAAAGACAGTAAATCAAAGAAGCTAATTAAAGAGCTGAAAGAAACTGCTAAAAAAGTTTCTAGGATATGTATAGCAAGCGATCCAGACCGCGAAGGGGAGGTAATTGCTTGGCATCTTTATTCAATTCTTTCTCATCCCAATATAGTTCGAGTAACTTACTCGGAGATTACTGATAAAGCAGTAAAATATGCGATCGCCAATCCTCAATCTTTAAATACTGATCTCGTTGATTCGGGTTTAGCACGTTCTTGCCTCGACAAATTAGTAGGCTTTCGAGGTTCTCCTTTAGTTTGGAATCTAGGAGCAAAAAGTGTTGGTCGCGTGCAATCAGCAGTATTACATTTGGTTTGCGATCGCGCCAAAGAAATAACAAATTTTATACCAGTTGAGTATTTCTCTATATTCACAGAGTACGCTGAAGGATTTAAAGCATATTTTAGTCATAGAGGCACTAAAGCTTCCCCTGTATGCGATCAGGATGATGAAGAATCTAATAGGATTTACCAAGAGCCAGAAGCACGAGAATTAGTAGCTTTGGCTCAATCAAGTATCCACAGAATCAGTAACATAGACCGTAAAAAACTCTACAAAAAGCCACCCCCGCCATTTATCACCTCTACTCTTCAACAAGCTTCAGGCAGCAAATTAGGCTTTAGTCCCGACCGAACGATGAAATTAGCTCAATCACTTTACGAAAAAGGGCTAATAACTTATATGCGAACTGACTCAGTAGCATTATCTGATGACTTTATTAAGGCTGCTAGACTTTGGCTACAAGAGAAAGACTCTAAGAATGTTCCTCAAAAAGCAACTAAATTTAAAGCAAACAAAAGCGCACAAGAAGCCCATGAAGCTATACGACAAAGCGATTTAACTTATCCCTCAACTCAACTAAAACAAGAAATTTCTCAAGAGGAATTTAGCTTGTACCTTCTCATTTGGAAAAGAGCGATCGCTTCTCAATGTGCGCCTGCCACTATAGCCAAAACCACCGTTTCAATCAAAGCTAGGGACATTACTTGGATTGCCAAGGGTCAAATTGTCGAATTTTTGGGCTATGCCCGCTACTGGAATAATTTAAGTGCTGACAGCTTGCTACCAGAGCTAGCGATCGGTCAAATATTGGGATTAAACAAGGCAGAATTTCAAAAGAAACGCACTTCGCCCCCATCGCCCTATAATGAGCCACAGCTAGTAGCTCTAATGGAGAAGAAGGGCATTGGTCGCCCTAGTACTTACTCTTCTTCAATTAAGACTATTAAAAACCGTAAATACGTCAAACTCAGCCAGAAAAAGCTAATTCCTACCGATTTAGGAATGACCGTTGATTCATTCTTGGGAAATTACTTGGCTGAATTGATTGATGCTAAATTTACAGCCAAAATGGAATCAAATCTAGACGCGATCGCTCTGGGGGAAAAAGCTTGGCAGCCTTATCTTTGTAATTGGAATCAAAAATACTTTGCTCCCGCACTCTCCAGCGCAAAATTAACGATCCCAAAATCGCCTGTATCCAAAACAAATGGAACTGTAACTTCAACAGAGTATACTTGTCCCGTTTGCAAAAAAGAATTAGAAAGGTATGATTACTCTAAGGGAAAACACGCAGGCTCTTTGCTAAGATGCTCGGATTCTCAAGCAAGATTTAAACCTGGCCACAAGAACGTCGTATTTTATCGATCTAGCCAAGGTCATTGGTGGAATAAAGAATTCGGACAGCCAAATCAACGCAAAAATATTAAGGATTGCGATCGATCTAACCGAAAAAGCCCACCAATTCGATTAAAAACTCGCTCCTAGTGAATAATAACTGGATCGATGACTCTATTAGAGTTACAATCTTAACCAACTAATTGGATTCTATTCAATTTAGTTAAAGACCACGGAACACCGAAAATACTTTGAGCGGTACGAATCGGCGTTCTAATTATGTAGCTTCCCTGGGGGGAAATGAAAATGAAGGAGGATGTTATGTAATAACATTTGAGCCAAATTTAGGACTAGTCAGCTTTGGAGCTAATTATTAGAAATAATTAGTAACTCTTTTTGCTGCCTTCTTGAGTTGATTGTATCAACCAAATACTCTGTTTGACAAGTGCTGACAGACAAATTTTGCTGCATGAAAATATCTGACTCCAGAAAGCAGACAGCACAAGGATTAGCCAAAACTAGGCTTCGTAAAGAATTATTTAGAAATAGGGTAAATAGAAAAAGGTTGTTTTCTGTTGTCCAAATCAAAAATTTATTCCTAAAAAATATATTCCCAAGAATTTATTCTCAATTTTGTCTCGACTACCAATCGAGAAACAGGAAACCCCCATTCAAAATGTTAAGTATCATTATTACGCGGAATGCGCCCTCGTCGCAACCCCTGGCTTTCAAAACCAGAATAAAGAACCAGACAATTTAATTTGAGGGTTATCGGCAAGATATTTAGGGACAAATTATAAATTTGAAGCAGCAAAAAGTAACCAGGAACAAATAGTACTAGTTTTCTGGAGTATAGTTGTGGTTTTAGAAAGACATCAGCAAGAATGGTTAAATTCGGCTGTTAGCCAAAGTCTGATCGACTTGAATGTCGTTTCACTCAAAGATTTTGAACCATACGATCGCTTACTTTATGCATTACCAGATAGCGATCGCCGTAACGATGGCAGAATCAGAGACAAAATACTTAAAAGATACACTCACATAGAAGAAGGTGGCTGGTGGTGTAGCGGTGTAGATGTCTTAACTGGATTTGAATCTGAGTGGGGTCAATTTAAACCAGATATTCCCTATCGCTATCAAGAGAAGAGTGGAAAAGGATTCGATACCTCTCAATACAAAGAGAAATTCATTAAGTATGAGCCACCGAAAAACGTCCCCACAGAAATCTTTGCCCTCAAAGTTCCTCTTGACCTCTGGCAAGCGATCGCTAATCGTTATGATGTCTCATTACCAGAAAACATCGTAGTTACGGCTCAAGGAAGGGCATTGGGTTTCTGGGCATGGATCGTAGCTCATTCCAAAATTCCCATTATCATCACCGAAGGTGCTAAAAAAGCAGGGGCAATTCTCACCGCCGAATATGTTGCTATCGCCTTACCAGGAATTTTTAATGGTTATCGTCAGCCAAAGGACCAATGGAATAGGAAAAGCGGTAACGCCTATCTTATTCCTCAATTACAGATATTTGCTCAAGGAGGACGAGAGTTAATCTTCTGTTTCGATCGCGATACTAAACCTTCTACAGTCAAAAATGTCCGTACTGCGATCTCTAAAACAGGAACATTACTTCAACTTCAAGGATCTGCGGTAAGTATCATTACCTGGGATCGCCCAGAAAAAGGGGTAGACGACCTAATCGCAGCCAGAGGAATTGAATACTTTAATTCTCGCTACAAGAAAAGAGAGTCTTTATCAAACTTCAAACTTTCAGCTTTATTAGACATCTCCAAATATCAACCGCTAATAATTAATCAAAGGTATCTCAGTGAAAATTTGATCCCAACCGAAACTGCTCAACTCATTGGCTTAAAATCACCTAAAAATACGGGGAAAACTGAATGGTTATCTCGCATAGTGCGACGGTTGATTTTCAAAGGCAAGCCAGTTTTAATTATTACCCATAGAATCCAGCTTGCTAAGGCATTGTGCGCTAGATTTGGCGTTGACCATATAGAAGAAGTCAGAAATTCTGAAACTAGGGGAATACTAGGCTATGGGCTTTGTATCGACTCCTTACATCCAAATTCCCAAGCTAATTTTAATCCCGAAGATTGGTCGGAAGCTGTAGTAATTTTAGACGAAGCCGAACAAGTAATTTGGCATTTGTTAGATAGCTCTACCTGCCAAGATAATCGAGTAGAAATTATTGAAAATTTCCAAAGATTACTCAAAACGGTAATTACTTCTGGGGGACAGATTTATTTAAGCGATGCTGATTTATCTGCTATTGCCCTTGATTATGTCAGTAATTTGATTGGTTTTCCAGTACATACTTGGGTAGCCCAAAACGTTTATCGTTCAAAAGTTAGCCGTAAATTAATTCCTTACACTGGAAGCGATCCTCGCGATTTGATTGCTGCATTAGTTAAAGAGATCGAACGAGGTAATAAAGTTTTTATTCAAACCACTGGTCAAAAAGCAAAAAGTAAATGGGGATCGATTAATTTAGAAATCTTGTTAACAGAAAAATTTCCCCATCTGCGAATTATTAGAATTGATCGCGATTCAGTATCAGAACCAGGACATCCAGCGGTGGGCTGCATGGCAAATCTAGACTGTATTCTCAATGGCTACGATATTGCAATCGCTTCTCCTGTAATCGAAACTGGTGTATCGATTAATTTGAAACAGCATTTTAGTTCTGTTTGGGCGATCGCTCAAGGAGTTCAAACTGTTGATGCGGTTTGCCAAACCGTCGAAAGAGTTAGAGACGATGTACCCCGTCATATTTGGATAAAAACAACCGCCAAAGGAAATCGGATAGGAAATGGTTCGACTTCCGTCAAAGCCTTACTCAAATCGCAGCATAAGCTAACGAAAGCCAATATCTTACTACTACAACAAGCCTCTATTTCGGATTTTGATGACCTTGAGATTAATTTTTCTCCTGAATCCCTCCTGGGCTGGGGTAAAAGAGCTTGTATTGTTAATGCTGGTAAAAATAGTTATCGAGACTCAATTCTGACAAAACTTCTATCTGAAGGCTATGAATTATCTAGTCATCAAGAAGAAGATATTGAAAATGCTAATGTTATTCGGCAAGAAGTTTTCCAAGTGTGCGAGCAGAATTATCTCAAGTTCCGTTACAAAGTCTCAGATGCCTCTATTGTTACAGAGAAACAGTTAGAAGAACTTAAAAACAAGAAAGCGAAAACCGAAGCCGAACGATTATCCCAAAGAAAAGGAATTTTGAGCAAAAGATATGGCATTGAAGTTACGCCAGAGTTAGTAGAAAAAGACGATAATGGCTGGTATCCTCAATTGCAGCTTCATTATTATCTCACTCTTGGCAATCAGCATCTACCAGAAAGAGATCGCAAATCCCTGGCTCGGATCAAAGAACAAGGTCAAGGTAGTGCTTTCAAGCCAGATATTAATAAACGAACTTTATCAACACAAATTATGGCTTTGCAGGTTATTGGGATTGAACAATTTCTCGACAATGAAGCAGAATTTTGTAAAACGAGTCTAGCTGACTTTCTAGATCGAGCAATTAAAATGCGGTTCGATATTAAAACAATATTAGGAGTTACTATCAATCCTGAAAAAGATAGTGCGATCGCTGTAGCTCAGAGAATACTCAAGAAATTGGGCTTAAAATTAGAATTCAAATGTTGGCGTGGCGATCGCTCTTCTAAACAACGAGTTTATAAAGGGTGTGAGGTTTACCTCGATCGACGCTCAAAGGTTTTTGAATATTGGTTATCTCGTGAAACAAAGGAAGTGGAAACGGAATTAAAGGTCGCGTAGGTCGTATTGAGGTTATTTACGTTCTCACCCTTTTCTATATAAAGTTATTAATTACAAATCTAACTATCTAAAATAGTCAAAAAAACGATTTATTTTGATTTGAATCGAAAATCATGATAGGCTGCACATATTCAAAGGTTTTCTCCAAATTTCAAAAGAGCAAAAGTGTAGATAAACTGCTCGCAGATTTCTTTGCGGATAAAGCTTTTTAAGTGTTATTTGCTATATACAGCTTAATATAGGTGCATAGGTGCTGAGATGCGATCGGGACGAAAATTTTTTAGCATGCAAAATTTAACTTGGTTGACTGCAATTGCGCTCCTGCTAACATTTATTGTCACAAGGGGAATGGAACGAGGAACTTTAACCTCAATTTCCCCACCAGCAGTAATTGGGTACAGCAACTCTCCTAGTTGGTGGCCCTGGATAATTGTAGAAGAGCGAGATCTATTAAGAAGAAATGGGATTAATGCAGAATTAAAATGGTACGACAATTATTCAGATTCAGTCGGAGATCTAAACACAGGCTTTATTGATGGTAATTCCCAAATGATTGAAGATGCTCTGGCAACTTCCCCAAAAGCTATCAAAGGGAAAGTAGGAGTGCTTTTAAACACCTATTCTGATGGTGAAGATAAGTTGATTGTTAGAAACGGTATAGGCAAGATTGACGACCTTAGAGGTAAAAGAATCATTGCAGAATCTGCAACTTTTAACAATCATCTATTAAGCTTAATTCTTGCTTCTAATCAATCCAATATTTCAACTAACGATCTTGAAATTGTAAATTTAGAAACTGGTTCAGCCTCAGCTGCTTTTGCAGTAAACGATGAAATAGATGGCGTAATTACTTTTCCACCCTACTCTATAACTGCGTTTTCTAGAAAAGGTTCACACGAACTAATTTCGTCTAAAGCATTTCCGCGAGAAATTGCCAGAATGCTTGTGGTGACAGAAGAAATTGCCCAAAATCAACCAGAATTAATTGAAGAATTAACTAAAGTTTGGTTTCAGGCATTAAATTTTATGCAAAAGCATCCTGATGAAGCTTACAAAATCATTGCTAAACATACAGGAATACAAGTAGACCGATTGCAGCTATTTCAAAATCAAATTCAGATAGTCAAGAGATCTGAAGCTACTGAGACAGGAGTATTGGCACAATCTGTTCGAGAAAATGGTTAGCTGCTTATAAATTATGTACAGTGATGGCAAATTCCAAAAACAGTTCGACGAAATACAAAACCTGTCCAAAATGTAAGTATGATATGAATGAAGGTCATACAACATCATGTTTGCTTTGTGAGACAACCTTGTTAGACAAGGATGAAGCAAGAATTCTACCAAACACTCATAGTGCTTTTAGTAAAGCTAAAAATATATCATCTAAAAATTCTTTTGGTTCATCTATTAAGAGCTATTCTAAAAGATGGAAAAATAGTTTTCTTAGTCAGATAAGCAACCAAAATGTAAATTCTAATCTACGAGAATTACAAAAACCTCTTAATTTACTTGGTTTATTTTTCGTTGCTTTGGGGCTGATGTTATGGGTAAATTATTATTTTGTCATACGACCAAACCAGAATTTAGTTAAGCCTGAAGCAGAAAAAACTAAGAAAATAGAACCAATAGAAGTACCTCAAGGATTATTTAGTTACGGAGGCGCACCAATTTTTGCTCCATTAGTAGCTTCGGGTATAAATGGTTTAATTGAAACGAAATATTCAGGTTACGAGTTACGCTATACCAAGCCTCTAAATCAAGACTACAGTTCGTTTAATGGTATTAGGATGTTGATTGATGGCGAACTTAGTTTTGCTTACAATGAACGTCCTTTGACAGACGAAGAATATAAAATTGCTAAATTACGTAATATCAATTTAAAGCAAATACCAATTGCTTTAGATGGTGTAGTAGTTTATGGCAATAAACAAGTAAATACCAAGCAGCTAAACAGAGAGCAGTTATTAAAAATATTTTTAGGAGAAATAGATAATTGGCACAATATCGATCCCAATATTGAAGATTTGCCAATAGTACCAGTAGTTGTTCAGAACGAAGACTTACAGATGCTTGGTATAACCAACAATACTCAAAAACTTTCTGTTTCAACCGAGTATACAGCTAACTACACTCAGGCTTTGAGAAAGGTAATTAGTACTCCAGGATCTATCTCTTTTGCTTCAGCTACCATAGTCAAAAATCAGCAACTAATCAAAATGTTTGATTTGGGTGACGGTAGCTCCTCAGATTATGTTAGTCCTACCGTAAATAATGAATTAAATATTGCTGACTTTAAAAGTGGCAGATATCCATTAACGCGCAGAATATTTATCGTTTTAAGAGAGGATGGCACGTTAGACCAAAAAGCGGGATTGTTTTATGTAAATTATCTCAATGGAATAGAAGGTAAAAACAAAATCGAGCGAGTAGGTTTATTGCCAATAGCCAATTACAGAGTTCAATTCCAACAATAACTACTATCGATGACTAATTGAAATGAAAGACAATAATTTGAATAATCAGGCTCAAGACTTAATTTTACAACCATCACAGAAGTTAATAGATAATTGGAAATTATGGATGGCACAAGAGATTATAAATCAGTTAAAAACAAGGACATCTGTAAAGGCAAACTTTGAGAAAATAGTAACTTTAGTTGAACTAAGTAATTTAGATGATTTTGATAATATTTGGGATACATTTAAAAATTGTTTTAATGAAATTAAGCAAAAGTCCAGCCTAGTAGATAGTTATAGTATTTTAAAACAAAAGTTAGATAGAGAATTTTCTAATATTGTTCTAGATAAAATTAAGGATATATCAACCTTATTAGAGAATAAATATTGCGATCGCTTGGAACAATATATTGCTGATGATTTACAAAAAGTAAGTCCAGGTAACGTAATAAATTTTTTAAAAGGTGTTTCAAAACTATTACTATTCCAAAGAAGAAAATTTGAAGATAATAAGTCTATTCTTGCTAAAAAAATTAAATCTGTAAATCAAGCTTGCATAAATCTTTCAAGTTCTAAAGATTTCAAATCCGAGCAGCAAAACGTTTGGAATGCTCTTAATCTATTATTTCAATTCAAATTTAAAAAAGAAAGAGATTTAGTTTTAAGTAAACTTGTACTAAAATTATTGCAGATTACTCAAGCCTATTATAATTCTGCTCAAAAGTCATTTTTGTTTTTAACTAACGTCGAAAAATCTTTAAAAAATAAATGCTCTATTAAATTGATTTCTATACCTATATTTATGTACTTTGAAACAATAAATATTAATTATCAGCAATTATTGATTGACTTGTGGATTGGACATAATATTAACTATTGGGGTAATGGTTCTGTAACAGTTGAAGAATTTGAACAAAAGCTCATGATAAATATTAATGATATTTCACAAAGTTTGTTTTATGAGTTTCAACTAAGTTTTCTAGAAAATTCTATAATCAAAGCAAAATGATTGTTTATAAAAAAACATAAATTTATAGAAAAACACTTTTTATTCGTTACTTATCTAAACTAAGTATGTATTTAACGTTAGAAATAAAAAAAAATTATTAAACTCTGCCTGTAATTGTCTTCTATCTGAAGAAGATTTAATGTATTTTCTGAAAAAAGCAACCTATCAATATTTTGCAGGTGATAAATATATTGAAGTTGATAGTATTATTTTAATCCTTGATGGTTCTGTTTCAATTTTGAATGAATACGATCAATTTATAGAGACTTGCTCTAATAGCTTTGTGGGTCTAGATACTATTTTTCTTAATGTTAGAGAGTGGTGTTATTATAAGTTAATTTGCCATGCTGAGGTTTCAGTTTTAAGTATTGATATTAAAAGTTTTTCAAATATTGTCAGTAGTTACTCGGCATTATCAGAATATTTTCACTATCAAGCAAATCGCCTTAACTTACTTTTGCTCCATTTTGAAGTAACAAAAGATAGTCTAGTTAGCCAAATTAATTTACTGCCTTACTTGTCCAGTTTAGAACAGATTTTGTTTGATCCTGGGATAGTTAATGGAAGCAGTTTTCTATTGAATAATGTTTTTTTAATTTTGTACTCAGGTAATTTAATTCACGATTCGGGAAGAGAGGTTTTTCCAGGGCAAATTTATGATTGCTCCAGTTTGCCAATAGATGGTGAATGGTTGAGCCTTGGTCGCAGTTGTTTGTATGTTTATAGAGATGAGGATAAGTATGAAGAGAACGAACATATTCAAACTAGTACTATATTGCCATAATGCAAGACTCAAGACCTTTGTATAGGACGATTGGGTTGAATCTTTGTTTCTTGGTTTATTGAATTTTCTTTAGGTTTGAAGTCTTGTGAATCCGCTAAAAAAGTTTGCGATCGCTTTAGGAAAATTCTGGCAATAAAATAGGTAATTGAGTATTGTAATTGCTGCCAAAGCTTTGCTGGCTTAGTCTCAAGATCGGAGTTTTCATATTGATGGATAAAAGCCAATTTATTTTTATTCGATTTGTACTTTCCCATTGCCTCAGCCTCCCACGCCAATAAATACGTAATCATTAACTCGGACAAAACCTAGAGGAAAAGGTATGGGACCAATGACATAAGGTGTTTCTCCGCATTGAGTTTTTATGTTGAAAAACATTACTATTTGAGCCGTGTCAGTAGTTTCATCTGTTCTCCAGAGGACGAGCTTAAAGGTGGGTCCAAATGGATGTATACCTGTAGGTTCGCGTAAACCTGAAAAACATCCAGTTCCGCCTTTTACCCAATGTTCTCGTCCAGCAATCCATTGTTTTCCTTCAAACGGTAATTGTATAGTCGACCCGATATTTTCTATATCGTCTAGTTCTAGATACTCACAATTTAAGTCGCAGGGAACTTGAAAGCCTTCAACATAAGAACCGCTGATCGTTCGATTACGTTCACTTTCCGCACCACCCCAAACGAAGTCAATTCTCGCAATAAATGTGCCAGCAAGAGGAATACCATTAGGAAAATCGCCGAGAGGGACTTGAGATAATCCTGGAACTTCTGAAATTGCACTTTGTTCAAAGTTTTCAAAACTTCCCAGTTGGGTATCTGTAAGATTAGGGATAGAATCAACCGAAAAATTTTCTAAATCAATCGAGCTTAGTTCAAGGTCGGCAATTGACTGGTCAATAACCAGGGTGTCAAGATTGGTATCGGTACGAAAACCTTCTTGTTCTAAGAGAGCTTTAATTGGTTCGATATCTGCTGCTTGCTCTTGTCCTAGTCCTGGGATAGCGTCTACTAAATTTTCTAGAGTCTGTTCTTCAAGTAGAGAAAATTCGCTAAGTGGTAAAATTGAAAAGTCATTTGGCTGTTCTAAGAGGCGATCGTTAATATCATTTAAAGTAAATTCTTGAGGAGCTAGAGAAGCTTCTAAATCCCCCAGTTGTAAAACATCTTCAACGCGATCGCCTGCATTAAACTGACGGGAGATATCTCGACCGACAAGTTCGTTAAATTCAGTACCTATTGTGCCTCCTTCTCTAAAAGTATCAAGATCTTTGAACGAAATTTCGTTGAAATTTGGTAATAAATTTACTTCAACATTTTGCGCGATTGCAGGCTTATTTAGAAAATAGCAAAAGGCTAATAATATACTTAATAACTTATAGCTTTTCATGACTATTGAGTATTTAAAAAAATCATAAACAGTTCAAGGGTAATGAGATAATTGAACTATCATTAAAAAATAGATATGAAATAAAGTAATTAGCATTTGATCTACAAAATGAAATTATTAATTGTTGACGATCAAATATCAAACCAATTTCTATTAGTTGAGCAGATACAGGCTCACTTAAAATTTAAAGATAGTGATATTAGAATTGCAAGTAATGGCTTAGAGGCAATTGCTGTAGCCGAACAAAACGATCTAGATTTAATTCTAATGGATCTTCAAATGCCAGTTATGAATGGTCTGAATGCTACTAAGAAAATTATTAGCAAATATCCTTACATTAAAGTAATAATTATTACTAGCTCAGATGATATTATTTTAGTTCAAAAATCTATTATGGCTGGAGCAAGAGGATATTTATTTAAAGATAATATCCTTACAAATTTAATATCAGTAATTCAAAATGTAAGTAATGGATACACTGTTTTCCCAAAGTATGATACAAACAGCAGTAATTTATTATCTAGTTGCGATAGCATTATACAATTAAACGAATCAGAAAAAATATTAAAAATAAATAAAATTATTGCTTTAGAAATAATAACGATCTGGAAAAATGGCATAAAAGATAATAATTTCGTGGGAGATACTTTTTTGAATTTCTTTGATATAAATTTTAGTAATAAAAAAGATTTAATTAATTTTCTTATTAGAGGTGATTCTTCCAAGTGTAATCTTCTGCAAGAATTAGAATTGAGATTTCATGATTTAATATCAAAATGTATTGATGAAAAAAAGATTGATAAAGATAATCTAGAAAGCGAACTCGATATAGTAATCGAGCGAGTAAACTGCTGGTTTTATACAGAACAGACAAATAATTTTTCTTGCTTTAGAACAAAAATAGAGACTAATGCTCAGATTTTAAGAATAAATTATGCCAAACAACTAAAGAAATATATTGATTCATTTTTATTCAAAACAGCTTCTTTACCCTGTTTAGAACATCTAGAATCAATGGAAACATTATTAAAGAATATTATCGAAGAATATCAAAGTGAATTAGATAAATTTACTGAACAAGAAAAATCAGCATTTCAAGCATATAATGTATTGATTGATATCTTTTTCGAGTCTGCCAGTCAAGAGTCTAACCAGTCAGAAATTAATTCTTTAACTCGTACTATCTTGCATATCTATCGAGCCAAAATGCAAATTGAAGCTTTTACTTTTGCCATACAAGATATTCAAGGAATTATTCGGACTCTTCAGTTTTATATTGATGATTTAATACTAGCTAACAATTTATTAGAAACTATTCATAGTCAACTAGATATTTCAGGGGTTGATGAAAGCATTTCTCTGCTTGTTAAACATAAATTTGATACTTTTCAAGATTCCACAAAATTGCTGCAAGAAATAGAAGCAGAAGTGGGATATTCAATGAATCAATGGGGTGTTCAATGTCATGTTAATCCTAGTCTTATTTTAGACAAACTTATTACCAAAATATCTATTAGCAGCGGTAATATTTTAGAAAGTATCGAGCAAGAATTATATGTTTAGTCAAGAGTCCCAAGGATTCTTAGTCTAGAGCTAAATGCTAAACCTAATCTACCGACGTTACTCAGTTCTTCCTTATCTCTGGCTGAAAATTTTCTCTTTTCATTCATAGCTTGTTTAATTATTTTAGATATTCTTTGTGCTTTTTGCTCCGTTATTGTTTCGCGCTTCTGCATCACTGACAAACCAAACTTAATGTCTTCAAGATTGGCTTTACCAAGATCGGTGTCAATAACAAATTTTTCGCTCTGTTCTTCAATTAAAGATTGTCTTGCTGCTTTTAAAGCATTAGCTTTTTTTCGATTAGCCTTCTGTATTCTAAATTTGGCTTTTTGGGCTAATCCAGTTCTGCCAAACTCAGAGAGAACTGACAGAGGAATATCTAATTCTTCGGCTAAAGCTAGTAAGTTTTTTTGACTATTGAGAGTTAAGGCGATCGCTTCAGAAGTATACAGTGCAATAGGGTCATTTGGAGATATCTCTGCTTTCCTTAATTTGTATTTTAAGCCTATACGAACGTCGGCTGGGGTAGCTGCTCCTAATTCTGTATTGATGACGTTTATTGGCTTTTTCGGGGCTTCTTTTTTTTCTGGGGTTATATTTATTTTAGTATCATGCTTTTGGGAGTTATCAACAATAAACTCATATTGTTCTTGTCTTCCCCGATCGTCGATAGCTACAACAAACAAATTAGGCTGATTACTAGTTATTTCACCAGGAAAATCAAGGGGTTTGATATTCCGTAAGAAAATAGATTTAGCCTGACCAGAATCAGTCGGAGCATTTAAAGAGTAAATTATCTTAGAGCGATCGCTTAAGATTAAGTACGACACTCGGTCATCATTTTCAAAATTGATGGCGGTAGTTTGCCCAGGAATAATATTGATGGGGATTATCTCTTTTTGGGCAATATTTTCAGGAATATTGGTATCTGCTTGTGCAGTAGGGACAACTAGAAAAGCTCCTGCAACACCAGCACAAATACCAATGCCTTTAATACACGATTTATTCATCTTCAATACTTAATCCTCGATACTAAAAAAGCTATTTACGTATATAGAAACTGTGGTTTCTTCTTCAACAGAATAAACTGCATCTCTGTTCGCTCTTCTTGACCTTTTGGAATTGTCTCTTAATGTTCTAGATACAACTGAGCCAAGTCCTCCAGGAAGGGACAAATTTCCTGCACCTGTTTGTACTGCCTCATTTAGAATTCCACTAATTAGAGAATTCCCGCCATTGGACTCCTCCGTTTTAAATGCTAGAGGCTGATTGTCTTCATTCCTGATGAGTAGACTACCTTGGGGAATTCCCTGCTGGGTAAACTTTCCTTGGCTATCTTTATATAAAATAGCGATCGCGTTTAAAGTTACGAATCCTGCATCATCCCAGTCAGATACTTCAACTATTAAGGAG
Organism: Waterburya agarophytonicola KI4; assembly: GCF_020640915.1. Lineage (GTDB taxonomy): Bacteria > Cyanobacteriota > Cyanobacteriia > Cyanobacteriales > Xenococcaceae > Waterburya > Waterburya agarophytonicola. The sequence goes on along the minus strand of NZ_JADWDC010000004.1, from coordinate 38,383 downwards.
GAATCTTCAGGCAATGCAATATTTCCGTCAGAGTATAAAAGTGGTTTATTTAAGATTATTGTTGCTCTAGTTGTTGAAGGACGAGAATTATCTGTCCAAATAATAGGAGTTGTTATAGTTCCTGATATGGTTGTAGCTATGGGAATTTGCTTTTGTCGGAGTTTTCTTAATTGAGCGTTGCTTTGTATGCCTGGGAGTCTTGTTATTTGTGCTAAAGCATTCTTTAGATCGTTTAATCCATTAAAAGGAGTGGCTATCAGCATAAGTGCGAGGACACTGGCATAGTATTTTTCTTGATTTGGATTATTTCTCATTAATCTACATTTATTGAATTGTTTACATAGACTGAAATAGGAGTTTGAGCTTCAATAAAATAGAATTGACCCTTGTTTGCTCTCGTAGAGCCAGATCCATTAATCGTTCTTGATAACGCTGAACCTACCTGTCTTGGAATTGGCAAACTTCTTGCACCACTTTTCACTGCGCTGCCTAGTAATTGATTTATACCCGAATTGCCCTTACCTGAATTTTTAGTCTCGAATTTCAAAGGTTGATTGTTTTCACCACGGATTAATAAACTGTCTTCGGGTATTTCTTGTTGGATGAATTCTCCCTTAGAATTCCTCGTTACTATTGCGATCGCTCTTAAATCAACAAATCCCGCTTGATTAAAGTCTGAAACCTCAACAATTATGGAAGAACCTTGTTGAAGGGCAATATCTTCATTTTCGTATTTCAAGGGTTCGGTCAAAGTTACAGATGCTCTAGTATCTTCAGGGTTAGAGCTATCTGTCCAAGCAACAGAATTAGTTAATATTCCTCTAATGCTCGTGGCGATCGTAATTTGTCTATAATTTGAATCGTAGTTTTTTGTTTCCTTGAGCTTGGAGGGGGAAACGCCCAACCCACTTAATATTATCTTTTGAGCATCAGGAGAAAACCTAGATTTTGGTGCAGCAGTGCTTTGGTCATTGAAATTATTGGGGTCAACTGAAGCCAAAGCTACATTGGACTGAGATGAGGGGGAGGAATCTGTAATGCCTAGATTGTTTTTATTAAGAGAGACGCTATTAACTCTATTTCCATCTCTAGAAGCTTCTGGGTTTCTTGGTTGTATTTCCTCGTCACTTGTGTTGTTGAGAGAGGTTATGGAACTGAATGCTTGAGATTCATTGGGAATTTTGCGAGATATTCTGGTTGAGTTAGTAATATTTGGATTTAGAGCAGAACTTCCCAGTGTCCCTAATTGCGATAATAACTCCCACTGTTTGTACGGGTCTATAGGTTCTGGTTCTGGCTCAGGTTCTGGTTCAGAACGAGGCGCAGGGGTGGGTGCGGTTGTAGTTTCTGGTTTGGGTTCTGGCTTGGGTTCTGGTTCTAGTTTAATTGTTTTTTTACTTTGTTCTACTAATGCCAGTTCAGCTTTTAACTTATCTATTTGTTGTTTATCAGGATCGACTTTAGACTTTTCTTCAGTAGTATTCTGATTTTGGCTAAGGTTCATGATTTTTAGCCAGCCACCCCTTAAGAAAATTAAACCGATGACAACAGTACTGGTTAGGAGAATACCAACAATAATTTTAATGTAAGGACCTCTAAGACCTACTTTCGCAGATTCCTCATCAGATAAGGAATTATTATTCTCTTCTTCCTTCGATTTGTGCTGCGACCCGATTTCGTTGCCTTGAGAATCGCGAATACTATTATTAAAATCAGCACTATATCCACTTGCTTGCCTCGCTAAGTTTGCAAAATCTTCTGGACTAAGTTCTTCTATATTGTCAGCATCTGTATCATCTATCGTGAGAGTTTCTGAAGATTCTATTCCTTCTGGATCTTCAAAATGCAAATAATTATTGTCTGAGGAGTTACTGCTCATAGCTAATATTTTATGATTTCGGAACTTCTGGAGAGACTTTATATATAATTAAGCCATTTTTAAGAAGCTGATTTAGCTGTTTTCTAAAAGCACTTGGTTCTTTATTTCCTAGAACTAATCTATAAGGTTTTGTTGCCTGTAGATAAACTATTTGGTTTATTTGGGTTTCTTGTATCTCTGCGGTATCGCTCTTTTCAGTACGAGTCATTATTACTCTAACTCGATAGAGATTATCATCTATTCTTTCTGTATTTCCAATATGATAAATTTTTAAATCGCTAGATATTTTACCATGATAAAAACTAGAGGGAATTTGTTTGGAAATTTCTTCTAAAAACTGTTTTCTAAAGCCAACTTCTAGTAAATAAGAAGCAGTGTAAGTTTTGGTTGGTACTTTAAAATATTTATTGTTAGTTTCACTTTTAAGCTGTACTCCAGGATCTTTAGCTGCGCTATTAGGAATAGAAGAGTCCCATTCATGAGTAAGGTATAGCCAGTTTGATACAGTTTCTTCAATTACTCGATCGCTGCGAAAGTTTGGGTCTTTCTCTTGTGCTATTTCCACCTCACCCTGGCGAGTGACAAAAATTTTCTCTCTTGTACCTAGATGTAAAGAAAGGTAGACAAAACCTAAATTTGCGATCGCTGAAAATAGAAGACCTATTGCTAATATAAAAAAGATAATAATTACTTTATTACTATCTTTTGCTTCAACTAAACTTTCTTTATGCTCTAACTCTTTTTCTGCTGATTTTTTATCGAATGAAATAGCCATTTTATCTGTAATACTTAATAATACTAATTTATAGGGTGGCAATAATTAAAGTTGCTGCTCTTTCAATGTTGCTTGCTATTTGTTCGTACAGTTTTACTCCTCCTCCTAGAGAAATTCCTACAGCGACTATTGGAGCAAAAAGCGCGACGTAAAATAGAAAAGCAATATCTAAGACGATTGTGCCAACTGCTACGCCAGCTTGATCTAACTGCGAGATGACTATTCCATAAAAGCCAATTAAAAATACATAGCTCAATTGGATAAAATATAAGCCCATAAAACTGGTCAGCCAGAGAGCAAATATGGGTGCATTAGAGGTGTACAAGGAAAAGCCCAGAAAAATTGGCGCACTAATAGCAGTTAATAAAGCTGTTGCTTCGACCAAGTTAATAAAGGCGTGTTGAATAACTAATAGTATTATCTGGATAAAAACAATCATTGGAGTAGCTAGCACAGTTGAAACTGCACTACCAATAAAAGCAGTAGCACCATCTATTATGGTTGTCCCTGCTGATACTACTGCATTCAATATTGCTTCAAGAGCATTGCCATTTAATATATTTCCCGATCCATTGAGTAATTCTTGGGCTTGTTCAATTTTTACGGGATCGTTGACGCAATCATTTAACTGCAAACCAGTTTGGGATAAGCAGTCTGCAAAAATTACTCGCGCCCTATTATTAGCGATCGCGGTGCTTTGAATATCTTGCAAAGCTTGGTTTACACTAATGCCTGCAATTTGTATTTGCAGAGCTAATACAATGAAATACTGAAAAATTTCTCTGATCCCCAGTACTAAATTAGATAGCATTAGACCATTTCCTGCAAATAGAAAAGCTACAGTTAGGGGTAGGGGCATTTGATCTAAAACTGGTTTAGAAGTAGTGATGTTACTTAGTCTGCTCAAAACTACGTATGTATAGAAAAGTAATGAAAAGCCAAAAATGAATTTCGCGATGGCGATCGCAGCAACCCACAAAGGCTGAGTAGGGTTAACTACTAAATCCCATATACGATCCCAAGCAGCACCCGTTTCCTGATAAAAATTTAGGGATCTTTCTAAAATGTTCAGACTTAATTCATTTCCAGTCGCTACCTGAGCAAGTAGGCTCAAATCACTCATATTGGCTATTCTCAATTGGATGTTAATAGATGTTGGGCAGGAATTGACAACAACCCTTGATGATATGTGCCAGCTTTCAAAATACTGATTGCTTCGCGATCTCTAGTTGTGGTTAATTTATCCAAAGCCACAACGCTTTCACCCTGGATAGCTAGCATTAAGGAACGAGAAATCTTGTCTTCTTGCTGTCCAAAGTAGCTCATATTATCAAGCTGCTGCTGCAAAGCAATTTGATTAGAAATATTACGTAAGATATTTTGAGAAACATCTTGTCCGTTACTGTCTTGGGCGTATTGGTTGCTAATTTCAGCAGTTTCTTGACTAAGTTCTATTTGTTCGGCAGTGTTTTGCTGTCCTTCTTCTGAAAGAGTGGAGTTTTGAGCATATTCATTTCCCAAATCTTTTAGATATTGCTTGCGTAAGGAATCATCATTGATGACTGTACTTCCCGTTTGTGTACCAAATACATCACTAGCAATGTCAATTTGGTTATCTTGTTCAAATAGTTCGATTGCCTGTTCTATATCGGGTAAGCCTAATTCACCAAGGTTCACTTCTATTCCTAGTTCAGATAAGAAGGTATTGACCTGTCCAACGATGTTAGCAATGTCCCTAAATAAATCGGCAATTGGTTCTGGAAGAAGGTCGCCAAGACCACTAAAATTACCAATGCCCGAAATTCCATCAACAGGAAAGTTAAAAGTGCCACCAGAGAAACCACCAGTAGAGATTCCGCCAGAATTACTAGAACCATTTAAGTCACCAAGACCACCCAAGCCACCAGAACCAGAACCATCAACAGGAAAGTTAAAAGTACCACCAGAGAAACCACCAGTAGAAATTTGAGCTTTTGCTACTTCAATAAAAGAAACCTGTAAAGCAAAAGTGGTTAAAAGTATGCTGAGAGAAGATTTTAATTTATCCATTTTTCAAAATTTAATAGATGCTGGCATATTCAGCCAAACCAAGACATTTTCCCTTTTGACTATTGGGATATTTATTCATAATTGTTTGTCGTTCTCTCTTTTCATCAGGAGAGTTAGCTAATCCAGCTAGTTCGTAGATTGAAGGATAGAAAGCGGTAATCCAATGCTTATCAAGATATTTAATTAACCAATACGAACAGCCCATGTTTTTGTCAATGCCAAAAGTATCGCCTGCATTTTGACGTAAGTCCCTTGCAGGAATATGTAAGACTTTGGAGTAGTGTTCGATTCCATCGCTAGAAATTTTACCGATAAAATGAAAATCAGTATTTCGGATAATCTGCGAAGAATTTTCACATTGAGTAATAGCCTCAATGTTTTGTCCGATTAGCAATACGCTTGTTCCTTCCTTTCTACCTAGAGAAAATTGCATCCCAACTAATTCGGTAAACCCTGGTTTTCTAAAAAGCGCAGGACACTCATCAATTATTACCAAATTTTTTTCGTATTCTAGAGAAGCATTTAAGCAAGCACCATGAGCTACAAGGCTTAACACATAAGCATTATTATCATCACTAAGTCCTGATAGTCCAAAAAATTGTAATCTGGCATGGGGTGAAACTGTACTGGGTTTGGAAATACAGTCACCAATATTGGGATCTACTAACTTTGCACTGATATTAGTAACAATTATATCCAAAGCTTCTCCCTGCTGCGAGCCAAAATCTGATAGATCTAATTTGTCTTTGGAACAGAAAAATAAGAAGTCTTCTAGTATTGGAATGTTCTGCCATTCAGGGGATTTCCAGCCATTTTCCAGGGCTGCATTGTATCGTCTAACAATTTCTATATCAGAAAAGAATACTTCTAGAGCCAGAGTAACAATTGCCGAAATTATGTCGGTGTTGATGTCATCGTTAGGATTTGAACCTACAGCGAAAGCGGTAATTATTTTCTTTCTTGATTCAAGCCAAATCTTGAATCTTCTTGATTGAACATCAGGATTATGTTTTCTCAAGTCAGGGGGTTGAAGAATATTGAAACTTTCATCGATTAAATTGATGTAAGCTCCTTGTTCTCCTAATAGCTCCATGATGGGCTTTAATGTTCCTTCTCCTTCATTGCTCATATCAAAACCCACACAAGCTCGATCTTCACGAGCTAGAGCCTGCTTAATGTGGGAAAATGCCATGACGGTTTTACCCGAACCAGTTCCTCCAGTAATAATTCCACGAAGACATTCTTCGACAATATTGATATAAATAGGATATCCACCCTCAGTATTGATAAATTCAACTCCTGAAAAATGAATATCTCTTGGACGGATTAGAGGCAGTAAGCTACGGATACTCTCTGTATCCATAGTTATCCTGGGTTCGCTAAATACTTGAGAAGAGGTAAGAATTTTGTGGTTGTTAATAGGTAGACTTTCCATCCACCTTTTCCAGCATACTTTATCTTCACGAACTAACTTTGCTGGAGCAAATAGTTCGATTAGTCTTTGGCAGGCAATGTCTAGCTCAATGTCACTCTGTCGATAAACATGAATAGTAAAAGAAACAAGTAATGGCTGCGCTCCTGCTTTTAAACGCCTTTGGGCTTCAATTGCCTCATCGCTTAGTTGGTCAGCATCGACATCTATTATGTTTCCTTTATCTGCTGCATACTTGTTGGCATAGCTACTTTGTCGAACTAATCTTTTTAGATTAGTTCGACTGTCTTCGACATTTCCAGGTGTAATTTCTAAAAAAACGTCTGTGTCACGAACCGAAGGATGTTTAATTCGATCCCATACCCAATAAGGCTGCTGACTAAATTGAACTTTTTCAGGAGGATATACTAATTTTAAAACTGCAACCAAATCGTTTCTAATTCTAATGCGATCGCGACGAGAATCATGATTTGGACAGTTAGATACTCCTTCATCTCCTTCGATTAGCTTGGATAGCAAATCTTTGGGACTGTAAGGATTGTTAATGACTACTCTATGTTTTAATTTTCCAGAGATATCACTAACATTAATTTTTTGAGGAATATCAGGTTCTAAATCTCTAGTAATATGATTATTGAACCTGTTTGCCAATAGCTCATAAGCTTGCAGATGATTTAGACTTGATAAAAGTAGCTTTCCTTTACTTTCTAAGCGTATTTTCCAAGGCAGGAAGGAGTTACTGTAGATATCTCTACCAAGAGTGATATAAATTCTTCTCCAGTAATTGTTTTCCGTACCCACCATTTTACGGAAATACTTGGCAAAGAAATTTTTACTTAAGTTGATAAAGACTGAGATCGTATCTGAATTTTGACGGATGTCTTGGTTCTTCTGACTCCAGTTAACTATGGCATAGTGATGCCATTCCTGTCGCAGACCTTTTTGGGTAATTTCCTCGATTTTTAGTTTTTCAGATTCAAGCATAATTCCCATAATGGGAAATTTCTCATTAATCAAATCCGTCAACTGACGCTTTCTTTTATCACAATGAGAACGACAACCGAACACAAAGCAAATAGATTCTCCTTGAGGAATATCCTTTAGGGCATTAGTAATTGCTTGTGATTGATTAATAATTTCTGAATCTTCTAACTGAGGATGTAACCCTACCAAGTTAAAAGGTACTGAAGCAGACCATTCTAAATCTTTATTACAGCGCAAAATACTCACAAAGTCTTGCCCTGCAATACTTACTCTCATATTGCCATGTAGTTCCGATTCATTTTGAAATGGAATGTACTTATGAGATTTTCCAGTCGAGTCTTGTTCTTCTGGTAGTTTGATTTTTTTGGTTACTAGCTTAGGAAACATTTTGTCTGTGGCAGGGATGAAGGTTTGCGGTACATCAATCCAGTTGTCTTCGGGCAGTGGATAGAACTCATCAGTAAAATTGTGGCTCTTTCGTCCAGCTATTAAAGCCCAAGCAGTACAAAACCAGATAATAATTACCAGAAGCCAAAAATACCCCAGCCCCAGAAAAAACTGTAAAGGTTTAAAAATTACCACGTAGCTAATGGTGGTAATAATAAGCCAAGGTAATAAATATTCCCTGGGGATAATAGCTATTTTAGATTTTTCACCTAAAGCCTGAATGGTACTTATTGACTGTTCTAGTATTTCGCGATCGAAGTCTTTATCTTTTCTCATTAACAATTATCCGAAAACGACAACTCCCATAAGCTCTAGAAATAGTCCAATCGCTATAATTGTTCCTACAACTAAAACGGGAGCTTGCCATTGAGCTTGAATAACTCCAAATGCTATTGCTGCAATGACAGCACCAGCAACGACGACATAGACAGCAATCCGAATTAAATCGATCACAGCATCTAATATTGTGGCTGCAATGCTTCCTCCTGCTGCTGTTCCTACATCACCTAATGCCCCATCGATTCCATCTAAAATTTGAGCGTGAACAGTTGCCTCATAATTAAAGACAAATGCTATGGTAGACAAAATGATTAGGAAATGCAGTGCTTTGGGCTTTATTTTTTTTCCAAGGGAAAAATACGTAAATAGTAAAGCAACAGCTCCAATAGGTAAAATAATTAGCCCAAACTGGATATTATTCTGTAGGAATTGAAGGTTGTTATTACAGTAGTAAACTAAAGCCGTGGCAATAATTACTAACGACTGGATTGTAGAAATTTGAAGGTTTTTGTAGGTTAAGTATTTCGAGTTACAGATTATCTCGATTCCCCCTGATGAGACTCCGCCATAGGATGACGCAGCCTGCCTTCGTGACAGTTGGTTAAGACCGAGTGGATGATTTGAATTTGCCATCAGTTGATCTTTTTATGTGATTAGAAAGGTGTAATTAGGTAAGGAATCTAGTGATAAGATTCAGCTATCAACATCTCTCTGCAAAAAAACTGCTGACAAAAAAAGAAATTAACTTTGCTGCTTTAATTTATGTATGTTAGTAGGAAACATATTAAGAGTTAAAGCAGCATAATTGATTTATATGTTCAAGAGATAGATTATTAGTAATAACCTGGACTTGAGCATTTTTATAAAAAGACGACTTGAAAACTATATCGTTCTCAAGATTAGTTCCTACAAAAATTATTTTGTTTGTTGTTGATTCATGAGAAATAAGAAACTCATAAGGAACTTGAGCATGATTTAGGCTAATAGCCCGATCGATTGGATAGTTTTTAAGTTGAAAAATTTCTTTCAGCTTGTGAGTTAACTTACGACTATAGAACTCAAGGAAAATTTGTTCTTTAGTTTGAGGTAAGTTCTCAATAACTGAAATTTGCTCACGATTAAGCTGATTCTCAACAATTGTCCAATCACGAGCCTTTTTTGCACAATATAAGGTTAGTCCATCTTTGGTAATCTCAATTTTTTTTTGTCCGACTTTTTCTGAAAGAGATATTAAACCTAATGTTCGAGACAAAATTTTTCGGGGATTTGAAACTTGAATATTATCAAGAATTTGCACTTGAGTAATATAGGTGTCTAGTCTTTTGAAAATTTCGTCTGGGCAGAAAGTAGTATTTGGGATTGTACTTTCCATTCTTAGATTTACAAGGTAATAAAGCTAGTACATATTCGATTCACATACATAACTTTTAAAACATCCTGAATTGATATACAAGGCGTAAAATTTTTTGTGAATGCTAGCACTTTTTATATTTTCTTTATTATTCACAGAAAATTTATAATCGTTTAAAAAGAACGCATATTGATAGTTTAAGCAAAAGTATTATAGTTATAGTTTGTGTGTTTTTGTTAAGGAAAACTTGTTACACGCTAGAAAAATTATGAAAATGCTAGCATTTTAAGCTTTTATTGTTGTAATATTTGTTTACAATAAATGCGCTATTATTAGGTAATTTAATTTAGAATCAATATGCACAGTCAGCAGAATTGTCAATCCTATCTATCAAGGTTGACAATTTAGAAAGTGCTTGCGAGCTAAAAATAGCTAATAAGAGAATATTTTTACTAGTTCGTAAATATTAAAGTCTTTCCTTCAAATATTTCTAGCTTCACTTCTGAAATAATGCCAAAAAAGAAAATTGAACCTAATGTTCAAAATCAAATAGATCCTGGTGTTTTATATATTAGATATGACAAAAATACCTTTTGCGGGCAAGTTATTGAAAAACTGAAACAAGACCCCAACTATAAATTGAATAAGCGAATACTCGATCTGATTTTTTTAGCCGAAATTGTAGAAGTATTCAACTTAAATGATGTAGATTCGTCTATTCTCAGTCATGTTTATTACAGATCTTTGAAACTTTTTTCAGATAAGTTGAACCAAGCCAAATTTAAAATCAACAGTCTCTCAGAACAAATTGCTCGTGAGAAGGATGTAAAAGCTAATTCATCTCTAATATTGATAGGCGGTCAATTGAGTGATATGGCTTGTCAGTCCACAGAAAGTTTGACTCACAAAGAATAAGCTTTAGTTTTTTTAAACTAGGATTGAAAATTACATCCTCAAGTATGGATATTATTAACTGGAAAAAAATTTTTAGTTCTAAAATTGCTGCGATTGAATTTTCAATATGCGATCGCAATTTTGTTCTGAAAGAAATAGCCGAGCATTATCCTGACGATCGAGTTTATTTCTGGAATCAGGGTTATAAGTACTTACAATGGTTTACCGAGAATAGGCTTGAAGTTTTACCAGACTACGTTATCAGCAGCGAAGCAGAAGCTCTAGAACTTACTTCTTCATTGGATGGGGTGTTAGTTGTTGAGGGACTTGGGCAAATAGAGTCGAACAAGTCATTAACTTATAAACTGGAGAATTTGTATTTCGACTCACTATCTAGAACTAAGTTAATTTTAGCTGATTGCTTGATATCAATTCCCGATAGTTTGTATTCAATAATTCCCAAGGTAAAAGTAAAATTACCCAATGTTTCTGAAATTCAGAATTTTTTATCTACTGAAAAGCATTCTAATAGAGACTGTACGCAGTATATTGGCTTATCTTATGGAGAAATCAAACTACTGAATCAAAGACAGATGTCGGAAAATGACATCTTAGCTTATAAGACAGCGAAATTAGCTGCCAAGGGATTGCGAATTACTCCTGCTCCTGATGTGGAATCGATTGGTGGCTTAGATCTATTGATGCGAGATCTAAACAAAATTAGAAAGCTGTTTCATCCAACTGCTTATGAAAGAGGACTACGACCACCCAAAGGATGTTTATTGTGGGGACTACCAGGAACAGGTAAGTCATTAACAGCCAAAATGTTAAGTAGAATTCTCAAAGTACCTTTAATTTCATGCAATTGGAATGAATTAATATCTTCAAGTCTTTCTAAATCACTACAAAATATCGACTTAGTTTTCCAACTTGTCGATAGTATAGGAGCTTGTGTAATTTTCTTTGATGAATTTGAAAAAGCCTTCTTTGGTTGGAATAGCGGAAGTGCAGGGGGAGTAATGGCTAAACAAGCAGGATATTTACTCTCTTGGATGCAAGACCACACCAGCCCTTCGATTATGGTAGCTACGATCAATAGGCTTGATATGTTACCACCAGAGTTAATCAGGCGTTTTGAATATGTCTGGTTTTTCGATATTAATCTCCATAATGGGGCTATGTACGAAGTTTTAAAAGTGCATCTAAATCTCCATTTTCCTGGATTTTACGAGCAATTTAAAGATGAAGATTGGTATAGGATATTTTCACAATATCGATCTTGCTCTCCAGATGAGCTTGGGAAAGCAGTGCGAAGGGTTCATGATGAAATCTTCTATCAAAATCTTCATATAGATTTGACGGTAGAAATTCTTATTGAATATCTGATTAAGGAAAGACAAAACTTCAAGCCTGCTGTAAGCGATCGCAAAATTAGTGATGCCCTGGCTAAAATTAGGAGAACTGCGGATTTTGCTAGACCAGTTCAGGGTAAAGATCGCTCCCGTTTTGCTTCTCCTCCAATTAGACTGTATCAAGAGAAAAAAAGTTCGCTTCCAGAAGGTTATACACCAGCTATTTAAGTAATAAAAATGAAACATATAAGAAGATTTATTAGAAATATTTCTCCTAAAACTCTCATTTTGGTATTTTACTGCATTAGTGCTTGGTTTATTTATGGCTCAATTGGGCAATTAATAGCAGTATGGTCAGAATTGTTTTCTGGCGAACAGGTAACTAATCTTTGGTAACTTTATCTTAAGCAAAGTTGTGTATAGCAATACATAGTTTTAAATACTACATATTGCTATTTCTTAATCTGCCATTATGACAGATTAAAATTTTAGGGGTTATTTACCATGACATCCAAAAAATCAATAGGATTAAAAAGTCAAGCTGCTTCGTAATCGTCTAGCTTGGTAAATTTAATTTTGGAATCTTTGGATGTAGATTCATTGATATCAATAAAATCTGGATACTTATCTGGGAAATTTTGATATGTAACCTGGACTTTGGAAGTTAAGCCTCCTACTTTAAGGTATCCTTCTAAGTCATGTCGGTTTTGAATTTCACTCGAAAGAACTGCAAAGCTCTCGTTGTAGTCTTGGACTGTAGATTTAGTTTTAGACGCAGGAGATTTAAAAGTAGCAGCAGTTTTACTCTCGTTGGTCTTATATCTAAGTATTTCGCGTTTACCGATTAATTTAGCCATTGTATCGGCGGTTTCTGGATCGCTACAGCGAAGCATGAGCTTAATTAATGTTCCTTGTAGCAAAATACTGGTTTCTTCCCTACCGTAGATTTTAGTAATCTGTGCTTGAGTTTGTGTCCCTAAAAATGGACACCCTTTGAATTTACGGCTCTCACTCAGTAATCTTCCCAGGCTATCTAATCTGTTTAATGCTCCCAGTTCGTCAATAATTATTGCTGTTTTAAGTTTTCTATGCTGATTTGACAACAAGCCTTTCAACATAAGCTCGAATAGCATACTATGTAATGGTTGTAGAACTGGAGCATCATTTTCTTTCAAGGTAACAAAGATCCAGCGGGGATCATCTTGGTAAGCCCAATTAAAGAAACTAATTTTGTAGTCTTTTTGGTTGCCAACATAACGATAAAATTTGCAGTAATTGTTAGCGGTTGAGACGACGGAACTTGCTAGTTTTACGTCAGCAAGATATCTAGAAGCTATTGTGCCTTCTAAGTCACTTTTGACTTCTTCATCTGATTTGGTAAGCATTTGATAAACTTGCTGATTACTTTTGGCTTTACGAAATATTTCACCAACCACAACTCCCGCAGCAGTTTGGAAAAAAGGATTTGGCGCACCAGCTAAAGGTGGAGGGATTAGAGCTTCTGCCATTGTTTCAGGTCTGACTCCCTTTTCATAGGTATGGCACCAATCAACACTACGGGCATCGAAAGGATTATAGATTAAGTCTTTATCGGGATCGTAAAACTGCTTGAGCATTTCACCATTGCGATCAAAGATTATTCCTCTAACATCAGGACGACTTTTTATGACCGATAGTGCTTGCTTGATAGATTGACTTTTACCTGTACCTGGATCGCCAAAAAAGAAAAAGCCTCTATTTTCGAGTTTTTGGGGCAATGGTATGCCAGCAATTTTAATGTATTGCTTTTTGTTTCTTTCATATACCTTTTTTGCCAGAGTTTTTATTTTTAATTTCCCTAGTTTGTTGTTAGACTTTTTAAATTGTTCCTCAATTTCTTCAATACATTTACTCTGCATTATGATTTCAAAGCGATCGCCATCGGTTACTTCTGCTCCTCGAACCACTTGAGGCTTTTTCGATTTTTTAGTAGAAGGTAATGCGATCATAAGGGGAACAAAGCCAACAATTGTTATACCTCCTAGTAAAAGTTTCACCACACCAATTTTTTCAATTAGATAAGGAAAGATAATAATAGGGTGTTCGATCAAAAATGCAACGACTTCTTTGTTTTTGAGTGTCCAATACCCTATGAAGAGTAATAAATCAAAAAGAATAAATAGGGCTATCCAGAGTTTAGAAAAATCCAACTCTACATTAATATTCGTGTTTTTCATTTTCTTATAAAGATAGACCTATATCTTTTTGAATTTGTTTATTTTGATTTTGCTCTACGCTTTGCTGTTTAATATCACTGACTTTTTGATTTAGTTGATGAATTTCTTGATTTGAAAATTCATTTTTAGTCACATTAAAATCTCGATCAAAATTTATTAATTTGTCATCATAATAAATCGATAAATTTTGCAAATTCTTTTCAATTACTATTCCATCTGGAGAATTATAAACTTGTCGATCTGCTGAATTTAAGATGTCAAGCTTTCTATTAAGTGCTATGTATTTTGATGAACTAGCAAGTTCAAATAAAGTGTTATTAATAGCCTGAGACTCATCTATATGCTGTACTTCGGATTTTCCTTTAAGTTTCATACTTGGTTGCAATACTTGAGCTTTTATCGTGGTGTTTTGCTGCAAAAAGTTATCAGATGTATAGACAGTTAGCCCTCTTTTTGTATAGGAAGCTACTTTATATATATCTTGCTTAAATAATTTATTTGATTTAGCTGTTGAGGGGTGATAAATACAGCTATCAATTTTTTTACCTTGATGCTTTTTTAAAGTATCAACATAATTGTATTCTGAAAACAATAAGTCATCAGCCTTCACAATACTTAGTTTTCCTTTAGTTTTTATAGTAATTCTTTGTTTATTTTTAATATTAGTAATAGTAAATGACTGACCAGCAGATACTTGATTGCCATTTATATATTGACTGCGTAAAAAATGCATCTTCTCATTAACTCTTAATTCTCGCTTTTGAGCTTGATAGACTTGACGATGTTTATATCGATGAAGAGGAAGTTTTTTCTCACTATGGAAACGATCTATAAGATGTAAAATTCCATTTTGTAGATCTATTTCAACTACTTTATAGAGATCTTTATTGTTAAATCTCTTAGAAGTACGATCGAATTTTACTGCATTACCTATTTGATAATTTTCAATATTAAGAACGGTTCGTGTATCCAGATTTTTGGAATGCAATATATTTGTCCTAATTGCATTACTCTCAAGCTTATTCTGCTTAATTAATTCTTGTCTTAATCTAGAAGTTATTTTGTATCTATCTTCTTCTGTATCAGTTAAGATGACAGTCTTAGATTGTTGGCGATCGCTTTTACGCAGATACTCTTGAACAGCTTGAGATATTCTACTGTGGGGATCTTTTATCTCTTTAAAATTAAATATCTTAGAATCGGAGTTTAAGTCTTTTCGATCTTGATAGGGACTAGTTTTCTGCTCAAAAGTTAAAGTTGCCAGCTCTAAAATATCTGGTTTGTCTATAGTCTTAGATGCTATCTGCTTCGCCTCTCTAAGCCTTATTTTTTCTTTTCTGTATAGATCTATTGTGGTGAGTTTCCCATCTTCAGTCCCGATTAGACCTGGGTGATGTTTTACATCATGTTGAAGTTTGTCTAGTTGATGTTGACCTTGAGCTTGTACGAGTATTTCCCTCAGTAATTCATGTTCTAAAAATCGGGTTTTACCATCTCTACTATCCAAGGTTTGAATAGAATTATCAATAGATTTTTGGCGCGATCGCTCTAGGTCTTTGGTATCAAATATGCGTAGCGAAGCCATGCCTTTGGGCTTATCGCTATGAGTAGTAGGTTGAGGAACAGTAAGACCCAATGAATCAAACTTATGCTGCCAAGATTTATGTATAGTATCTCGTTCATCAATGCTGATATATCTCTTCGTGTTGCGTGTTGAAATACAAGCTTTTGCTTTTTCTTTGACACTACTTTCGATTCCCACAGCGTCAATGATTTCTGTCCTACGAGAACTAAAGTGGCTTAATTGTTTTGAGTTGAATCCTGCAATATCAAAAGTTCCATCTTGATTCCAATTTATTGAGTGTCCTAATTCTGATAGCTGCCGACCTAATTCATAGCGATAAACCATTCCAATCGTCATCTTTTGACTATAAAGTTGGTGGTTATCCATAGAACGCCATTTACCATCTTTTCCTTGGGTTTGATTAAAAACTACGCAGTGACTATGTAGATTCGGGTCAAAATTTCGACTGTCAGAGTGCTGAAAAACAGCAACAATCATGTTATCCGTTTGTTGTTTTTCACGCCCTCCTTTACCAATTCTAGTAAAAACACAGTTTTGTTCTACATATTCCAAGGCTCGATTGATTGCCTGATGATGAGCGTTGATAATTTCCGCCTTTGGTTCGAGTAAAGCAAGTAAAGATACAGATTTAGGAGCAGAAAAAGTAAGGTCTCTTCCCGATCTAGACTTTTTGTTTGCTTGTTGTTGTCGGAGGGAGTTACCAGCACGGTCCAATCCGCGATATGCCTTTTCATAATCTTTAGGAGTGACATAACCTGTTATTCCAAGATTACTTGCTCCTTTTCCCAACCATCTGCTGTTTAATATTGTTTGTTCTTTTGTATACAGATTTTCCTCTGCATAGTCTTGAAGCTTAGAGTAAGGATTACCTATAGTGCAAACCATATTGTGTAGAGTAATGATTTTTTGCTTAATATAATTCTATTTTGTTTTTACTCAGAATTAAGAAAATAGTTTTAGCCGATTGGTTAACAACTCTTAATAGTTATTCTCTCAAACGGGTTCATTCTTAAAAATTTTCATGTTTATTCGGGAAATAAAGTCAATTCATTCTCAAATTTTTTTGTGGGTGCGTCTGGTGTGAGGGTCAAAAGTTACGAATGAATCGGACTAAAATCAAGCTTGTAAATTCTGAATGGATTGTATCTATGCAATCAAATATTTTCGTGCTATGTATGGCTTCTTTTTAAGGTAGACGATCCAAAATTATAAATACTTGGCAAAATAATGAACAAGGCAAGTATATAACCTCGTATCAAGCGGTGATGAAGACTTATAAAAGCCCTCTAGAAAAACTAGTAGGGAAAAAAATAAAGAGTGTTAAGCCAAAATCAAAACAGCCTGGCTATCTTAAGTCTTTGATAAAAACACATTTTTCATTGATTGAAGATGCTTTGGCGAATGGTTGTGAATATGATGATATAGCCCAGGCAATTTCTGAAACAGAAGTAACAATCTCGCCAAGCACACTAAAGAAATATCATCAGACAAATCGAACCCAAAAGAATCTAAAAACTAAATCTAATCAAAGTCCTAAAACAGACAGTGATTCAAATAGAAAACTGCTAAATGGAGAGAAGACAAAGATTAATAGTGAGTTTCAAGCAAACTCAGATTCGGACGGGAATAATTTTATCGATAGGCATCCAAGCAATACTTTGCCAAAGACATTATCGGTGTCTCAGCCTGAGTCAAGTCAAGTCGACGGTAGCGATCGCTTATATATGTCAGAAAATCTTGAAGCTGATTCTTCAAACAAGAATCAGAGTTCGTTGGCTATTAAGCTTCAAGGCTCAACATTTTCCAATGACGATCTTTTTGATGATGACGATGATTTGAGTGGCTACAACGACTATTAAGTTAATTTATGGAGTGTAATATATGGATAGCTCGAACTATAAGTTCGTTGACCTCTTTGGGGGAGAAAAAGGAGGAGTTGGGAAGACTCTTGTTGCTAAAGTTGCGATTCAGTGTTTGATAGATCGTGATTATGAGTTTATTGCAGTTGAAGCAGATCGCTCTAATCCTGATGTGTCTAATGTATATAGAAAATATTGTAAACACGCTTTCTTTACTGAGAATGAAAAAGAGGCTGGCAGAGCAGATCGTATTTTTGAATTTGCAACTCGTAGATCTGTAATAGTTAATTTGCCCTCCCAGGTTCAAAAAGCATTAAAAGCATGGTTTGACAATAACAACTTGTTTGATTTGGGCGAGCAGCACGGGGTAGCCTTTAGAAAATGGTTTGTCACTAATGGTGAGTATCACAGCATTAAACTGTTTCTCAAATCTTTAGATGACTATGGTGAAAAAATGCCTCATATTTTAGTAAGAAATTTTGGAGTTTGCGATGAGTGGGAGCAGGTTGAGAAAGATGAAAAGGTTCAAGCTGCAATCAATAAATATAATGTTCAAACGATTGATTTCCCAAAATTGGGATACGCAGAACGATACTTTATCAACAAAAATCAACTAACATTTGGAGATGCTAGAGAGCATCACGATTTAACTATTATGGGACGGCAAAGAGTGGTAAATTTCCTCAATTCTGCCTATGCTGCTTTTGATAGTACGGGGGCATGGCAAGAACCTAACGACAAAGGAGATCTCTGTGAGTCTGCCTAGAAATAAAGCGGATGAAATTTTAGAGTTTTGTCTTGCTAAAGAATCTCCTGAAATAAGGGCTAAAATTTACGAGGTAATCAGTCTCTGTGGAGTCCAGCCGAACGATCCCATGTTTTTAGTGCTGGCATTGACTGGTCAGATTCGCGTACTTTTAGAAATTGCTCCTGTTGAATTACGCGAACTATTGGGGGTTTGGAAGGCTCAAGTTTCTGAAAGTATGAAGGATTTACATGAAGCGATCGCTCTTGTTCAAGAAGCTCAAGAACTACAGATAGAAAACATTAAACAAAGCGTCGGAGAGATTAATTCTAAAAACGTAGATGATATCTGTATTTTGCATAAATCGCTTGTAGGTGAAATTCTCTCAACCAATACTGAAGTCGAAAACAGTGTTCGAGAGTCATCACAAGAGATTACAAATGCTATTGAACAGTTAAACAAACTCAATACTAAACTTCAGTCCGAAAGAAGTACCAATATAAAGGTTATGAAAGCGTTGATTGAAGGTGTTGGTAGAACAACAAAAGATTTAGAATTGGCTAAGTCTCAGATTGACAATTCCATTGCTGTTTTTAATAAATTGAAATTGTCTAAGATTTGGGATAAGTGGGTGATATTGGGATCGCTTATAAGTGTATTGCTTGTTATTGGCTTGCTTATATTTGGATTAGTTAAAATGACTAATGTAGAGCAATCAGAAGCATTGCTAGATTGCTCAGTTTTGAATACTTAGGAATTAGCATAGTTAAAGCTGTTATTTAGATCTCTAATCTACAGAATTTGCTTTGTGCCATGAAAACGTAAATGCTCTTGGCGGGTACTTGTTTATTAAGGGGTATGTAAATTAAAGTAACTAAGTTTATTGTTTTGTCAACAATAAAATATTTGTGTTATTAAATCAAATTAGCATCATATTTGGGCTATATTGTTTTGTATCAAAGTAATTTGCGCTTCATGTACTTTTCAAGATTCACATAACTTTTGCGAAATTAATGCTTTTTGGGGAAGCGTTAATTTGAAACTATTTGCCGATCGTCAGAATATTTTGCTTATCTTGACTTAATATATTTACATTTTGCTTTTACGAGGGGTAAAAGCATAGTAATTATGTTTATCTCTGGGAAGGTTTTGTAAAATTTATCTGTATTTCTGTTTAAAACAAATTAACAGTAACTATCGGTAATTTTAAATATTTTGGCGATTAAATAGTTTTTTGCAGAAGAAGTAAGAAATGCAAATAACTTGGAACAAAAATGGCTGTACTTTACGCTGACAAAAACAATAACGATCGCATTTTGGGAACTGAAGAAAACGATGTGGTTATTGGAGGAAATGCTCATGATATTCTCTCTGGAGGAAGAGAAATAAGTGGCTCAGATTATATTGATGGTGGTCTTGGAAATGATTATCTGATAGGTGATAACTCTCCAGGTAGTAATGATACTTTAACTGGCGGAGCAGGAAGTGACACTTTTGTAATAGCAGACAGTTCTCGACTAGGCTCTTTTGAAGGTATTAGCTCGGATAATGCTGTCAATATTAAGGATTATTCTAGCGAAGACACTATTTCATTTAGTGTCAGCAATTTTGACGGTCTTCACGATGTCCACTATGGCTCAGGAGGTTCTGATGGTGCTTTGACCTTTATTTATGATGATAGTAATGAATTACTAGCAACAATTAGTGGTACAGAACATTTATTCTTACCTTCATAGTATTTTTGTTTGAAAATTATGAGATAGCCTTGAAGGATACCTTCCAGTCTGGTGGTATCCTTTAAGCGATCTAAATTATCAAATAGTTCCCACTTGGTATGCCTTAAAATTTCTTTTCACCCAGCCTAACTCAACTTTTAGTTGACTTATTTTTTACTGGCAAATTTCTTCTATCACCTTATCTTTGTCAAATTCAATTACTTCATCAATTGACGGTGCAGTTTTGCCTTTACTGTTATGGGTCGAACTCAACTCATGATGCAGATGATGCTCTTCAAGTTCATCTTCTCTTCTTTTCAATACTCTTCTAATTATGTTGTCTCCCCTTCCTGTAAGCGTTCTCACTCCTCCTATACCTATTCTAATTTTTTCTTTGTGAGTTATACCTTCTTGCTCGTTAAACTCGATTATTTTATCGATCGCATTATTAATTATTGCTTCTGCTTCAATTGTTCTTTGAGAAACTTTTCTCCCTTTATCGTTTTCGGTCTTGTCTGCTTCTGGCTTGCTTGACTCTTGTCGAACCACTTTATTATTTGTCGTATCTGCCTCGTTCTTTCCTTGCTGAGAGGTTTTTCTTTGTACTGTAGGGGTAGTAGTCGTGTCCTTACCATTGATACTTCGAGGTAAAGGGTTTTTCGAGGCCAATAGCTCGGACAAAATTCTCACCGAAGAAGAAAGATCTCTGATAGATTCGGTATTAATAGAAATATTATCGTCTGTAGTTCCCTTAATATCGGTCTTCTGTCGAGGTCTCTGAACCTCAGCTTGTCCCAGTTTTTCGATTAATCCTTCTACTTTGTCATAAAGTACATTAGTCTTTAACTCTTCTATCTCTAGGATTTCTGCTAAGGATAAGCTTATTTCTGCCCAATCAAATAGAGCTTCTAAGGTTTCTTTTTCATCTAATTCCAACCTTTCAGATAATCCCATCAAACGAGACATTAAGTATCTGGGAACAGTCACTGATTCATTCATTCTCTTTCTTCTCAACAAATGTTTTTTAGGAATTTGATTTAGATCTTTTTCTCTAGGAGGCTCACTTGGGGGTTGGGAAATCAAAGCAGATTCAATAGGAGTATTATTTCGGTTGTCCTTCGCTCTATCCTCAGAGGTGATGCGAGCGAATTGTTCGACGACTTCTACGCCCGATAGACCTAATTTCATTCCCAATCTACCGTCAATATTGCCCGAACCATCGCTGATTCTGTAGTCATAGTAATGCCGACCTGCTTCCAAGGATCTGCGTAAAACTGGATTTTTCTCTTCCAGAATTTGGTAGTGACCCTGGATTGCTGCCCGATATTCCATTTCAGGAATAGTCGGCGGACAATACCAGTGACTTGCTATAGTGGCATAAACAGCTCGAAATAGATGGGAGTAAAGATTGTCTTCACCATCCCGTTTTGGTACAAGCTCTGCAAAGTGTTCGTCACATTTTTTGGCTACTGCCCTTGAGTAACGTCCGCCGATCTGTCTGACTGATAACTCGTCAATCTCATCTCCTAAAAATCTTCTCAAACGCGCGATCGCATCGATTACTAGTTCCGCCTCGCAAAGAGTAGGAATTTCAAACACTACATCAATTGGTTCGCTTCTTCTTTTGAGAGAACCGCTAAACATGACGCTAAACTTAGTCTTATAACTAAACTTGGCTGTCTTAATTACCTCGCTACTTCTACGTCCTGTCAACACGGCTAATCCTGCTGCAATCTCAGACCAGTCCAAACTAGTTATCAACTCTTTAGCCTTGTTTGCTATTGCTTCGGGATTGCGGATAAATTTGGTATTCCTCTCGGCAATGCGATCGGTGGAGCTATTATTGATTTCTACCCATGTAGACTTATCAAATTTAACCACATCTAAAGCAGGATGTTTGGGATCTATTACTTTAATCGCATTACGTACTTGTGTTAGATAATTTTTTTGTTGCTTTGGCTCAACTAATTTTCTGGCTTCAAAAGCTTGAATAAGAGAGTCAAACCAATGATTACAGCCATCTAAATCTTTCGGTAAGGCTGGCAACATTTCTACTAATAATTTTTTGAGCCAGACCTTCGCTCCTTCCTCGGATGCTTGCTCGTATAGATTTGACAAGTTTTAAGCTCTATTGCGTAACATTTGTTGTTATATTTTAGCTCTTATCCTTATATTTAACAATTAAGCTATAAGAGAAAAGCTTTGATGGTATTTTCAAAGCAAAGTTCAAGCAAAAAGCGATCGCAATACAATCCACCCCCACTTAAAAATCGGCAAGTGATTTGGCTTTAACCTAAAGGCGTTATTTCTTTAACTGCGATGTATCCTTCTCCTAGAGTTGGTGGAGACTGCTGAAGATCGTCATAATAAGCATTGATAACGTAATTAGGTACTTTACGAGATCGCCTTCTATTCCAGTATTTACAGATATTTACTGGTGTGTTTATCCACCAAGCAATCCATTCAGGATTAAGATCGCTAACTTTGTCCAACAGTGAATTTCTCCAATCTAGTCGAACATTAGTCGCATCATAAATAGCAGTTTGTTCGTGTGTTATTGCTAGCCGAACCTGTTCAATTACCGATTGCTCTATTGTATTCCAGTCTCCTTGAATCTTTTCGTCACCATATAATCTCAAACGAATCGCATCAGTAGAGATGATAACGGAATTAGGTATCTGTTCATTTAGTTGTCGAGCAAAAGTTGATTTGCCACTTCCAGGTAAACCAACTAGAAGATGACACAGTATTGATGAGGTCATAATTTACGCTTTAACTATCCTCAGCTTTTAAATGATGGTGGCAAAAGAAATCGTATCACCACTATTTGATTAAAGCTATAAAGCTAAAATTAAAAATCATGTTGGTTAATATAAAACTCGATTTATCCTAATAAAAAAGGATTTATGGAATATCAATTTTGTGTACTCCATTTTGATAGCTAATCACGACATCATGACCGACAAAAGAAAATGATTCGTTTTCTTCAATAGATATCAGTCTCTCTTGTGCAGCGATAGCAGATGCCTCATAAGCCTTGGACATTGTATCGCCACCAAGAGTTAAAGCTATTTCATCTGGGTTAATATACTTTTGAGGAAAATCAGGCTGGTTTTGAAACAGTGGAGTAATGGTAGATTTACCAGAGCCATTAGGTCCAGCAAACATCACAAGAACTGGTTTATTTTGTGGGTCGCTCATGAAGTAAAGTTAGACTGCCATCTGGATGTTCTTCGTATACGTTTTCATCAATGGAGATAATGGTCGAAATGCCCTTATCGTGCATCCTTTCTCTAGCTTTTGTAGTAGCTTCAACCACCAATTGTTCTATTTCTGCTGTCGACAAATCGAAAAAGCTTTTTTTAGTTGTATCTGCCAAGCTATTGTTTGCCGTTTTGCCGTGTTTTGACTGCGGTATTTGAGTCATTGTTTTTAGCTAACTTTACTATAATTATACCAATTGCATAGTGAATCTATGTCACGAACTTTCCAGTAGCAAGAAAAGTCTCTTCGATCTGAAAGTTCTTTATCATTTAAATGTGAGAGTCTGGGATCGTAGTGTGGATTTTTTTCTTCTTAATTTACCTTTAGAGTCTTCAATTAAAGCTGAGTAAGCAGTAATCTTATCTCCAGGTAAAATTCGAACATTAAACAGTAAAGAGTGACAATAATTACTACCCAAACAAGAAATAGCTTTTAAAATTGAATTGCTCTAACAATCAAATTGATTTTTGTAGAGAGAAAGTAATTATCGAACGGGTTTAAATACAGTTGGTTGTTGTTGACCTTGCGCGGGAACAGAAGATTATCGTGAAGAAGAGAGATTCAGGCGCAACAGAAATTCGCTGCGCCGACAACCTATAAAAATAAAGAGATGCGATCGCTCTTGGTGGCAAGAAAAAAGAATCTTGAATCAATACTCTTGAATCAAGAATATTAAAATAGGAGAAGAGTGATCGCCAAAATTTTCAAGAATCTTGATTCAAGATAGAAGAGAGTCTATGAAGTCGAAGCTGAAGATCATCGATGGACTGAATAGAATCCCAATCGAGGGGCAGATGATGAAAGAAAAGGAGAGCAGCATGAACGAGAGTTTCTTTCTTGATCTTGTGACCGTGCAAACGTTTAGAACGCTTAACAGTAGCATCAAGCCAATCATTAAGTTCGAGAGGAAGGCGAAGATTAACCTTTTCTTTATCAAGGTCACGGTCAGAGAGAGGAGAAAAAGAAGATTCTTTATTCTTTATTCTTGATTCTTGAAAGTCAGAATTTTGATTCTTGATTCTTGATTCTTGAGAGTTGTCAATTTTATCGGTACGGTTAAAAATGCCTAGAGAAGAAGAAGAGAGGTCAGAAAGAGGGTTATTACCGAGAGCAGATTTGGATTTATTTTGTTTTAGCGACATATGACCTCCTGGACAAGAGAAGAATAGGCTTTAGCACCAACGCCTTTTTCATCGTGTTGGTAAACAGGAATAGAAAAACTAGGAGCTTCTTTAATTTTGACGTTTTCAGGGATGACAGTAGAAAACATCTTGTCAGAGAAAGTGTCTTTCAAGGATTGGAGAACCTCCTTACTAACATTAGTGCGCCCATCATAACGGGTAGCTAAAACACCAGTGATTTTAAGTGGGTGGTCGAGAGCAGTGCGAATAAGATCTAAAGCTTTTTCGATTGATCGAAGACCCAGAAGACCCAGAAAACTTAAATCAACAGGAATGAGAACTTCTTGACTAGCCATAAGAGCATTAATGGAAAAAACACCAATATTGGGAGGACAGTCAATCAAAATATAATCATATTTATCCTCAATCGAGGCAATAGCTTTGCGAAGAAGTAATTCACGACCAGGTAAACCAGAAATTGGGATTTCGTCTTCAGCCAAAATGATGTTGGAAGGAACAACATCAATATTGTCGCGGATGGAGATAACAGTATCTTGGATAGAAGCTTTGCGAAGTAAAACATCTCGGATCTGCAATTCTAAATCCCAAATGGGAATACCGAAAGACGCAGAAGAATTACCTTGGGGGTCAATATCAACAAGTAAAACTTTTTGGTGACAGAAATCGGCTAGACCAGCAGCTAAGTTATAGGCAGTAGTGGTTTTACCCACGCCTCCTTTCATATTAAAGATTGAGATGGTTCTACACATTTTAGGTAAATCCAAAAGAATGAAGAGTATTGAAAGAAGAATCTTGAAAAAATAATCTAAAAATTCAAGAATCAAGAATCAAGATAGCTCAGAAAAAATAGTTTGTCGAGATAGTTTAATCAAGATTAAAGAATCAAGAATCTTGAAAATAACAAACAAAAGCCCGCCATCGCAATTGATTTATCGATTTTGATTTCGTTCTTTGAGGTTATTAAAATCTATCAAAGTGATAGACCGTTATCTCTTTGAATTTTACGATCTCGATTGATTTGTTGGCTTTGTTCTTTAAGCTGCTGTTTATTAACTTGAACTTTTTGATTTAGTTGACGAAGCTCGCGATCGCTAAATTCATTGCTAATCACGTTAAAATCGCGGTCAAATTCAATTAATTTGCCTTCATAGCGAATTGATAAATTATCTTGTTTTTCTATTGTTACCCCATCTACTGAATCAATAATTTCCTTGCCTTGTTTAAATGCTATGTATTTGGCAGAACTTGCCAGCTCGAATTTAACGTCTTCAATAGGTTTAGAAGTATCTAGAGTAGATGCCCTAGCAGATATATTTTGAGGGGCGAGACTTATATTTTGTTGATAACTCAAATTGAGACTTAATAACTGAGATTGGTTATGACTCAATAAATCACTGGCAAAATCTCTAGATCTTGAAGTTATTCTATCTTCTGGAATTCTGACGAATAATTCTCGAATTTCTTGGGTACGGATTTGAGATAATTGGTTTTGCCAAATTTTGGCTGCTTGTGGTCTTAACTTAGCAGCTTCCTCAAAGGCTTCTAATCCAGATACATCAACTCCATCAATGCTAAACGACGAATCGCTGAAGACCTCAGAATACCTTTGTGGAGAATTATTCTCCCTCATTCTGTCGTCTAAAACTGCACCAAGACTAAAACCGTGATCGAAGACTGGAGAAAGGTAACTAGTGCCATCTTCTAATTGGACTATATCTAAATTTTGATCGTGTCGGTCTGTATTTCCGACATAAGCGTCAAGCATTAAAACCCCAACGAACATATCAACTCCGTCATTAATTCCTTCTGGAAGCTTGTAGCCAGGAGGGATTTTAATATCTTGTTCGCTCAGGACTTGAATTACTTGAGAAACTTCATAGTTGAAGGCATAATCGTAATCGATTATGCTTTCATCAAGTATTTCTGCCAGAGGAATACGTTTTTCTCCTGGATTAGAGAGGTCTGTTGAGATCGAACCTGGAATTATTAGATCGGGACTTTCGACTTGAGCAAATTCATATTTTGCTGCAGGAAGTTGAATGCGGGATGCTAACTCCGCAGTAATTTTCTCAGACCAATCGGTTCTAGATTCGGAAAGATCTGAGGGAACTTGTGCAGCTTGTTTAAATAAAGCTCGACCCTTAGAAGTTTCAACCCAACCCTTAGCGATTATTCCATCAAGTTGTTTATTAAAAATAAACTTTTCTGCTGGGATGGAAACAATATCAAATTTATCGTCCATCAAATTTTGAGAAATAATTTTTATTGGTTGAGAAGCTGAAATATTTCATCCGAAAAAGGAATTCCTGCTTTTTGATTAACCGTCGCTAAAAATAAAAACTGATATTCAAAGGGTACTCCAGAATTAACTTGAAAAACTTTAATTTGGAGTTGCTCTCTAAATTGTTGATAAAGTTTTTGGATATAGTGAGGAGCATAACCAACCATTTCATTTTCAGCATACATTGTTGTTCTGATAGTTTCAGGAGGTGGTTCGAGCATCGGCTTTTCCCATTCTCCTGGCATAACTTTCTCTTTTTCTGGGAGCTTTACTGTTATATTTGCTCCAGTAGAAATTGTTTCTAGTTCGGGTTTATTATTCGTACACATAGTCCATGTATCGACACCACGAAATACAAAATTATAATTCCCTCGTTCGTCTGGAGTGATTTCTGGAAAGAGTCCGCACAAATCTCCGTGTCTATAGCCTCCATCTCTTGCCACAAATTTTACTGGATCTATAGAGTCCTCAGAATTAAACCCCATGCAAATCTTCAGTTCTTCTTCTAAAGGTCTGGCGACAGGCATTCGGTTACGCCAAGCAGACTTAAGAATATCTTTGTATTTCATTGTTCTGCTTAGATCTTTAGGCACAAATAGATTTTTTCTTTCTGGATAAAGAGATTGATATATTTGCGCTCCTTTAATGAAGTGAATAGAACAGTCTAAATAATTATTATTTTGTTTTTCTTTCCAGGTCATTTTTTTGATAGGAAACCAAAGTCCCGTCCTAGAATCTAGTTCTGCCATAAAAAGAGATGTTATTTGATTGCTAACTGCTTTTAATGATTTTGGTTGTTGGATTGATGTCATTAGACTATATATTTAATTTATTTCAAGATTGAAGATTGAAGATTCAAGAAATCTATTAAATTGATAGATAAAGATCTATCTGTATTTCTCGATCGCGACTTTGTTTAAGAGTATGCTGTTTAATCGATTGGGTTTGTTGATTAAGCTTCAGAATTTCTCGATTAGAGAAATCATTTTGAATAATATTAAAGTCGCGATCGAATCGAAGCAATTTATCATTATAGGAAATTGATAAGCTTTCAGAGCTTTTCTCAATAGTTACGCCACTTGGAAAGTTATAAACTTTAAGATCTTCAGAACTTGTCTTGTCTATACCTCGATTTAGCACTATGTATTTTGAAGAATTAGCAAGATCGAACAAAGTATCTTCAATTTTGTCGGATGTGTCTATTGAAATTTCGGGAATACTGATTTTGTGTACTCCATTACGATAGTTAATTAAGACATCGTGACCGACAGCAGATTCATCTGAATTTAAAATTGAATTTTCATGAACTACTGTTCCATTGTCTTTTGTTTGTTGAACTAAAAAATGTTTGCCAACTGATTTAATTTTTCCTGTATGGTTGCTTCGATTTAAACTCGCAACCGAACTATCAGGATTAACCCGTTCTATCGCTAATTTTTTCTGTAGTCGTTCGTTTAAAGTAGCGATTGTTTTCTCTACCCAATCAATTTTCACTTCAGGTTGTTCTATGACTTGACCTTGAGATAAAACTGCTTTTATTTGTAGAGAGTCGCTGTTATCTATAATGTAAGTTTTATCAGCGATTTCAGCAGCTTTAGGTAAGTAGGACAAAGAACGATGATAACGAGAGACTATTTTGTCTTCTGGTACATTATGTCCCCCATCTAGAACTCTTTGTTTTACTCGATCTATGTTCAGATTTGGGTTTTCAGTAGAGACAAATATTACTTTAGTTTCAAAACCAGCTTCTGCTGCGGTTTCTAAAACAGCTAACTTGGAAGGATGACTCATGACAGTTTCAAAGGAAAAAGAAACTTTTTGTTCGATACATTTAAGTCTTTCCTTTGCCGCAATTGCTGATGCTTCATAAGCTTTGGACATTGTATCGCCACCAAGGGTTAAAGCTATCTCATCTGGGTTTATATATTTTTGAGGAAAACCAGGCTGATTTTGGAACACTGGAGTTATACTAGACTTTCCCGAACCAATCACCGAAGGGGATTCGACATCGCTTTGCGATGGCGGTGCGCTCCAGCGCACGGACCTGCGAACATAACTAGGACAGGGTTGTTCATCTACTTTGATTAATTTCTTTTTTTTCTAGTTCCGTCAGGGAGTTCTTCGTATATCTGTCCATTTACAGAAGAGACGCTAGAAATACCTTTATCGTGCATCCGTTTCTTTGCTTGTTTGATTCCTTTATTCATCAACTTTTCCATCTCTGTTGTTGATAAATCGGCAAAATCTTTTTTTGAAATATCCTCTGAATTTTTATTCTCAGTTTCAGTTTGTTTCGAGGGTAATGATTGCGTCATAGTTTTTCTAATAATGTCTATTTATTCAGCTTCAGCCAATTGCCCTATTTTTTTCTATAGTACAAAGACACGCAGTTTCAGCCAAATATACTTAAAATTGGTTGACTCAACAAATTAGCTAACACAGCAATTAATATTGCTCCCAATAACCCGATTATCCATTTAATAGAACTGTAAATATAATCTACCTTCTCTTCCAAAGGAGAAATTTTAGTAACTTCATTTTCTATTACAACTAATCTTTCAGAATTTTTGATTAGCTGTTGTAGAATCGCTCCTTCGTACTGCTGTTTCGGTTCTGCATTAGCCATGTTTTTTTCCTCCATGCTTAATTATACTTCTGTCGATTGTCTGTATTCGTATCGAATCGCCTATCGGTTGACGATTGCGGGTTCAATAATTAATTTTCTGTCCTACCCAATTTTTAGCAATCGCCCCCTAACAGGTTTTATTTTCTTCTACAGTTTTGACAACGATAGATATTTATGACTGTTGCTGGATCATTTTTCTAAAAATAAAGGTAATTGTGGAGATTTAGAGGGTGTGGAAGATTTAATCTTTGTGTTTTCGACTCGTAATTGAAAGTTTTCCTGTTGTAATCTCTCAAGATCTCTTCTGAGTAATTTATAATCGTGAGCCAGATTCATGTAGTCTTCGTAATGATTCATAGCCAAGATAGTTGCCTGCTCTGGGTATTTCTGAAGATGGAGAGAAAGCAAAATTAAGGCGAATTCTCGTTCTATGTTGTGTTCTGGTAATGGCATAGTAATTTCTAGATGATTGTGTTGATCTAACTGAAAAGATTTGCGATCGCTATTAGCAATGATAGCGATCATCTTTTATTTATTTAGAAAATGTCCTAAAGGATACCGCTCCGCATATCTTCGGTGCAGATATTATGAGCCATATCAAAGGCGCAGATTTCATTCTCTGCTACCCACAAAAACTTACTTTCTACAAAGCTTTCTGTAGGCATCGTATTTCCATCAGCGTAGCTGCTTAGACGATAATGCCATTCAACATGGTTTAAATAAGCTTCAGGATTATTTTCGTTATAAGTGTATTGATTGAATTGGCATTCAACAATCTCGAAGGTTGCCCATTCCATGTAATGCTCATCTTTATCAATTACTTTAACGATACTTCCTACTTCATATTCAGCATGAGATTTATCAGCTTCATCTATTATTTCTTCTGTTGGAAATGCTTCGAGTTCTTCTAAATCGATATCGGGAAAAATATCTAAGTTATCTTCGAGTTCTACTGAAACCGCTAGGTCAGAAGATACGATGCAGTCGTTCGTAATTTCATGATGCTCTCTGGCTTGATGGTCAAAGAGTTTGCACCATCCTCTTCCATTTGACTCGTGAAAATTGTCGAAATATAGGCAAGTAGCGCAGTTTTTTACTTCTACTGCTAGCTTCGTAGCTGTAGCTTGTGTCATGATATTAAATACCTTAATTGATTTGTTGAGGTGTAGAGAGCGATCGCAATCTTTGGACGGAGGGCGATCGTTTCTCATATTTATTGATTTACATTATTTGGTTAACTTCTATGGCTTGCGGATTAATGTTTTCCGTTTCCTTATGATTTAAGTATAGCGCGTCACGCTATATAGCGTCAAGTAGTAAATATAATATCTTGTGTGCTAAAGTAGTGGCGTAAAGTCATCAAATAGAGGACATTAGAAAATGTTGACTTTGGGGAAGCAAATGCTTCGATGGAAGCTTAGAGAAGTAATGGCGCGTGCCAAAATAACCAATCGGGAATTGGCAGCCGAACTAAAAGTTCATGAAACTTCTGTTTCTCGAATGAAAACGGCAGATACAATGCCTCGGATTGATGGCGATACACTAGAGAATCTTTGTAACTGTTTGACTAAGCTGTACAAAGAAAAAGGAATAAATGAGATAGTAATGCCCGCAGCTCTATTTGAATTTACTCCGAAACAATAAAAGAAGAAAAATCTGCTGTAAATAGCAAAAACGATCGCCTATGTCCTGAGAAAACTTAGCGATCGCTTTTATGACCAATATCCCTAAAAGGAGGGAAATATTCGTTATGACCATTTTAAATGGTGTGGAGCAAAGCTGCACTCTTAATTCTCCAGTAATTCAGATAGATTGTTTAAAGACTAAGTTTGACACGGTAGTAATCTCAAACTCTCTAATCGCCCTACTAGACCACAATTACAACGAGGCGCGTTTTCTACAGCAATTACACTACTGGAGCTATTCAGAATATGGAGTGGTAATCGATGGAATTAGGTGGATATTCAAACCTATCAGTGAATGGCTTAATGAAGTACTAGTAGGACTAACAGAATGGAAACTTAGAAAAGTGATCGCATCTCTGTTAGAGAAAAATCTAATCAGAAGGGAGAAGTTATTCGCCAGACATCAGAAGCAGGAGTATAAAAGTTTTTGGTGGCAGCCGAAGAACCAAACCTACTACTACAGTATCAACTATGAAGAACTTGGAAAACTGATAGAAAAGGCTGAAAGTATTGAAAGCATCCGTATTGAGGATTCCACAGAACTAAGTATTGAGAAAATCAAAACAACTAAGTCCTGTGAATTGTCTCAAAACAATACAAAGAGTACTAAATATAAAAATCTAACAACAAAGCAATTAAGCGATCGCATAAATCAAAATTCCTCAATTGCTGCCGCCCAACAGAAAAACACCTCAAAAAGAGAAAAAACTCAATCCAATACAAATCATCATTCAGATAGGTTAACTACTTTTTCTAACCAAATAAAACAAAAATCAACGCAAGATAAGTCAAACCTTAATAAAGAAAAAGAAGCCGCTAAAATTGACTATATAGTCAATAAAAAATGGAAAGAATTAATACCGTTGTTAGATAGTGCTGGCGTACCAATAAACA
Organism: Waterburya agarophytonicola KI4; assembly: GCF_020640915.1. Classification (GTDB taxonomy): domain Bacteria; phylum Cyanobacteriota; class Cyanobacteriia; order Cyanobacteriales; family Xenococcaceae; genus Waterburya; species Waterburya agarophytonicola. Next base: position 6,929 of record NZ_JADWDC010000004.1, on the reverse strand, counting down.
GAACGATAAAGGATTTACTGAAATTGTATCCAGCAGAGAAGGTAGAGGGTGCAATCGCATTGGTGAGAGCGAGAAAAAGAGAACAGCACATTCCAAATCCTTCGGGGTATTTCGTATCGGCGTTGAAAGGGGATTGGTCAAGTCAAAATATTGTTGAAAGCGATCTTGATCGCCAATCATCAGAAGTTGATAAAGGAGCAGTATTCCGTCATTGGTATGACTTATCTAGAGAATTGGGGTATTGCTCTGGGCAGGAAATCAGAGAAGGGCAGCAGTGGGTATGCCTTTCAGGGAGCTGGGAGAAGTGGGAAAGTGCATTAGAGCGAGGGTATTCACTGGAATATTTGAAGAAGATAATGAAACGAAATCAAAATTCTTGATGATTAGGATAAAATACTTGTACAGGTAGTAAGACAGGTTTAGGATGAAAATAATTACTTTTACCGAAGCGAGAAACAAGCTAAAAAATGTGTTGGATCGGGTAGTTGATGATGCCGACTATACGGTAATAACCAGAAGGGATGCAGATGATGCGGTAGTAATGTCTCTGGATTATTTTAATAGCTTGTTGGAAACGGTTCATCTACTCAAGTCTCCTGCGAATGCAGCTCATCTAGAGCGTTCGATAGCTCAATACAGGGCGGGAAAAGTAACAGAAAAAGAATTGTTGGATGAGTAGTCGAATATTAGCATGGACTGATGAAGCGTGGGACAGTTATGTTTACTGGCAAGGGCAGGATAAAAAGACCCTTAAGAGAATCAATAAGCTAATCAAAGCAACAAAAAGTACGCCTTTTAATGGAATAGGAAAGCCAGAACCTTTGAAGGAAAACTTATCAGGATTTTGGTCTCGTCGAATTGATGATAGCAATCGTCTCGTGTATGCAGTAGATGACCGTTACATAACTATTATTTCTTGCCGCTTTCATTACTAAAGTAAGCAAAAATTCTTAACAAGAATGCTGTCATGCCAAAAATACCAGAATGCGATCGCCGTTTATTCTATTCGCCTTCGCCATATGTTGTCTGTGGGGTACATCCAGAGGGAGTAGAGGGGAATAGCTGTATAGATTTCAGACCTGACCCCCAAAAAGAACCAGAAGAACAATGGTCTCCTCAAGGATACTGCTGGTATGGGAACGAATTGATCCGAAATCATTCATATCGAACTAAAGAAGAACAGGAGTATCTGTTAGATAATCACCCGTTTTTCACGGGTGTATGTCCTGAGTGTGGTTATGAATTTGATCGATCTAAGTCGCGCCTGAGTTCACGCTTGATTGCCCGTCGTGTAGTTGGGTGGATGATTCGATTTGAAACGAATAAAAGAGCTAAATGATAGATTGCGAGGAATATCAAGATTCTTTTTTCTTGATTCAAGAATAAGGAAAAGCGAAAATAAAGCGATTGCACAAGAAAGAAATATTGGCGCAACAGAAATCTGCTTTGCTAACAACTTAGAAATGTCTGAAGTGATCCAAATCACATCTAAAGACAAGGGATCTGAGACAATAGAGAGTATAAATACCGCCAGTCACCGCTATAAAAGACTGGCATTTAAAATTTTAAAACCCAAGTCAAGATTGACCTGGGTTTATTGAAGAATAAAAATTAAACATAGAAATAAACATATCAAGCAACAGATTAATCCAGATTACTCAAAATGCACTCGGTAAAAATAGGCAATTATCAAATCGAGTACGGGCAAATTTAGGCAGATTGAAATTTGTCTACGATCACTCGACGAATAGAGTGGCAATTTTATTGAAAAAGCCGCCATCAATAGAACCAAACGTTAAAAGTTTATTGTTAGGGGTGAATGGTTTCATTGTCATCCTGAATTGCTTCAATATATTTCTGATATTTGAGTCGGACATACCCAGATAAAAAATTGCTTCTTTTTAAATTAACCGACTCTAGCAACATAATCCTGACTGCATATCGCACTAATAGTTCGGGCGATCGCTTTCTTCAGTTTTAAAGAATCAAGAATCAAGATTATTGAATAAAGATTAGATCAAACTCAGGCATAACGTGAGGATCGCTGCTGTTTGATCTTTTTTAGAGAAATTTTTCTAAGTTTTTTAACTTTCTGCCGTGAAATAGTGGTAGTTTCTGAGGGAAACCTTGTCCGTTCGTTTTCTCCTAATTTGATTACTAGCACATAAGGACTATTGATACCTAATTCATTTGGTAATCTTTCCCTAATATAGTGACTTCGCTTGGGATTGAGATGAAAATATTCACGATCTAATTCGAGTTGTATGTTATCTGCATTAATACCCTCGTAATAAGTATTCATGCTGTAAATATCTTTCATGAAACAGCTAAAAAATAATTAACTTTACAATTCAATTAAAGCTATTTTAACTTGGAAATTTGGTAGCGTTATATTTAGCTTTGGTTTAAGATCTTTGAGTTCAAAGCTTTAGAGCATTGTTTTTGCAAACAATACACATATTTTAATCCACAGGCGATCGCAAGTAAGAATCAAGAATCAATATTCAAGATTAACGGGTGTATGTCCTGAGCGTAGGTATGAACTCAACTGTTCTAAGTCGCGCCTGAGTTCACTCTCGATTGTCCGTCGTGTAGTTGAGTGGATGACTCGGTTTGAAACGAGTAAAAGAGCTAAATGATAGATTGTGAGAAATATCAAGATTCTTTTTTCTTGATACAAGAATCTTGAAAATGAGAATGAAGCGATGATCGCATAAGTTATAAAGATTGTTGTTGTTGACCTTGTGCGGAAACAGGATGCGATCGCAAAGTTAATAAAGAAATTCTTGACGATAAACCGAAACTTTAGAGTTATTCAAATGAAAGCTACTGGATGTAACCTTAGTCTTACTAGAAGCTATTCTGTATTTAATGGAATCATTTCAAAAAACAGGTTTTTGGTCGTTAAATTTCTGTAAGGAGTTGCAAACTTAATCCTCAAAAAAAATTTGATGCTTTAACCAAGAGGGCATAGACCAATCGTCTGTCCAAAGAATATTATTGTCTATTGAATATTTATTCAGTCCGACTTTTGACCAATATCTTCTGAGCAAGCGTTTGCCGTATTTCTCTTCATATTTTGCTCTCAAGTCTTTCAGAGGACAGGGATGGCAAGAAACGGCTTCTCCCTGAGCAAAATTCTCCAAAAACATCGCTAGTCCCTTCAGCGCAAATCCAAATTGTCTGTATTCAGGCTTAATAAAAACCTCATCAATATAGTACAAATATTGAGAGGATAAATAATTTTTGCCATCATCGTAAAGAAAATAGCTTGCAGCGAAACAGAGATCTTGAGAAATAAGATCGGCTAAAATCGCCAGACTTCGTTCAGGCTCAAATAAGTTTATTCTGTAAGCTGAGATAGATCCAACCTTTTTGAGCTTGATTACGCCATCTGCAAAGTCTTCGGAGGATAACTCATAGCTAAAATCTGCTTTAATGGAAGAATGCATTGGCGTTATTAAAAAGTCATCTATCTTGGAGATATATGTATCACTGTTTGATGAATAAGTGATAGTCTCAACTTGTAATTCCATTTTCACTTTTTGTTTTGTGTGCTTTGCCGCCTATCAGCGTTGATGTAGTAAATTTATTTTTGGAGACAAAATGAGTCGAGTAAGAACGAATACAACACAGCATAATTCTGAAATAGCGATAGAAGCATTTAATCAACTGTTTCCTAATAGAAAAATTAAGACTGTGAAATATATTCCCAAGAAAAATAAACAGTCGAAAAAATGAGCCTTTGAGAATTTTACTAATTTTTCTGACGTAATAGAAATCCGCGCTTGCCAACAACTATTTTTTTTAGGTGGTGCTTAGAAGTTAGAAAGGGAAAGGAATATGCCTCCCTGTAATACCTCAACAATTTATCGCGATCGCAGAAAATTAATATATGTCTACAATTCTGGACGAACTTCTCAGTATCAAGAGCCAGATTAAGGTATCAAAAATGAACGTAGTGCCGTGTTTGATATTGTAGTAAAGGTTGTATGGCAGTAGATATGTCCTCATCAAGATCCCATTCTTGAGCTATTGGGTCTAAGCTTTTACTGGAAGTAACAAGTTTTAATTCGGGCAGGTTTTCTTTGATTTTCTGAGTTAATGCCATAAGTTCAATTTGTCGGAGATCGCTTACACAATTGAAGCTCATAAATAAATCAAGCAAGTAACCAGCACGACGAAGTTCCATAGAGTTCATTTTGTCGAGATTTGGAGTATAGTCTTCGTACCAAAAACCAAGAGCAACAGGCTTTAAATCTTCTGAATTGAGGTTCGTCAAAGACGAACCAACTAGATTTTCAAACTGTTGCTGTAAAGTCATTGTTCTTTTCTAATCAGATCTAAAGCTTGCCTTATATTAAATGATAGCCCATCGGGTCGGACAGGGTAGTAGCTTAGAGCCTCGTTTGCGGTATCGATAAATTCCTGCTCGGTGAATAGCTCTTTTTCGTAGAGTGTTTTAATATCGGAGCGATCGTTAATTTCAAATCTACTCAACTTAGAAACAGCTAAATCTACAGCAGAAACGAGAAAAAGGGAGACTAATTTAGAGCGAGTTTGGTGTAAAAATATTGCTCTTTCTTCGTAGTCAGGATTGAGAGAAGCTAGAGAAGTATCAAAATTACCATTAAAAAATAGACTTTTTCGTAATCCCCGTTCATTTCTAAAAAAGACGGGTTTAATAGTTATCTCAGGAAAAGCCAGATTGTCAAGTTTTTTCAATTCTGCATCAACGTCATTGCTAGTTCTAGATCCTGTATGGAGATGTACGGCACAGCCACCAAAAAGATAGACTTTCACAGCATTGGGAGGAAGATTTTGGTAGTTTTCTGCTAACCAAGAATCTAAGTTTTCAAACATTTGGAATATAGCTTGGGAAAAAGAAGTTTCAGTGTAGAGCATTTAATTCCTGTTTCCTTACTCTTATATAATATCATTGCTCTTATTAAAAATAGTAAAAAGGAGAGGGAGAGTTAGGATCGATGTATATTTCAACTCCAGACTGATGTAGCAACTTTTTCAATGATAATGATTGCTTCGTTGATATCTATCACTGCTGAACCACTCGCTCAAATAGTTTCACTTGATGATTATGTATTATTTGAAGAATATGTTAATAAATTTCTAAATGTTGCTGACAATTATTCGGAAAAAATATCAAATTTGCTGGCTTCATTTAATAGTGAGGATATCGATCAACTTGAATCGAGTTTTATACATTAAAGCCTAGCAAACAAGACGAGTTCTTTAATTGAAAGCGATATTTTAAAGAATCAAGATTCTTGATTCTTGATTCTTTAAATCAATTAATTCAACATTATGAAATCTGAGAAGTTTATTGCTATCTTTGTTTAACTTGAATCAGACCGTCGGCAGCGAGGGAGTTAGCAATCCAATAAACACCAGTGTGATGAAATTTACCGACTGAATGAAGTTGTTTGACTTTATCAATGATGATGTCGCAATCTTGATCGCTTAGAATAGCCCCATTAGTGCCACAATCTTGCTTAACAAATTCTCTTGTAAGATAATTCAATTCTTCACTGTTCGATTTTTGAGATTTTTGTTCCATGTTAGTCATCTATCTCTTAGGAATCCTCTGCCTTTAGGTATGGGGTGCGTCAAAGGAAAACTATTTGAGATTGTAAATTTATAAGGGAGAGAGCGATCGCGTAGCAATGAATCAGGCGACCGCTTTGCGTCCAAGGAGGGACTAATGCTGTTTTAAAACTCTTCAAAGAGAAAAATCTTAGCAGTGCCAGCCGCATTTGAGGCACTCGGAATAAGTAATGCGACCATCGAGATCGATTTCTGGAAAATAATCTGACTGGCAGTTGGGACATCTTAGAGATGATTGTTGGTAAAAAGAGCCAGTAGTTTTTTGGATTAAATTACCGTTTTGCCAAAGACAAAACTCTTGCCAATCATTTCCAGACTCAGAAGATTTTAACTGAAGAGTCAGATTAGGAAACAGTTTTGCGATCGCATTAAAGCCGTTAAAAGGACTTATCCAAGGACTAGTGAACTGAAGTTCAAGAAAATCTTCCGTGTAATCGACAATTTCAATTTCGCAGTCCCATTTAATGCCCCAATGTAGACGACTCCAGGACTCAATTTTTTCTGGCTGAAGGTCATAAGGTCGGGGAATGATTTTCTCAAAGAGTAATCCGCGATCGCTCCAAGGAAGTTGATTGATGTGTTGAGAGTCGCCATTGACTTGGAGAGTATTGTTGCACCAATTAGGCATGATAATTTTTAGCTAGTAGTTGGCTCAAGAAAGGTGAATTAAGTAGAGATTGATATTCCAACCCATATCTTTGAAGTACCAGAGGATTAACTCGTTTCGAGTAGGGAAAGTATAGGGAACGATAGGATTATCGGGAGAATCGCCGAAGTCGTAAAGACCCCAAAGACTATCTTTTTGGTGAAGATAAGAACCGTCGAGGTTGATGGTGTAAGCAGCAGAATTAAAATCAATGTTGTCCAGGTTCATGAGGAATAATTAGAGTTTTTTTCGGATTGGGAGGACATTTGATAGTGGGGGGTTTGTTAGAGCGATGGTAAGAATTAGAAAAGTTCATTTTTTGCGTTGATGGAGAGAGATTAATCAAAGTCCATTGAATCAAGAGCGAAGTGAACAGAGTCCCAGGAAATACCGATATTTGCATCATGGTTGGATTCGATGTAATCCAAAACGTCTAAACAATGTTCATTAGTGAGCTGGAGATTGCGATCTCTGGCTACTGCTTTAACGTCATCAACGTCCCAAGTAATCGAGATAAAGTCAGAATGCTGTTCGAGATAATTGTGCGCGACCGCTTTAGCTCGTTCTTGGTTGTCGTGAGAAATAACGCCAGCATCAGTAAGAAGCTGTAGAAGATCGGTAATGGTTTCAGTGTAAGGGCTAGAAGAATTGGACATAGTAT
>NZ_JADWDC010000056.1 GCF_020640915.1 Waterburya agarophytonicola KI4 | reverse complement strand
AAATAAAAAAATAAAGGTGATTTAGTTAATGCAATGTAAATACGTCTAAGCTTAGTAGTCAGAATAGTCTAATTGAATATCTAAAACAAGTGCTGGATAATTTTGGTCACGAATATGTAATTAATTTTGCCTAAGTACTTATCAAACCAATATTAAGCTGTTTCAAGTTATGAGTTTTTAGTGGTTATGAGAAGTAAACTCAATGTTGTGGGCTATATTTGGCATTGCGTATTCGATCTGTAAGCCTGGAACTTTAACATCGTTGATAATTTGTTCGAGGATTTTTCTCTCGGTTGTCAGTTGCACGTATATTTTGCCATCCTGTATGGTGACTGGGTAATGATGATTGCCCAAAACATGACCGAGATAAACTAATTTGGAGGGGGCGATCTTGTTGTCTAAGGTAGAAAAGTCTAGGACTAGTAATTCTATATCTTGTAAGCGAACTATTAATAGCTTTTTTGAATCTGTTTGAAATACATCGCCAGACTGTAGAAGGCGATCGCGACTTTTGATAATACCAACAGCAATACCCTCATCAGTATGAGCGTGAATTCTGCCTTTAGCGCGATCGCTTTGGTTCAAAGAAACTTCCAAACAAGCTTCTCTAAGGACTTGTTTAGCTACCTGAGAATTATGATGAATATTTCCGAGATATATTTGGGCAATTTCAGTCATAATTGTTCGAGAGCTAAATTATATAATTCTACGCGGGCATCTCCAGAAAATGGCTAAAATAGAGACAATATTAATTAAAAACCATAATTATTAAAAACTATAATTATTTAAGTTATGAACAAACCTGAAACAGATAGCAAAGATCGTAGCTTTGGAGCGTTAATATATTTATTTCCTTTAGTCTATTCTTTGCCTTTTGGAATAGCACTTTTGACCCAGTTTCCTTGGCTGTATCAATTCTTTTCCCCTTTAGTGGCTATTTATGGGCTGACTAACAGTTTGCCTTTTGCTAGTTTGATTATTTTCTTTGGTTTGTGGTTTGCGGTAGTCAGAAATGATAACGTCAGTTATTTTTTACGCTTCAATGGTATGCAAGCTATATTGATCAACATCTTACAAGTATTGTTTAGCTTGATTATGGGAATTTTAATTCCTGCTTTTGGGGTGCAAAGCTTGATAACCGAAACCTTGAACAATACTATTTTTATGGGTACTGTTGTCGGTTGTTTCTACTGTATTTTCCGCTCTATTCAAGGACAGTATGGAGAACTTCCCGTTATTTCCGAGGCAGCTTCTTCTCAAATTCGCTAACTACTTTGAGTTGATTTTGAGTTGATCTTCTCATCTTGATTCGGTAATCTCGTTGAATTGATATTAACTTTGTCTAAGAGCTTTCAATTTGATGAGATATCCGAATTTACAATCAAGGTATACCAATCAAACATATAGAGATTAACGATGAAAAACTTCAATGTAACTGACGAACTATATTGGACACCCCAAGCACAAGCAAAGTTAAGAATGATTCCTTTCTTTGCTCGTCCTCAAGCACGTCAAAGAATAGAAACAATGGCGCGTGCTGCTGAATTAGAAGAAATAACGGCTGAAATAGTTCTACAGGCGAGAATGGAATTTGGACAATAATTGAGGTCGCAAGCAACATCAGCGATAATTTAGCTTAAAATAGGTTGATACGATCCAGTTATTTGTCAATTATTTAAAGCCTTTCTGGTGCGTGAGAAACCATCCAAGGTCTATTGCTAGTAGAAGTTTGATATCTTGGTTTAGCTGGTTCTCTTTGTTCTCGCTTGACTAATCTTGGTTCGGAAGATTGCGATCGCGCGATCGCGCCAAAACTACCTGAATTAAGATTAATATTAGGTGCAGAAAATATTTTAATGGCAGCTTGGTTACAATTAGGACAATTTATCGGTGCATTAGATTCCGCCATGGTGCGCCAAGCTTCAAATTCTCCACAAGGATTACAGCGATATTCGTATAAGGGCATCTTTTTTTAATGAACAATGGACAATGGACAATTAACAACGGATTGATTTAGGGTGGACAATATTTTCCCTAGGGGAAATGCGATCGATAAACTACTGCTATTGCCCACCATATTGCGTTATGTTGGAACTATGTCCTTCTCAAAAATTGCCGTAGGCAAAGCTAGAGTACAGCAAGCATTTGGCACATCAACAATCCCGCTGATTCTACCCTCAACAGGAGCGCAACTAAGTAATAGATAGGCTTGTTCCCCCGTAAAGCCAAATGTCTTAAGATAGTTAATCGCGTTCAGGCAAGCATTACGATAGGAAACGTGGGCATCGAGGTAATATTGCTCGCCACTAAATTCATCAACGGAAATACCTTCAAAGATCAAATATTCCGAATAATGGGGTTCTACTGGACCTGGTTTAAAGATGGGGTTAACCATCGCATACTTCTCAACGCCTCCTTTGATAATCTCAACGTGGAGGTCAATATATCCCGACATTTCGATCGCACCGCAGAAAGAAATTTCTCCATCTCCTTGAGAAAAGTGAATATCTCCCATGGATAGGTTTGCCCCATCTACATACACAGGGAAGTATATTTTTGAACCTTTTGATAAATTTTTGATATCACAGTTACCACCATGTTCCCTTGGGGGTACAGTACGGGCTGCTTCTGCCGCCACACGATCGAATTCCGAACCAGCAAGAGTTCCCAATACTGCCTGTTCTGGATTTGGCAAAGCTGCTAAATCTGGTATGGCTGGTTTCCAAGGTGGGCCACCTTTCTCTACCAATGCCCGCTCTCGTTTATTCCATGTTTGCAATAGTTCCATCGATGGGGCGCAACCGATCAATCCAGGATGAGTAATGCCTGCAAACCTCACCCCAGGAATATGACGAGAACTAGTATAGATACCCTGAATATCCCAACAGGCTTTAGCTGCTTTAGGGTAATGATCCGTAAGAAAGCCTCCGCCATTCTCGCGAGAAAAGATACCTGTAAAACCCCACTCGTCCCCAGGTAAAGCACCAATATCTAAGATATCTACAACTAAAATATCTCCTGGTTCAGCACCCTCGACACGGATTGGACCGCTCAAGACATGGACTATATTGAGATCGACTTTTTCAATATCACTAGGATCGTCGTTATTACTAATCTGTCCGTCTGTCCAATCTTTACATTCGATGCGGAACACATCTCCAGGCTTAACAGAAACTACTGCGGGAATATCAGGATGCCACCGATTATGACCAGGAACATCCTGTTTTTCCATTGGTTTTGTTAGGTCAACTTTGAAGAGAGTCTCTGGCATTATAATTCTGCTTTTTACTATTAGATTATGTATGAAAAAAACTTCAAAATACGAACTTCTTTAAGCTGAAGAAATGCAGCAAATTTATTATTGTTAAATTCTAAAAATACTGTAGTTTTCAAAGAAGTTTGAAGAGTTTAGTTGAGAGTGCAACTATATTAAAACTGACTAAAATATTTCACCAACAAGTATTGTGGAACATTTACTAAACAGTAAATGTATTTTTTGCTACAAAATAAATTTTAAAAAATTTATTTTGTAGAGTTTGTCTTTGTTTGATGACATTTAAAATATCTATAAGCATGATTTACTGCTGTAGACGCAAATGCAGTAACGTCTAGAGAAGAAAGTACATAATAGTGCTTGAATATGAGATTAAAATGCCAAGATGCATTTTAAAAAAATTCAATAAGCTGCTGTCTACTTAAACTACATGTTGTTGAATATTGAAAGAAAAAAGATTTCCGATCGGATAACTTTTTTAATTAGGAAGACGTAATTAAACGTCTATATGTTCAAAATAACCACAATAAAATAAAACAATTGTAATTAAAAATACAAAATAGAGAGAAAAAAAAGTCTATGCTTCCAAAAGATCAATAAACCACTTTCAGGTTAATTTGACTGAGAAATAATTAAATATTTAGTTAGATCAATTAGCTTAATTCGAGGATGTTTTAAGTTAGTTAGCATTAACAGTTTTGATATATTTCTTGGTTTTTAAAATTTCCTTTCAGTAGCATAAATAAATTCATGAGCAAGAAGTACGAATCGACTTTACTTAACGGAATTAGTCGCCGTAAATTTATTAAATATAGTTCTTTAGCTGTAGGTTCGGGAATTTTAGCATCCTGTACTGGTGGCGGTACTTCTAGTACGGGAGATGAAGATTTAGGGGAAAACCCGATCAAGGTGGGAGTAATGTATTCTACTACAGGGTCGATCGCCATTGTGGAAAAATCTTTACAGGATGCTACTTTCTTAGCCCTAGAACAAATCAATACCAACACTGGACCCTGGGAAGGTAACGGGGAAGGTATAAACGGTAGAAAAATTCAGAAGGTAGTAGTCAATCCTAACTCTGACTGGGATTTATACAACCAGATGTCTAAGCGTCTGATTGATGAAGACAAGGTAGTTTGCGTTCTCGGCTGTTATACTTCTGCCAGCCGTAAGTCTGTACTGCCAGTCTTTGAAGAAAAGGACTCTTTGCTTTATTATCCTGTTTATTATGAAGGCAATGAATGTAGTTCAAACGTATTTTATACGGGGGCTGCACCCAACCAACAAATTACTGATTCCATCCCCTATTGTAAAGAGAATTTTGGACCAAAAGGTTTCTTCGTTGGTTCAGATTATATTTATCCTAAAGAAAGTAACCGAATTGCTAAAGCCGAACTAGAAAAAATCGGCGGAAAGGTTGTAGGAGATGAGTATTCTCCTCTTGGTACGACAGAATTCATCACCATTATTAATAAAATTAAACAAGCCAAGCCAGACTTTGTTCTGAGTAATCTGGTAGGGGATAGTATACCTGCTTTTTACCGTCAGTACAAAGATGCGGGACTGACATCAGATAAAGTGCCAATTATGGCTTATCCAACCACCGAAGAAGAAATTCAGGCGATGGGTTCAGAGTATGCCGCAGGACATTACACTAGCTTTAATTATTTTCAGACTGTAGATACTCCTGAAAATGCTGCTTTTGTGGAGCAGTTTAAAGCAAAGTTTGGTGATAGTCGTGTTACTAACGGGGTAATGGAAGCAGCCTATATTCAGACCTTTTTTATGGCGCAAGCGATGCAAAAAGTTCTCAAAGAGGGAGGTGAACTAAATACTGAAACTATCAGAGAAGCTACCAGAGGACAAGAATTTCAAGCACCCCAAGGGCTAGTTAAAGTAGATCCCGATAATTACCACGCCTATCTTTATTCCCGTATTGGGAAGTGGCAAGAAGATGGTCAGGCGGAAATTGTCTTTGCTACCCCCGCAGCAGTACAGCCCATCGCCTGGAGTCAAACTTTATATCCTGGTCGAGTCTGCACCCGCCCTGTCCCTGATACTCGCGAAAGCCCAATTAAAGAGACAGGAAAAACTTTGCAGGTTAAGTATTTAGAGAAAACCTAAGATCGCTGATGGTTTTGTAGTTTGAGATTTTATAGTTTGAGATGTAGGGTGGGCAAAAATATTGATTGGTTTTGCGTTTATTGACAGGTTCTTTTGGACTAAAGCATATGGGTAGCGGTATCCTTTAGGACTCGCTTTATGCAAAGCGGTATCCTTTAGGGCGCATCGCCCACCAAATAGCAATTTTCCTTATTCTAAAAAAAATGTACGCACATTTGTTTTCGTTTTTTTACTTAGCCCAAGAAGCCGTAGCCGAAGAAACAGCCCAAGCTTTTAGCTTAGTAGCTTTGAGCAATCAACTAATTAATGGGATTGGTGTTGTTGGTATTTTGTTGCTAACTGGTTTAGGTTTGGCAATTACCTTCGGGGTAATGCGAATTATTAACCTAGCCCACGGTGAATTCATCATGCTGGGGGCTTATGCCACCTTTTGGATGCAGTCCACCTTTGGGATGGATCTGCTGCTGACTATTCCTTTCTCCTTTTTGATTACTGCTGCTATTGGCGCATTAGTCGAACTGACTATTATTAGGCGACTGTATGGTCGCCCTTTGGAAACTTTGCTAGCTACCTGGGGGTTGAGTATTGTTTTGCAGGGAATAATTAAGCTTATTTTTACTGCACAACTAAAGTATGTTAAATCTCCACCTTATATATCTGGTAATTTGACTCTTTTAAAAGATGCTCAAGGTTCTCCTGCGATCGCCATTTCTTATTACCGTCTATTTATCGTAACTATAGCGATCGCTTTACTAGTCTTGACAGGTTATCTGCTTAATAAAACCGATCTCGGTCGTCAAGTACGGGCAGTTACCCAAAACCGAGATATGGCTAAGTGTTTGGGAGTTAACACAAGCTTAATTGATATGCTCACCTTCGCTTATGGTTGCGGTCTGGCGGGAATTGCAGGAACGGTAATTTCCTCTCTCAAAAGTGTCTCTCCACCTATGGGACAAGACTATTTAGTCGATGCTTGGATGACCGTGGTAACGGGGGGCGTAGATAAGTTAGTCGGTGTGCTAGCTGGTGCTTTCTTGATTGGGGAGTCTAGTTCGGGTATTGCCTATCTCTTAAACGATCCCACCGCCAGGGTAATTGTCTTGGCTGCGGTAATTATTCTCATCCGCTACAAACCAGAAGGTTTATTTACGATCCAAAAACGCGGATAGAGGCGAATAGCCGTTCTTCCCTACAATTTAATCTTATCCTTTAAAAAAATGGCACAATCAACAATTGGTATTGCAACGCGATCGCGAACTCCAACAAAACTAGGAATTGTTACAGCGATTAGCTTTCTCGTCATGGCAATCTTGCCCTTTGTAGTAGGCAGTTTCCAGATTTCTCTACTATCCAAGCTATTGTTATTTGGTGCGTTAGCTATTTCCTTAGATTTAGTCTGGGGCTTCACGGGTATCCTAAGTTTTGCCCACGGAGTATTCTTTACTCTGGGGGGCTATGCCATGGCGTATTACCTCAAGCTAAATCTGTCAGCCGAAAACAATACCTATGGGGGCAGTTTACCCGATTTTATGGTTTGGAATGGCTTGACGGAGTTACCCTGGTTTATCGCACCCTTAAAATATTTTCCCATAGCTGCGATCGCCATGGTATTAGTCCCTGCTGCTTTTGCCTACCTAATTGGCTGGTTTATTTTTCGTTCTAAGGTGAGTGGTGTTTACATTACGATTATTACTCTGGCAATATCTTCGGCTTTGACTACCTTTTTTATTAGTCAGCAGGCATATACAGGGGGTACAAACGGTATCACCGATGTTTCCAAACTGAGTATTTTTGGCATCAATATTCCCCCCAATGGGCTTTACTGGATAATTCTCTTGTTTACTACTTTTGTCCTGGTTGGTAGCTGGTGGTTAACTCAATCTAATTTTGGTTTAATTCTGCGATCGATCAAAGAAAACGAAAAACGTATTTCCTATTTAGGCTATGACGTTGCCAGCTTCAAGATCTTTATCTGGACGCTTTCTGCTGGTATTGCTGGTATTGCAGGAGGTTTGTTTGTGCCTCTCAATCGCTTTATTTCTCCTGTATATCTAGCCGTAGCTTTTGGAACTCAAGTAGTTATCTGGGTGGCTATTGGCGGCAGAGGAACTTTAATCGGACCCCTTGTGGCAGCCATTCTCTTGGGTCAAATTCAAAACTCTGCCGAACGAGTTACCCAAGACTGGCAGTTGGTAGTGGGGGTATTACTACTAATTGTGGTGCTATTTATCCCCGATGGCTTAGTTGGGACGGTTCAAAAACTATTTGTTAGAAAGCAGAAACCTGTAAGTACTAAACAACCCGCAATCTCCAGTAATTAATCAGCTATGGAATCTATATTGTCAGTCAAAAATTTACAAGTGGTCTTCTCTGGTTTCAAAGCCTTGAAGGGAGTAGATTTGGAAGTGGGCGATCGCGAAATTGTGACGATTATTGGTCCTAACGGGGCAGGAAAAAGTACTCTTTTAGATGCGATCGTTTCCAAATCACCTGTAGCAGCAGGAAACGTCTATTTTCAAGGCAAAGATATTACTAATAAGAACCCTTACGATATTGCCCGCATGGGTATTGGTCGCAAGTTTCAAAATCCTAATGTATATAACGAACTTACTGTCTTTGAAAATATATTACTGGCTTTAAAAGGCACTCACGGTATTTTAAATTCTATTACTGCTAAATTAACCAAAACTAAAAAGGACAAAATCATCGATGTCCTAGATCGAATTGGTTTATTGGGTGATGCAGGAACTATCGTATCCTCTTTATCCCACGGTCAAAAACAATGGGTAGAAATTGGCATGGTAATTGCCCAAGATCCTTCCGTAGTGCTGCTAGATGAACCAACCGCAGGTATGACTCCTGAAGAAACCCACGCCACGGGAGAGATTATTAAAACCCTAGCCAGAGATCATACAGTGGTGGCGATCGAACACGATATGGAATTTGTGAAGCAGATTGCCGAACGAATTATTGTGCTGCATCAAGGAGCAAAATTAGCTGAAGGTTCGGTAGAAGAAATTCAAAGCAATCCCAAAGTAGTTGAAGTTTATTTAGGAAGGGAAAAGATCGATGACGCTGCTTGAACTTAACAATCTCACTGCTGGATATGGACAAACTCCTGTTTTATTTAATGTGGACATGAGCATTAACCAGGGAGATATGGTCGGTCTTTTAGGACGTAATGGAGTGGGTAAAACCACCTTGTTACGGAGTATTATTGGCTTAAACAAATTAACCAAAGGGAGCTTATTTTTTAATAATAAAGATATTACCAAAGCACCTGCTTATAAGCGATCGCGTCAAGGTATTGCTTATATTCCCCAGGGTAGAGAAATTATTCCTTATCTTTCTGTATTGGATAACTTGAAACTAGGCACTAGTGCTAGCGGGAAAAGTAGTAAAAGAATCCCTTCGGAAATCTTTGAATTCTTCCCCATGCTTAAAGAACATTTACCCCGTCAGGGAGGTTTGCTTAGTGGGGGACAACAGCAACAACTGGCGATCGCACGGGGATTAATGTGCAATCCTAAGATTATGCTCTTAGATGAACCCACCGAGGGAATTCAACCCTCCATCGTTCAAGAAATTGAAGATACCCTCAAAAGAATTAACCAAGAAAAAGGAATTACCGTAATTGTCGTCGAACAAAAAATTGATTTTATCCGCCAGCTAGCCAAAAGCTTTTTCATTATGGATAAAGGTGCGATCGTTGCCAAAGGAACAACTCGTGAATTAACTGATTCTTTAGTACATCGATATTTGACTGTTTAGTCAAAATAAGCAATAAATTAAAAGACATTTAAGCAAACAAGAATAAGGTTATAAACTTTTTGAGTAGTGATTGTATGACAAAATTGTGATCGACTCAGTTCCGTTAGAGAATCAACCATTTATTGATAGTTTTGCAGATGATTGCTGTTTAGGGCAAACAATAGGCACTAAGACAGCTTGTGGAGTTACTAGGCAAGGCATAGACCGAGAAGGTGCGATCGCTATCGATAATAATGCCCTACGGTTTAAACCCTTAGTTCAACCAGGGTGGGCTAGGCAGGGTATAGCATATGGCAAATATCAACGAACTAACGGGTTAGCTTTGGCTGTGTTATTGCTCAACGGTCATAATACTTCTCAAGCAGAAACAATGGAGTGGTTTTACAAACGGATTCCGCGTTGGTTCAAAGGCAGTGAAACAGAATCCTAATTCTAGCTAAATCTCGAAACTATTTTGAGGAGGTGATGCTTGATTTTTAGGTCTCAAATTGCCAAATTGTAATAATCTCAACCTATTTTTTGAATTGAGATACTATTGCCGTGTCTATTTTTCTTTTTTACTTCTTCCGAAGTGAATGCCTCAGGGGCTACAATCAAAACTTTTCAGTTTTGTTCTCTAGTTTAAGCATAGAACAACTTCTTTTTTCTCTTCAAAATGAGAATTGCTGGATTTTTGCTTCACTACCAGTCAATTTAAAACTTTAAGTGTCGAATACCTGACCGCGATCGAATACTTCTCCATTCTTACCAATTCCCTGAATTTCTAAACGGTTGGGACGAACATCAATAGTAGCAAAACTCAATCTCGGTGCTGAATGTGCAGTCCACTTAGAACTACCTACAGGACGAGTTTTTGCTCCCGCACCACAGGTTAAATACGTTGTGCCTTTAATCGGTTTAGAACGCTCATAATTGTGGTCGTGACCATTAATGTAAAGCTGAACGCCATGACGAACAAACAGAGGTGATAGCTTGGCAATTAGTTCGGGACTGCTGCCATGAATACCAGAAGAATAGAGAGGATGATGTCCAAAAACAACTTTCCAGGTAGCGGTAGATTCAGCTAAAGTTTGTTCTAGCCAAATAAGTTGTTGTGACCAGTCGGCATTTTCATTGGTATCGAGGGCAAAAAACTGCACTATCCCATGTGTAAAAGTATAGTAGCGTCCTGCCATATTAAACGAACTAAAGTCAACCTGATCCTTACCGTTATTAGTCCGTACATCGTGGTTGCCCAATACCGCATAAAACGGGACTTTTTGTTTTCTCAGGAAGTGATAGGGCTTACTAAAGGTAGCTCCAACCTTGCTGATTTCGCCATTTTCGTAAATATTATCCCCCGTTAACAACACCAGTTCAAAAGGTTCTTGACGATAATAATCGTTCATCACTTGGGCGATCGCATTTTGTCCCGCCTTTCCTGTACCTACATCCCCTAAAGCAGCAAAGCGAAATGAAGCAGACTGGGCAACTTTATTTTTAGGGGTAGTTCCCCAAGCAGTTAGATAATAACTACTTAAAGCTAGCCCTAATCCACTTCCACCCCATCGTAATAATTGGCGACGTTTCAATAGTTTTTCTTTTCCTTATCGTAATGATTGTTTGTAAATCAACAATCTTGACGTTCTTGACCTTCTTGACCTTCTTTTAATGCTTTTCAGCCATTGTAAGGTGTTGAGATTGTATACAAGAATTGTTAAGAAGTTTACAAGAGATAGTAATTTTTTTACAAATATAAATTTATGACTTTTAAATCATTTTTAGGATTAAGCTGATTGAGTAATTTAGGCATCGTTTCTCTTTATTTTAGTATCGTTCGACATTAATCTTACTTAGAATTATTATGCAAAAATGGCTATACAGACTCACTAAATTTTGGCGCAGAAAAGTTCATCCCCAGTTATCTACCTTGATTGCTACGGTAGGAGTAACGGGGTTGCTCAGTTGTTTATTAATAATCTATGTTCTAGGCAAACTTTCAAACGAAGTGTTGGAGAAAGAAGCCTTTGCTTTTGATCAAACAATTCTGCTCTGGATTCACTCTTTTGCTAATCCAACTTTAGACCGTATCATGCTCTGGGTAACTAACTTGGGAAATCCTAGTACAGTTGTGGTGATAGTGACAATTAGTTTAGCATTGCTTCTGTGGCGAAAATACTATCAAGAAGCCAAGATATTTTTGGTTGATTGCTTAGGGGGAGTAATTCTTAGTTACGGTCTGAAGTTAGTTTTTAGTAAAACTCGTCCCGATCTCTGGCAGTCTCCCATCACCGAAACTTCCTACAGTTATCCTAGCGGTCATGCTTTAGGTTCGACCATTTTGTACGGATTTTTAGCCTATTTATTAGCTACTCGTTATCCGAAATTTTCTTGGTTGATTTATGCTGTGGCGGGATTATTGATTTTCGCGATTGGCTTGAGTCGATTGTATTTAGGGGTACATTGGCCCACAGATATTATTGGCGGTTATTGTATTGGCTTCTTATGGGTAGTTTTGTGTATTACTATGTTAAGACTACACAAGCATTAATATATACCTAACTGTGTCGTCCCTATTTCGGACTTTTGACGATTAAGAAATTTTTGCCTGTTTACGAGTCCGTCGCTGCCTCAACTCGTACCAGCCCAGCATCAAAATCGAAATAATCAAGGGCATAAAATAGTAGATGGCTCGATAGGCTATAAGCATACCGAATAGCTGATTTGAAGCAATAGATGAAGAAAGTAAGAGGATTAGTACGGTTTCAAATACTCCTAATCCCCCAGGAACATTACTCAAGATTCCTGCAATTTGAGCTAATAAATAAATGCCAAAAAAGCTAAAAAAGGAAAAATGCTTCGGTACGGGTAGCAATACATAGAGTACCCCTGCTGCAAACATCCAGTCAAAAGATATTAGAATGATTTGCGCTAAAGATAGCTTGAAGGGCAGATGGGGGACTACCCAGTTTCTAATTTTAAAAGGCTTTTGGCTCAACCCCGTCCAAAGCAAGTAAGCAAGAATAACTGTTAGAAAAATAAACCCGACAGGACGTACAGACGAAAACGGCAGATTAAGCTGTTTAGGTATTGCCAGGGGAGTAAAAGCAAAAACCGCCCCCCCTACGGCAAACAAGCCTAGCCAAAAACTGAGATTGCAGAAAGTAATTATCTGGGCAATTTTGGCAGCGGAAAAACCCCATGTCGAGTAAAACTTATAGCGGATCGCACTGCCACTGAGTAGAGCAAAGCCAACACTATTGCTGATTCCATAGCTAATAATTGCTACTAAACTGGTGCGTTTATAGGATAAAGGCTGACTTACATAGCGCACGGCTAAGGTATCGTATCCTGTCAGTAACAGATAATTAATTGCAGTCAAGGCGATCGCCAATAAAAGATACTGGTTAGGAATCACGTTTAAACTACTAAATACATCTTGTAAGCTATATTTGCGTAGCTCCTGCAAAATTGCCCACAGAGAAAGGGTAAAAAGTGCCAGGGTTAATAATATAGGTGCAATCTTACTTAATCTTTTGAACCAGCTAGCAACGGCGGTGCTTAAAAATTGTGTCCCTAAATAATCTTGTAGGCGATCGCCAGAATCAGCTCTAACTAATCCCACAACCACATCGGGCAGTGCCGCTAACTGAGGATATACGAGATAGCGCGACTCCCAATTGGGGTGAAATTTATCTTTGTAGGCTCTCAATCCTTGGAAATTATAGAACTGGTTTAAATGCTCGTAGAGGTAGTGCATTCCTCGTTCGATAGTAGAAGAGCGATCTGCTTCCCCTACCCCAGATAGAGCAGCCAAGCCTAGATTAAAACTGTCGTAATCCACTTTAAAGTGTTCAAACAGGGAAATAAATAAGTAGTCCATCGTGCCATTTTCCATTTCTGGTAGATGACGCATCAGATCGATGGTAATCTCATTACGCTGATATTCAGGAATGATGTTGGCAAATGCCACAGGATTTCCCTGCTCATTGTGAACCACAGCAATTTCACAGTCTCTAATATAGTTATCGTCAAACCAGCCCACAGAAAACCTTTTTTCTGAGCCTGCCATTTCTTCCAACCACTCATTACTAATGGCTCTTAGTTCTAGTAATAATTCATCGGCTATGGGTGGGGCGTGAAACTGAACTTGATAACCCAGCTTATTAAATTTATTGATTGCTGGACGTAGGTTTTTACCCATCTTGCCCTGGAGGGTAAACGCCTTAAGATTTACCGTTGCTTCTTCGCCGATTTTAAGGGTTTTGAAATTGAGGGACTGATATAGCTTCAAATCGTCGGGCAAAGTTTGATAGAAAGCGGGTTCCCAGTCATTGAGGAGGCAAAACTGCTTAAAACCTGCGATCGCCTCGTGGCGATCTTCTGCTACACCAATGGGGTCGCCCAAAGCGATCGCTCCTCTGCCTTTTGGCACATAAGCTACGACGCTTTGACCAGAAGGACTAAAGTAATAGGATTTATCATCTAGTAGGGCAAACCGCGCTAAAGAAGAGTTACCATATTTTTCGACAAGTTCCCTGGCTCGTTGTCTTTCCTCTGTTGTTGCTTCATTGTGGAGTAGTACTGGGCGCAACAGCATCCACAGGGCATAAAGTAGCGTTACCCCGCCGATGATATAGATTGAATTGATAAAGAAACTGCCAAAGCGAGAAGTAGGCTGTAGTCCTAGATTGTTATCTGTAAAAAATATTGCTAGAGTTTGCTTAATTGCTTCTCCCAAACGAAAAGTAGCCGAGTAGTGACGGTTTAGCCAATAGAACCCTAGAGTACCGTACACCATAGTAAATATTATGGCGATCGCCAGCACCCGAATACCTTGAATAATCGAAGGACGATCTGAGCGAGCAGTAAAAAGCGATCGCATCCATAAAAGTTGCCCTAACAATAGAATTGCCAGCAAGCTTTCCTCGTAATTCCAACCTTTGATTAGGTTACTTAAAATTGATACTATCAGTAAGCCAACGGTGATTAACCAAGCAAGACGTTTGCGACGCAGTAAATTCGCTGCAATAACCAACAGGAAAAAACCACTAATGGCAGCGAATAGATGCGCTCCCGCCCTAACTTCAAAGGGAAAGAATTGCTCTAGCCAGTCCACTCGTTCGGGCAAACTTGGCGTTACCGCTGAAAGCAGGTTAGCTAGACCTACCGCACCAGTTAATAATGCTGCTATCCACAATCCAATTCTGGTTCTTTGCCTAGACATTATTTTGATTTGATTTAGTACTGTTAAGGCTACTATGTTTTTGCTTTAAGTGCGATCGCTTTATTATTAATAACTGTAAAAAATAACTAAGATTTATCTTATATATCCCTCTTAATTAATCTTAAATTTAATTAGAAGAATTACTAAAAATAATTTTTAACTATCTAAAAAGTTTTGATTTTAACTATTGGACGAAGTTTGTCAAAATTGACATACAAATAACACCTCAATGACAAAAGTCGTGGTTATGTTGTACCAACAGTCCAACAAAGTTATATGAGGACAAGAACATGAATAACGCATTTAATAATTTAAAAGCCATCAGTTCGATTACAGTAGCCAGTTTTTCTCTTTTAGCAATGCCATTTGTTACCATATCTGCGGAGGCAAGTGAGGAAAAGTCCCAATTTGGTTCTCAACTAGCAATAAACCAAACTCATATTATCGATACAGAAATTGACATGACCGATGATGATTCAGTATATATTAATAATATGCGAGAACACTATCATCTTGACTAATTTATGGTTCTAGCAAACCTAATATGTAAAGCTAACAAAGATTTTGCCCTGTAAATAAGGCGATCGCATCTAACTTTTGAGAATATATTATTTTAGATGCGATCGCTCTTTTATTACTCACAATAGATTAGATTTTACATATGTATTGAAATAATTCAACTTCTCATCAAAAGTGATATCAGCGATCATTTATAATATTACTCATTCATATTTTTTAGAGTAGCAACGGCAGAAGGTGAAATACGATTAAGATATCTAAAAATCCAATATTTCAAAATCGTATCGAGGATGACAGGAAAAGTAGCAATAAATAAAAATATTGCGCTGTGATTAGGCTGTAAACCTAAATGATTGGCTATGCCTTCGAGAATTACTTCCCAGCCATGAGGAGAGTGAAATCCGACAAAGACATCGGTAAACAAAATAATTAAAAATGCTTTGGCACTATCGCTCAAGCCATACATAATATGATCTAAAAAGCTTTTAATCGCAGCAATACCCTGCCTGTTGGTTATTGCTACCAAAATAAAGGCGATTAAACCTAAAAAATCGGCAAAAACATTACTTATGGCATTACTACCTTTGTGGCGAAATTCACTGGCTAGTTCTGTTGCTTTTTCCTTGAGCTTCTCTTCGATAATTTCTGGAACGGTTAAGTTGGCAATGCCGATTAAGTTATCAAATTTTAATTCTGCTTCAAAATTTTGTAATTCTTTGAATGCTTCTTCTTTCATTTCCAAATTGATAAAAATTGCCGAATCATGAGCTTCACGGTACTGTTCGACAGCAGGGAATAGAAAAAACTGCTTGGATACTTGCTGTGTGATTAGGGGAATAACTATTAACAAGACCAAACAGCGTACAGCCATTTGGGTGACACGACGTTCGCGACGAAAGTTTTCGATAATGTCGGCTTCACTATCACTTTTTAGTTCGGTCTTAATCTTGCTAAAAGTTCTACCAAGCGATCGCGGTAAGACTCCTGTTTTTTCAGTAACTGGTTTGACTCTACTTAAATCCTCGGTAATTGAAGCATAGCGATCGAATTTACTATTTGGTTTGGCGATGGTATTTACGGGGGGAATAACGGTAGCTTGAATCAGATCGGTGCGATATTTGGTTAAAACTTCTTCAATCAAAATTATTTTTGACCAGCAATCTTGAGGATATTTAAGAAAATAACGGCTAACTTTAAATTCGGCTAAATTGACCTTGATAATTGCCAAATATTTATCAATATCCGCCTCTAAATAATTGATTACTGCTGGTCGATTGACTGCTTGTTCTCGATCTTGAGATGCTAGATAATTTGCTTCTAAAGATTTTATATTTAAAGCAGCTAAATAAGCTTTATCTAAGGCTCTAGTGGGGGTGTCTACAAACCATTGATAGCTATTGCGGGAATAGTTAGTTAACTTATCGAGAATAGCTTCAGTTTTACCATTGCTCCAGGTATTTTTCACGGGTTATATCGAACTAAAAATTCTTGCTCCTAAAAAGGAAAACTGATTAATTAGGACTTACGCATTGACAGAAAAATTTAAATCTGCGGTATTGGTTTTGGGTATCTATAATTTTGGTTTTTTCACTTTTAGGCGATCGCCACCTTTTAAAAGATGTTTGAAATAAGGCTACAATCACCTATTTTCGTTGTCAAAATATAGTAATTTTGTACGATGCGTAAGTCCTATTAATGATGGATTGCGGTTAAAGGATTGGGAGTTGCTGAGGAATGAGAATTTAATACCTCAAAGCGATCGCTCTTGGAATCATAAGCATGAATTTTTCCTGTCTCAATGCCATATATCCAAGCATGTAGGGAAATTTGTCCCGAGCGTATTTTGGATTGACACTCCCCCTGCGTAGCAAGGGGGATTCTTCATTCATCCAGCGACCTTAGTTCGACTTGTTTCCGAGTCTAACCAGAGGGTCATCTGTCCAGAAGCGTTTACACCATACATAGGTGCGGTTACTGTATGCCCTACAGTACCTTTATTAAGAATGTTAATAGCTGCGTTTTCGTCGCGACACAATTTAGCACCACAACTGCACGAGTGAGTTCTTGTGCTTAGAGACTTCTTAACTCGTTTGCCACAATTGCTGCAATCCTGACTAGTATAGGCTGGGTTAACCGCTATTACTTGTCTGTTAAATACACTGCCAAAGTATTCTAACCATTGTCTAAATAGACTCCAGCTAACGTCGCTGATACTTTTAGCTAGGTTATGGTTTTTCACTAAACCACGAACATTGAGATTTTCTATCACAATTACATCGTTAGATGTACATAACACCCTTGCAGCCTTAACTACAAAGTCTTTGCGCTGTCTAGATATCTTAAGATGTTTTCTTCCTAGCCTATTGATAGCTTTGCGACGATTGTTACTACCTTTCTTTTTGCGACTAACCAGTTTTTGTAATCTCTTTAATCGCTTCTCAGTTTTACGAAGATACCTTGGGTTAGCAACTTTTTTACCATTCGAGTCAGTATAGAACGACTCTAGACCTACATCAATTCCAATAGAATTACCAGTAGGAGTACAATCTTCTAATCTCTCTGCTTTTATACAAAACTGACAGTAGTAGCCATCTACTCTCTTAATTAGTCTTACTCGCTTAATATCTTTTGGATTAACGAATTGAATATCTCGGCTACCAACAAGCTTTATAGTACCAATTTTAGTTTTATCGGTAAAAGTAATGTGTCTACGGCAATTAGATAACCTCCAACCACCTACCTTGTATTCAATAGAGCGACTATTTCTTTTGAAACGCGGAAAGCCTTTTTTTCCCGCTACCTTCTTTTTACAGTTGTCATAGAATCGACCAATAGCAGTCCACGCACGTTCGGCTGAAGCTTGCCTAGCGTTGGAATGTATTGATTTAGCAAACGGCATTTCAGGATCGTTAGCAACTATTGTTGAATATTTGTTGAGAGCAAATCTATTAATTTTTTGCTCTGGTTTTGCATCCATCCAAAACCTTAGACATTTGTTTCTAATGTATTGCGCCGTTCTAATTGCTCCATCAATTGCTGCCAGTTTAGTATTGTTCGCTTTGATTTTATATTCGTAAACTAGCACGTCTTTCCTCCCTTATTTTGTGATACTGTCTAAATATATCACATTCAGTATGCAATGCCACAAACACAGTATAGCAAAACTCGTAAAGCTACTTTTAATCTCACTGTACATATTATTTTTGTCACTAAATACAGACGTAAGGTTTTGACTAATTTAATGCTTAAGTCTTTAGAGCAATATTTTTTAGCCATTCTCAAAGCCTGGGATTGTGAGATGGTAGAGTTTAATGGAGAACAAGACCATGTACATCTTTTAGTCAGCATTAAGCCGAACAAAAGAATATCTGATTTGATTGGCAATTTAAAGTCTTCTAGTTGCAAAAATCTATGGAGAGACTATCCTGTGCTAAAGGAGAATTACTGGGGCAAAAAAGTTCTTTGGACACCTAGTTATTTTGTAGCAAGTTGTGGCGGTGTAACTATTGAAACTCTTGAGAAATATATCCAAAGCCAAGATAGACCTGAGTAGGCATTCCTCCCCCTGCGTAGCAGGAGGTTTCCTGCCTAAAGACAGATGAATTACAGGATAAGTTTTTAAATTTTCAATCTGGGTTAAAACGTTTTCTTCGATCGCAATTCTCAATAGTTCTGCTTCATCACAGTCTTTATGGTTTTCTTTGAGAAGGCGACGAATTGGTTCGCCATGATGCTTTAACCAATCGTAAACCAAGGGCATATCCTCATTTAATTTATTAAGCTGCAACAGAGCCTTCATGCTGCCACAGTGGGAATGACCGCAGATAATAATATGCTTGATATTTAAAGCTGCCACTGCATATTCAATTCCTGCCCCTTCACTACTGTTGAGAGTACCGTGAGGCGGAATCATGTTACCAATATTGCGGATGACAAATAGCTCCCCTGGCTTAGTTTGGGTGAGCAGGTTGGGGTCGATCCTCGAATCCGAACAAGTTATTAATAGAACTTCTGGAGCTTGTTTTAGGGAAAGCAGTTGAAAAAATTCTTGGTGAGTACTAAAGTAATTGTCTTGAAATTCCGTTAATCCTTGAATAATTCGTTCGATAGGCATTGATAACTCCGAAAAATCTGAATATCTTTTTGCTGGTGGCATAAGAGTTTCTCCTTATTAGTGATTGATCCAAGTTGCTTGTGTCACTAAACAAATTCCTCCCACCTTTCTGAGTAATGGTGTAACTTTCTCCGTTAGAAAATCGAGCTGTTTTTCGTTGGTACACACGGTCAAAATATAAGTATTGCTAAATGCTCTACCTAAGTCACTGTCGGTCATCCCGCGATCGCCTTTCCCACTGGTGTGGTCGATAACGGTGTAGCCCGATATATCGATGTCTTGCAAAATTTTTAGTACTCGTTCGAGTTCGAGGCTATTAATAATAATTTCTACTTTGTGAACTGGCTGCATGGCTTAAACAAATAGGTGTTTGATTATTTCTAAGTAAAGGGGAATGCCCACAATAATATTGAAAGGAAACGTCAGGGCTAATGCCATAGAAACATAAAGACTAGGGTTAGCTTGGGGTACGGTCATTCTCATAGCTGCGGGGACGGCTATATAAGAAGCACTAGCGCACAATACAGCAAACAATAAAGCATTACCCACTGTAAAACCCAGTACCTTGGCAATGCCAATACCAACTAGGGCATTAAGAACAGGAATGAATACGGAAAAGCAGATTAAAAACGAACCAGTATTACCTAAATCTTTAATTCGTCTAGCAGCAACCAAACCCATATCCAATAAGAAAAAGGTCAATGCACCGTAGAAAATTCCTTGGGTAAAGGGTTCGAGCTTTGTCCAGCCTTCTTCTCCTGTTAAAACGCCGATCATTAGACTTCCAACCAACAGTAATACTGAAGCATTGAGAAAGGCTTCTCGCAACACTTCCGACCAAGAAAAATCTGAATCCTTATCCTTTTTGGATTTTTGAGTTCTATAACTACTTTTAATTTTGAATGCTGGCTGATTGGTAATAGCCATTGCACTAGACGCTGAATACTGAGAACTATCTAATTCTGTATTCACCATACCCTGGCATTCAATTGTCTCCACCGCTAGCTTTTTATTTTCAGCAAACATTTTGACCAGAATAATTCCCACTACAATTGCAGGAGATTCCATCAAGGCTAAAGCAGCAACCATGTGTCCCCCATAGGGAATTTGCAGCTTTTCTAAAAAAGAACTAGCGGTAATAAAGGTGACAGCACTAATCGAACCATAGGTAGCCGCGATCGCTGCTGAGTTGTAGCTATCGAGCTTGGTTCGCAGAATAAAGAAGGTATAGATTGGCACTAAAGCAGCCATTACAACTGCTGCAATTAAAGTGATACTGATTTGCAGATTTATCCCACTTTCTGAAAGCTCGTGACCACCTTTAAAACCGATGGCAATCAACAGATAAAGAGAAAAAAGCTTGGGTAGGGGGGCAGGAATCTCTAGATCGGATTTAACAAAAACAGCAGTCATCCCCAAAAAGAAAAATAAGACTGGGGGATTCAATAAGTTAAACAGAATTAAACTGCCATCCATAAGTTGCTCTAGTTGATTATTTACAAATCTTTAACTTAGGATACTCAGATAATCTTAATAAAACAGTGAGAAAATTCTAAGAGTTTTCTTAGATATGTATCTATCATCTAAATCTGAAGACTACCCTTTGCTCGACTCTGACTAACCATCCATTCAGCAACGATTAAATTGAGAACCCAAGATAACCAAGCGACTATGATATAGGACTGAATAAACTCAACCCCAATTAATTCAAAGACAACCTGCCATAAGCGTAACGTAACCCCAGCAAAGGTTAGAGCGTAATTTCTGACCATCCATCGACGATGAAGTTGGATTTTGCGATCGCGAATATGCTTATAAGCCATATATCCACTAAATAGCCAGACTATAGCTAAGATTGCAAATCCCAACCGAGCGATAAATCCACCATAAGCTAGAAAAGCCATATATAAACCGCCTAAACTACCGAATAACACGCCCAACATATAAATTTTTCCCAGCCAACGATGCAGCTTGAGATACCGCTTCGTAATACTTTGGGGCAAAAATTGGAATGGACCAATAGCGATCGCTAACATTGCTCCCACAATGTGAATCGAAATACCAGCTCGATGAGCAATATAAACTGCCTTTTGTTCCTCAAAATAAACCTCTGAATTTAAGGTCAAATATCTACTAGCCACCAGAAATAGTAGTAAAGCCAATGCAGTCATGACAATCCAGCCAATTTGTTTAATTGAACGAATATTTGATGAACGAACATTTTTGTTTTTCAGCATTATTTTTGCTTCAATTATTAAAGTTCACCGTGAGGGTATCTGGAGTTTTTGCTTTGACTTCGGGAGGAATCCTAAATGAAACCGATCGCTCTAGATCTTCTTCTTGATAGCGGAGGGTAAATATTCCTCCATGAAGATTCATCTTCGGCATAATTAAAGTATTGGCTTTTCCTGAAACTACGCAGTTTTGGTTTTTGCAACCATCACTTTGAAAAGATACTTTCATAGTCTGATGATCTTTCCAGCTATATTTATTTAATTCAGGTAGGGGAACGGGAATGGGAATCAATCCTAAGCCAGCATTAAGTACTCCTGAGATCAAACCATCCTTAACTCTGGTCGAATGCCATAACTTAACTCGATCGCCTTTTTTCTCGATCTGAATCCATTCGTCCTTTTCGCCCGAACGGTCTAAACTAAGCTTGATAATTTCGATGGAGTCCTGACATTGAGAATTGAAGGGAAACCTACTACAAAAAGATTGGCGATCGAGCTGATGAGGCTGAACTATAGCTGGTTGAGGTTGCAAATCCCGACATTGGGAGTTTAGAGGAAACTTACGACACAAGGATTCATTAGCAGGATTGATTTCTCGGGCAGCGACAGGGAAAGTGCCGTTTGTGTTTAGCAAAGCTGTGGTGGCGAGCAATCCTAAAATTAGTTTTGGATAGTTCATGGTATTAAATATTGCTAATGCGAATAAATTTCATACCATTGAGCCTAAGGATTTGCATCCTGGTTTTCAATTGCCGTGAGTCATCTAAATTATGACTTTAGTAATATCAGAGGTCACCTCATGAAACCATCAACACCAAAGCGTTTTATGACCTTCGTCACTTATCACATTACTCGTGAAGGTGAGATATTAGTACTAAACCCTTTAACTAGGTAGGCATAATTAATCTAGATCGTTCAATTAATCTCTAAAATCACTAAGCAAAAAGCCTGTCTGCTATTGGGAATTTCTTTGGACTCTTTATTCAGGTTTTGCTATGAGACGATTAAAATACTTGTTTCAGGATTGTCCGATGGTAAGGGTCAACAGTTGGCTAAATATAGTTTATTGCCCGATCTTGATTCTGCTCTCGCTAAAAATTGGGCTTGACTTCAAAGCGATCGCTTTGCTTCCTATTTTGATTGTTCTGCGCTTTGGCAACCAAGCAATGCTCGATCGCCAAAAAAAGCCTCAGCTAATTAACTATGTCATGCTACTGGTAGAGTTCTGGCTATTGATTTGGTTGAGCCAGGGTATTAGTGGTGACTGGTCATCGACAATATTTTTAATCTACACCGCTAGCGTAATGCTAAATTATCCCGTATATGTGGCGTTTCCCTTTGTTTGCACTGGCTATTCTATTTACCTTTTGATATTCGATCGCCAATTTTTAAACCTGAATATCTATTTCTTAAATTTAATTAATTTTTCTTTATTACCCCTGGCTGTATTTGGTGTACGCATCTTGATTGGGCAACGCCAGCATATTTTACAACTCAATCAAAGAATCCAATCCCAAGCTGAATTGAGTATTGAAATGACCAAACTGAAAGAACGCAATCGCCTGGCAGAAGCGATGCACGATACCATCGGACACACTCTAACTGCCTCGATTGTGTCCTTAGAAGGAGTAAGCTTGTTATGGGAAAATCGCCCTACAGAAGCGATCTCTCTCCTCGAATCCGTTCGCGAACAACTCCAAGCAGGTTTGGGGGATATTCGGCAAACAGTCCGCGCTTTAAAAACAGATACTCTAGCTGATTATGTCAATCTTAAAGATAGTCTGATTCAATTGGTGGAGCGGGTAGGGAGACAAACATCGGTGAAAATAGAGCTTCAGTATCTGATTCCAGTTGATTTGTTGCCTATTCAGGAATATGTCCTCTACAGTCTGGTTCGAGAAGGGATTACTAATGCCTTCAAACACAGTCAGGCTGACTATATTCAGATTGTTTTTGCACAAACTACTCCCGACTGTATCGCTTTGACAATTGTAGATAATGGAAATGGAGCAAAATTATTTGAGCCTGGATTCGGCTTAACCCATCTTCGGCAAAAGGTTGTGGCACTGGGAGGCACTTTCTCAATTGATACTCATGAACAGGCGGGATTTAGTCTTCAGGTATTGATGCCTCTAACATTAGAATTGCCGATCGCATCTTCTAGTAAAGCTACAAACCCTAAATAACATGATTAAAATAGCCTTAGTTGACGATCGCCCATCTATGATTACTGGTCTTCAAGCCTTACTCAGTACTCATGAGGATTTTTCAGTGGTTTTAACTGCTAACTCTGGAGAAGAAATTCTAGAGACATTGCAAAAGTTAAATATGACTCGATTTAGTTTAAATTCAATACCTGCTTCTAACTTTCCTGATGTGGTCTTGATGGACATTAGAATGCCTGGAATGGGTGGTGTTACTGCAACTAAACAAATCAAGCTATTGTTCCCACAGCTTACTATTCTGATCCTGACTACCTTTGATGATGATGAGTTTATTATTGATGCTCTCCATTACGGAGCTTCGGGCTATCTTCTCAAAGATATCGGTGGAAAGCGTCTAATTGAATCGATTTATGAGGCACTATCGGGAAATTTGCTCTTAACTGGACGAGTGGCAACTAAACTAGCCAGTAATATTCATCATACTCAACAACATAATAGCGATCGCGCAATTAAGCTCGAAGATCTGGGCTTTACCGAACGTGAATTAGAAATCGCCCAGCAAATCGTTTTAGGTTTCAACACTAAAGAAATCTGCGCTAAGACATTTTTGTCCCTTGGTACGGTGAAAAATTATACCAGCAGCATCTACGCCAAGCTTGGAATTAACCAGCGCAGCAAGGCAATAGTTGCACTCCGTGAGATTTTGAAAAAGTAAAACTGTCACCAAGTCAGTAGCAAAATAAATCAAGATCGAAATCTTGCCGTCGGACTCGATTTAATTGTAGATATAGGCAAATCAACCTCAAAAGTAGTTAACTTATCAATTTGACTAGTTGCTGAGATCTGCCCCCTGTGGCAACGCACGATTAAAGCTGCGATCGCCAATCCCAAACCCGATCCTTGAGTATGGCGATCGCGATCGAGACGATAAAAGCGATCAAATATGTGAGCTAAATCTTGCTCGGCAATTCCTCTACCTGTGTTACTAATAGAAATACTAATTTTTTGATAATCTAGTTTGGTTTCAAACTGAATTTGACCATCAACGGGAGTATATTTAACCGCATTATCCAAAAGATTTAAAAATAAGCTAGTCAACAAATCACAATCACCCCAAATCAATAAATTGGGTATAATCTTTACCTTTAAATCGATGTGACGTTCCTCTGCCAAAAACTGAATTTGCTCGATCAAAACCTCTAGTAGATCGGTGAGATTTACCTCCACAAAATTGCTTTGTTTCTGTTCTAAACGAGCCAAAAACAACAATCCATTAGTTAGACGAATTAAACGATCTGTATGGCTTTCTAAATCTTGCAATGTAGCCTTATATTCCCCAGGAGTACGTTGAAGACTCAAAGCTACGCCAATCTGTCCTTTAATCACGGCTAAAGGGGTGCGTAATTCGTGGGAAGCATCAGCAATAAAACGACGTTCGTGTTCAAACGCTAATTCAATGCGATCGAGCATTCGATCTAAAGTCATTGCTAATCGCCCAACTTCGTCTGTTTTCCCTTGATAGTTAATGCGATAACTTAAGTCATCACAATCAATTGCTTCAGCGGTACGAATAATGCCAGCGATCGGATTTAAAGCCCGATCTGCTAAAAACAATCCACCAAAACCTGCCAATAATAAAACCACTGGAAATCCAAACAGCATCAGTAATAAAAGATGCTTTAAAGTTTGGGTAATAGGATTGAGAGATTGAGCTATTTGTAGCCATAGTTGCTCTGATGAGGCTGAAGATTTATTTAATTCAGCTACAGCGAAATCTTGATTGTTAAGTAGCAGGGGAATACTATAAACTCGCCAAACTACTGTCTGAAGCTTTAAATTTTGATAGCCTTTTTGTTGGGGTACAAATGAGTTCACAATTCGGCGATCGCCAAAACTATCTACAACTTTGCCATTATCATCGACGATCCTACCGACAAATCCTGAATTGGCTAACTGTTGTTCGTGTAGTTGAAACGGCTTGGTATTTTTAAAATGAGGTGAATTGCGATCGACAGACAAATTGGCAACAATCTCTGATGTAGTGACTTCTAAGGTAGTGTCTACCTGACGAAGTAAACCAGACTGCAATTTCAGATATAGATAGCTGCTGAAAATAATTAAAGTACAGCCCAACAGCATTACATACCAAGCAGTTAACCTTACCCTCAAAGATTTTTTAGCTCGCTCGAATAGTTTTATACAAGTAGATAAGATGTGGAGGATCGGCATGACAGTCAATCTATGACTCGGTTTTCAAACAATAACCGACACCTCTGATAGTGTGAATTAAAGCTTGAGGATAGCCTTTATCAATTTTGCGTCGGAGATAACCAATATAAACATCTACCGTATTAGAATTACTACAAAAATCCAGATTCCAAACCCTTTCGCCGATTTGAGTCCGAGTCAAAACGCGATCGCAATTTCGCATTAGATATTCCAGCAGATTATATTCTAAAGGGCTTAAAACTATTAATTTATCTGCTCTACGCACTTCTCTTTTGACTAAATCCACGATCAAATCTCCTGCTCTTAAAACAGTATCAAACTGCAACGGTGGACGACGCTGTAAAGCCCGCAAACGAGCCAGCAATTCAGAAAAAGCAAAGGGTTTAACTAAATAATCGTCTGCCCCCAGATCCAAACCTGTTACCCGATCTTCTACTGTATCTCTAGCAGTTAGCAACAACACGGGAGTGAGTATTTTTGCCGAGCGAATCTTTTCTAGTAGCTCTAGACCACTAATTTTGGGCAGCATAATGTCTAAGATAATCATGTCGTATTCGTAAGCATCCGCTAAATCTTGACCTGCTTGACCATCTACTCCATGGTCAATGACATAACCTGCCTCTTTAAGTCCTTGAACAATAAACTGAGCAATTCCTAGTTCGTCTTCTACTAGTAAAACTCGCATAAATTAGCCAATTATTATCAATGAACATCTTATTCTAGGCTATTTTAAAATCTAGAAGCGTCTTTCAAATTAACTCTGATTACTTAGCTTAAATCCGACGACGCAACTTTCTCGCATTTCGTTCGGAAAAATACAAGATAACTGTCAATAGCAGAAAAGCGATCGCTGAAGATAATCCCCTCGACAGGGACAGACCTCCTTTATCAATGGGTTTAGTCAGAAAATCACTAAAAGTAGCCCCAAAAGGTCTGGTAAATATGAATGCCAGCCAAAATAGAAAAATATCATTGAGTTTAGTTGCATAATGAAGAGCAACAACAACGCCAATCACGGTAGCCGTTAGTAATGCCCCCTGGATGTAGCTCAAACCCATATTATCGGTCAGAAAGTCGCCAAAAGCCGTCCCTAAACTATTAGAAAAGACGATCGCCAGCCAGTAGGTAGTTTCGGCATCTTTTTTAATAATGGGATAAACGCTCAAATCGCGATCTCGGTAGTACCAAACGGTTAAAACCCCTAGAAGACAAGCTACCAAAACCAGAGAACCTACTGCATACCCCAGTCCTAAAGAGCGATCCATCAGGTCTGAAACTTCTGTTCCCGCAGTAGTTGTGGCGATAATGGCTAACCAATAAAGTGCAGGGCGATATCTGTCTGCGTTGATTTGGAAAAATAAAAGAATGGCTAGGATGGCAACTGTAATAGCAAATCCAACATAGTATCCTAACCCTAAAGACATTGAAATAAAATCACCAGCTGTTTCGCCCAAGGTTGTAGCGATGATTTTCATGATCCAAAAGAAGATCGTAACTTGAGCAACTTTATTCATTTTAATTAAGCTATTTTCTTCTGTTTCATGGTCAAGTAAACAATGAGGATGGAGATCGTAGTAGTGAAAGCAATAGTTGTTCCCACCGTACCGAAACCAAGCCCACCGTTCTTAACTGGTTGGGATAACAAATCGCCTAAAGATCCCCCCAGAGGACGAGTCAATACATAAGCCAGCCAGAAGGTTAAAACTGCATTCATACCGAAGCGATAATAAGCGATCGCAATTAAAGCAATTACTAACCCAAATAGCAGTGCGGATATAGCATAACCCAACCCCGTCCCCTCCGCTAACAAGTCTCCTGCTGCCGTACCCAAGGCAAAGGTCAATAAAATAGCAGCCCAGTAAAACAGTTCTCTTTTAGTAGTTTTAATCGAGTGCATCGCCAATGTACCTTCACTGATATACCACCAGGCAAACAACCCCAACAAAGCAACACTAAAAGCTACGGTAGCACTTACAAGACTGACTCCCATTTCATCTACGAGGCGATCGGTAATTAACGTGCCAACAATACTAACTAGAACTACTACTACCCAGTAACTAAGGGGTACATATCCCTTGAGCCTAAACTGATTAAAAAGTACCATTGCCAACAAGGCACTCATCAGATAAGAAGTGCTGGCTAAACCAAAGTTCATCGTAAATGCGAGAAAATCTGCCCCAGTTTCACCGACGGTAGTTGCCATGATCTTAATAATCCAGAAATATAGCGTTACTTCTGGAACTCTATTCAACATCTTCTTGTTCACGATGTTTTATTGCTGTTTAATTTCTAATGGACAACTTACTTTAAGAATTAAATGTCAGGAACTTTGCAAGATCTTTGTACTATTTTTATTTCTATCAAACAAACTGTAAATGTCCTATTTTCACCTGTCGTCTAATAGCTGGAATATAACTTAGCCAACCCATTAATCCCAGCCGATTTTTGTGTCTGTCAAGATAATGCCATTGACCAGTCAATCTAATTCCTGATTCCCAGACTTGTATTTCCTTTAAATTTTTTATTCCCCACTTATAGGAAGCATTTATTTTGAGTTTGCCAGAATTAAGTCTACTGTTTTGAGCCAAAAATACGCCTAAGGAATCAAATATTATTTCTGATTGAGAAAAATTGCTTTTAATAGTACTAAATAATTGCTTTACTTCTATTTCTGAAAAAAACATCAATAATCCTTCAGCAATAAACAGTATTTTTCCTGAAGCTGTTTCTTTAACTTTTTTAATCCAGCTGAAGTCTAAAGCAGAATAACTTAAATAATGAAGTCGTTCGGATTCGCCAATTAGTTTGTCCCAAATTGGTTTGACTACTGGTAGATCGATACAAAACCAATCAATCGAGCTATTATCAACTCTAAAATATCTCGTACATAGACCAGTTCCTAAATTAATAATTGTGGCATCAGGATATTGGCTGATAAACTTTTTGACTAATTCATCTATAATTTCAGTTCTGATGGCGATAATAGCTTGACTAAATTGGGAAGCACATTCGGAAAAATCGTAATCAATTCTTTTTACTATATCGACAGATTTATAATCTCTAATAATTCCGTCTTTTCTTTTGGTTTCTAGACTTCTCAAGTAGAGAGTAGTCAACAGAGTTTCAGACACTCCCTTTAAATTATCAACATTCAGGTCATAATTCATAAGTATTTATTTTCTAAGAGATACATTACCTTAAAAAATAACTGTCAAGAACTTTGCAAGATATCTACTAATTTTTACTATTTTGACCGAGGTTATTCTTAGTAATTAAAACTGTTTTAATCTTTTAAAAACTGACAATCTTCCCTGGGCTAGCTAACGCTATAGGTAGGCGTACTATAAAACAAGTGCCAATATCTATCTGACTGGTAACATCAACCGTGCCTTGATGTTTATAAATAATTGCCTGGGTAATTGCTAATCCCAATCCCGAACCTCCTTGGTAATAAGAACGAGAACGATCTCCACGCCATAGGCGGTCAAAAACTAAATCGAGATGCTCGGGAGCTATACCAATTCCCGTATCTTCTATATTTATTACGACTTCTCGACCAAGGCGATTGCTACTTACCTCAATTTCTCCCCCAGCAGGGGTATATTGAATCGCGTTTTGGATCAAATTGGTAAAGGCTCTAGCTAATTTAGCTTCGTCCCCGATTAACCACAAATCATAATTAATCTTAGCTTTAAGCTTAATCTGTTTACCCTGTGCTTGGGGTCTATATAAACTAACTAAATCTGTCAGTAAAGTCGTCAAATCGATTTTATTAAATTCAAAACTAGCAACCTTATCAGTGCGGGTTAGGAGCAATAAATCCTCTGTAAGCTGGGACATTTGATCCGTGGCAAGAGCGATCGCCTTAAACTTATCTCCGTCACTAGATCGCATTCCTTCTGGGTAGGTTAAAGCCACTTCTGCATTAGTGCTGATTGCCATCAAAGGACTTCGCAGTTCGTGGGAAGCATCGGCGGTAAACTGCTTAAGACGCTCAAAGCTCTCTTCAATCGGCTCCATTGCCTGACGATTGAGCCAACCGCTTCCCAAACTACTAAGAACTGTAGCAACAATTGCCCCTACAGCCAACCCGACATCAAGGCGAGCGATCGTTTCGTCTACTTCTTCTAAAGATTGAGTGGCACGAAGATAGCCGATTAACTGCTGATTGT
This sequence comes from Waterburya agarophytonicola KI4, assembly GCF_020640915.1. GTDB lineage: Bacteria > Cyanobacteriota > Cyanobacteriia > Cyanobacteriales > Xenococcaceae > Waterburya > Waterburya agarophytonicola. Next base: position 2,340 of record NZ_JADWDC010000056.1, on the reverse strand, counting down.
TTTTGTCCAGAATGGGTAAGGTGATCACCTCAAGCCCCTTGTCATCTATTTGATTCCGAACAGTTGGCTCTGCTTCAAAAGGTAGAGTAGAAATATAGCGAATATTACCTTGCTGTTCTAATAGTTTTCTTTCAGCATCAAACCATTGAAAAGCCTGCTCTGCTTCTTCTAATAATTGTGGTGGAAATTCTATCTCCCACTCAAATTTTCTTTCGTCAACTTCTGCGCTAGCTGCCGTACTTAGGGCGATCGCCATCAGCTTTTCACTTGCCTGTTGTTTGAGATTACTAATAAATACCAGACGTACTGCCAAAGCCGATCCTAGAAGTACTAAAGCCAGTACAAGTAAGTTAGATAGAAATAAACGATAGCGAATCTTTTGGAACATAGTGGCGTTGAGCCTAATTTTCTAATGAACCTAAATGTACTGGGTGGGATAATAGTTATTTAGTCAAACTTTTAAAACAATAATTAGACTTATTTGAGTCAAACTTATTTAAATTAAATCTTTGAATCAAAAAGAAAAACACTCTTGTTTATTTTTCTCATATCTTATTTTTCTTAATTCATATAAAAGTAAGCAATGTTAAGCATTTTCTCAAATTGAATGCAGATATCACATCTTATTTCACATTTGGAAATTCTTAAAATCTATTACCTGCTTGGTTTTTGGAAATTAGATGCGTTACCCCTGGGATATAATTAAAAGAGGACAAGGACAATTATCTAAAAAGGCACTAAACGATTAACATTCCATAACTTATTCAAGTTTTATAAATCAATGAAAAGTATAGCTCAAAAACTTAAATATACTGCTTTGGGAATAGCTAATGCGATTATATTATTAGTTATTTGGAGTTTTATCGAACCCCGCATGCTCAATGTCGAAAATGAAACGGCAGAAATTCCCAATCTTCCCGCATCCTGGTCTGGGAAGCAAATTGCTCAACTTACAGATTTTCAAATCGGATTATGGGGTGACAATCGCGGGACAGCACGTCGCAGCGTAGCAAAAATAGTTGAGGCTAAACCAGCCATAGCATTAATTAGTGGTGACTTCCTTTATCATCCAGGAGAGAATATAACACCAGAAATTGAAACTGCTGTCGATATAGTTCGTCCTTTAGTCGAAGCTGGTATTCCTACCTATGCAGTGTTGGGCAACCACGATTATGGAATGAGTAGTAAAAAAGCAACACCTAAAACACAAGAAGCCGAACGATTAGAAATAAAATTGGAGGCTGCTGGTATTAAAGTACTCGAAAACGAAGTAGTACAACTACCATTGTCCGGTAGTAACGAGCCTTTGTACTTAGTCGGAGTAGGTTCGCTATGGGCAAGCAGAGACAATGTAGACAAAGCCTTAGATAGTGTTCCAGATAGTAGTCCCAGAATTGTAATGATTCATAATCCAGATACGTTCGAGCAGTTTCCAGTTAATTCAGCACCATTAGCAGTAGCAGGACACACTCACGGCGGACAGGTACGAGTACCAGGTCTGCCTCAATGGTCTTGGTTGAGATTTACTCAAAAAGATAAAGTATACGCTGATGGTTGGGCAAAAGGCTTTGGCGAACCTAGTAATCGGCTCTACGTTAATCGTGGCATTGGCATGAGCATCGCACCTATACGTTTGTTTTGTCGGCCAGAATTGACTTTCTTTACTCTTCAACCAGAGGAAGTTAGTTAATAGATGAACATTCAATTAACCATAATTCATCTTGCTTTTCAGATCGAGCAAAAATAAGTTGCTTAACGACGTGTATTTAGTTTCTCCTCTACGCTAGCACCTGGGTTATGTTTCCAGCGATCGCCTACGTGGGCATAAATAGATGTAGTACGTGGATCGCATGACCGAGCAAATCCTGCACTTGTCTTAAGTCCGAACCAGTTCTCAAAGCCAGTGTATCAGCAGTATGCCTTAAACTATGAGCGGTAAGAATTCTACCTGAAGTGTGTTTGAGATTGCATTCAATCAAAGCGCGATCGCATATCTCCCAAATACTGCGTCTGGATAATTGCCCAGCTTTATTGTTGTTACTCAAGGAGACAAAAACAAAATCTGATGATTTAATCTTTGGGCAGCATCAAATCTAATAAAATCAGGTCAAACTCCGCCCCTCGTGCGTATTCCCAGCCTTCTAGACCATCTCTAGCAATTTCGACTACGTGATGTTCATTTTTTAATCCTTCAGCTAAGGGTTGAGCAATGCGATCATCGTCTTCTACTAATAATATTCTCATGGCTTTTTTGCGGAAGAAGTATATCTAAAAAAAAGGTCTTGCCTAGGGTGTTGATTTTGAGGTTGATTAACAGATAAAATGTCATATGAGTTCTCT
>NZ_JADWDC010000055.1 GCF_020640915.1 Waterburya agarophytonicola KI4 | reverse complement strand
AAATTAAAAAATAAAGGTGATTTAGTTAATGCAATGTAAATACGTCTAAGCTTAGTATGGCACATACACTAAATTAACTACTCTATTAGAGGGGGTTAACCGATTCTCGTCGTTTCAGAGGACAACCTCTGCTAACGAAAAATATCGTCTGGTAATGCAGGTCGTATTAAAATATTGCTACAGGCTAGTACAGCATTAGAAAAAGACCCAAAATAGACTATTAAATTAACGGGGCATACTACACTATAAAACCAATGCTGGCACACTCTGGCACGCCGAGCAAAAACATGGTAAACTACAGGTGTAAATCAAGGCGTGCCTTTCAGAGATTTTTGCTACGACTTGTTACAAGATCTTCTGTATGGGGTCGATTATGACGCAAATTAGTGATGGAATATCTTTATTCACAAAATCAAAAAAGGAGTAAAATATTATGATCTCAGATAGTCAAATCTATATCGCTCTTGTCGTAGCATTATTTGCTGGAATTATGGCAGTTCGTCTTTCTACTGAGTTATACAAGTCTTAAAGACATAAATATCTAAGTAAAATCTAAGTAAATCGCGATCGGGATTTCAGATTGGCAATAATCATATTAGTTGTTAGTCTGGAATCCTTGATTATTTATTAACCGCTAGATGCAAACATGGATTCCCATCGGCAGACACCTAAAAAGAAACGTCGCAAATCTCCTCAGCGCGGAAATCCTTATCGAGGGGTTACTACAGAGATTAGTCTTAAGCTAATTTTAAGTTGGGCAATTGCTCTTGCTGCGATCGCTTCTTTGTTTCGACTTTTGCCCTATCATCTTTCTCAACAGGCAAAATTAGAAGAGTTACGCATCCAGGTGCAAGAAACTGATGCCAGAGTATCTAAATTAAGAGAACAATTGAATTATAATTTCGATCCCCAAAGAACTCAAAGTCTGATGGAACAATACAGTTCTTTGACTTCTCCTAACCAAAGTAGAATTTATTGGCTACCAGAAGATGAGAAACGAGGAATAAGGAATCGCTAATCGCTAATCATCAAAGGGCTTAATAGTTCGTTTAACCATCTCGTTACTTTTTTTCTGTGATTGACTAATTCTGGTTTATTGGCTAAGACATCGAGAGCTTTTTGATAATCTCCTGCTGCACAGTTCCAGTCGCCCCTTAAATGATATGTTCTTCCTCGTTCGGGATAAATTCTTTCTTCTAAAGCATCGCCAATAATTAGAGTTATATCAAAATTTTCTAAAGCTAAATCGTATAGTCCTAATTCGCGGAAAGTAATTCCCTGGTTAATCCAGGCGCGGAGGTTGGCGGGGTTTAAATCTAATGCTAAGTCATAATCTGCGATCGCGCTACTCAAATCTCCTTGGGCTGCATAGCAGTTAGCTCGATTATTATAAGCACTATCAAGATGAGGATCGATTTCTAGTGCTTGGGATAGATCGCAAAGAGCTTCAATCATTTGATTATTGCGAAAATGCATCAATCCTCGATTATTATAATCTGCTGCATTATCTGGATTAAGAGCAATCAACTCATCAAGAATAGAAATGGCAATAGTATATTCTCCTTGAGATGCTTTTTCTTGGACATAACTTCTCAAAGAGTGTTCCGAACTTTTAGGATCTAAATTAGACCAATAACAATGAGACAATGATGCTAAATCCAAACTATAAGATGATAGTGGGAAATTTGCTCTTGGTTGTGGAGAATTAATATAGTTTGGATTCCGATCGAAGTTGTTCTTCATAGCACCAATTAAACTTTTCCTAGTGATACTTTACTATTTAGCTTGGCAGTCATTACTGGTCTTATGTGTCACCAATCAAACTGTCTCACTATCGTTTAAATTATTAAATTAGATTCCCCAAATTGGTTTTTAAAATCTTTATAAACAGCATCATGACTAAAAAAAGGTCAAACGTCTTCCTGATAATTACTTAAATTAATTTTGAACTTGTTATAAGCTTTGATAAAAAATATTTGTTTTAGTTACAATTCACCTTTACATTTAACGGAATAAAACCGTTTTACATTAAATTCAGTCTTAGTGTTAGCTATCGCTATAGTTAAGATTTTTATTTAATACTGGCATTTTACAAATATGACTACGGGAACTGTATTCGCTCAAGCATCAGATTTAGATCGAGAAGATTACTGTGTTTTGGGTTTGGCAACTTGTTTTGTCAGAGACGATGGAGAAATGCAAGAGGTAAGAATAATCGAACCTATTCCTTCGGCTGCCTTAGAGGCACTAATCAAAGGTATTCCTACTTCTTATCAATTAGCCTGTTCTACAACTTTGGGGGAAGTGTTATCCTCTGATGAGGTGCAAATACCTCAAGCACTACAAAGCAACGAAAAGATTGAATTATGCGATCGCTTTGCCGAAAGACTGGCAGCAGCAACTCGTACCTACAAAAGTCGCCCCGAAGCTAAAGAGCTTATTCCCTTGGGTACGAGCAAACAAGATTTTAATTATTCTTTGGAAAGAAAAAGAGTGCTGAATAATTCTCGGGTGGTTAGTAATGACGACAATGTAAAGCAGCATTCTCACACTCACAAAGTTCTTTAGAAACAATTGTGCTGTCTGGTGTAGTCTAAATATAGTTCGATAAATTGTTACCAACAAGCGATCGCTATTTATGACACAAGCACAAGCAACAGATATCATGCTCGGGATATCCAACCTCAATGTCTATTATGGTGAAAGTCATATTTTACGCAACGTTGACATGAGCGTTCCTCCTGGGCAAATGGTATGTTTGATCGGGCGAAATGGAGTAGGTAAAACCACTCTCTTAAAAACTATTATGGGTTTGCTTTCTCCCCGCACGGGAAATATTTTTTTTGCCGAGCGATCGATCAACCAACTAACTCCAGATCGTCGAGCAAAATTGGGTATCGGTTATGTTCCTCAAGGAAGAGAAATAATTCCTCGCGTTTCAGTTAAAGACAATCTTCTTTTGGGTTTGGAAGCAAAACCCCAAGGTAGAAAAGGCAACGAATCTATTCCCGAAGAAATATTCGAGCTATTTCCCGTACTCAAAACTATGCTATCTCGCATGGGAGGAGATTTAAGTGGAGGACAACAACAGCAATTAGCCATCGCTCGCGCTTTAATGGGAAAACCTCGTTTATTAGTCTTAGACGAACCCACTGAAGGTATCCAACCATCGATTATTTTAGAAATCGAAGCTGCGGTTAAACGAATAATCGCTGCAACAGGTATTTCTGTATTGCTCGTCGAACAACACCTACATTTTGTCCGTCAAGCAGATAAATATTATGCAATGCAAAAGGGCGGGATCGTGGCATCGGGTAGTACTGCCGAATTAAGTCAAGAAGTAATTCAGAAATTTTTGGCTGTTTGAGATGGTTGCTTCTTCTTTCTTTACTGATTGAAACTTGACTTTCTAGGGCTTTATATCTTCTAATATTTAGTACCTATGTTCTTTGAAAACAGAGCAAGTTTTTGTTCATCAATTAAACCCTAGAATTCTCTAAACTTATGGAAAGTTTAACTCCCGCCCAGAAGGAACTTTACGATTGGTTGATCGAATATATTCGCTCGACTCAACACGCACCATCCATCAGACAAATGATGAAAGCGATGAACTTGCGATCGCCAGCCCCCGTACAAAGTCGCTTAGAAAGATTGCGGAATAAGGGTTATATCGATTGGACTGATGGCAAAGCCCGTACCTTAAGAATTTTACATCAACCAGATAAAGGTTTGTCCATTGAAGGAGCAATTGCTGCTGGGGGATTAGTTGAGCCTTTTACTGAAGATAAAACTAGACTAGACTTATCTGATTTATTTGCCCAGTCAGACTGTTATGTTTTGCGGGTTACGGGAGACAGTATGATCGAAGACTTCATTAATGAAGGTGATTATGCCGTCATGCGATCGCTTTCTTCGAGTTCGGAAGTCAAAAATGGTGATATCGTAGCTGCTAGAGTTTCTGGACACGGTACTACTCTCAAGCATTTTTATCAAGAACAAGAGCAAATTACCCTCAAGCCAGCCAATCAAAAATACGAACCAATTAAAGCCGAAGCCGAAAATGTGGAAATTCAGGGCGTGTTGGTAGGTATCTGGCGATCTGTTGCTGGAAACAATTAGTAATATTCGACAAAAAGGGAAATAAACAAACCTTTTCCCTTTTCCCTTTTCCCTTTTCCCTTTTCCCTTTTCCCTTTTCCCTTTTCCCTTTGCTCTTTTTCTTTTTACCTCTTTGGTAATCAATCATGATTTATCCAAGAAATATCGCACCTTCTTTATCTGGGGAACTTAAAAAAAAGTTATCTACCCCTCTTAATATCGGCTCAGTGGTAGTTAATAGTCGTGTTTTACAGTCTCCCCTATCTGGGGTAACGGATTTAGTGTTTCGTCGGTTGGTAAGGCGATATGCCCCAGAATCGATGATCTATACGGAAATGGTGAGTGCCAAAGAAATTCATCATTTGACAGAATTGCCTGCAATTATGGCGATCGCACCCGATGAAGATCCTATTAGCATTCAACTGTTTGACTGTCGCCCCGATTTTATGGCAGAAGCAGCCCAAAAAGCCGTAGCAGAAGGAGCTAACACCATCGATATTAATATGGGTTGTCCTGTTAATAAGATTACTAAAAAAGGTGGTGGTTCTTCTTTGTTGCGTCAGCCAGAAATAGCAGCAGCAATTGTCCAAACCGTGGTTGAAGCGGTGGATGTTCCCGTAACGGTTAAAACTCGTATTGGTTGGGATGATGAGGAAATAAATATTATTGACTTTGCCCGCAGAATGGAAGATGGAGGTGCAGCAATGCTCACTCTTCACGCCCGTACTCGCGCCCAGGGTTATAACGGTAATGCGCGGTGGGAATGGATTGCTAAAGTTAAACAGACTTTATCTATACCTGTCATTGCTAATGGGGATATTTTTTCGGTAGAAGCTGCAATTAAATGTTTGGCGATCACTAATGCTGATGGGGTAATGTGTTCGCGAGGTACTTTGGGATATCCTTTTTTGGTGGGAGAAATAGATCGCTTTTTGAAAACTGGTGAAGTTTTACCCCCTCCTTCGACTATTGAAAAATTGCTCTGTGCCAAGGAACATTTAGTAGGGTTGTGGGAATATAAAGGGCAACGCGGTATCTATCAATCGCGCAAACATCTTGCTTGGTATTGTAAAGATTTTGCTGATGCAGCCCAGTTAAGGGATTGTTTATCTCAAATAGAGAGTGTCGATCGAGGGTTAGAAATATTGGATAAAGCGATCGCCAAACTCGGCGTTAATAGCGATCCCAATAAGCTTTGACCTATTCTAATTTTATAGTTCATCAGAAATTTCCATTGTCATAGAAATCTTAAAACAGATCGAGATTATCGTTAAATGAACCAATGCAATGGGATAAAGTACTTAGTAATCAAGATACCTATTGCACTGATATATGTCCTCCGAGAAGCATAACCAAACAGACAGAAAAATTATTACTGACTGTACCAACATAGATAAATCCAAGCTTTCACCCATGTATCAACATTATGTTGAAGTGAAAGAACAATATCCTAATGCACTGTTGTTATATCGGGTAGGTGATTTTTTTGAATGCTTTTTTCAGGATGCTGTTACCATTGCCAGAGAATTAGAACTAGTTCAAACTAGCAAGGAAGGAGGAAAAGAACTCGGGCGGGTAGCCATGACGGGAGTACCCCATCATGCTTTAGAACGTTACAGTACCATGTTGGTAGAAAAAGGTTTTGCGGTGGCTATCTGCGATCAGGTGGAAGACTCCCAACAAGCTGCTGCGGAAAAACGGATGGTACGCAGGGAGATCCAAAAGTTACTCACTCCCGGTACTCTAACCGACGATGGAATGTTACAAGCCCGTAAGAATAATTTCTTGGCTGCTATTGTTATTGCAGGAGAACATTGGGGTTTAGCTTATGCAGATATCTCTACAGGGGAGTTTTTTACTACCCAATCTAGCGAACTAAATTCTTTGACTCTAGAATTATTGCGTTTGCAGCCTTCCGAAGTCTTAATTCCCGCTAATGCGCCAGATATCAATGGTTTGCTGCGTCCAGGAGAAAAATCCGAGTATTTAGCTGATTATTTGCCCGATAGCTTTTGTTATTCATTGCGATCGCAACAGCCTTTTACTTTAACCGAAGCCAGTCAAAGACTGAGAGATACTTTTAATGTAAGTTCTCTCGAAGGGATGGGATGCGCTCATATTCCTCTAGGAGTTCGAGCTGCGGGGGGTTTATTGGAATATGTAGAAGATACTCAAAAAGCTTATCAAGTACCATTGCAAGCACTACGCACCTATAGTTTAGCCGACTATCTAGTTTTAGATCATCAGACTCGACGCAATTTAGAAATTACTCAAACAATTCGCGATAATACCTTTCACAGTTCTTTATTATGGGCGTTAGATCGCACTATGACGGCTATGGGGGGAAGAACATTACGCCGTTGGGTATTGCAACCATTAATCGACATCAAGGGTATAGCAGCCAGACAAAGCACGATTAAAGAGCTAGTGGAAAATACTTCTATGCGCCAGGATTTGCGCTCTATGCTGCGTAAAATATATGATATAGAACGATTGTCAGGTAGAGTGGGTTCTGGTACGGCAAATGCACGAGATTTGTTGGCTTTATCCGAATCTTTGATCAAATTAAGCGATTTATCGGCGATCGCATCTTTTGGTTCTTCTCCCTATTTAAAAGCCTTACACAATGTCCCTCCAGAATTGGAAGAATTAGGCGCATACGTCGTAGAAAGATTGGTAGACGCACCACCTATCTTATTAAAAGAAGGGGGCATAATTAAAGATGGAGTAGATTCCAGGCTGGATGAAATTCGTCAAAGACTAGAAGATGACAAGCAATGGCTGACTAACTTGGAAGTAACCGAAAGGGAAAGAGTCGGTGTAGCTAATATTAAAGTCGGCTATAACAAAACTTTTGGCTACTATATCAGTATGCCTCGTTCCAAAGCCAGTCAAGCCCCTGATAATTATCAAAGAAAGCAAACCTTAACCAACGAAGAAAGATATATCACTTCGGAGTTAAAAGAGCGAGAAACCAGAATACTCACAGCGAAAGATGACTTAAGCAGTCTCGAATACGACATCTTTGCCGAATTAAGAAATACTGTCGCCGAAAAAGCTCAAGAAATTCGTACCATTTCCAAAGCAGTCGCTGCGATCGATGTTTTAGCAGGATTAGCCGAAATTGCCGTCTATCAAAATTACTGTTGTCCTGAAATGGTAGAAGGAAGAGAGATTAAAATCGTTGAAGGGAGACACCCCGTAGTGGAACAATCTATCGGGGAAGGCTTTTTTGTCCCCAATTCCGCACAAATGGGCGAAGATAATCCAGATTTGATCGTTCTAACGGGACCTAACGCTAGTGGTAAAAGCTGTTATCTCAGACAAATAGGTTTAATTCAACTTATCGCTCAAATTGGTAGTTATGTCCCCGCAACAGAAGCAAGACTTGCTATCTGCGATCGCATTTTTACCCGCGTTGGTGCGGTAGACGACTTAGCTACAGGGCAATCTACCTTTATGGTGGAGATGAACGAAACGGCAAATATCCTCAACCACGCCACCCCTAAATCTTTAATCCTCCTCGATGAAATCGGCAGAGGTACGGCTACTTTTGACGGGCTTTCCATTGCTTGGGCGGTAGCGGAATATTTAGCTACGGATATTCAAGGTAGAACTATTTTTGCTACTCACTATCACGAGTTAAACGAACTCGCATCAATATTAAGCAACGTAGCCAATTATCAAGTCACCGTTAAAGAAATGGCGGATAAGATTATTTTTCTCCATCAAGTAACTGCGGGTGGCGCAAGCAAATCTTATGGTATTGAAGCAGGAAGACTTGCAGGTTTGCCTCCTTCGGTAATAAGTAGGGCTAGACAGGTAATGGGACAAATAGAAAAACACAGTAAAATTGCTTTGGGCTTACGTAAGGGTATTCAACAAACACAGCCCAAGAAAGATAAAGATGGTAAAGCGATCGAACAATTGGATATTTTTGAAGATTAAACCTGCATTTCCAAGATTGACTGAAGATAAACATAACAAAACTTTATCGCCAAACATGAGCTACCTCAAAGACGGGACGAAAACTTGATGTCAAAGTAAGAGTATCGAGTTTGGATCTGACTCATGACAACTAACCTCAATCTCATCTTATCGGAGTAAGCGATCGTGACCCAGGAAATTAGCCAACAAACTATCGACATTGTTAAATCTACTGCCCCCGTCTTGAAAAAACATGGCAAAACCATTACAAAGCGGATGTATGAAATCATGTTTGCCACCCATCCCGAAGTAAAGTCCCAGTTTGATATGTCGGCACAAGCCAACGGTAGTCAGCCAGCCAAACTCGCTACAGCGGTATATGCTTACGCTACCCATATTGACGATTTAGGGGCATTAAAAACAGCCGTGGATAAAATTGCCCACCGTCATGTTGCTACCCATGTCTTGCCAGAACAGTATCCCGTCGTGGGGGAATGTTTGTTAAAGGCAATTCAAGATGTATTGGGAGATGCTGCTACTCCTAATGTTATAGCAGCTTGGACGGAAGCTTACGAAGCTTTAGCGGATATTTTCATCAATCGAGAACAACAAATTTATCAAGAAGTTTAGTTATTGATCATTAAAAACAACAGAGAAGGAGATTGATTATGTTTTGCGAACAATGCGATCGCTTTTTTGGTGACAATTACAATAAATCCCATCTGTAGCTGGTTTAATGACTGAAGTTAATAACTTTTCGCCAGCTTCGCCAAAGACGGTACATGAAACGTACTAGATCTAAAATGAAATAGGGCAACGGTAATCGATGCCAAGAAAACAGAGGTAAATATAGCCAATTGTAGGCAATTTTCAGATCCGACCAAGCCAAACAAGGTTCGGGTTTTAAGAAGTCTGAGATATCTACTACTAATCCTTTGCCATCTAACATCATGGCATTGCCTCCATGAATATCATGGGGAAACAAGCCACGACTTTGAGCATATTCCAAAGCCAGATCGATCTCTTTGATTACTATTCTTATTTTCCATACTAGCCAAATTGTTAAAAGCTATCGTCTAATTTGGTATCTTAAGTACCCGATCTTTCTAGAAAGGGTAACGCCCTAAAGGATACCGCTTTGCATAAAGGAAAGCGCAGGTTATTGCTTTTTCAATAAATATTTATGTGATTTATTACAAAAATTGTTTATTTGACTGAAAACAAAAATAAATCGGCTAGAGTTATCTCAAGTCTAGATTAGTTAGAGATTGCGATCGTGAACTTACAAGAATTACAAGAATTTGTCTGCAATTTTCAGCGGGTTTCCATTGCCGAGATGAAACTCTATCTACAAGTAGATCGCCAGACTCTTAATCCCATGCTGGAAAGTTTAATGCAAAAGGGCGTAGTTCAAAAATCTGCTACCGCTGAAGAATGCGAAACCTGTCAGAAGAAATGTGACAACGAGGAAATTGAATTTTATGAATGGGTTCAAAGTGCTTAATGCTTAATACAGAAAGGCTTTAAATATCGTTGTTGTCGGAGAAAGGTAGAATTGGCGATCGCGATGGGACTAGCTCCCGAACTGGCTGCACCACGAATAAAAATTCCCCCACCATTAAGGTCGCTTTCATTTCCGCTAATAGTACTATCGAAGATTACGTTAGAGAACTATTTCAAAATTAGTTATTTAGTTATTTAGTTATTTAGTTATTGGGAACAAGTGCGATCGCAGATTCTGTCGCAAAAAGTTTAAAAAACAGAATAAACTTGCTTCTTCATAGTGAATTATCGATCCCCGAAATCAAATTCCTCACAATTTCTTCAATTTATTAATCTACCTTAAAGATAGAAAGAACTAAATGATAGGTCTTTCTAACCAGCAAGAGGTCTAGATCCCAGACAAGTAAGAGTTTGCGATATCATGACCAAGCCCTGCATTGTATCAGGAGTCAGGAGTTCAGAAGTAGGAAGTTTTGATTTACAACTGACAACCAACCGCTAACCAAAATGTCCCAAAAGATAATTATCGATCCAGTTACCAGATTGACATGCTCTCACCGTTAAAATCAAAGATTTTTAACGGGAGATTCTAACACCTCACGATGCTAGTTTTCTGCTTCGTCCCGTGCCAACTAGAACATTGTGACCAATGCTCCCCGTCGCTTCCAGTCTACAGACATTTTGAGCTACGCTATGCCCTAGCGCAGAGATTCCACGATTTCTTACTTCCTGGCTAGCTGCCACATCTCTTGTGGTTGTATATCCGCATTCATGACAGCAATGAACTCTGACATCTAAAGTCTTTTTGCCTGTATGTGCGCCACAGTTAGGACAAGTTTGGCTTGTGCCATCTTTATCGACTTTGGCAAAATACACATTTCTGAGAAAACATACCCACTCAAGAATACTCACAAACTGACCGAAACCAGCATCAGCACTTTGTTTTGAGAGCATTCCTCTTTGCCACGAGACAAAGTTGATATCCTCAATAAATATCATTCCTGCGTCGCTGACAAGTTGATGGCTTAACTTAAAGTGCCAGTCTTTACGAGTATCAGATATACGCTGATGTAGACGAGCTATTTTTTGGTTTAACTTGTGCCGATTACTTGAACCTTTTTGTTTATTTCTCAGTCTACGAGACAGCAATTTAAGCTTGTATTGTAGAGTTTTGAGGAATCGAGGTCGCTTAATCTCTAGTCCGTCACTGGTAGCTACAAACTTGTCGTAACCTAAATCTAAACCTCTAGGATGTCCGTGAGGGCAAGAATTAGGAACATCAATATTTAGCTGTAGTGACAGCATCACAAAATAACCAGATGCCTTTCTTACTATTCTTGCTTGCTTGGGAACAAACCCATCAGGAATCGGACGAGACATTCGCCATTTAACTTCTTTGAGTCCAGGCAATTTAATTGAGTCAACAGATATTGGGTCTTTATTTAACTGAGGAAAAACAAACGATCTCAATCGGTACTTGTTTTTGAAGCGAGGAAACCCGAAACCTCTTGCCTTCATCTCATCCCATGCTCTGTCTAATGTCCTCAGTGTTTGCTGCAAAACCTGAGCATTAGCAGACTTGAGAAAGTCATTATTTTTCTTGGCTTCTGTTAACTGTTTTGCCTGTACATGGTAGTTAGGGAATGGCTCATCGACTGACATGATGTATTCACGTTCAATCGAGCAAGCATTGATTAATGACTTACGAGACTTGCACCAGTCTTTACGATACAAGAGCGCAAAGTTCCATACAGAACGACATACATCAAGCGTGTTCTCAATGCGATCGACCTGCTCGGAAGTTGGTTCTAGTTTGTACTCATAAGTTAAAATCAACATATTCGTATTGTAGCCTACACAAGCAAACCTTGTGTGTAGATAATGTAAAGTTAGGCTACAATGTCTAAGTTGTTGGACAAAATTACAATTCATTTGGATAATGCAGGACAGATAGAGGATGCTCGGTTTCATGTCACTGAGTTTAGAGGCTTTGAGAAGTTCTGCGAAGGTCGTCCGTTGTGGGAAATGCCTGGCATTACGGGGCGTATCTGTGGTATTTGTCCTGTAAGTCATTTACTAGCCTCTGCCAAAGCAGGCGATCGCCTGCTTTGGCAGTTAATATTCCTGCTGCTGCGGAGAAATTACGTCGTCTGATGAATTTGGGTCAGATAATTCAGTCTCATGCTCTCAGCTTTTTTCATCTTAGCGCTCCCGATTTATTAATGGGTTTGGATAGCGATCCTGCTGCTCGCAACGTATTTGGCTTGATTGCTGCCGAACCAGAACTCGCCCGTAATGTTATTCGCCTACGACAGTTTGGACAAGAGGTGATTGAGGTGTTAGGGGGTAAAACAAACTCATTATCAAATCTTCCAATTATGTAACAATTCGGGAGTAAAACCAATACCTTGCCTAACCAACTCTTTAGCTAATTCATAATCCCATTGGGATTCAATTACAGGTTTACTATGTTTAGATCGAGAATTATAAGTAATCCTATTACCAAAAGATTTAATTAATTCTACCAAACTATCCGAACCGCCAAAAGGATAAGCCGTAGGTTGATAATACAAACATCCCCGATCTCTTTTCTCTTTTACTAAATCTATCAACACATAATAGCCATTGAAAATAGCGTCCAACATAGATTCAAAATCCCAATTGCCAGGAGTCTTAAAAAAAGGATGATCTAAACGATTTTCAGGTTCGGTTAATTCCAAAAGTTTCCAATAAATTATCCCTTCCTCACTATTGAAATCAAATGTATTTTTAAAGTGGGCGATCGCTTTCTCATCTAGATAATTTTTCCACTGATAATCATCAACTGGATCTTTATAGTTCAAATCATTTTGTTTATCTTCCAAATTAATGTCTTTCCTAAATTCGTCTTTCACTTCCTTTAGTTTCAAGAACATCTTTTGTAAATTATGGAATCTCTCTAAACTATTAAACTCAAATTCAATATAAGAATATGTATCCTTCATTCTTCAAACTAGCCAAATAAAAATAAATCAATCTAGTAAATAAGTTTTATTTATTTTAAGCACAGTCTTTAATTATACCAATCAAAATCTTCAACAGGATCTTGATAATTCAAATTACTTGATTGGGGATCGAAAAAAGGATCTTGCATCCAATCATTTTTAAAATTAATTTCTCAAAAGCGATCGCGGTTAACAAAATTACGTTCCTAATCCTGCTTCAATTAAAAAAATGGAAGTCGTTTCTCTATCGAAATTTTGATCTCAGCTTTGTATGTATTAAAAGGATTGACTTGATGCAATATACGAATAAAAAAATCTATTTTGTATTAAAAAACACAAAATACCCAAACAGATCTACACAATCATATTAAGTAATCACGAATCTCGTATCTACAAACTACCCAAAACACTTTTAATCAGATTAATCAGAACTTTTTCCCATACTCAACCCATAACATACCTCAAGGTCTAGATTTATGACTACTGAAGCCAACACCAAAATTAAACTCAACAAGGTAGAGAAAGTAAAAGCAGCCAAAGATGGATTAGATGTCAAAAATGAGCTAGAATATTTTGCCAAGATAGGTTGGGAAGCAGTAGACAAAGCAGATTTAGAAACCCGCCTCAAGTGGTTGGGGATATTTTATCGCCCTGTAACTCCAGGGGAATTTATGGTGCGGATGCGCGTTCCCAATGGAGTTATTACTAGCGAACAAATGAAAGTATTGGCTGGGGGAATTGAGCGTTATGGCGATAATGGTACGGCGGACATTACTACCCGTCAGAACATTCAATTGCGGGGAGTGCGTTTAGAAGATATTCCCGAATTGTTTAATCGATTTAAAGAAGTTGGTTTAACCAGTATTCAATCTGGAATGGACAACGTGCGTAACTTAACGGGTTCTCCTGTAGCTGGTATCGATCCCGATGAATTGATCGACACTCGCCAAATGAACCAGAAAGTTCAAGACATGATTACCAATAATGGCGAGGGTAATTATGCTTTTACCAATTTACCCCGCAAGTTCAATATTGCGATCGAAGGGGCGAGAGATAATTCTATCCATGCAGAATTAAACGACTTAGCTTATGTTCCTGCATACAAAGATGGAGTACTTGGTTTTAATGTCTTAGTGGGTGGTTATTTATCCGCGCAGCGCTGTGCAGAATCTATTCCTTTGGGGGTGTGGCTTCCTGCAAATGATGACGATATAGTAGAATTTTCTCGCGCTGTTTTAACCGTATATACCCAGAATGGTGCCGCAGAAGGATTAAGAGCAAGTCGTCCCAAAGCCCGTATGATGTGGTTAATTGAAACCTGGGGAGTCGAAAAGTTCCGTAACGAACTAGAGAAAGAATTCGGCAAACCTCTAGCATCTGCTGCGGAAAAAGACGAGATTACCCAAGATAAAAAAGATCATTTAGGAATACATCCCCAGAAGCAAGAAGGCTATAGTTATGTTGGTTTGCACGTACCTATGGGACGTTTAAATGCCGAATCAATGTTTGAATTAGCTAGGCTAGCAGAAGTATATGGTAACGGTGAAATTCGCCTCACGGTGGAACAAAATGCAATTATTCCCTACATTGCTAACGAAAATGTCGATACTTTCCTTACCGAACCATTATTAGAGAAGTTTGCGATCGATCCCAGTACTTTAACTCGTTCGGTTATTTCTTGTACGGGGGCGCAATATTGCAATTTTGCCATTATCGAAACCAAACAAACAGCCTTAAAACTAGCTCAAGAATTAGACGCAGAATTAGATATTCCCCAACGAGTTCGCTTACATTGGACGGGATGTCCTAACTCGTGCGGACAACCCCAGGCAGGAGATATCGGCTTAATGGGAACTAAGGTACGTAAGGATGGAAAAGCCGTAGCAGGAGCAAAAATCTATAGCGGTGGTAAAGTTGGTCATGGTGCGGAATTAGGTACGGCGATTAATCAAGGGGTTGCGCTAGACGATCTTAAAACAACGTTACGTAGTTTATTAATTGAAAAATTTAATGCCAAGCTAAAAGATGGCGTAACAATAGAAGAGTCTGCGCCTGTAGTCGAAACTCTCAAATCTGATTCTAATGGTTCGGCAAATGGTTCGACTAAAACTAAAATATTTCTAGCTAACTCTTGGAAAGAAGCAGCCTGTAGCGAAGGGGAATATATTCTCGATGCAGCGGAAAAAGTGGGAGTAGAGATCGAAAGTAGCTGTCGCGCGGGTACTTGCGGTACTTGTACGGCGAAGGTTTTAAAAGGTGAAGTAACTTACGAAGAAGATTATGACGCTTTGAGGGGTTTGGAAGCGGGAGAAATTTTAACCTGTTGTGCTAAACCCGTAAGTTCTATGGTGCTTGATGTTTAACACTCCTTAACTGAGCTATCAGTTATCAGTTATCAGCCCAATAAGAAATTATTCTTGTTGGGTTTTTTAGTTTTGTAGTGAAAGTGCTTCTAAACGATCGACGATTAACGATGGTTAAATATCTGCCCATTTGCGCAACAAATTGGCAATACTTTTAGAAATAAGGTCGAATTCTGGGGTTTTGCCTGATTTGGCAAAGATTGCTCGCCTTGCAGTTTCTAAGTCAAAAAGAATTTCACGATCGCTTGCATCTCGAATCACACTTTGTACCCAACCTACCACAACTAGCCTCGTACCTTGAGTAACGGGGTTAACGCGATGTAGAGTAGTGGAAGGATAGATAATAGCCGAACCTGCATCTAGTTTGTAATGTTGTTCTTCTTGCACTCCTTCTATAGTTAAATCTCCCCCTTCATAGTCTTGAGGGGAATTGAGAAACAAGGTAAAAGATACATCCGAACGGCAAAAACTACCGTTGTTTTTCATCAAGGCATTATCTACATGAGTATCGTAAGACATCCCTTGGTCGTAGCGACTGAATAAAATGGAATGAATTGTTTTAGGGCGAACTGTAGTTTGAAATAGGGCATTTTTAAACAAGACAGCGCAAATTTTTGCCTTGAGTTCTTTTTGAGATGTTCCTGATTTTAATTGTTGGTTATTTTTGACTAATTTAGCGTGCCATCCTGCGGTAAGTTTACCATCGACAAATTCTGCTCGTTCTAAAACTTGCTTGATTTCGCTAATTTCTTCGGGGGAAAGAATATTATCTATGGAAAAGATCATAAGAATAAATTAATTTCGGTTGCGTAAAACTTGCAAGAGTTTGGTAAACTCTAATGGTAATGGTGCGATCGCTGTAATTAATTTGCCTGAAATAGGATGGGATAGAGACAATTGCCTTGCATGAAGTGCTTGTCCCGATAAATTAACCTTAAGGGAACGATTCGAGCCGTAGATAGGATCTCCTAATAGGGGATTTCCTTGATGGGCGCAATGAACCCTAATTTGATGAGTACGTCCTGTTTCTAAGAGAAATTGCATCAAGCTATAATTACCAATTCGCTCTAGAGTTTTCCAGTAGGTAACAGCTTCTCTTCCGCCTTTTTCCAAGGTAACAACTGCCATTTTTTTGCGATCGCTTTGATGACGACCAATGGGTGCATTGATTTTACCTGATTCTGTAGAAAAAGAACCGTACATGATTCCCCAGTATTCCCTTCGAGCAGTTTTAGCTTTAATTTGCGCCTGTAAATTTTGATGAGCGAGATCGCTTTTAGCCACCACAATCGCCCCCGTAGTATCTTTATCAATACGGTGAACGATACCAGGACGTTCTACTCCCCCAATACCTGCTAAAGTCTGGCAATGATAAAGTAAAGCATGAACTAGGGTACTCCTATAGTGTCCTGGTGCGGGATGAACCACCATTCCTGCGGGTTTATTGACAATAATTAGATGCTCGTCTTCATACAAAATATCGAGAGGAATATTTTCGGGAGTTAAATCTAGTTTTTCTGGTGGGGGAATAGTAATTAAAAGTCGATCGCCAGGAACAATTTTCACCTTCTTACTGTGGCACAGGCGATCGTTTAACCTAACATTACCACTCTCAATTAACTTTTGAATGCGAGAACGGGAAATGTCGGTTAGCTGGCTTGATAACCAGCGATCAAGACGTTCGTTTTGTTCTGTTACCTGCAATATAATTTCTTGAATAGTACCTCTGACAAATTCTTACTAAAAATTTTAATTAACTTCTATTTTACAGTTTCGGGTTCGGCTAATTTGAAGAATTTTTACCCCAGGGTTTAGCTATGATATATTGCAGAGGACATCCTCTAATGGTGCATTAACTCCCTCGTTACGACCTATGTGGAGTTAATACAAATAGCCTTTTTTAAAACACATAATTAAAACACATAATTAAAGATAGCTCCTATGACTACTACTATTACAGAATCCGCCTATAGCGATCGCCAAATTGTAGCTTGGCTAAGAGGTTTATATACTGTGGCGTTAGCCGACGGACATTACGATCCCCAAGAACAAGATTTAATCGCCCAACTAACTCAAGATTTAGCCGATATCGATCGCGTTAATACCCTAGACACAATTACTCCCGAAGAACTCGCTCAAAGCCTGGGAAAAGATCCCCATACTGCCGAAAATTTCTTACGTACTGCGGTATTGGTAGCGGTAGCTGATGGGGTTTATTCTACTCCCGAATATGAATTGCTGCATCAATTTAGCGATGCCTTGGAAATTAAAGTCGAAGCTTTAAAATCTTTAGAAAGTACCCTCTATAAATCAGAAGAAGAACTAGAAGCACAGCAAGCAAATAGTGCTGGTACTGCTTCTCCCCTAACTCCCCCCTCACAAGATTCTAAAGCGGGGGTAGACGTACTTCATCCCATTAAAGATTGGCTTGAGGGGATGGAAGTAAAAGATCCTCGTCTGGCTAAATTTGTCTGCAAGGTGATTCCACCTCAATGTCCTTTTGAACGAGATATAAACTTATTTGGACGCAAGATTGCCCATATTCCTCCTTTATGTAAACTCAACCCTTTATACGAGCAATTTACAATGCTGCGTTTTCGTTCCCTATCTTATTTAGCTGATGATTGTGGCGAAGATGTGACCAAATATATTCAATAATTTCAATTTAGTTATTTTCGTGAAAAAGCGATCGCTTTAACTTTGAGTTCGGTTTAATAACAAGGCGATCGCTTTGTTAATTCATTGGGTAACAATAAAAAATATTAAACAAATAGTCAGTATTTTTTCTGAGGGCTAATTTAAGTTTTAGATAAAGGAATTGAGATTGCAGAGTAAATAACATAAAAATTAAGTGAATTTTCTAGATTTAAAAGTATTTACCGCTAGGCAATCACGATTATTTATGTATATATAGGAAGAGTAAGATTTTATATTGTAATTCTTATTTGCTCAAAGATAGTTATTTAGCAAAAGTTAGCAAAATGAACATTAATAAACCTGAAAGCGATTACGTTAATCGCAATGTTATGGAAATATTGGTTTCAGAAGAAATTGATCGACAAATAAATCGTCTTCCTAGCAATATTAAGAAATTTATTAACCCAATTGAAGTATCTACTTATGCTCTGAATAGATTACCCGCTTTGTATGCTTCTTCCCAACAAGGATTTAATAAGCAAAAAATCAAAGGGCGTTCGGATTATAGTGTAAAAATTACTCAAGAAGTTCGTAAAGGATTTGCCGCAGTTCAAAAAGATCTATTGCGTAGTTCTACTCCTTTAACTGCTGAAGACGATCAAAATCTCGACCGCGATATTAGAGAAGCTCAAGCAGCTTTGCAAGAATTAGCTAATTATTTACCCAAAAAAGATTTGACTTGGAAAAATATTGTTAGGCTAGTAAAACCTATTTTAGCTGAACTGAGCGATCAAGATGATAATGCAGCTAATGCCAGAAAAGTTCGCTCTAGATCTACTGTTAATTGGGAAGATTCTATTCATAAAAAATAAGTAACTTTCGATCTTAAATATCAAAATTGATCTATATTGACAGTATACATTTCTACGTTAATACCATAATATATTATCTGTTTTTCTAACTTCATTCCTAGCTTTTGAGCTACGCGAATCGAACGAATATTATCAGGTTCAATTAAACAGACAAAACGCTTAAAATCAAATTTTTGTCGACCGTATTGATAGAGAGCTTGTGCTGCTTCGGTAGCCAAACCTCGTCCCCAATATTTTGTAGCCAAACGATAGCCTATTTCTACTTCCCGATCCGCATTTATCTTTTGGAGAAAAAAGCCACAGTAGCCGATAAGTTCTTTAGTCTGTTTATCAATTAAAGCATACAAACCGAAGCCAGGCTCGATGTATGAGAGCAATCGTTGTTCGATAAACTGTCTGATTTGCTGGGAATTGTGAACTCCAATAATAGAAAATTCCATAACTTGAGGATCTGCCAAAATGGGCGAAAGATTTTCAAGATCTCTAATGGTAAAATATCTAATAATCAGCCTGGGTGTTTCTAATATCTGCATTGAGTAAAATTAATGGGGATCTGCTACAACATTGTTGCACCGACAGGATCGAGGGAGAGCGATCGCACTGTTGCATCTATACCCAATTTACTCCAGGCTTCGGACATCGATCGCACCACGCCATCGGCGTTATTTTTATCTGTCAAGGCTAGTAAAGTAGGCCCCGCACCACTAATGACCATACCATAAGCACCTGCGGAAATAGCAGCACGATGCAGTTGCTCGTAACCAGTAATTAGTTGTTGGCGGTAAGGTTGGTGTATCTTATCTGCTAGTGCTGTTTTAAGCCATTCTCTGTTATTAGTAGTTAAAGCTCTAATCAATAAACCCATGCGAGATATATTAAAAATAGCGTCCTGACGGTTATAGCTATCGGGTAACACCGAACGCGCCTCTTCTGTAGACAGTTCAAAATTAGGGATGGCTACTACGGGAATAATATCCTCGTGCCAAGAAATCTCGCTAATCTGCCAAATATCTCCATCAGCTACCGATAGCTGACAGTTGCCCAATAATGCGGGGACGACGTTATCGGGATGACCTTCAATGGCAATGGCGATCGCCATTACTTCCTCCCGACTCAGAGGCTTTCCTGCCAAGTGATTTGCCCCCAATAACCCCCCCACAATTGCCGTAGCAGAACTACCCAATCCTCTAGAAAGAGGTACGCCTAGCTTTATTGCAATCTTTATATTAGGGGGTGTTTGTTTGATTTTTTGATAAAGCTGAAGAAAAGACTGATATATTAAATTACTCTCATCCGTTCCCACTTTATCTGCTTCATCACCTTCTGTTGTAATAGTGAGTTTATTCTCTGTATCGACAACAGTAAATTGAAATTGATTAGCCATAGTCAAGGCTGCACCAATGCAGTCAAAACCAACTCCTAAATTGGCGGTAGTTGCAGGAACGCGAATAGTAACTTGATTCATCTGATTAGTTATTTTTTGTTTAATAAAATTTGTAAGTGCGATCGGGATCGTTGAATGGAGTGAATTTTTAGTAGTTAATGGAAAAAAGTAGTTAAATCAAAATATTATAAAACAGCCAAATTTAATCATGATTATTACTCGTAATATAATTGCCGTATTGTTAGAAACCAGACCAAATAATATCAAAAATCTCAGGCAGATTGAAAATAATATTTATATTCAGCTAAGAGATTGTGATAATGAATTGTCCATGACCCTTCAAGAATATGAAAATTGCTTGCAACAGCTAAAAAGTAGTCAATATCATTTCGATAGCACGCAATTTATCACAATTATGGCGATCGTGGGTACGTTCGTGTTTGTGGCTCTATCTTCAATGAATGCAAACCTAATTGGGGAAGAAAATAGTCAAAGTCAAATTGAATTAACTGCCGATCGCTAATAAATCATAATTAATAATTATCCCAGCAATTCTTGACGTAAACGGTACATAATCGTATTTGGTTCGACCCGATCTAAAATCTCTTTGATCAAGGTCGAAGCTCCCATTTCTCCCCAAGTACAGCCTTGTTCTAAATAGATCTGAGCGACTCGACCAACGACATAAGTCCCATATCCTGCGATCGCTCCCTGGGCTGTAGCTGTACCCAGATAAGCTGCGATCGCTCCAGTACTGTCAAACCCACTGCTTAATATAGCCCCGCTTTTACCAACTCCCAGAAACAAACTACTACCCACCTCTCCCAGTAATAAACCACCAGAACTAGCTACAATACGTCTCAAGAGGTTTCCTGCTTCGTAGGTAGTGATGGGCAGTCCATATAACTTAGATAAAGAGCGAATCAGAGCTAAATCTGCCACAAATCCCCCCACCAAGTCCAAGAAAATAACTGGATTAGCTGCTACAGCGATCGCTTTATAACGAGCATACTTATTAATAATTTGCTCTGCTTCTGTTTGACGCAATTCAACCGTCTTGCGAGCAATATTAGCCTCTGCATCCCTTCCTTGTACCAGAGCATTCAAAGCCAGCAATGATTTACCTTCTTGTTGCAAGATATGACAAATTGTTTGATGCAATTCTTCGATTTGGGGTTCGGGATTTTCCCAACTAGTTTCTACCGTACCGTCGGCTGATTCTACTCTAACCTGAATTGGTTGAGGCTGGGCTGCAACCATGACAATCTCTTGAGTAGTAATAAGATCTTCTAAACTACCCCTACTGCGTTCGGCATTTAGCTGCTGTAGTTGGCGATAAATTTTTTGGCGATCGCTATCTGGATAAAGATCTACCTTATTAAAGACCAAAATTAAAGGCTTTTGGGTACTTCTCAGTTCGCACAATGCTTCATATTCGGTTTTGGTAATATCTCCCGCCACGACAAATAAAATCAGATCGGATTTTTGTGCTATTTCTCGCGCCATGGTCGCCCTGGCTTCTCCTGCTACCTCGTCTAATCCAGGAGTATCAATTAATTCTACTGCTAACCCATCTTCGGGAAAAGGATTCCATTGCAAAATAGTTAGAGATTGGGTGACACCATGTAATGGGCCTGTTGCGACCACTTCTTCTTCTAAAAGAGCGTTAATCAGGGAAGATTTGCCACAACTTACCAAACCAAAAGTACTAATGCGAATGGCGCGACGGTCTAGTTTATCTAAAGCACTCTGGAGATATTGTAAATCTTTTTTAACAGTTGCTTGTAGGCGATCTCCTGGAGGAGAATTGCCGTGACGACGAAAACCAGAATACCAAGAAATAGCCTGTTGTAAGCTGGCACGAGCTTGATTGTAATGAGCCTCTTGTTTGGATGTCTTTTTGCCCACAGTCCCACCTCAATCATAACTGGTTAATGTCTTATGATAAATCCTCCAGTCAATATTGGCGATCGATCCATTAAATTATAATTATTCTAAATTAAGAGCTAAATATGAACCAGAAAGCTAAAAATTTAGCAGATTTATATCGAGATACTCTATTAAATAATGTGATTCCTTTTTGGTCGAATCATTCAGTAGATTGGTCGAATGGTGGCTATTTTACCTGTTTGGATAATAATGGCAAAGTTTACGATACTGATAAGTTTATTTGGCTGCAAAATCGACAGTTGTGGACTTATTCCATGTTTTACAATCGCTTGGAAAAGCGGTCAGAATGGCTTAAAATTGCCAAACATGGGGCGGATTTTCTCGCTCAACACGGACGAGATAAGGATGGTAACTGGTATTTTGCTCTAGACAAACTGGGACAACCTTTAGTGCAGCCTTATAATATCTTTTCTGATTGTTTTGCTGCCATGGCTTATAGCCAATATGCTTTGGCTTCTGGGGACGATCTCGCCAGAGAAATTGCCCTTCAAGCCTATCATAATGTTTTACGCCGTCAGATTAATCCCAAGGGTAAATATAATAAAGCCTATCCAGGGACGCGATCGCTAAAAAGCTTGGCAGTGCCGATGATTTTAGCCAATTTATCCTTAGAAATGGACTGGTTGCTAGAAGATACCCAGTTAGAGGAAATTTTAGCCCAAACCGTCCGAGAAGTAATGGAAGATTTCTTAGATGCAGATACGGGATTAATGTACGAAAATGTTACTCCAGAGGGGCAGCATTTAGATTGTTTTGATGGTAGATTAATCAATCCTGGACATGGTATTGAAGCAATGTGGTTTATCATGGATATTGCCCGTCTTAATAGCGATCGACAGTTAATCGATAGAGCAGTTGATGTAGTTTTAAAGATCCTCAATTTTGGTTGGGACAAACAATATGAAGGGATCTACTATTTCATGGATGCCCAAGGCTATCCTCCCGATCGGTTAGAGTGGGATCAAAAATTATGGTGGGTGCATCTAGAAACCCTAGTAGCTTTATTAATGGGGTTTAATTTAACCCAAAGATCGGAATGTTGGTCGTGGTTTGAGCGAGTACACGACTATACTTGGAAACATTTTAGCGATCGCCATAGCGGAGAATGGTTTGGCTATCTCAATCGACGAGGAGAAGTATTATTAAACCTCAAAGGTGGCAAATGGAAAGGTTGTTTTCATGTACCCCGTGCTTTATATTTATGTTGGCAACAATTAGAGATATTAAACTCAAAATAAAATAGAAGCTATTTCGACACAAATCACCCATTTTGTTCATTCAATCTAAATCTAATTTCTCTAGAGAAGCGCATATAATTAGTTACCTATTTAACAGAAATAGTACAACTTTTATAAAGGAGAGATATTAATTATGGTTAGAAGAGGAACACAAGCAGCAGGGGGATTTTTATCTGGTTTTGGCGATTTTATCATGCGCGGTAACGTTGTTGATCTCGCCGTTGCAGTAATTATTGGAGCGGCTTTCAGTAAAATTATAGATTCTTTAGTGGCCGACATTATTACCCCTGCAATTCTAAATCCAGCTATGAAAGCTGCTGGAGTAGACAAATTAGCAGATCTATCTGCTGGTGGTATTCAATATGGTTTGTTTTTGGCAGCTATTTTGAACTTTCTTGTAATTGCTTTATGCATTTATGCGATCGTTCAAGCTTTTGAAAAAGCCAAAAAACGTCTAATTCGCCAAGAAGCTTTAGCTGAAGAAACTCCTGATGCTGTGGTTGTGGCTCAAGAAAGATTAACTACTTCGATTGAGCGACTAACTGAAGTAATGGAAACCAAACAAATGTAATTTCATATTATATAATCACTTAAATTAAATCTTGGTCAGTTGTCTAATATTGATAACTGACCAGTTTATTGGTAAATAAAGTTAGAGGATTTCCTTTATATTACTTATAATCATCTAATTTTAATATCTATGTTGCGTCAAATAGCGTGGAAACAAAAATGCAGCTTCTTATTTTTAATAGCAACTTTATTAACATCCGTAGGCGGTTGTAGCGGAAAAATCACTCAAGCTAATATTACTACCACCAATCTATCCAACCACAATAGCAATCGTTTAGACGTAGTAAAACAAAGAGGCTATCTCATTTGTGGCATCAGTGGAGAAATTCCAGGATTTAGCTTTGTAGATTTCAATAGCAGATATGCAGGGATAGATGTTGATTTTTGCCGTGCTGTAGCATCGGCATTATTTGACGATCCCGAAAAAGTAGAATTTCGCGAATTAGGTACAGAAGAAAGATTTTCTGCTCTCAAATCGGGAGAAATTGATTTACTCAGTCGCAACACTACTCAAACTCTCAGTCGCGATACTGATGAAAATTTGGAGTTTACTCCTCCTATATTTTATGATGCCCAAGGAATTATGGTTCATCGAGCTAGTGACATCAAAAAAATTGCCGATCTTGCAGGTAAATCAATTTGTGTTGCAGAGGGAACTACTAGTTACAATAATTTAGAAGATTACATGACTCAAGAAGATATTAAATATACTCCTTTGGTAATCTCTGACAAAGAATCGTTATATAATTCCTACGAACACAATATTTGTCAAGCTATTACAGGAGATATATCTCAGTTGGTAGCACGTAAAATTTTACTAGCTAATCCTACATATCATCGAATCTTACCTCAAAGAATCGCTCAAGAGCCTTTAGCCCCTGCAATAGTACATAGAGATTCTCAATGGTTTGACGTAATCAAGTGGGTAACTTTTGCTCTCATTCAAGCTGAAGAATTAAATATCAATTCCACTAATCTTAGTACCTATAAAAACAGTCAGGATCTAGAAATTAAGCGTTTTTTGGGTAAGGATGGCGACTTGGGTTCACCCATGGGATTGAGTAATGATTTTACTGTTAGAATTATCAAGCACGTTGGCAACTATCAAGAAATATACGATCGCAACATTGGCGAACCTTTCCGCTTAAAACGAGGACAAAATGCCTTATGGAAAGATGGTGGCTTGATGTATTCTCCTCCTTTTAATTAGCCCTCTTTTGTCAGACTCTGAAAACTTTGGTCATTTCAAAAATCTAGCTTTACTCCCCTACGTATTATTTGTTCCCAAAAATTCTCCTGTCGGAATAGAATTAATCAACTTTCGAGTATAGTCTGTTTTCGGATTGCGATAAATCTCTTCTGCGGTATCGATTTCTTCAATTTTGCCTTTATTCATCACAATAATGCGATCGCTCATAAACTTAACTACGCTCAAATCATGGGAGATAAAAACATAGGTTAGACCAAAGTCTGCTTGAAGCTTTTTTAAGAGGTTTAGAACTTGCGCTTGTACGGAAACATCTAAAGCAGAAACCGACTCGTCACAGATGATAAATTGAGGCTCTAAAGCGAGGGCGCGAGCAATACATACCCGTTGTCTTTGTCCCCCTGAAAACTCGTGGGGGTAACGATTTCTCATATCGGGATTTAAACCAACTCGTTCTAAAAGTTCGGCTACTTTCTTTTGGCGATCGCATTTTATTTTATGGACGACTAAAGGTTCGGCGATCGCTTTACCGATATTTATTCTCGGATTGAGGGAATTGTAAGGGTTTTGAAAGACAATTTGCATCTGTCGGCGTAGCGATCGCAATTTTTGGCTTTTAAGAGATAAATTAGTAATATTATCGCCATCAAAAACGATATTTCCTTCCATCGGTTGGATCAAGCGCAATAAAGTTCTGGCTAAAGTAGATTTACCGCAACCTGATTCTCCCACTAGCCCTAATGTTTCCCCTGGATAGACTTCAAAGGAAACATTATTCACCGCCATCATATATTTTTTGGTTCTGCCAAAAACTCCTTTGAGGGGAAAGCCTACCCGCAATTTTTCCACAGACATGATGGGCTTTTGTTGGACTAATTTGTCTAATCTTGCTTGCTGTGCGCTGTCGGTAACAATTTCATTGAGTTTTTGATCGAGACTGGTTGGTTTTTCTACAATTTTCATTTCCCCTTCGGGGGTGGTAGATACCTCCATAAAATCCGCCACTGTGGGTAATATTTTTAGCTTGTGTTTGAGGGTAGGGCGACAGGCTAATAATCCTTTGGTGTAGGGATGGGCGGGATTGGTAAAAACAGTTTGAATATCCCCTGACTCGACGACATTCCCCCGATACATTACCGTCACCGTATCGACTAATTCGGCAATTACTCCCAGATCGTGAGTGATAAAAATCAGAGACATTCCCCTCTTTTGGCAGAGATCTCGCAACAAGTCGAGGATAGTAGCTTGAACTGTTACATCTAGAGCTGTTGTCGGCTCGTCGGCAATTAAAACCCTGGGATTGCAAGAAATAGCCATGGCAATAGTGATGCGTTGTAATTGTCCCCCCGATAGTTGGTGGGGGTAACGTTTTAGTATTTCTTGCTTGTGTCGGTTGATATAATCGGCGATCGCGCGATCGCTATGTAACGAACTAGGATTTTCTCGAAGGTATTGCTGTTTCAGGGTTTCATCGTCGGATAAAAGCTGCACCTCTTGTAATAAGGCGATCGCTTTTCTTCTGGCTTCGGAGGATGATACTTTTTGATGTAGTAAAATTGCTTCCGTAAGCTGAAAACCTATATCATAGACGGGATTGAGCGCGCTCATTGGCTCTTGAAATATCATGGCAATTTCGCCACCACGATAGCTTCTACGCTCGGCTTCGTTTACCTGTAATAAATCGACTTGGGATTTGTTGTCGGGAGTAAAAAGAATCTTTCCTGCGGTAATGTGTCCAGGAGTGGGAACTAAGCCCATAATTGCTAAAGAAGTAACTGATTTTCCCGAACCTGACTCGCCAACTATACCTAGTTTTTCTCCTTTCCTTAGTTGAAAGCTAAGATCGTTGACTGCTACCACGGGATCGCTTTCGGTGGTAAATTGGACTTGCAAGTGACGAACATCAAGAACGGTTTCAGTCATAGGGATGGAGTAAAAAATATTTAATTAATTGTCAATTGTCGATTAGCGATCGCTTTCCCAGGCGATAATTGCTTGTTGAGCTATTTCTCTCCAAGGAATATTATGTTTACGAGCTAGAATAGCGCAGTCTTCATATTCTGGCTGTATGTTGATAACTTCTCTTTCTTTACCTGTTCCCCAACTGGCAATTTTAACTTTTAGCGTACCGTATTTGGTAGAGATAGATTTTAGTTGGCGATCGAGAATATTCCTCTGTTGATTTCTCTCTCTTATTCCCAGGGTAGTCGTTTCTTTGAAGATAATTGTCTTGCAAGTATTAGCCAGGGTAGGATGACAAATAACCGTTAAAAGGATACCCGATCGCGATTTTTTCATGCCAATATTTTGGGTAAAGACATCTAATGCTCCCGCAGCAATTAATTGTTCTAAGGTATAAGCTACCGCTTGAGGATTGAGATCGTCGATTTGAGTCTCCAATACCGTCACCGTCTCTCGTACCGTCTCCTTCTCTCCCCGTCTCTCCGTCTCCTTCTCCCCTAGCCATAATCGCAAAATATTGGGAATCTCAAAATCTTGAGAACCCGCACCCAAACCCATTTTAGTTAGTTTCATCGCGGGGGGGTCGCCAAAACCCGATGCTAGAGTTACGGCGATCGCAGCACCCGTCGGCGTAACTAGCTCTTTTTTGATACCATTACTATATATTGGTACTTTCCTTGTCTCCCAGAGTTTGACTACCGCAGGAACGGGGACAGATAGCAGTCCGTGGGCTGCCTTTACCGTACCTCCCCCTGTAGGCATAGCAGAGCAATATAATTCTTCGATATCTAGCCAATCCAAACCGATACAAGTGCCGACAATATCCACAATGGCATCGGTTGCCCCTACTTCGTGAAAGTGTACTTTTTCTGGGGGAATACCGTGGACTTGACTTTCTGCGATCGCCAGTTGATTAAATATAGCCAAACTCCATTCCTTGACGCGATCTTTTAATCTTGCATTTTTTATTAAATTTTCAATTTCTGGCAGGTGTCTGGCTGGATAATGGTGATGGTGGTGGTCATCATGGGTATGCTTGTGTTCTACTTGCAAATTGACATAAACTTTTGTAGCTGCTTGTCCGTTGCGAATAACTTTTTCCGTTCTTAGTTGATATTCTGATTCAATACCTAAAAGCCCAAGACTATCGATTAAATATTGCCAGGGCAAACCACAATCAATTAGCGCGCCCAAACACATGTCCCCAGCAATTCCTGTAGGACACTCTAAGTAACAAATTTTGCCCATAAAACACCATCTAAACTACTCGCGATCGATTGGATCGAGAACATTATTCATTATGAGGTAATTTATATGGCTATTCTACACGAACTACACCCCAACAACCCCCAACAAAGAACTATCGATCAAATTGCTACCGCATTAAAAAAAGGTGCAGTAATGCTTTATCCCACCGATACAGTATACGCGATCGGCTGCGATCTTAGCGTTAAGTCTGCGGTGGAAAAAGTTAGAAGAATCAAGCAGATGTCTAATGATAAACCCTTAACTTTTTTGTGTTCTTCCTTGTCTAATATTTCTGAATATGCGACAGTCAGCGATCACGCTTATCGTATCATGAAACATCTCATTCCAGGGCCTTATACTTTTTTACTCCCTGCCAGCAAACAAGTGCCAAAGCTAGTAATGAGTCCCAAACGTAAGACTAGCGGTATTAGAGTCCCAAATAATCTTTTATGTCAAGAATTATTGAAGACTTTGGGCAATCCTGTAGTTTCTACTTCGGCACATATCAAAGATGAAGATGGCGACTACCCGACGATGAATGTAGACAAAGCTTATTTATTCGATGCTTTGGAAAATCAAGTAGATATAATTATTGATAACAGTATAGATCCTGGGTTTAAAGTTTCTACTATTCTAGATTTTACTAGCGACGAACCCGAAGTTGTGCGAAAAGGTTTGGGTTGGCAGGAAGTGGAGAATTGGCTAGATTTTGTACATTAAGTTTGAGAATATAACTTAAAATCCCAACAAGCAAATTAAATGCTTGACAGCTTAGGAGATGGGGAGGCAATATACTCCCCACATCTATGGGAGATAGGGAAATAAATACCCCTATCATTTCAACTATTAATCATTACTAACCGCCATATTCCCAACCCGTACTAGATAGTAATAGCTGATCTCCTTCGCGATGAACTCCTGAAGCGATTACTTCACCAACATATACAGTATGGTCCCCTTTTTCTACTGTACCAACTACTTTACATTCAATATAACCCAAAGAATCTTGGATAATAGGACAGCCTGTAGCTTCACCTTCATAAAATTCTACATGTTCAAATTTATTGCCAACACGAGTTTTGGGTTGGAAGAAAGATGCAGCTAAGTCTTTTTGTCCCGATTCGAGAAAGCTAATGGCAAAGACTTGAGTATTTTTAATCATCTCATGGGAAGTAGTCCCTTTTTTGACACAGTTAACCACCAAAGGTGGCTCAAAAGAAGCTTGCATCAACCAGCTAACAGTAAAACCATTCATTTCTTCCCCTTCCTTGACTCCGCAGATATATAATCCGTGGGGAATCTTCCGTAGCATTGTTTTTTTTGCTTTTTGGTCTAACAAAATTCTTGCTCCTTAATCTAGAATTATCTCGCAACAGTTTATCAAGCTTCTGGATCGAGAAAAACTTTCTTTAGTTAGATAAATAATTTGGGAGACATTGAAATTAAATTATGAACCAAAGATTAATTGGATTAACTGGAGGAATTGCTACAGGTAAGACCACCGTATCAAATTATCTAGCAGAAAAATATAGTTTGCCGATTTTGGATGCAGATGTTTATGCTAGAGAAGCCGTAGCCCCAGATTCGCCAATTTTACAAATTATCTTTACTCGTTATGGCGATAGAGTTATCTTACCCGATCGCACTTTAAACCGTGCTGCTTTGGGTGAAATTATTTTTAATAGCCACTCAGAAAAGCAATGGCTAGAAAGTCAAATTCATCCTTATGTCCGCGATCGCTTCGATCTGGAATTACAAACCATTCGAGATCATACAATAATATTGGATATTCCTCTTTTGTTTGAAGCTAATTTAACCAATACTGTCACGGAAATTTGGGTAGTTAGCTGCGATCACTCTATGCAAGTTGCTAGACTACAACAGAGGAATGGTTTGACTGTCAAACAAGCAGAAGCTCGAATCGACAGCCAGCTCCCCTTAGTCCAGAAAGTCGCTGCTGCGGACGTAGTTTTAGAGAATAATGGCGATTTAGATGATTTGTTTGCTGAAGTAGATCGGGAAATTCATAACATTATCTCTTCTAAATTCCGATAACTCAAAGGATACTTTAAATACCAACGAACGTTGAGTAAAATTACCTCATCGAAAGTGAAATTCAAGAAGGCATCGAAAATCGGGGTCAACTGGGAAATTACGCTGTTAAACGTTTGATGTTTAATTAGGTGGAGCTACTTAATCGCTTCAATTTATTGAACATCAATTTTGGTAAACATCTTCAAGCAAGTTTTCGTCAGCATCGAATAACTGAATGTGTAATGGCATTTGACCAACCGCATGGGTCGAGCAGCTCAAACAAGGATCGAAAGCTCTGATACCCGCTTCAACCCGATTGAGCATTCCTTCTAAAATTTTAGTTCCGCGAATGAAGTATCTAGCAATTTGAGCGACAGTGCGATTCATAGCCAGGTTGTTTTGTCCAGTAGCAATAATTAGATTTACTTTTTTCATCAAGCCATTTTCATCTACTCTATAGTGATGAAATAAAGTGCCTCTAGGGGCTTCGCTCACTCCAATTCCTTCTAGTTGATTGATACCAGCTTTGGCTCGCAGACGATCGCTCTGCAAATCCGAATCTTCTAGCAATTGGTCGATTTTTTCGATACATACTAGGATTTCAATCAGTCGTGCGTAGTGATAGAAAAAAGATGAATTAACTGTACTGTGACCTCGATCTCTAAATTCTGCTAATTCGCGATCGCCTAAAGGCGTGCCGATACGACTACAAATATTTAATCTTGCTAATGGTCCTACGCGATAAATACCATTTTGCAGATTACAGGAATCTTTCTTAGCTGGATATCCTAAAGGACGATAGTAAGGAAACTTTAAGTACGACCAGGGTTCGACGGCTTCGGCGATAAACTCTTGATAATGAGTGGGATCGAGGCGGTCGGTCTGCAATGATATTGCCACCACTATCGACAAAGCGAATCTTACCACCGTAATGTTCCCACTCTCCATCTTGACCGACTAACCCCATAAACAAACTAGGAAAGTTACCAAAGGTTTGTGCTTCTGTTTGATAATTTGTCAGCAAACTTTTGAACTTGTCTAAGGCATTGAGAATAATTATCTTTGCTTCAGAGATGCGATCGCTAATTTTTATTTTTCCCTCATTCGATAAAGATTGGCGCACTCCTCCTGGCACAGCCCAGGGCAAATGCATCTTAAATTGAGCGAAAATAGCAAATTGAGCAAAAAACAGAGAAAAGTCAAGAAGCAACAGAGGTAGTGTTGCAAACTTCGCAACGATGACATGAGATTTAGAAAAGCTCCGCTTAATTTAGTTGAAATAATAATTAATCATTAATTGAAAATAGAATTAACTCTCATAATGAATGGTATGATAACTAAAATAATCCTATAATTTTGGTGGTGTTTAGTAGTGAGACTAAAATCTAAAACCACAATCTCGGAATATTTTTCAGAGATTAAAGATCCAAGATTAGAAAGAACTAAATTACATCAGTTAATTGATATCATTACCATTACTATCTGCGCCGTGATAAGCGGAGCGGAAACTTGGAATGATATAGAATATTTTGGTGCAAAGCACCGCACGGCGGACAGCCCGAATGCATTCGGGCTTCCGTGGCGGTGAATGTAAATACGATTGGTTTAAATCTTTCTTAGCTTTGCCAAATGGAATACCATCTGTCGATTGCCAAGTTAAATGTCGTCTTGACAGATTATTTGACCCAAACTAAAAATCTCTGAAATAACATGAAGACAAGATTTGCAGGTCTGTTTTTTGAAAAAAGTCTTTTCAAAGCGTGATTGACAAATTGAGTGTCCAATATTTAGTTGTTGACAAATTATTTGTCCATTGTAATTTTAAATATATATATTTCATTTATTAATAGTTTCTTATTTCTACGCGACTCTCAAGTCTGATGGAGAGAAAAAATCCCTTACCTTAAAGGTTTATCTGCGTTTTTCCACTACAACATGCCCCATTAGTCATAATATGCCCGCTAGTCAAGCTTTGGGATTCCTGTAATAATCCTCTCCAAAGAGAATACTTTTACCTTCTGCTGAAAGTTATTAACATCTAAAAGCAT
The DNA here is from genome assembly GCF_020640915.1 of Waterburya agarophytonicola KI4. Taxonomy (GTDB): domain Bacteria; phylum Cyanobacteriota; class Cyanobacteriia; order Cyanobacteriales; family Xenococcaceae; genus Waterburya; species Waterburya agarophytonicola. The sequence continues at coordinate 171 of NZ_JADWDC010000055.1, read as the reverse complement.
CCCGTCAAGTTTATTGCCTTCATACCACACATACCAAATAGATTGGTTTTGTTACACAACAAAACCAATCTATTTTAATTAGGATAAATTCATCATATTTTAGTTGTCAACAGCTTTGAACCTATCCCACTAATAGTTGATAAAATAATAAGGTCGTTTGGTTAAAACTTT
>NZ_JADWDC010000054.1 GCF_020640915.1 Waterburya agarophytonicola KI4 | reverse complement strand
TTTTTCTTTCAATCTATCCCTGTCTATCTTTCAGCTACTTGTGTCAGGCAGTCAGCTAGTTAAGTACTTAGGCAAAATTAATCACATATTGTTGAATTAGGAAACAAGCCTCATATATCAAATTTGTTAGTAATCCAGGCGCATTGATAGGGTTGTAGTGTCAAACTATCGTTAATATCTTGAATGACTCCTCCACTGAGCAAATCTTGCCAAGGATCGATACAGATAAGATTGATATCAGATAGTAGTAATTCTTGAGAGCGATCGCTCAAATTACTAATACAAAAGATACTTTGGTCGCGGTGTATGCTTTGTCGCCAAAAAGCAAACAGGGCTTTATTCATTGGATGCAAAGTATATTGGGTAGCGTTGGGATGAAAAGCTGGTTGACGACGACGAATTTGAATCCGCCGAGACATTTCCCCCATCACAATAGTTTGATTTGAATTAGGATTATTGAGCTTTTGTTTTAACTCTTCGTAGTCCCATTTATAGCGATTAATCGAGCGATTTCGTCCTGTTTTTGCCATTCCTTCATAGTCATTGGGAGTCGCCAACAGACTGTGAATATAAAATGCGGGAACTCCCTCCACAGCCATCATAATTGTTTGAGAACACAAAAATCGCTCTATTTGCCATTCATCTTTCCCCTTGACAGTACCTTTGAGAGCATCAAACAAAGAGATATTAATTTCGTAAGGGCTTTGGGTACCATCAGGCTTACTCCTCATGCTAATTTTGCCTCCAAACTGTTCCATGGTTTCTAGCATGGCGTTATATTCATCTTCTAATAACAATCCTTCGGTGGGACGCAAACCAATACCATCATGGGAAGCAGTAAAATTAAAATAGGCACAACCCAATGGTGCGGGGGGCATACTCATCATCCAGGTTTTAAGATGATCTGATTTACCTTGTAGTAGAGCGTTAACCAGCAATGGTGGCAGACTAAAATTATAAATTAAATGGGCTTCATCGCGGTTGCCAAAATAACTTAAGTTTTCTCGGTTTGGAACATTCGTTTCGGTAATTAAAGCGGTATCAGGATTAATCATCTGGGTGATTTCCCGAAATAGCTTAATTAGGGCATGGGTTTGGGGTAGATGGATGCAAGAAGTACCTTCCTGTTTCCACAAAAAACCAACTGCATCTAGTCTGATATATTTAGCACCTTTTTGGATATAAAAAAGAATAATATTGATGATTTCTAACAAAACATCAGGATTGGTATAGTCTAGATCTACCTGATCGGCACTAAAAGTAGCCCAAACATACTTTTTACCTGCTGTAGTATCTATTTCTACTAATAGTGGACTGCTGCGGGGGCGTACTACCGCACTAAGATCGGTGGCTGGATCTGCTTCAATAAAATAATCGCATCCTGGCTTAATTCCTTGTTTAAACTGCTCGAACCACTCACTCTGGCTAGAAATGTGGTTTAGCACCAAATCTGCCATCAGGTCGAATTTTTCGGCAATTTTTTCAATATCTTGCCAATCTCCCAATTCTGGATCGACTTGCAGATAATCGATTACTGAAAACCCATCATCGGAACTGTAGGGACAAAACGGCAAAATATGAACCCCTGTAATCGTATCCTGAAGATGTTCTAGAAATCGCGCAAGGGTAACTAATGATTTTTCCTCAGCAGTGTAAACACTATCGCCGTAGGTAATCATCAAAACTTCGTTCTGACTCCATTTGTTCAAATTCTCAGCCAGAGAATCAGCCAAATGTTCTTGAATCAAGGCATATATTTGGGTTAAAAGTTGTTCGACTATGGGATCTGAATAAATTTTACTCAATAGTGGTTTAATCTTGGCTTCAAAATGCTTAAAGAATCGATCGCCTTGAGTTTTTTGTTCTCTGCTGGAATAGTGCTGTTTTTCCATAGATATATTACTGATAAATCATAAATCTTCTAAAAGTAACTAATCAGAATTTCTGAAATAAAAATGTTCTATAAGAGCTTTTTAAACCATACTGAAGCAAAATATAGGTAAAAACGAGCTTTCTCTACTAACTATTACCAGTAGTCTTTCATGTCATTTAATTCTGATAATTTGATCTCCCGTATGGATCGGGTGCAGTCTCCATTGATTCCTTTGGTGGGGAAATTAATTCAAAATAATCCTGGGACAATATCTTTAGGACAAGGAGTAGTCAATTATCCGCCACCAGAACAAGCGATCGCATCTTTACAATCTTTTTTGGCTGAGTCGAACAATCATTTATATCAAGGTGTTACGGGAATTGAACCTCTAAAAGCAGTCATTCAGGCAAAACTAGCCACAGACAATCAGATAGAAATCAATCACCAAAACTCGATTGTGGTGACAGCAGGTAGCAATATGGCATTTATGAATGCAATGCTAGCTATTACCAAGGCAGGAGATGAAATTATCCTGAATACGCCCTATTACTTTAATCATGAAATGGCGATCGCCATAGCGAACTGTTACCCTGTCTTGGTAAGCACAACTAAAGACTATCAGCTAGATATAAAAGCCCTCTCTCAAGCAATTACCCCCAAAACCAAAGCAATTGTCACTATTTCCCCCAATAATCCCACAGGAGCGGTATATTCTGCTGATAGCCTCCAAGGGGTAAACGATCTCTGTCGCGATCGAGGTATCTATCATATTAGCGACGAAGCCTATGAATATTTTACCTATGATGGAGCGAAACACTATTCTCCTGGCTCTTTTCCTCACAGTGAAGCCCATACTATTTCTTTGTTTAGTCTCTCCAAAGCCTATGGTTTTGCTAGTTGGCGGATTGGTTATATGGTCATTCCCCAGCATCTTTTAATGCCGATCGAAAAGGTACAAGATACAAACCTGATCTGTCCTCCCGTCGTTTCCCAATATGCAGCGATGGGTGCATTGAAAACGGGAATTGTTTATTGTCAGCAACACCTCCCACAAATTACTAGAGTTAGAGAGATTGTAGGCAACCAATTACGCTCTATCCCCCATCTTTGCCAGGTTTCTTCAGCTTCAGGTGCATTTTATTTCTTTTTAAAAATCAATACCAAGCTCGATGATTTAAAATTAGTCAAGCAGTTAGTCAAACAATATCGGGTAGCAGTGATTCCTGGTAGTACTTTTGGTATAGAAAATGGCTGTTATCTACGAGTAGCTTATGGTAGTTTGCAACCATCCACTGCCAAACTAGGAATTGAAAGATTGGTTATTGGTTTGCAAGATATCTGTTCGTAATTCTAGTTTATTCCTTGCTCAACAAAACCATAGATGAGTTTATGATAGAAATAGTTAGGTCAAAAGAGAATCAATGAGTCAAATTAAGTTAATGCACGCCAAGCTTCATCGCGTAACAGTAACAGAAGCTAATGTAAACTATGTTGGAAGTATTACTATTGACCAAGACTTAATGGATCGAGTTGGTATTCTTCCTTTAGAAGAAGTAGATGTCATCAACCTAGATAATGGCAAACGTTGGTCGACTTATGCGATCCCAGGAACGCCAGGAGAAGGAGGAATTTGTCCCAATGGTGGTGCAGCCTTGCTCTGCAAACCAAGAGATCTGTTGATTATTATTGCCTATGAATATCGCGATCGCACTTCTGTGATGCAAACAGGACATCAAGCTAAGGTAATAGTAGCTGACGAACACAACCATTGTCGGGAATATCTAGAACAAGACCTCGTTCCTCAAGGAAATAGTTTAAAATTCAAAACTTTTTTGGCTGATAATTAAGACACTTCATCAAGGAATTAATTCAATCATCCCTCAGAAAAATTTGATAGCCTACCGCAGCAATAATTCCTGTCATAATCAAATATGTGATCCACATTCCGACAAAAAAGCCGATTTTAATAATAGCAATGCCACCCACAACAAAACCAGCAAACTTAGCAAATTTAACTATTTTTTTGCCAAATTTCTGAATCGAACTATCAGAGGGGTTGTGCTTTTGAGTTCGATACATCTGAGGTTCGATGTCTACTTCTTGATGTTTTTGTTCTTGATATATTTCCGTTTCCATCTCTCGGAGTTTTAACTCCCTTTCCTTAGCTTGCAATTCTGCTTCGCGTAGGTTAAATTCTCTTTCTCGATCTTCTGGAGTAGTCATAAGTTTGAGGTTTATTACTAATCATTAACTATTAATTATTAATTGTCTAAAATCAAAAGTCAGCGATCGACAACACTTAATTATAAAATCAACGCAATTACGATTAAAAAAGGCGATCGCGTTAATGATGCGATCGCCTTCTATTTAAAATAGATATTATCAATGAAAAACTATAACTTTATCCAATAGCAGGTATCAAGCTAAATATAAGTTGATTAATGACAGTTAAAGCAAATGCACCAATTAAAGCACTCCAAATACCCCATTGCAGTCTAAAACCTTGGATTAACCAGGCAGACAAACCAAAGATAAAACCATTGATAACTAGAGTCAATAAACCTCTGAGAAAACCAAAAGTTACGAAGTTAAGCGGTGCAGCTAGCAAATCCAAGACGGGATGCAAAATAGCATTTAAAATGCCAAAAACTACTGCTGCAATTAAAGCCTTTTGAAAGCTTTCGATCTTAACTCCTGTAGGTAGCTTGGAGATAATAAAAAAAGCTACAGCACTTACCAAAAGAGACACGATTATGGCTACAATATTCATAATTTTTAATACTAAAGTTTTACTTGACATTAGATTACAACTAGAAGAATACATAATCCTATTTTCGCAACACAATCTTTATCTTTCTGCATGAGTATCTATAGATTGACTGTCTCTAGCTAATCAAGCTCTCTTCTTCCTTCTAATGCTCTGGCAAGGGTTACTTCATCGGCATATTCTAAATCTCCACCCATAGGTAAACCGAAGGCAATTCTAGTTACTTTGGTAAAGGGTCGCAGGAGTCCATTAATATATAGAGTTGTGGTTTCTCCTTCTACGCTCGGGCTAATCGCTAAAATTATCTCTTCTACTGACTCTTTGGTGACTCTACGTACTAACGCCTCTATATTAAGCTGTTCTGGCCCAATACCATCCATAGGTGAAATTACTCCTCCCAAAACATGATATAGCCCGCGGTATTCTCTTGTTTTTTCTAGAGCAATAACATCTCTGGAATCTCCTACCACACAAACTGTCGAGCGATCGCGATTTTGATTATTGCAGATAGAACATACTGGTTCGGCAGAAAGATGAAAGCATATCTTGCAGAAACCAACTTTTTGTTTGGCTGCGACCAAAGCTTGAGCTAAAGCCTGAACTTCTTTATCGGGACGTTTGATGAGGTGCAAAGCCAGTCTTTGGGCGGTTTTTGGTCCTATCCCTGGTAAAAGCTGTAACTGCTCTATTAAGCGGGCTAAAGGAGGCGTATAAATGGTTTACTTCCTCTCTATGTTCTGTAAGTTTTAGGAAAAACAATTATATCAAATCTTGGGAGAATACTAGGGCATGGATCGATTAATAGCACAATCGCATTGCTTCAATTAATACTTTTTCAATTAATACTTTATTTTAGTCCTTCAATTTGTCTTGATAGCAATTATCGAGTATCTACCAATACTTAGAGAAAATTTCATTAAAGATCTAGAGGGAATACGGAAGTTGTTTTATATTTATCCAATTAGAATAGGACTAGAATATACCTAGATTTATCATCTTTTTACACTTCAATTAATTTATTAATACTTAGAGAAGTAATATTCGAGCGAGAAACTAAGAGATATTCAACTAATAATACTTAAACGAGCAGAGCAATGCGTTGGAAGCTTTTTATAGAGTTTTGTTTGACTACATTAGTACTTTTTGTAGTGGCAGGAGATATCCTTTTACCTCAGCCTTATCGTAGTGAGAGTCAAAAATTGAAAACTAATATTAATCAATTCTTAGTAAGTCTATTTCCTAATAAAAAAACCATCGATCTAGAATCGATTATCGATGTTAATCCTGAGTAAATAATTATTTAGTTCAGTTATTTTGGGTATATTTTTCTATGCCACAAAAAAAGGAGAGCTAAACCTCCCCTCGATTAATTAATTAGTGATTTATCTTGAATAATTATTCGTTTTTGAGCCAGCTAAAGTGAGCGCGCACATCCTTACCAACTTCTTCAATAGGATGCTCTGATTCCAAACGGCGAGTGGCGGTAAATCCTGGTTTACCAGCTTGGTTTTCCAAAATGAAATCTCTGGCAAAATCACCTTGCTGAATCTCTCTAAGAATTTTCCGCATTTCCGCACGAGTCTGTTCGTTGACTATTCTTGGTCCGCGGGTATAGTCGCCATATTCAGCAGTAGTAGAAATACTGTCGCGCATCTTAGCCAAACCGCCCTCGACAATTAGATCGACGATTAGTTTAACTTCATGCAAACATTCAAAATAAGCAAGCTCTGGTTGATAACCAGCTTCAACTAAAGTTTCAAAACCTGTTTTGATTAAAGCACTCAAACCACCGCATAATACTGCTTGTTCCCCAAACAAATCGGTTTCAGTTTCTTCTCTAAAAGAAGTTTCCAAAATACCCGCTCTCGTACCGCCTACTCCTTTAGCATAAGCCATAGCGCGATCGCGGGCTTGACCAGTGGCATCTTGATAGATTGCGAACAAACAAGGTACGCCTTGTCCTTGAGTATAAGTACGTCTTACGAGGTGTCCTGGTCCCTTTGGTGCGACCATCATCACATCCACTGTGCTAGGAGGTACGATTTGACCGAAGTGAATATTGAACCCGTGAGCAAATGCCAAGATCTTACCGTCAGTTAGATGAGGTGCAATCTGTTCGGTATAAACTTGTTTTTGAACTTCATCTGGTAGCAAGATCATAATTAGATCTGCTGCTTTGGCTGCTTCGTCTACAGGATGAACGGTCAATCCATCTGCTTCTGCTTTGGCTTTTGATTTACTAGAAGGATATAAACCAACAATCACATTCACACCGCTATCTTTAAGATTCAGAGCGTGAGCGTGTCCCTGAGAGCCATAGCCGATAATGGCAACTGTTTTATCTTTTAACAGGTCGAGGTTGGCATCTTCATCGTAATACATCCGTGCCATAAGAATTTCTCTCTTTATCTTTAAATCTTGCTCGATTATTATAGTTTTTTATTGCCCTAGAGAAAATATTGTAAAGGCAATAAGTGTTATAGATTTTTTCTATAACTAATCAATCATCAATTAAAAAATAAAATAACCACCTGCAACAAACCGACAACAAAACCAAGTATCCCACCTAAATTGACGATCGCTTGCAATTCGCTTTTAACAATACCCTGTACTGCTGTTTCTAAATCTTCAGGAGAAGTAGCTGAAACTCGATCTATAATCACCTTGTCGATCGCCAAAATAGGAATAGCCTGGGCAACTAGTTGCTCTAAATCTCTTTCTAAATAACGATCCAAAACTAAAGCTAATTCTTGACTAATTACTTCTAAAGAGTCAGTAACCGTAGCAGAAGATTGCAAACGTTTTAAGATTAATACAGCTAAATTTTCCCATTCTACAGAATCTCCCAAACGAGCAATTACCCCGCCTCCTTCATCTTTAACATAGTTCCGTACCGCTTCTCGAACTGTTTTTCGTAGTTGCCTTACAGTGGAAACAGGCAAATTCTGTAACGAAAGATTAGTCAGCCAGTTTTTAATGCGATCGCGAATTTGTAGAGAATAAGTTAGCTCTTGCAATCTAGCATTAGTAATTTCTGGTTCGTCAAGACAAAAAGAACGCAGTCTAACTAAGCTATTACTCAAACCAAACAAATTGGCGACCACCCAATACGTGCCGCTAGTTTTTTCGCGAAAACCCTCATCAATGATTTGAATATTGCGATCGCTCAAAAAATCAATAATTGCCCTACGGATAGTATCGGGAGGAACTACCGCCCCCAACAACCAGTCGGCAAACTTCTTCCCCTGAGCATCTTTGAGTTTGAAGTTCAGCAGAATTTGATCGAAAATTTGGTTGATTTGAGCTTCTAAAAAATCTTCCCGTCGAGCTAACACTTTTAGTAATCTGGGTAAAGATTGACTAAACAAATCGTGCAAAATATTAGCCAAAATTTTCGCAGTTTTTTGCTCGCGATCGGCCTTTAATTGGTCTAAAGCCAATTTTAACAGCCAACCGATGGCACTTTCGATACGTTCGATTGCCAACAGCCTTTGAGCCAACTTTTGTAGCTCTCCAGGAGTCAACAACGAACCCATAATGGTGTCAGAAACCTTTTGAGCCAAACGTCCTTGATTGCTGGGAATTAAGCCAGGAGTAAAAGGTAATTTCCGTTTACCGATATAGATAGGCTTATAGGGGCGAAAGAGCATTTTGATAGCTATGTCGTTGGTGAAATAGCCAATGATGCTTCCCGCTACGGGGGGAACAAAAAATATCCAGAGATTCGTTAGTGCCAAAGCAGTATGTTGAATCGACAATAAAAAACGATCGGCAGAAACTTAATTCTATTCTTATTTTATTTCGTTAGAACTAATATCCCCATCATTCCACCCATCAATGGATAGTGAGTAGCTCGATCGAAACCTGCCGCTAGTGCAAGTTTAACCTGTTCTTTACCCGTAGGAAATCTTTCTACACTAGGATTGATATAAGCATATTCTTCTTTCATCCCCATATTTTCGGCGGTAGGAACGACTATACGATCTAGATACCATTGTTGAAATCCTTGCATGTAGGCTTCCTCGGGGCGATGGAAGTCTAATATTGCAGCTTTTGCCCCAGACTTGAGGACGCGATACAATTCCCTCATAGATAGGGGAATATTCGTTACATTACGTAATCCATAACCCATAGTGGCACAATCAAATTGATTTTCCTCAAAGGGTAAATCTAGAGCATCTCCTTCTAGCCATTCCATCGGAATACCAGGGCATTTAGTCATTTGTCGCGATCGCGCGATCGCCAATTGTTCGCAGGCAAAATCCAACCCCGTCACTTTCCCCGTATTGCCCACTTTTTTGGCTAATAATAAAGCTAAATCTCCACTACCACAGCAAATGTCGAGGGCATTATCTCCTGGTGTTGCTTCGCTCCATTTGACTGCCATAGACTTCCAAATTCGATGTTGTCCCAAACTAAGGCGATCGTTCAATTGATCGTAAACAGGGGCAATGCGATCGAAGATCGCTTTAATATTTGCTGCTGTGGGAGTAGGGGTTTTGGTCATTAATTTATGAGGAGAGGACTAATTTTATCAATCATAAAGCAGAGTTTTAATAAGAAATTATGCAGTCGCCAAATCTTAATGAAAGCGATCGATGATTACCAATTAAAATTTTCTTGTAATCGACACAGGGTAAACATTACAATCGCGTAAACATATTTAATAGTGTTTAACATAAAAAAAATAGGCAAATAAATTAGAATTATCGGCATATGTACGTAAAATGTATATGTAAGATAAAAATGTTCAAATAGAAGTATTAAATGTGAACTATCCATCAGAGATTCCGTCAGGTTCTTATGTAGATCGGCGTTATCAAGTCGTAAAAACTTTAGGACAGGGCGGTTTTGGACGCACGTATCTAGTAAAAGATGAAAGGCGTTTTGAAAAATATTGCGTACTCAAAGAATTTGTACCTCAAGCTAAAGATCAAGAGGCGATCGCAAAATCGAGAGAGCTATTTGAAAGGGAAGCAAAAGTTCTCAATCAACTAGAACATCGACAAATACCTAAATTCTTTGGCTGGTTTGAAGAAAACAATCGGCTGTTTTTGGTACAACAGTTTGTTGATGGCAAAACCTATGCCGATTTATTTGAAGAACGACAACAACAAAATCAAACTTTTACCGAAGCAGAAGTTACTCAATTATTAAAAGATCTATTACCAGTTTTACAATATATCCATAATAATCATATTATTCATCGAGATATTAGCCCCGACAACATCATGTTGTGCAGTAAGGAAGAAAAACCCATCTTGATTGATTTTGGGGTGGTTAATCAGCGTACTGCTACTCAAGTAGCTAGCGGTGCGATAACTGCGGGAACAACAGTCGGCAAACAATCCTTTTCTCCAGTAGAACAAATTGGTCGGGGAATTTGTTTTCCTAGCAGCGATATTTATGCCTTGGCTGTAACTGCAATGGTTTTGTTGACGGGCAAACAACCTAGAGATTTTTACGATAGCAGTAACGATAAGTTACAGTGGCGCAGATATACCAACGTCAGCGATAAGTTGGCTGACATCATCGATAAAATGTCCGCCGATGTGCATCGAGATCGCTATCAGTCTGCTCAAGAAGTACTAAACGAACTATCTCCCCCTATTCCCAATACCTATATCCCTCCCAAGCCAACTGAGATAGATCCTAATTTGCCACCTCGAAAAAAGTCTAGCAAGAATCCGATTGTTTTGGGCGGTTTGGGAGCTTTAGCTATAGTTGGCGGTTTGTTTTTTTTCTTGACTCCCAACATGAGCGGTGTCTGTAATACTTTGGGTAATTGTTCTTCAGATATTAAATTTAAAGCAGATTATGACGAAATAGTAGATCGAGCACAACCCATCTTAGCAGAAGCAGCTAATGATGAAAATTTGAACACTTACAATTGGCAAAAACTACAAAAGCTAAAAAGTCAGTTGGAAGATGTCACTCTAGATCTCGAAGCAATTCCCGACAGTGCCAACATCTACGACGAAGCAGAAGCAACCTTGGCAGATATAGAGGCTCAAGTTCTGCGAGTAGATGAAGCAATGAATCTCGATAATATGTTTGTCAATCCTCAAGTCAATAAATAAGAAAAGAAAGTGTATTATTTTCTTACTTTTATTTGAGAGATTTAAGATCGGTTTAAAGACTAACCATAGTAAAAATTACTTTCAATCTAGTTACATGAATTTTTATCCTTATATTTTTGGAGCTTCCTTAGTAACCGCGATCTCGGTTGCTCATCCTACAATGGTTTGGGCTTTAGAGCCTACTCAAATCAACGAAATTGCTACAAATATTACGGTTCGGATCGAAATAGATAATGGAGCAAATAAAGACCTTGGTTCGGGAGTTATTATTGCTAGAGATGATTATAGCTACCATGTTTTAACCGCCAAACACGTAGTTCAATATCTAGACTACGGATATACTATTTTTACTCCCGATGGGGATAGCTATGTTTTAGATAACAGCACGATAAGACATATTGATGGTATAGATTTGGCAGTGATTTCTTTCAAAAGCGATCGCGAGTATAAAACTGCCTTAATTGAAAATGTTGCCGAGCGAATTACCCCTGGAATGCCGATTTATGTCAACGGATTTCCTAAAGCAGGACAAGAAATACAGGGAGGGGCGCAATTTACCTCAGGTAGCCTGACTGGAATTAATTCTCAGCATCAAAGCGGTTACAATCTGGTTTATAGTAACTTTACTCGTGGAGGCATGAGTGGAGGGCCTGTTTTGAATGCTCAGGGCAAAGTTATTGGCATACATGGATTAGCGGAGCAAGAAGTTAAAGAACAAAACAACTGTGTTGCTGAAGAATCTGGAGAGGCTAGTATTCTACCACCAAAAGTAGGTTCGACGGGAAACGATACTAGTGGCAACTGTCAGCTAGCCAGCAATTCCCCTGAAAAAATAGACCTAAACTTGGGTATTTCAATTGTTACCTTTATTGAACGGGCAAGCAGCATTCGGATGGATCGGGCAATAGATACTACTATCATAAAGATACCTCGTCGCACTCCAACAGATTCCAATACTTCTGAAAATGGTACAGCTTGTTCTGGAGTGGTCTGCCAGTAGTATAATCTTAATATATTTTTTCTTAACCATTCAACTCTCTGATTAATAACAAGAATAAACTTGATGAATTTTTTTCATATCCGCCAATATTTACCAAGCAAAGCATTATTATTTATAATTTTTTTTGTTGGTCTAGCTTTGACGCAGTTAAAGCCTCAAATTACAACTGCTCAGGTAGTAGAAGAAACTCTAGATAAAGACGATTTGGTAATCGATTCTAGCTTGCCTTGGGGAATTAAAAGATGGCCCTATAGCAAGGTTATTGAAGTATTAGATTTATCTGCAAGTGCTTATGGCAGAATTGTGATCGATCGCTTTGGTATTGACGAAAGTTTATCCCCAATTAAACAACCTTTTAGCCGAACTAAACCAGGTAAATTAGTTTTTGCTTCTATCTGGGGAAGTAATTTGGATGGTTGTTATGTAGAAACTATCGTCCAAGCTGCTCCCAAGAATGATATTAATCCAGAAGAAACTTTACCAACTCTCTTAGAAATAGGAGTTGGTAACCGTATTGTGAAACTAACTCCACGAGTAACCAACCCTGAAATAATTAGTTATAGATACAGCTATCTAGGGGATGATAATTCTCAGCAAGAATCTATTTGGCACATGAACCATCGTATCTTCGATATAGATGCAGACGTAGCTAGTAAACTGATTAGCGCACCCGTAGAGAATGTTAAAGCGAGAATGCACTTTGGCAGTAAAACTGTTCCCTTTGAAATTGGGGTAGATACGGTAGAAAGATGGCAAGATATATTTTCTTTCAACTCTACCTGTAAGTATGTTCCTTAAAGAATTTAGCTAGTGAAAAAGGCTTACAAAACAAAAAAAGCGAAATTATTACCAATTCCGCTTTTTTTTGCTAGATTACTTCAATTGATTTAATTTAATGGTGTCTATCTCAAAAGCAATTTCCAGTAGTTTATTAACCAACTATTAGAAAGAACTTCCGTTTTCTACTTGACCTTCTGTAGTTTCTATAACCTCAGTATTTTCAATAACCTCGCTCTCTTGAGATTCACCACCACCATCAACAATCTTCTTAGAATTACCGACGCCTTCATTAACTCCATGGGCAGCATCAATGGTATCTGTGGTTGTTTCATTGGTTGTATCAATAGTATCTCGAACACTTTCAACACCTTCTTTGACATCAGTAATGCTGTCTAAAAAACCAGCTAAGATAAATCCTGATTCATTAGATTTGATGTTATTCACTTCTAAGATACTGGTTGCAGAAGCGTTGGCAACAGTAGGAACAAGCAATAGGGAACAAGCTAGAGGTAACAAAAAACGTTTTTTCATGAGATATATATCTTTAGGTTAATGCGATCAAGCTAAATAATTTGGTGTGACCTTTCAATTAGGTTACAGTTTATTCTTAATAATTTTCAAGTCCAAAAGCAAAGATTAATCAAACTTAAACTATACTGTTACGAATATTTCCTTTAAGGTTCAGGTTGTTTGGCTTGGTTAAGAAAATCTTCAAAGTTGATATACAGTCTTTTCGCTCCACTACTTTGATATAGAGGCCCGCCACTATCAGAAGCGTAGTTATCGCCAATATTCATAAGCTGTTTGACACTTTCAGTCGGATCGCTACCAGGCTTAAGAGTAAATAGCTGAGAAACACAAGGTCCATTTTCTTCTTGTGCCACACAAACTATGTTTTGACCGTTTTTAACTCCTGTAGTGATGTATTGAAGTTCTCCGCGATCGTAAGCTTGTTGAAAATTTTCTGAAACCGTTTCGCATCGGCGTTGAGGTGTTAAATCACTGCTAGAATCGTTTACCCAGTCGCTAACCCAGTAAACAATCGGAATGTTACCGCGAGGTGTTTGAGCCACAGTCATGGGTGTTTCTCGCCAAGCCCCACAAATAAATTTGGTTTCCTGGGTTTCTTGAGATTCGGCTAGGTTGACTCCTGACAATAGACTTACTAAGCTTGCAGATATCAACGAAGCCAACCATTGAGATTTCATAAGCACAACTATTTTTAAGATGTATTTTAATCTTCAGTTTATTTGGATACTAAAATAATACATTATATTTTTCAGCAAAGAATAAATACTTGTAAAACATCACTACCAATAGATTTGACAACCAGCGTGAATAAAGTAGATATTACAAGTTATGAGTGACTTGTGACGTTTGATCGCAATTGAATTAATCTAATCGGTAATAGAACAAATTTTTATTTTTACGTCTTTATGAATCCGATCACATTTTTAACCTTAATACTAGGATTGGTATTATTGGTAGTTGGTGCAGAGTTTTTAGTTAAGGGCGCATCGAAAATTGCAGCGGTATTAAGCATTTCTCCCTTAATTATTGGACTAACAATTGTGGCATACGGTACGAGTGCGCCAGAAATGTCTGTCAGCATCATGTCTACTTTTTCTAGTCAAAGCGACATTGCTGTTGGTAACGTTGTGGGGAGTAATATTTGTAATATTCTTCTAGTTTTGGGTTTATCTTCCATCGTTGCGCCCTTGGTAGTAACCAAGCAAATAATTCGTTCTGATGTACCAATTATGATTGGTGTATCTCTACTATTGTTGATGTTTAGTTTAGATGGGCAAATAACTAGGGTTGATGGCATTATCTTGTTTATTGGCGGGATAGTATACACTCTGTCTTTAATTTATCAAAGCAGCAAACAGGGTGCAGAACAAGATGAATTTGCTGACGAGTATGGTTTTTCGGGGGATGTTACTCCTCAGCTATGGATCAAAAATATTATTTTTGTGATTGGCGGTTCGATCTTACTGATTTTTGGTTCGCGTTTGTTGGTCAAATCGGCGGTAGAGATTGCTCAAGGATTTCGTGTTAGCGAACTTTTGATCGGTTTGACTATTGTTGCTTTGGGTACGTCTTTGCCAGAGTTGGCTACTTCGGTAGTGGCTAGTTTTCGAGGAGAAAGAGATATCGCCGTGGGTAATGTTTTGGGCAGTAATATTTTTAATATTTTAGCCGTCTTAGGTATTGCTGGAACAATATCTCCCAGTGGGATTGGTGTCAGTCAAACAGTAATTCGATTTGATATTTTAGTAGCGATCGCAGTTGCTTTTGCTTGTCTGCCTATTTTTTATTCTGGTAAACGCATAGATCGCTTGGAAGGGTCATTATTTTTGTTTTATTATTTGGCATATAATTGCTTTTTGATACTAAAATCTCTAAATCACCCCAGTTTAGCTCTCTATAGTTCGATTATGCTTTATGGTGTTATTCCTTTGACGATTGTCTTTCTAATTGGTGCTGCTATTTTAGAAAAACGAGCCGAAAAAAAACGTAAAAAAGCTAGTTGAGTTTTGAGTTTTAAGTTTTCATTCTTCAATCGATACATTTTGCAAGCCATATTAATTTTCTAGCTTATTTTTTTTCTCTACGCCACCAGCCTCGTACTAATCTTATTTCATCGTAGGTATAGTCTTCCCCTAGAATATCTTTAATCGGAGAAAGAGTAGTATCTCCTATCTGTTCGATAGTTTTAATAATTGCCTGTTGTTTATTTGCTTTTACCAGCTTATCGATCGCAACTGGCTGATTCATTTCAATCAAATTGCTTAAATGGGTGTTGACGGTAGATATTGCTATATTTCTTTCTCGCGCAATTTCTGCTACTCCTAAACCCTGTTGATACAACTGAAGAGTAGTCATTTCACTTTTAGAAGGAAGACTGACGGGTAATTTGTGGAGTGCATCAAATTCGAGAATGGCTGAGATAAAACTCTCGCCATATTGCTGTGCTTTATATTCGTTTACCCCCGACAAGTTACCAAACTCAACAATAGTCTTAGGACGTATTTGTGCCATTAATTTCAAACTAGAATCAGCAAAAATCATGTAGGGAGGAAGAGAATTTTTGTCGCCTATTTGTTTGCGGAGTTTTCTCAGTTTTTCAAATAAAAGTTCCGCTTCTGCTTGACGAGGATTATAAGTTATTGTCCCTTTACTTTGGTGGCTATCGACAGCAATTTTTACTGGTAACTGATTGCGAAAAATTTCCCAACTGCGTTTGTTCAGTTTTAAAATAGGAAAACCATCGGTGGTTTGCCCCACTAAGCCTTGATGGATTAAAGATCTACCCAGCATGCGCCATTCATCCGCTGTCCTACCTTTACCAATACCATAGGTAGATAGTAAGTGATGTCCGTATTGATGTATCTTTTGCTTTCGCGAACCAATTAAGACATCTACAATATGATTTAGACCGAATTTTTGCTGGCAACGAGCGACACAAGAAAGAAACTTTTGTGCCTCTACCGTCCAATCTTCAATCGGTTTGGGATTGAGACAATTATCGCATTTGCCACAATTACCTGGATATCTTTCGCCAAAATAACGCAAAATAATTGTACGACGACAATCATTTCCTTCGGCATAGTCGATCGTCTGACGTAGTTGTTGAGTGGCGATCTTTTGCTCGTTGAGATCGGGTTTTTGTTCGATAAAAAACTCAATTTTCTTGCGATCGCCATAACTAAAGTACAAAATTGATTTAGAAGGCTCTCCATCTCTACCAGCCCTCCCAGATTCTTGATAAAAGTTTTCTAAGCTACCTGGTAAATCGTGATGAAAAACAAATCGCACATCGGGTTTATTAATCCCCATACCAAAAGCAACGGTAGCGACAATTACCCGAACGTCATCCCGCAAAAAACTTGTCTGATTTTGACTGCGTTCTTGAGATGACAATTGGGCGTGATAGGGTAAAGCTTTAATGCCATCTTTTTGCAGTCTGGCAGTCAACTTGGTAACGCTTTTAATACTGCGACAATAAATTATACCCGCCCCTGTTGCTTGGCGAATTTCTCGCAGTATTTTGGGATAGATATTACGATCTTTGGGCTGAACTTCATAATGAATGTTAGGTCGATCGAAACTAGCTACATGAATATCTGGCGATCGCAAACCTAGCTGTTGGATAATATCTTGCTGTACCCTTTTGGTTGCAGTAGCAGTTAATGCTTGGAGAGGAATTTGAGGATAACGTTGGCGCAATAACTTTAGCTTGCTGTATTCAGGACGAAAATCGTGTCCCCATTCCGAGACACAATGGGCTTCATCGATGGCGATCGCTGCAATACCAACCTGTGACTGTACGCGCTCTAAGAACAAGGCAAAACGCTCGTTTAACAGCCGTTCGGGAGCAACATAAAGCAACTTAACTTTATTTTCCAAGATAGCAATCTGACGCGATCGCCTTTCCTCGTATTCCAGGCTACTATTAAGGTAGACTGCATTGATACCATTATCCTGTAAGGAATCTACTTGATCTTGCATCAAAGCGATCAAAGGACAAACCACAATAGTGATGCCGTTTCTAATTAAAGCGGGCAACTGAAAACACAGAGATTTCCCGCCACCAGTGGGCATAATAGTCAATAAATCTTGATTTTGTAGGGTAGATTCAATAATTTTTTTTTGCCCAGGGCGAAAAGAATCATAGCCAAAAAAGTGTTTTAAAGCTTCCTCTAATGAGGCAAAAGTTGACATTGCAATAATTACTAATTACTAATTATTCATCGATCGCCATAACATATTTAGCGGGATCTTCGTATTTACCATTTACCTTAAAACGAAAATCCAAATGCGCCCCTGTAGACCAACCCGAACTACCCACCAGAGCAATTTCCTGATTTTTCCAAACCTTCATCCCTTCTTTAATGGCGATCGAGTTATTTTTTAAATGACCGTAGACTCCCAGAGTGCCATTACCGTGGTCGATTTCAATCCAGTTACCCAACTGTCCGCCACAAAACAAGTTGCCAAAATCATGACAACCAGAGACAACCCTAGTGACAATTCCGTCTCCCACTGCTACCACAGGCGAACCTAAAGGCGCACCATAATCGATTCCTTGGTGAAACTGAAGTTGATAACTATAAGGTCTTTTGCGCCAGCCAAAAGGACTAGCAATTCTTTTTGTTTCTGGAGCAGGATGCGCTAATTTGCTACTCTTGAGGATAAAAGTACTGTCTGCTTTAGGGAATGCCACAATCAGACTACTGCGAGATAATTTGGGAAATTTTTTGGGAGTCTCAACTGAAATTTTTGGCTTGATTGAACTGGGAAAACTATTGTTGCGCTTTTGATTAATTTTATTCTGAAAAGGTGTTAGCTCCTTCTTTCGTTTCGCGGTCAAAACACAGCCTAGATTAGTTAGTTTGGTTAGAGATATGCGATCGCTTGCTCCTCTAGAATAGGCTCTTATGATTGAGTTTGTTCTACATCCTTGGAACATAGATCCAGATAATAATGTGTCTGCAATATTTGTCAGCCATAGTGGGGAATAAGTATCCAGACTACCGTTATTTTGGCGATCGGCAGATAGACAGTAAGTCTCTTGCTCTAAGGGGGCGCAACCATTAGCTAAGTTGATTTTTGGATAAACTTGGAGAGATGAAATAGTGGAAATGTTTCCTATGACAGTAGCTTCCGCAAGAGTAGTTGGTACAATCGCCGTTACTAATAATCCTAATAATATACTTTTGACCATCTCTTAACTAACTTTTTTATATTTATATGCAACTCTGATAGTACTTCTTTCCTACATTGTCATCTTCTAAATATATTCACATATTTTTTATCTTTTTAAAACCTTATTTTGAATACCGAACAAGAGATAATAAAGAGATATCATCTAAATTAAAATACTTATGAAAGACAATTTTTTACTTTTTCCCCGTCAGCAATTTAGTCAAATTTGCTTAGTATCGGCAACCATGAGTATGGCTGTCTTATTTAATGGTTGTGGCTCTCAACAATCATCCCAGTACGAAGCAACTTCTAAAGCTACTATTACTTGGCGAGTACCCTACTATGAAAGCGATCGCACTAATGATAAAAGACCCCGATATGAAGAATTTGAGTCGGTTTCTTTGACTAGTATCAATGGAGTAAAGCCAGAAGGTGCAGTACGTCAAGATGACCAAGGGGTTTGGTGGCCCAAAGAACCCCCCAGACCAACAGTAGATGATATCGAAGGGGGCAAGAAAAAGCCCTATGAAAAAATAGGCGCTCCCGAAGCATTACGCCAGGTGGAGTATCGAGTAAAATACAACAAAGATGGCGAAAGAATCAATCTACCCACCAATCATGCTGTATATCGACAGGTAATCAAGGCTTATCCCGATGTCCCACTCAACTTTACAATGGGAGTCAATAATGGTTCGGTAACAAAAGCAACTCCCATAACTAACGTAACTAATTAATTTTTAATTTAATCTAATTGTTAATCGAATTTCTGAAAGTCTTAGCTCTATCCACAATCTTATATCCCTCACCAAAAATCTATTTTTAACGTTTTATCAGTATTTAGATACTGTGCAACTGATACAATATCTAGGCAATAAAATTAAGTAAATTGACCAGTATAGCAAGTAGTATTTATGACTATTTCTCCCGAATCAACTAGCACTGATGAAATGAAATATGGGGAAAGAGAAATTGCTGAAGGAGAATTAGTAACTTTTCCCAACCCCCGCATTGGTCGTAAATTCGACGTTAACATTACCCTACCAGAATTTACTTGTAAATGTCCCTTCTCTGGCTATCCTGATTTTGCCACGATTTATCTTACCTATTCTCCCGACCAAAAAGTAGTGGAATTAAAGGCTCTTAAACTTTATATTAATAGCTACCGCGATCGCTATATTCCCCATGAAGAAGTTGTCAATCAAATTTTAGACGACTTTGTTGCTGCTTGCGATCCTCTAGAAGTTACGGTGAAAGGCGATTTCACCCCCAGAGGCAACGTCCATACCGTAATTGAGGTACGCCACCAGAAATTAGCGAAGGATTAGCAGTTACAATATAAAAGTAAAGATTTGTTAATTTAGCTAGACAACTCAGGGAAAGAATATGTCAAAAAATAATCTCGAACCCAGCGTAACTCCCGATTTAGAAGATCCTAAATTTGGTTTTAACTCCTATGCCGAACGGTTGAATTCTCGTGCAGCCATGATTGGTTTTGCGGCGATTTTGTTGATTGAATATTTAACAGGAAAAGGCTTCTTGGCTTGGCTTGGCTTGCAATAACCTAGATATCAGTAAGGGGAGGGAGAAGAGGAGAAAATAGGCACTCCCTTCCTCCGCCTGTTTTGAGAATAAATTAAAATTAATGAGTGAATCAGTTACCCTTCAAAGTCTCCCAGACAATAATAGCGTGTTAATATCTCCCAATTTGCCGTTATTATCTCCTTGTAAGACAGCAGAATCTCCACCTCTTCAGTTGGGAGTTATGGCTTCTGGTAGTGGAACTAATTTTGAGGCTGTAGCTAAAGCGATCGCCGATAAACAGCTTAATGCCCAGATCAAAGTTTTAATTTATAACAATCCCCGTGCAAAAGTAAAAGAACGCGCCGAAAAATACCATATACCTGCGGTACTAGTAGATCATAGAAAGTATCGGCAAAGAGAAGACTTAGACAGGCAAATTATTACTGTTATGCAATCTTATGGTGTAGATTGGGTGATTATGGCGGGATGGATGCGGATTATGACCCAAGTATTGCTCGATGCCTACCAAGATCGTACGATTAATATTCATCCTAGTTTGCTACCCAGTTTTAAAGGAATAAATGCCATCGAACAGGCATTAGCTGCCAAAGTAAAGATTACAGGCTGTACCGTTCATTTAGTCAGTTTAGAAGTCGATAGTGGTACAATTCTGATGCAAGCAGCCGTACCTATTTTACCTGGTGATAATTTAACCGCACTCCACCAGCGCATCCAGATACAAGAACATAGAATATTTCCTCAAGCGATCGCTCTAGCTGCCAAACTAGCACTAGACAAAAAGTGATGGGGTAAAATCAAAAGCGATCGCTATAATCTAGTTCGGAAAAAGTAATTTTAAAGCCAGTACCTCCATCTAAATCTAGTTCCATTTCTCCTTCCAATTGTCTGATTAAAATCCTTACTAGTCGTAAAGCCAAAGATTCTGCCTCAAGAAAGTTAAAATCTGGAGCAAGCCCCTTACCATTATCTTTAATAGTCAATAATATTTTGCGATCGTTGCCACGTTTGAGAATTAGCCAGATACTACCTCGATCTCGATCTACAAAAGCGTGTTCTAGAGCATTAGTTACTAGTTCATTGACAATCAAACCACAAGAATTAGCGGTTTCGATATTAAGATGAATTTCTTGAGTATCAACAATAAAATTAATTTTCTCGTCTAAATTAACATGAGAACTCGATATTTTCTCCAATAAAGCTTTGATATATAAACCCAGATCGATTTCTTTAAGATTTTCCGAACGATATAATTGTTCGTGAACCAATGCCATCGAATAAATTCGATCTTGACTATTTTTCAAAATTCTAATAATTTGGGGATCTTCAATACAGCTACTCTGAATTTCTATCAGACTAGAAATCACCAATAAATTATTTTTTACTCGATGATAAATTTCTTTGAGCAATACCTCCTTTTCGATCAAAGACTTTTTAAGTTGAGTCTCCGCTTGTCTGCGTTCGACAATTTCCCGTTGCAACTTATGATTGCTTTTCGCTAATAAAACCGTTCGTCGTTTGACTCTTTGTTCTAATTCCAAATTCAAATCCTTGAGAGCTTTTTGAGCTGCGATTCTCTCCTGTACTTCTTGTTTTAACTTAGAATTAATCTTGTCCAATCTACTTTGAATTCTTTTGCGCCGTTCTATTTCTGCTGTTAAAACTTCATTTTGTCTGCTCAAGGTTTGAGTCATGTAGCGTAGTTTAAGATGAAGCTTGATTCTCGCCAATACTTCGGCTGGCTGAATAGGTTTAGTTACATAGTCTACCGCGCCCATTTCAAAACCTTTAAGTTTATCCTCCGTACTGGATAAGGCAGTCATAAAAATTACGGGAATATCTTGAGTTTCAGGATCGCTTTTGAGCTGACTGCAAGTTTCATAGCCATCAATTCCAGGCATCAACACGTCTAATAAAATAATTCCTGGCTTGGCATATTTAGCCCGTTTCAAACTGCTTTCTCCATCTTGAGAAACCAAAACAGTTAGTCCAGAACTTTCTAAAAAATCCACAATTACTGATAGGTTAGTGGGATTATCATCAACAATAAGAATATTGTGATCTTTGAGATCGAAATTAAAGTTAAATCCGTGGGTGCTTAAAGTTTGAGTCATAAAACTTTATCCTCAATTAAATATTTTGCTCTGGGTAAGGTAAACTAAAAAAAATTATCGAGCAAGTTAACTATTGACAAAACAGCGATTGGACAAACTCTTAGTAAGTCTCGAACTTTGTGATTCTCGGGCATTAGCACAAGGTTTAATTAGGGCGGGGAAAGTCAAGGTTAACCAAGAAATCATCGATAAGCCAGGAACAGAAGTAAAAACTACTGCTCAAATCGAAGTCAAAGAAAAACCTCCTTATGTATCTCGCGGAGGAAAAAAACTAATCCAAGCACTGCAAACTTTTAACATTGAGGTTGAGGGCAGAATTTGTCTTGATGGTGGAATTTCTACAGGAGGATTTACTGACTGTTTGCTACAGTCGGGAGCAAAGCTAGTATATGGTGTTGATGTGGGATACGGGCAGGTAGCTTGGACGATTCGCCAAAGCGATCGCGTTATTTTACGAGAAAGAACTAATATACGACATCTTACTCCTGAAGACTTGTATAGTGATGCGCCGATGGCAGACTTAGGAGTAATGGATTTGTCGTTTATCTCTTTAACCAAGGTTCTGCCGACATTTTGGAATTTGTTGACTTTGCCCAAAGAAGTCGTTTTGTTAGTAAAACCTCAATTTGAAGTGGGACGCGATCGCGTTGGCAAAAAAGGAGTGGTACGCAACCCTGAGGATCGGGCTTCAGCAATTCTTCAAGTTTGGCATAGTGCCAAATCTCTAGGCTGGGAATATAAGGGTTTGACGATTTCTCCCATTAAAGGACCTGCGGGTAATGTAGAGTATTTGTTATGGTTGAGCGCAACAAAATCCACAGTTCCTCAATCTTTAGAACTAGCTCAAATTAGAGAAATAATTGCCGATTAACTAATGAGAGTATCTTTTGCCCCTTTTGGTTGTCTTCTGATTCGAGATTGTTCTTCAGAAGAATTTAATTGTTCTGCATCAGACTCTGTTTCGATTTTAATTAAAATTTTAGGTCCAGAACTAGCCAAACGAAAAATCATTCCATTTACTGCTTTAGTCTGTTCGATGCGCTTGTCATCAATATAAGTTCCATTCGAGCCAACATTCACCACTTCCCAGTCATTTTCTCCTGATTTTCTAATTTCAACATGATGACGAGAGACAACGGCACTATATAGAACAACCTCATTGTTAGTCGCACGACCAATTTTGATATTGGTTTCATCGCGAAAAGTCCAGCTTTGAATTTCTACGGGTTGAAGAGGGTGTAATAAAGTTAATGTAATCACAGATTGGTTCTTTTAGAGGAAATTTAAGTATCTGAAATCTCAAGAAAAAATTTCTAAAGATTGACAGAAATTTTCAATGTTTGCTTAATTAATTATAAATTATCAATTGCCCGATATTACCCGAGCAAAGTTAGTAAAATTTCCATAATCTTTAATAGAATTTAGATTTAGCAAATTTTCAATGGTTATTGCTCGCGAAATAGCCTGGACTGCTTGCTTATCAGTAATTCCATTGATCTTAAGCTATCTAAGCTTACAATCTCAATAATATCTTATGGTAGCGATAGTGTCCTTCAAGCGATCGCTATTTAATTTTCAACGCCAATTTTCAACGCCAATTTTCAACGCCAATTTTTGTTTTCTAAATCCCTAATTTGACGTTCTAAGCGATCTATTCTACCCCGTAGTTCGTCCATTTCCGCTTGACGAGGTACGCCCAAATCTTGCAACATATTTTTCATTTGTCTTTCCACCTGCTTTTGCACCCCTTCAGATTCCGTATTCATTTGTGACATCAGGTCATCCACAAAAGATTTGGCTTGCTCTGGATTAATTTTGCCGTCTTTGACCCATTCTTCACTAACTTCCTTAATTTTTTCTGCGACCAAAGAAGTAGTACCAATACCCACCATTAATAGTTGCTTTAGCCAATCATTATTATCCATTCTCTAATTACCTCAAATTTATTTACTATGTTATTAGATACTAGAATAACGAACCATAGATATTCTGAATTTCTTTGTAAAATTATATGGTAATTGAATGGCTTAAGTTTACGGTAGATTCTAATTCGCGAGAACAGTTTATCCAGAAAGATGAAGCAATTTGGACTGCCAACCTCGCTACCTATTCAGGTTTTTTGGGCAAAGAAGTATGGATAGAACCCGATGCACCTGGTAAAGTTATTTTCACAATTCGCTGGGAAACTCGTCAACAGTGGAAATCTATCCCACTGGAAGATTTAGTCGCTATTGAAAAAGAATTCTCAACAGTTATGAAGCAAATGAACATCAAGTACAAAATGATTGAAACCAAAGAATTTCAAATCCGTAAGTTTCCTAATAATGTTTCCCCGTAATTAGTAATTAATGCTTAGTTGCCCCAAATGCAAACAGCCTGTCGATTTTCAGGCGATAAAATGTCCTAATTGCAATAATTCCTTAAAGGCATTCGGTCATCCTGGTATGCCCTTATACCAGTCTGAAGACAATAGTGCTTTGTGCGATCGCTGTACTTACGATCGCGACGATAGTTGCAATTTTCCCCAACGTCCCCAGGCTAAAAGCTGTACCCTATTTCACGATGCCGATAAGCCTCTAGTTGTAGAGTCAACTATATCTAAAAGTACTCAAGGTTGGACGGGAATTAAAAACTGGTTATATCGTCATCGAGGTTTAATTGCGATCGCCTTCTTGATTTTGATCAGTATTTTGTTTGCCTTGGGATCTATCTAGCTCGAACAGTAATTTTCCTAAGTCATAGATTTGAGTACTTCTTCTGTTTTTACCTGATAAATGGGTAATTCAAACCAAAAAGTAGTGCCGACTCCCACTTCGCTATCTATATAGACTCGGCTATTGTGTTTCTCAATAATATTTCTCACAATAGAAAGTCCCAAGCCAGTACCTTCTAAAGTATGTACTCTATTTTCTACCCTAAAAAAGCGTTCAAAAATTGCTTCTTTATCTTCTGCTGAAATACCGATTCCCGTGTCATTAACCTCAATCCTCACTGCGGGCAATCCCACAGTGTTTGATTCTGCTTTGGTCTTATATGCCCTAACAGTCACTTTTCCGCCCGAATTAGTAAATTTAAGGCTATTTCCTACCAAATTTGTCAATACCTGCAATAGCAGATCGTAATTACCCACCACAGGAGGTAAATCCGTTTCTAAATCTTGGTGAAGTTGAATATTTTGATCTTTGGCATTGAGCTGACAAGTTCGGAGAGTTTGCTCTATGGGTTGAGCCAAATAAACTTCGCTCAAGTCATAAGTACGAGAAGATTCCAAACGAGACAAATCCAATACATCATTAACCAAACGAGTTAATCTATCTGTTTCGTGATTGGCAGTATCGAGAAATTCTTTACGTTGTACTTGAGTTAGATCTTCACCATATTCTGATAGGGTTTCAATAAAGGATTTGATGTTAAATAAAGGAGTCCGTAGTTCGTGAGATACATTGCTGATAAATTGGCTTTTTGCTTCGTTTAGCTCGACTTCACGAGTAATATCTTGAACTGTCATGGCAATTCCCTTAATATTTTCACTACCACCATCAACAACCCGACTTAATAACAAACGAATAGTCCTCGATACTGGTCGATCGATCCGAATCCGAAATTCATCTCGGTTAGAAAAATGATGCTCTGGAAGATCTGCAACGGTAGTAGACTCCTCTGTCCCTGCCACTTCTGCTTCTGCCTGGGTTTTCTTCTCAATCATCTGATATAGTGGCTTGGTTAATTTAACCGTTATTTCCGAGGGAAGACGATGGAGTACATTGTCTCCAATGACATCTTCACCCCAGCCAAAGATATTTCTGGCTGTGGGATTGGCTAAAATAATTTGCATATCGGGATCGATTAGCATTGCACCATCAGCAATGGTAGATACCAAAGTCTCTAGTTTGGCTTTTTCTGAAGTCAACTCTTCAATATTTTGCTCTTCATAATTTTCTAGTTTTTCTGCCATCCGATTAAAACTAGCAATCAATTCTCCCAATTCTCCCCTCAGGGGTAAGTCTATTCTTTGTTTAAAGTTTTTGGCAGCAATATTTTTGACTCCCACGAGAAGCTCTTTAATTGGTCTAGTGATCATAAGAGCATTAAAGACATTCCCTAAAATTACCATCGCCCAGATGGTAATAAACACAGCAATGGTTACATCTCTCGTCAGGTTAGAAGACGCCACAATCGTCGGGTTGGGGTTGATACCTACCGCTAGCACCCCAAGATACTGATTATCGTGGCGTAGAGGAACAAATACATCTGTTACCTGTCCGTTAGGAGTTTGATGTTGGCGGACAAAAGGTAGATCGGTATTTTGAACGTAGTCATCGGGCAATTTAATCCGACGCTCGATGGTTAAGGAGTTTTTAACTTCTGCTTGGGAATAGGGAATGCCAAAAAAGATGCTCCCAAATCCATCCGCATAAATGATATAGCGAATACTAGAAGTACTGCGATAAAAACGATTGGAGAATTGGGCTAAACCAGCAATGTCATTTTCGGCAATCAACGGCGCAGCGTTAGAGGCAATCAGGATGCTTAAATCGCTACCAAAACGAGTGTCATTGATATTAGACTCTTGTTGAATTGTATTGACTGCCCAAAAAGTCAAACTACTCATGATCAAAGAAACTACTAAAGTAGCAGCAGCCATTAGTTTTGTCTGGAGGGTAAATTCAGACCACCAGAGGGCAATTATTTCCTTGACTTTGGTAATGAAGGTTAGCAATTTAAGAAATTTTAATAATAAATGTTAAGCTGCTTGCATTATAGTTTATCAACTGTGTCGGCAAATGTAGAGTAAACCTTAGGATTTGAACTAGATTTATACCATTTGTGTTCATCTGTATTTGTGTCCAATATCGTGACGATAATACATTTTGTCAAACTCAATTGATTCTAAAGCATCATAGGCAGAGG
This sequence comes from Waterburya agarophytonicola KI4, assembly GCF_020640915.1. GTDB lineage: Bacteria > Cyanobacteriota > Cyanobacteriia > Cyanobacteriales > Xenococcaceae > Waterburya > Waterburya agarophytonicola. The sequence goes on along the minus strand of NZ_JADWDC010000054.1, from coordinate 5,659 downwards.
CGATCGCCCTGTCAAAGTTATCTCCAATAGCAGTAATACCTAGTACTCTACCTCCAGATGTGATTACTCGATCTCGTTCTAGTTTTGTTCCTGCGTGAAAGACAATTGCACCTTTTTGTTCGGCTGATTCGATACCTGCGATCGCTTTTCCCGATTCGTAGGCATCGGGATAACCTCCAGAAGCAACCACTACGCACACCGCACTACCAGCTTTGTATTTAATGGGGGGTAACTGCTCTAGTTTTTGTTCGACACAAGCGATTAATATTTCCTCTAAAGGAGTATTCAATAAAGGCAAAACTACTTGAGTTTCAGGATCGCCAAAACGACAGTTGAATTCAATTACTTTGGGTTCGCCTTGGGGAGTAATCATTAAACCTGCATACAATACTCCTCGATAATCAATATTCTTTTGATTTAAGGCTTTTAGAGTAGGCTGCAATACTTCCGTTTCAATTCTAGCCATTAATTCATCGCTTACCAGAGGTACGGGAGAATATGCTCCCATTCCTCCCGTATTTTTCCCCGTGTCTCCTTCCCCAATTCGTTTGTGATCTTGGGCGGGAGATAAAGGACGAATGGTTTTACCATCAGTAACAGCCAAGACAGATACTTCCGAGCCTGTCAGGTATTCTTCAATTACTAATTTGCCAGGCTTGTCTCCCAACAATTCATCTACTGCGGCAATAGCCTCGACGAGAGTCATGGCGACAATTACCCCTTTCCCCGCAGCCAAACCATCTGCTTTAATTACGATGGGCGCGCCTTGGGTTTGAATATATTCTTGGGCAGAATTAGCATCGCTAAAAGTTTGGGACTTAGCAGTAGGGACATTTGCCAAAGTCATAATTTCCTTTGCCCAAGACTTGCTCGACTCTATTTGCGCTCCTGCTTGAGTAGGGCCAAATACCGCAATTTTCTCCTGGCGCAAGCGGTCGACAATACCCAGTGATAAAGGTACTTCAGGGCCAACTACCACTAAATTGATCTTATATTTTTTTACAGTATCGATCGCTCCCACAAAATCATCTACAGCCAAGGGGATGTTTTTGCAGTTTTTCATAGTTGCAGTTCCCCCATTACCAGGACTACAAAATACTTCTTCGACCCTATCGGACTGTAATAATGTCCAGGCCAGAGCGTGTTCTCTGCCTCCGCCACCAACGACTAATACTTTCATATACTGAGATAACTATTTTGCAAGTATGTAATTATCTCACGCTCGCTAATTTTTCAAACAGTTGAGTAACTTTAGTTAAATCTTTATCTCCAGGGGCGCGCTCGACACCGCTCGATAAATCAATCCCATCGGGCTTTAAACGAGATAAGGCATCGTTAATATTATCTGGGGTCAAGCCTCCTGCCAACATCCAAGGAAGACTGGAGTGAAATTGTTGTAAATCTTGCCAATCAATGGTGTGACCAGTACCGCCCAGCATTTGGGGGTGATAGGCATCCAGCAACAAAGTATCTACCCGATCTAAATATGCTTCTACATCTTCTAACGAAGTTGGGGTTTTAATGCGAAAAGCTTTGATTAATTCTATGTTAGGAGGTAGAGCTTGACGCAAGCGATCGCAAAAGTCAGGAGATTCTGCACCGTGTAGCTGTACGGAGGTTAATCGGGCAATTGCGACTGTCTTAGTGATTTCTGCTAGAGAATGGTCGGCAAATACCCCCACTTTATCAATCTTACTCGGTAAGGAAATGGCGATCGCCTTGATTTTTTCGGGAGGAATATAGCGTGGCGATCTCTCGACACAGATAAAACCCAAGCTGTTTGCTCCCTGGGTCACAATTTCTTGAGCTTGATTTACTTGAGTAAGTCCGCAGATTTTAACTCGCATTGGTCTTATAGTCGATTAATATTATGTTTTTTTAGCAAAAGTTTGAATTACTGTTAATTATTTAGAAGAAACGTTGTTTAAATCGGAGAGATTTTTATAATTCCTATTAAATCGGATAAAACCCCAAAAAAAGTATTTAACGAGCAAAGGAGTTTAAAAAGGTAATGATATCTAATTTTATATTGGCGGTGCAGTACACTCCTTCTACTATTGATTGGAATCCGAGCGTAGCCATAATTATGATTATCTGTAATTTGTTTTGTATTGCTATTGGTCGCTATGCAATTCAAAATTCAGGCAAAGGGCCCAGTTTGCCCGTACCCAAACCTGAAGTGTGGGACAATTTTGGTCTTCCTGAATTGCTGGCAACAACTAGTTTGGGTCATATTTTAGGTGCGGGGATAATTCTCGGGTTGGGTAATGCGGGGGTTTTGTAAGAAACTTTGCCAGGAACTAAAGTTTATTTTAGCTTTAGTAATTCGGGATCTAAGGATTCTATTAAGCTCAAGGGCATTTTTCTTTTGCTGATTACATCACCGTATTCAGCATTGAGGTAGCTGGAATATTTGGCTTTTTTTTGAATATATGTGCCAAAGAATGCCAAACCCAACTGTTTTATGTATGCTTGAGCTATTTTAGGATCTGGTCCGATCGCTTTTTCTGGAACGGGGATACTACCAGCAGATTCATTGAGAGTTGAAAAATGTGTCCCTTTTTTCAGGAGTACTAGATATTTTTCAGGATTATTAAGCCAAGTAAAAGGAATAATTTGTTCTGAGAGGGCAGGAGTAATCGGATCGGAACTTCCCGAAACGATGGTAATGGGAATATCTATTTTACTGATATTTTTTTGACCAAATATCGAACTAGTCAGAGGGTTAATGGCGATCGCAGCTTTAATTCTTCGATCTTGGAGTTCTATTTCGGCATCTGCATCAGGTATTTGCAAAGCCAAACATTGAATTAATAAAGATAAGTTCCAAGAATTTTGGATGTTATCGCAGTCTTTTTCTAGGGTAGACCAATTTAATTCTGCTCCCGCGATCGCTAAAGCAGTATAAGCACCAAATGATTGACCGATGATACCTACGTTATTAGTGTCGATCTCTGAGGAATAATCTTGAGCTAGTTTATCTAACAGAAATTGGATATCTAGAGGGCGATCGATTAATTCTTGGGGAGGAGTAACATCGCTATCTAAACCAGTCAACAAGGATTCGATCTGACTGGCACTACTGCCAGGATGTTCTGGTACAGCGACTGCAAAGCCATGAGAAGCCAGGTGTTTTGCTAAATAGGCAAAAGTAGTTAAGTCACTGCCCAAGCCATGGGAAATGACAATTAATGGTAGATGTTGGGGAGTTTTGGTTTTGGGTAAATAAAGATCTACAGGAAAAATGCGATCGCGAATTTTACCAGAAGGGTATTTTCGTTTCACATCTTTCATGATTAAAGCTTGTTTTTTGTAGCGATATTTCCCTGGGATTAATAAGTTTAAATCTCTCACTCCTGGGGTTGCAGTCGCTTTATTTTGTCTTTCTTGCCGTGCGGTTTGTTCGACAGCTGCGATCCCCTGGTTGTTTTTTTGAACCACCCGACTAAGATTTTTAAAAAGCTCAAATCCCTGTCGAGAATCGATCCGCAGGGTGTTGGTAGGAAAGCTTTTGAGGACGTTGAGGGGAGTTAGTCCCCCTTCCTCTTCATTGGCAGCAGCTAAAATTAATGCTGCACGAACGGCATAAAATCCTGGTTGACGGGCTTGGGTTTTAATCACCTTGGATACTCTATCTAGGATGGTTTCTCCTTGATAAGAATAGAGAAATTGAGCGATCGCCAAATGGCTAAAATCAGCATTGGTAATTAAGCCCACTTTTAATTGTTCTAATTGCTCTGGAGTTAAAAATCCTGCATAACTTTTCAAAGATCCCTCAAGTTCCCCTGTTGTGGCATAGGTTTCCAAAGAATCTACCGAGACAGAAAATTCTAACGCCCCATAGTTCAAGATAATATTTTCTGCCCCTACTGCTTTTTTTGCCCAATAACCTAACAAACTAGCGCTCAAACTAATCTGAAAAGCTCCTATAGCAAGATAAGACCATAACTTTAGTTTATTTGGCATAGATCGTTCGTTGATTTGGCAGTATTACCGTTTTAACATTTTCTTGATTCGAGTCGACCTTTGGCTTTAAAATTAGTTCTTCCCTATCTCAGCCTCATTTAATAGCTTTGGGCTGATAATTAATTGATTAGTAGTATGAAACAGCTTAAAGGAAGAGATTTACTCGGTACTGCGGACTTAAATACAGAGGAAATTACAGGTCTATTAGATCTAGCGCGTCAGTTAAAAAGTCAGGAGCTAGAACTTAAATGTAATAAGGTATTGGGATTGCTATTTTATAAAGCTTCTACTCGCACCAGAGTATCTTTTAGCGTCGCGATGTATAAACTAGGGGGACAGGTAATCGATCTCAATCCTAGCGTGACTCAAGTAGGAAGAGGAGAGCCAATTGAAGATACTGCGAGAGTTTTAGACAGATACTTAGATATTTTGGCGATTCGTACTTATGCTCAAGCAGATTTAGAAACTTTTGCTAATTATGCCCAAATTCCCGTAATTAATGCTTTGACAGATTTAGAACATCCCTGTCAAATTTTGGCAGATTTATTGACAGTACAAGAATGTTTTGGTTCTTTAGAGGGTAATACTTTAACCTACTTAGGAGATGGCAATAATATGGCTCATTCTCTATTGTTGGGAGGGGCGTTAACAGGGTTAAATGTGAGAATTGCTGCACCCCAAGGTTACGAACCCGATCCTGCAATTGTGACGCGAGCCAAGGAAATTGCAGGAGATAGATCGGAAATTGTGGTGACACAAGATCCTCAAGCTGCGGTAGAAGGAGCGCAGGTAGTTTATACAGACGTGTGGGCTAGCATGGGACAAGAAGATTCTGCTAATAGTAGAATTCCTGTTTTTCAACCCTATCAAGTTAACCAGAAATTATTAGAACTTGCCGATCCCCAAAGTATTATTCTTCACTGTTTGCCCGCCCATAGAGGGGAAGAAATTACTGCCGAGGCGATTGAAAGCGATCGCTCTCGCGTCTGGGATCAGGCTGAAAATAGAATGCACGCACAACAGGCTTTGATGGCTGCTTTGTTGGGGTTGGTTTAAATATCTAATCTAGCAGTTTGTATCAGCTAAGGTTCGGCAGCATTTGGCACTATCGGCTATGGGCTGTTTGACAAGCAGCGGTAGCTGGTTTGCCATTGCTACTATCATCTAATTCGGGCAAATTGTTTAAGTAATTTACTTGGGTTGGATAAGCAAATTCAAGATCGTGCTTGGCAAATTCAGATTTTATGTTTAGGTTAATTTGCTGTTGGGCATCCATATAAATGGTGTAGTCATTCGTATTGATAAAATAAACTACTTCAAAATCTAGGCTATATTCACCATAGCCAGAAAAATGAGCCCGATCGTATATTGCGTTGGCTGTATTATGAATAATATCTTCAACTAAAGAAGGAATCTTAGCTAACTGCTTCGCAGAAGTTTGATAAATTACTCCAAAGTTCAATACTACTCGACGTTGACCCATTCTTTTGAAGTTACGAATTCGCGAACTCGTTAAGTCAGTATTAGCGATAATAATTTCTTCTCCATTAATACTTTTGAGTCTCGTAGTTTTGATACCGACATATTCTACAGTGCCTAAATAATCGCCGACAACTATAAAATCTCCTAGTTCAAAAGGCAGGGTAAGAGCATCTCAAACCCTATTGACAAAAGGATTGTAGAACAGTCATCA
>NZ_JADWDC010000053.1 GCF_020640915.1 Waterburya agarophytonicola KI4 | reverse complement strand
TAGATTAAGCCTTCCAGATAAATTCACTCAGTAGAGAAAACCCGCAACCAGTTCCGTATTAGTTACCATTGCCAACCAAGATAAAAGGTGACCAATAAAAAGGATGTCGCTTAGTATGTTTGAGTTTAGCCTCTCTAAGGGCATCAACTTTACTCATACCTTGGTCAAGGTTTTGATAAAACTGCACCATAATCTCTTTAGTAGTTTCATCATCAGCACCCCACAAACTAGCCATAACAGCTTTAGCACCAGCCCTTTCAAACAGATAGGCAAGTCCAGCGATTTCTCGCCCATCAGAATCAGCTTTCAAAGCAGTTTGACAAGCACTTAAAGTAATTAGCTCAACATTTTTCATTCCCAAAAGAGCAGCATCTCTAATATGAAAAGAATTTTGATTAGCAAAAAGAATTGTATTAGCTTCCATATCCATATCGTTAGGAGAACAACCTTCCGATTTAAAACAACAACCTTCAGGTTGAAAACAACCATGGGTAGCTAAGTGAAGAAATGGGAATTGAAGCCCTTGAAATTTGAAAGTATCGAGAGTAGCTTTCTTGCCGACATATTTTTCACTTCCTGGTAGGATTTGGCTAATACTCTCAACTTCTGCTTCCGCCCCAGGCAAACTATAGGGTTCTACTGGAACGGGATTACCCAATGCTAAAATTCCCTGTTGATTGGAAATTGCTTGTTTTTCGGATTCCAAGGAATTAACGCTCAAACGAGTGAGATAGTGAACGGGGTACTTCTCAATTAGATATTGCTTAGTTTGTTGGTCGTAGAGAGTTTCAAAAGGAATATAGCGGAGTTTTCCTGTAGGAATAATAGCGATGCGATTAGGGGATAAAGTTTTAATCTGCTCTTCAACAGGACGAATCAGAAGGTCATACAATTCTCCTCCAACACTCTTATAACCTCTAGCACGGCGGTTTTGTAGTTTATTACGATATTGACTGATAAGGTCATCAAATTCTTTGGGGTTGATCGAAACTTGGGTAACAGTTAGAGGTTGGTCTTTGGAGAGAATAAAAACAGCAATGCTATTGGGTACATTATCAATATTATTGTCAGTAAGTAAAACAGGTTGAATCACTACTGTGTCTGATGGAAGATTAGCTCTGAGTTTATTTATATCTTCAGGAGTAGTTTCCAATAGTTCAGCAATTTCTGGAAATTGGTCAATGGTATTTTCAGCCAGTTGGTTTACTTCTGCTTCTAAGCTACGAATTTGTTGAGAAAGTTTGGGAGAAGACTGGAAAAAATCATCTATTTGCTGGTTTAATTGCTCATATAAGTTAGTAAGCTGCTGAGTTTTTTGATTCCATTCATCAACAGCAAGTTGTGCTTGAGGATTAGCAACTTTAGCCTCAACCAAACGAGTATAGTTAGCTAGTTCAAAAGTAGTAAAGCGATTGACCCATTCATAGGCTTGTTCCGCTTTATTTTGTTCGATAAGAAGATTGGTAAGGGCAATTGCTGCTCCTTGTTTAATCTCCAAAAATGAATTTCTATTATTCCTAAGTAAGTTCCCACGCATTTTTAGCGTGATTTGAATAGATTTTTCCCAATTGGAAATAGCTTTGGTTATTTGATTATTTTTTTGATGAACTAAGCCAACATTACTTAAGACCGTGACTTGCCTTAATTTATCCTCCAATCGATCTATAATTTCTACAGATTTTTGATAGTATTCTAATGATTTATTAAAATTTTCTAAACTATGATAAACTTCCCCAATGTTATTTAAGCTGACTGCTTCTCCTGTTTGATGTTTTATTTTTTGGAATATGGTTAAAGATTGCTGATAATAATTTAAGGCATTAGTGTACTGTCTTTTTTTTGAGTAAACTCCACCAAAATTATTTAGGGTAATTGCTTTTTTTTGGGGATTTTTAATCTTATTTAATATATCTAAAGACTCTTGATAATAAATCAATGCTTCATCAAGTTTTTCTAGATTTTCATAAATCAATCCAATGTTATTTAATGTAGTAGCTGATCCTTCAATATCATGATTTCTTTTTCTGATAGGTAAAGCTTGTTGATGATAGACTAATGCCTTTTGAAAATTACCAATTTCTTGATACAGTACACCAAAACTATTAAGAACTATTGCTGTTACTGCATCATCTGGAACATTTTCTAAAGTATTTAAGGCTTGTTGATAGTAATCTAGTGCTTTTTGTGGCTTTCCTATATTTCTATAGACTTCTCCAATATTATTTCTAGTATTAGCTTCCCCTATCTTCTGTTCATATTTGATAAAAATATCTAAAGCTTTTTGATAATTAATTAATGCCTCCTGTGGCTCTTTAGTATTCTTGAAAATTAAACCGATGCCGTTGAGAACTTCTGCCTCCCCAAAAGCATTCTCAGTCTTTTGCATAAGATTTAAAGCCTTATTGTAGTTAAAAAGAGCTTTTTGATATTGTCCTAAAGTAATAAATATTTCACCTAAATTAGCTAATGTTGCAGCTTCTCCATTAATATCAATAACTTTTGTTTGATAAATTATTAGAGCTTGTTGATAATTATCTAGAGCTTCTTTCTTTTTGCCTATTCTTTTGAAAAATGCTCCAAGATTATTCAAACTTTCTGCTTTTCCTGAGATGTCATTGACTGATTGACGAATAGTTAAACTTTGGCTTAAATGATTGAATGCTTGTTCCAATTCTCCATGACTATCATAAAGCAATCCAAGATTATTTAAGACACTTGCTGTTTCTTTGTCCATCTCAAATTGTTGAAAAACTTTCAAAGCTTCTTGGTAGTGCTTTAAAGCTTCGTTGAATTGCATCTGATCACGATAAACTTCTCCCAAATTGTTATTGATAACTGCTTTTTCAATTTGATTATCTTGATCGTTATCTATTTGATTATTTCGTAAGTTTAAAGCTTGATTGTAGTATTTTAAAGCCTTTGTAAATATCCCTTTGTTATAGTAAATAAACCCCATATAAAAGAGTGTAGTTGCTTCCAGGGAAAATTCTTCTAGAGATTTCAATATTGGTAATGCTTGAGCATAATTGTCTAAAGCATAATTCAACTCATTAGCATTTTCATAGTTAACAGCCAGCCAAAAAAAGGCAAGTGCTTCTAACTCTGAATTGCTCGCTTGTTGTGCAATTACTAAAACTTTTTTCCATGTTTCAACAGCCTCTAACCATTGTTTGTGGAGTCTTTGTTGTTCTGCTTTCTCCAGAAGATCGTCGATTTGCACCTCAATATTTTGCATTTTTACTAAACTTGTTTGAGCCATTAATGGCGTAGCTATGGATGTTAGGCTTATATAGATTAGTAGTAAATAAAGTACTCTTTTCATTTAAGTATTTGTAGACGAGGTGGCGTTAAGATAGGAAAGATATGACTTTTAATCTATTAATAATAATTAGTTTTTAGTTACCATTGCCAACCAAGATAAAAGGTGACCAATAAAAAGGATGTCGCTTAGTATGTTTGAGTTTAGCCTCTCTAAGGGCATCAACTTTACTCATACCTTGGTCAAGGTTTTGATAAAACTGCACCATAATCTCTTTAGTAGTTTCATCATCAGCACCCCACAAACTAGCCATAACAGCTTTAGCACCAGCCCTTTCAAACAGATAGGCAAGTCCAGCGATTTCTCGCCCATCAGAATCAGCTTTCAAAGCAGTTTGACAAGCACTTAAAGTAATTAGCTCAACATTTTTCATTCCCAAAAGAGCAGCATCTCTAATATGAAAAGAATTTTGATTAGCAAAAAGAATTGTATTAGCTTCCATATCCATATCGTTAGGAGAACAACCTTCCGATTTAAAACAACAACCTTCAGGTTGAAAACAACCATGGGTAGCTAAGTGAAGAAATGGGAATTGAAGCCCTTGAAATTTGAAAGTATCGAGAGTAGCTTTCTTGCCGACATATTTTTCACTTCCTGGTAGGATTTGGCTAATACTCTCAACTTCTGCTTCCGCCCCAGGCAAACTATAGGGTTCTACTGGAACGGGATTACCCAATGCTAAAATTCCCTGTTGATTGGAAATTGCTTGTTTTTCGGATTCCAAGGAATTAACGCTCAAACGAGTGAGATAGTGAACGGGGTACTTCTCAATTAGATATTGCTTAGTTTGTTGGTCGTAGAGAGTTTCAAAAGGAATATAGCGGAGTTTTCCTGTAGGAATAATAGCGATGCGATTAGGGGATAAAGTTTTAATCTGCTCTTCAACAGGACGAATCAGAAGGTCATACAATTCTCCTCCAACACTCTTATAACCTCTAGCACGGCGGTTTTGTAGTTTATTACGATATTGACTGATAAGGTCATCAAATTCTTTGGGGTTGATCGAAACTTGGGTAACAGTTAGAGGTTGGTCTTTGGAGAGAATAAAAACAGCAATGCTATTGGGTACATTATCAATATTATTGTCAGTAAGTAAAACAGGTTGAATCACTACTGTGTCTGATGGAAGATTAGCTCTGAGTTTATTTATATCTTCAGGAGTAGTTTCCAATAGTTCAGCAATTTCTGGAAATTGGTCAATGGTATTTTCAGCCAGTTGGTTTACTTCGGCTTCCAAACTGCGAATTTGTTGAGAAAGAGATTCGGAAAGACTATTTTGTAATCGTTCGTATAATGCAGCAAGCTCCCTAGTTTTTTTCTCCCACTTATCAACAGCAAGTTGTGCTTGAGGATTGGTAACTTTAGCCTTAATAAGGCTAGTATAGTTTGCTAGTTCAAAAGTGGTAACAAGGTTAATCCATTCATAAGCTCGTTCCGCTCTATTTTGTTCAATTAGAAGATCGGTAAGAGCAATTGCGTGAAGTTGGTTATCTTGTATAAATGATTGTCTATTTTCCCGAAGCAAATTTCTACGTGTCTGTAATGTAAGGGAGACAGATTTTTCCCAGTTAGTAATTGCTTCAGTTGAGCGATTTGTATTTCTGTGTACAAGAGCAATATTACTAAATATAGTGGCTTCTACTGAGCGATTAGGGTATTTTTTAACAATAGCAAAAGCTTTGTTGAAGTAACTTAATGCCTCTTGATATTGACCAATTTGAAAATACACTATTCCAAGATTATTAAATGTTTTTACTTCTCCATTAAAGTCATTAAATTCTTGACGAATAACCAAGGCTTGTTGATGGTATGTTAATGCTTCTTGATATTGATGAAGAATCTCATAGGCTGCTCCAATATTATTTAAAATAGAGGCTTCCATAACACGGTTGTTAACTTTCCGAATAATGGGTAAAGCTTGATGATAGTATTTCAACGCTTCTTCAGTGAGTCCCATATACTGAGCAATTACGCCGATGCTATTAAGGGATTTTGCTTCTCCATCGCTATCTTTAATTTTCCGACGAATAGCTAAAGCTTGACTAAAGTACTTTAATGCCTCTTCATATTGTCCAATCTTACGGTAGATTTCTCCAATGTTATTAAGAGAAAGTCCTTCTTCATAATAGTGCTTAATTTCGCGATAAATAGCTGAAGCTTGACTAAAATACTTTAATGCCTCTTCATATTGTCCAATACTTTCATAAACTCCACCAATATTATTAAGAACACCTGCTTCCCCATCGGGGTCGTTAATTTCCTGCCGAATGACTAAAACCTGGTTATAGTAATTTAGAGCTTCTTGTATTTTTCCAATAGTGTGCAATGTTAAACCAATATTATTAAGAGCCGTTGCTTCTAAACTTCGGTCGTCGATCTCTCTAAAAATAGCTAAAGCTAGATCATAGTATTTCAATGCTTCTTGGTATTGTCCTATGTTGCGATGAACCTCCCCCATATTATTAAAAGCACCTGATTCACCTAATGGATAGTTCACTTGTCTAAAAAGTGAGCTTGCTTCATCATAATGTTTCAATGCTTCTTGATATTGCCTGAGTTCTTTATAGTCAACGCCAATAGCTAACAGTGCTATAGCTTGTAATTTTTTGGCATCAGCTTGCTGTGCAATTACAAGAAGTTGATTCCATGTTTCTATTGAGTTTTGCCATTTTCCTTGTTGTCTTTGTTGCTCTGCTTTTGTGAAAAGTTCTTCAATTTCTGTTTCAAAGTTTTCCATTTGTGCCCAACTTTTTTGAACCATTAACGGCATAGTTAGAGATGTTAAGCTAATGCTACACGTTAGCAGTAAAGATAGTATTTTTTTCACAATATTATTTGACTATGATGTAAAGTGAGTCATCAGAGTAATGAAATAGCTGGTTTTTAATTTGTTTAAAGATCTACTGCCATAGTTTTTATCGTCATTTTTTGCTCTAATGAGTCAAACTCTATTTCATTGATTACATATAAACTATCCATTGCTATGGATTTTATTTCGTCTATCTCTTCATCACTAAAAATAGTTTCGATGTCAAGTTTCCCCGTATTAGAAGAATTTTGCACTTGAAAAGCAGCCAAAGGAAATCCTTTCCAAATTTCTGTTTCTTCGGTGTTGTTGTCCTCTCCCCTAATTTTTCTCCGTGTTCCATCAGAATCAATAGCATACACATCCCCAGAAAACTCTAATCGATTGATTTCTTTCAAGGAAATAGATTGAGAAAAATCTTGAGCAGAAAGTGTTAACTCTTGTTGATTAAAATCTGTCAACTGACCAGTTAGAGAGCTTCCTGATTTGAGCCAAACAGTTACTGACTCTCGCAATCCTACCTCCAAAAATTGTTCCATTTCAGCCTTTGGTGCTTGTGCTTGGTCATTAGCAACAGTTTGGCTATATCCCCCAAATCCAATTAGTGAGATTAGAACAGCGAAGCCAGTAAGGAAAAATCTTTTCATGGTTAGCAACAAAATAAATTTAGCAATGGGTAGAGCCTAAAAATGCCTAATATTAATTATTAAAAGACCTTGAGGAGAAATTTGTGGTTTCTAATTCACAAAACGATAATGAGCCTAATCTTTTAGGTAAATTAGTGAGCTTGGCAATATTCTTGGGAGCTGGGCTTTATTTCACAGGCTGGACATATCGCTGGGCTTACTACAGTTTTTTTACTTTAGAAGTTACTACTTTGGGTTTACCCATAGAATCATTTTATATTGCTGCTGTTCAAGCACTCTTTGGGAGTCCCTTAACCATTTGTAGAACTATTGTGGCTGCTATCTTAACGCCTATTGTTATTCATTTTTCCTTATGGTTTATTGAACACTTTATTTTTGATTTTCTCAAAAACATTTGTAATAAAATCCAATCTCGCCTAAATCGCTATACCTATAGAAGAAGGGGAACATGGATCTCACAAGGAATAAATTCCTTTGCTAATTTTAGTTCTACCGAATTTAATACCATTAAATTTCTCCGTTATCTCAATCGTGAAATTATCGTTGTTTTATGGATTGGCGTAGTTTTATTTTGGTTAGCACAATGGCAAGCTGAAAAAGATGTTTGGAAAGATCTTGTTAACGAAACCTCTACTTTGCCTGTTGTTACTCTCATTACACCACAAGACGCATTGAGATTCGGACGTTCAGAGAATAATCCTTTGCTTAATCCTTCAGATGTTCGTATTATTGGCGATAGAGATCGATATACCAATCTTTTTGGTAAAGAGCTTACAGATGCTCAAAATTCAAGGGTTTGGCGTTTGTTGATTGATAGAGATGGCTATTTTTATATTTTTCCTGCACTTCCTTCAAACAGTTCTCGAAGTTCACGCCCCCCTGTTTTAATGATTTATGAGAGTGCGCGAGGAGATCAATTAATTATTCTTAGTCCTAAAACTTCTGAACAAGTGAGGAATAAATGAAGCAACTAACGTTACATATCAATTGATGTACCCCAAGATTATCGAGCTTGATGTTCCCATCTGGGTAATTGCTCCCCGAGAAGGTCAGGGGAGGGATGCAGATCGCAAATGTTCTCAAAGTTTACCCAAAGCGCGAACCCATCTGTAAATTGAGTCCTGATGAGTTTAACCAGAGGTTAGATAAAATAATGGCTTCTCATTGCCGAAAATAGCTTGTTTGCTTTTTTCCTAAATTGGTTTGAATGACCGAGATTTATAGTGAGTTGAGAAGATTGATATTTGACCTTTTCAATCTTCTCAAGAGTGTTTATAACCTTTATGCAGCGAGAACTTTCTCAGCAATAATGGGAGCTACCATTTCAGGATTAGCTCTTAGTCTCTTGGCAATCTGCGCGACCAGAAACGCTTTTTTATGGTCGCGATTATTAACTTTCTGTTTTATTCCCAGTGCTGAAGCAATCTTACGGGCTTTTCTCAGAGTAATCTTATCGATCTCAACTCCGTCCAATAATTCCTCAACTGTGGGCTTCTGCTCAACCTCTATAACTGTTTCCGTAACCTCTTCGTTTTCAGACCAAAGAACATCCTTTAACTGTTGCTCGATGGGTTTAACAGTAGGTACTGTCAAATTATCATTGTGATGAACAATCTCACCATCTTGATTAACTTCCCATGCACCCTCATCGCTTTCCACAGCAGGAGCATACAGCCAAACCAAAACAATGTAGTAAACAACAAATAAAACCAAACCAAACATCATATCTTCCATGACCTAAAAAACCTCGTAGTGTGTATCAAGAAAAGTGTCTAAATGTAGCGAAACCCTTTACCAATCAAGAATGCAGTTAGAAACTAATGATTCCAAAAAATGTGAACTTTGCCATCATTAGTCTTGAGGGTGAACACATCACCACCAAGTTCCATATCTCTGCCCATGCTTTCGTAATCAATGTAGCGAGCAATATTATCGGGAATATTGCCAACGCTTCCTTCTGATAGCTCTTCTGCATAGTCAGCCAGAGAATCGTATTCTCCCGAATAGCTATCCTCTAAAGCATTTTTTGCAAGATCCATGTCTCCGCATAAGTGAACAATAACTAATCCAGCCAATTCGCCCTTTTCAGAAATCAACTCGGCTGCCGTTGCTACATCTTCCAAACTAGGATGTTCGCCCAAATAACTTCCCGCACCGTAGAATTGCTCGTAATCGTGAATCGCCCAATCCTCAGCTACAAGTTCGGGCGAGCCACTCAACATCTCATCAATTTCGGCTTGGATATCCGACTCATCCTGATTCGCATCTATCCATTCACCCCTCAACTTTCCAGCGTTGTAAGCAGCCAAATCCGCCACATAAATCTCTGGATTAGAAGAATTATTAATTGTCATACCCGTACAAAACCTTAATAACAGTACAGGTGTTATGGAGAATCAAACAGTTGATTGACATATAAAGGAAAAGCCCAATGTCCCAAACCAATCAAAAATACAAGACTTTTGAAGACTTACAGGTCTGGCAAGAGGCGATCGCCCTAGCAGAAAAGATCTATCAAATCACCAGTCAATCTGAAGAACTATCCCGCGATCGCAGCCTAGTTGACCAACTTAGGCGGGCATCAGTATCGGTATCTGCCAATATTTCAGAGGGCTTTGAGCGTCAAAGGCACTCAAAAAAAGAGTATCTACGGTTTCTCTCCATCGCCAAAGGATCGGCAGGAGAGGTGAGGAGTTTGCTTACTGTAGCCCATGCAGTTGGTCATATCGACTTCGAGACATTTTGGCTGCTCAAGTTCAATGCTCTCGATATCAGCAAAATGCTGGGCTATCAGATGAAGTGTCTAGAAAAACTCATCATTGAAACCGAAAAAAAGAACAAAAACACCTCCTTACGGTACTTTTCGAGGAATAGAAGCTCTTCTAAAACCCATCACACCAATCAACCAAAGCTTCTGGTCAATACTTCCTAGTCCATTGAGAAGAACTAGAAATTACTAACCCACTAATGCCAAGCTGATCGAAGGTAGGAAAAGTAAATTGAGAACGAAATCGCTCAACTCGGCGATTGAACCCTCGAAAGTCAAAGTTGGCTAGCCATTGTTTAAATGATTCTGAAACAGGCTTTTTAGCATTTGCCTGCTCGTATTTGGAGCTATCAAACAAATAAAGCTGAATACTTTGATACTTTCCCATAAAGCTAACTAAAATTGAGCTTATTTTTTCGAGTACATCTAGATATTTAGTTTCGCGGTACTCTTTAATTTCCCTAATCAAAAGATCGATTTTACAGACAGCATCGGACAATAAGATAAATAGAGCTTCATCACTATATCGATGATTGAACATTCGAGATATAGGAGCTAGTATTCTTTTGATTGGAGTAATTGCTAGTCCAGTAACAAACTCTCTTCTTTTCCGCCGATTGTCTTTGCGTATTTGAGCAGCAACTTCTTTTACCGTATGATAGACATACTGAAACTCTTCCCAGTAAATAAGACGCATTCTATCATTGAGACTTTCATTTGAAGGGATATAAATAGACATAATTTTAAAAGAGAAGATGTGTAGAGAAACTTCTTTTGTATGTCTACATTATACCATATATATGGTTGCAAATACTGAATAAATATGTAAATAAAAAATGTATATATCAAATTTATTAATACTCAGATACTAATTTGTATTTACGATATTGACGACGTTTTACTAATTTCTTGAAAACTTCTTCTGCTTCAGTAAAACCGTTACATCTATTTTCCATTTGCCGTCCTCTTTTGGAACGAATATCACCCCAAGAGCGCATTATTTGATACAAGAATTTAATAATAAACAACAACAACAAAGATCCATTTATCTCCGTAGTGTAATTATTAATTGTTACATCAATTTATTTACACAACGTAGCATGAAAACATGAACCTAACATTACAGAAAGGTATCGACCCGATAACCAATCAAACCATCTGGCTAATGCTCGATGAAGACTATGAAGTGGTTACTCCGATACAGCAGTATCTAACCTTTCTCACAACTACCAAATCACCCAATACCGTGAAGGCATACGCTTACGCTTTGAAATACTGGTGGATTTTTCTAGCTCACAAATCCTTAGATTGGCGTGAAGTTAATCTATCTGACATGGGAGATTTTGCTTACTGGCTGAGAGTAGGAGAAGCGACCAAGGTTATCTCAACTCAATCAATAGAAGCCATTAGGTCAGAGAGAACCGTCAATCATGCCATTACTGCTGTAACTAATTTCTATGAATATCACATAGCCAACAAGACAGTAGATTTTAAGCAGTTTGAGAGATTTTATTTGCCTCATGGTATCAGTCGTGTGGGTGGCAAAGGGTTACTTACTGGTATTGCTAAAAGCAAACCACTCCGACAAAAACTGGTCAAACTAAAGGAGAAAAAGAAGTTTCCTGGTTGTTTGACTGACGAACAAATATCAACTCTTGTAAATGCCTGTAATCGTCTCAGAGATAAATTAATTATTCTGATGCTTAACAGTACAGGAATTAGAAAAGGAGAACTTCTATCCTTAATGCACGATGATGTAGGAGACTTCGACCAACATTTTATCCAAGTAGTCCAGAGAG
Source organism: Waterburya agarophytonicola KI4 (assembly GCF_020640915.1). Lineage (GTDB taxonomy): Bacteria > Cyanobacteriota > Cyanobacteriia > Cyanobacteriales > Xenococcaceae > Waterburya > Waterburya agarophytonicola. The sequence continues at coordinate 21,293 of NZ_JADWDC010000053.1, read as the reverse complement.
ATAATCATCCCAATGGTGCAAGAGCGAAAGGACAAGAGAGAACTATTCCTATAGCAAGCGAACTACTCTCGATATATAACGACTACCTCATCTACGAATATCCAGATACAGATTCGGGATATGTCTTTGTCAACATCTGGTACGGAAAAATCGGTCAACCAATAAATCCTTATGTGGTCAATACCATGTTTAGAAGACTGTCTGAAAAAACAGGTATTCATGTCTATCCCCACCTATTTAGACATACCTACGCCACAAGGTTATTGAAGGCTGGTTATGCACCTGAACGAGTTAAGCATTTGTTAGGTCATGCCAGTATCCAAACCACTTTGGATATTTATTCTCACGTAATAACGGAAGCAAATCTTTGCTCGGTAATTGAAAAAGAGGAGGCAACATGAGTTTAAATCAGTTTGAATGGCTAGACGATTACGACAATCTATTCGAGGGAGAAATACCATTTCAGCTACTAAAAAATCCTCTACTGCAAAAAGATATTTGGCATACGGTAGATGATTTGAATCTTAGAATAAGTCCCCATAAAAGAACCTTAAGCTTGAATTTTCAACCCATTGCTTCAGATTGGTTTAAATTGCTAGTTAAGCTATACGTATTAGTCAGAAGCCAACCCAATAAATCTAGTAATAGCATTGACGGGTATCTCATTCATTTAAGAAAATTTTCTCAATTTTTAGTTGAGAAATCTATCCATCATCCCAAACAAATAGACAATAACTTATTTGAAGAATTTGACTACTATCTCAAAACTAAAGGACTAGGACATAAAACTTTGGTACATTATCGAACTACTATCTGTACCTTCTTTGATGTTTGTCGTGCTGAAGGTTGGCTCGATATTAATACCTATTGGTTTCAAGGGAAACGCCATAGAGGTCATCCCAACCATAAAGATGTAGAGTATATTCCTGAAGAAGTTTGGCATCAACTAGAAGAAAATCTATATCGTTTACCAGAACCAGTACAAAGGATGATTCTGGTCATCAAAACAACAGGGATTAGAGTCGGCGAACTATTAAATTTACCATTAGACTGTCTTAGAAAAAGAGGCAAGCAATGGAGACTTCGTTTCACTACAGAAAAATATAATGTTGAAGATGAAATCCCAATAGCCGTCTCAGAATTAGTAGCAATAATAAAAGAGCAACAGAAATATATTAGAAAGCACTTTGGAGAAAGATTTGACCGACTTTTTTGTAATAATTCTCCTGGTCGTCGCTACAGCAAAAATGGCTCGTTTGCTTTCTTTCCCTATCCTAAAGTGATGCAGACAGCTACCTTTAACCAATGGTTAAACAACCTAGGTAAAACGGCTAATATTCGCACAAAAGAAGGAAAAGTTTGGAGATTCAAGTCCCATCAATTTAGAAGAACAGTAGGCACTGTGATGTCTAATGCGGGAATTAGAGATTTGATTGCCCAAAAATATCTGAGGCATCGAAGTCCAGATATGCTGTCCTACTACCAACATCTACTCAAACAGACATTGGGTGATGAACTTGAGAACTTAACCAAAGAGAAAAAGTACGTTGATATCACGGGAACAGTAGTAGAGACAATTAAACCCAAAAATCTTGTTACTGAATTTATTCGTCGCAAAATGTATCCCCTGACAACTCAGTATGGGGAGTGCCACAGACCAGTCTTAAAATCTCCCTGTCAGACAGTTAATGCTTGTTGGAGATGTCTGCATTGGCGAATTAGTGATGAAGACCTTGATTACATACAAGAGGATTTGGCAAGGCTAGAGGATGAATTAAAGATAGCCAAAACACTATCAATGACTAGACAGCAACAAGGGTTAGAGGATGACAGAAATAACTTATTAGTAATTATTAAAGGTTTGGCGAAGAACTAGTGATGAAAGTAAATTGGTCAAAGGATTATCAACGTGAGTTTGTTTGTCCTCATTGCAAAACAAAAGGTTTGAATCTAAATGGCAATAGTACAAATAAAAACAGAAGATTATTTCGATGTCCTCAATGTAGGAAGGTAACATCTAATAAAATTAAGCTCAAATTTCCCAATGCCAGAACAGGTATTAATTGGAATAGGGATTATAAAATTGGAGAATTCGTTTGTCCCAACTCTGATTGTAATTCGAGGGATATTAGACTACACAACCAACCTCACGGTAAACAAAGGTTTAGATGTAATGTTTGTGGGACTGAAACATTTGACTTTATCAAGATAACGCCGAAAAATTTAAGTCAGTATGCTCACAAAAGACCGATTAAACCATTCTCTTTTCAGGATAATCAATGGGACATTAGAGCAATTAAACCACCAGCTAACGAACAAGAACAAATTTTAATTGCTAATTTTGAAACAGTCGAAAGGGGCTGGTTTAGAAAGTTAGTAAAGCACTATATCTATCATCTTTGTCAGCTAGATAAATCTATCAGTACCCTGACACACCATCTTTCTAATTTGCGAATTTTTTCTCAGTATTTAGCCAAGAAGAAAATATATGGCATTAATCTAATAGATCGCAGCTTAATTCTCGACTTTCTGACTTGGGATAAGACAGGTATTTCAGGTACTAGAGCTAGATTATCAACATTAAGAAATTTCTTTGAGATTGGTAATATTAAGAACTGGTTTGTAGTTGACCCTCATCTTATTCGAGATGATGATTTTCCTAAAAGTAAAGTAAGTAACCCCGACCCCTTACCAGATAGCGTCCGAGAGCAAATCGAGTCTATCAAGCCATTGAAAGACTACAGAAGCTCAACGCTAAAATCAATTTTCATACTGTAGCTAGAGAAGCACAGGTTAGTGTTAGTTATCTCTACAAATATCCAGAAATAAAACAACACATAGCAGAGCTGAGAAGCAAACAAAACTCTCTCCCTGCAAAACCCGTAGCGAAACCTAATTCAACATCTCAGGGTAAGGTAATTACTCGTCTTCAATCAAAAATCAAGAAGCTAGAAGAGGAAAATAAGGAACTCAAACGTAAATGCGAAGCTCTAGCTGGACAAGTATATCGAGTTCACCAGCTTCAAGCACAAGTAGAAAGATTACAAGAGCAAAATGAAGAAGTTAGGACTAAATTAGGCGAACAAGTAATAGAGAAAAAAGTAACGTCTATCGCTCAGAAAAGAAAAGCTAAAGCTCAGATTTCGGACAAGATTAAATCTAAGCTAGATAACCTGGGAATTAATCTCAATCCGACCTTAACTAAAACAATAACAGCAGCAACAGAAGAAACTGTATTGGCTGCGATTGAAGCACTACAAGACCAGTTGTCAAGAAAAGATATTCCCAACCCTGGAGGCTGGTTAAATACGGCAATCAAAGAAGGCTGGAGCTTACCCGAATCTATCTCTATTAAATCGACTACACCCCAAGCAAAGACTGTCACGGCTACAAACAAACCAAGCAAAAAACTGATGTCTTCTGAAAAGCTCAGGCAATTAAGTAATTTATTCAATAACGAAGATGACTGATAATAACCTACCTCCAGCTAATATTGAAGCTGAAGAAGCCATACTGGGTGGAATTTTACTCGACCCTGCTGCTATGAATACCGTCGTCGAGATTCTTACCATCGATGCCTTCTATGTTTTGGCTCACCAGCAAATATACAAAGCAGCATTAGAACTTTACAACAAAGACGAGCCAACAGATTTAATGGCAGTTTCTACTTGGCTATCTGACCGCAAACTACTTACGAAAGTGGGAGGCTCAACTAAGCTAGTTCAATTACTCAATCGTACTGTTTCAGCGATAAATATCGACCGCTACACGAACCTGGTTCTACAGAAGTATCAACGCCGTCAGCTCATAGCAGCAGCTAATGAGATTGCTGCTTTAGGATACGATAACGCTACTGAATTAGAAATAGTCCTCGATACTTCTGAAGAGAAGATATTTAACCTGACTAATAATCAACAAAATAAATTTCAACCTAAGCCCATTAATGAATGTTTGGCAAACGTTTTTAGAAAAATAGAACAAGGTTCATCTCCCGCTTATCCCACTGGTTTAACAGATTTAGATGCCTTAATTAGTGGCTTAATTAAACAAGATTTAATTGTCATCGCAGCTAGACCGAGTATGGGTAAAAGTTGGCTCGGTTGCTATTTGGCTAATCATATTGCTCACAGTATTAAAAAACCTGTGGTGTTCTTCTCTGCTGAAATGTCGTCAGAACAAGTCACCAAACGATTTTTATCAATGCACGCGGAAATTGACTCACAGCGATTAATGCACAATCAGATCTATGAGGATGAATACGATTCTTTAGTCGAAAGTTTAAGTAATTTAGCAGAACTACCAATCATTATTGATGACACTCCTTCTAGCGAACTAACTCCAACTAGAATACGTTCTGTACTACGTCAAATTCAATCAGAGAAAGGGGAATTAGGATTAGTAATTTTGGACTATATCCAAAAGCTGGGAGATAGGGGAGCGATTAATCGGGCAGGAATTATTGGTAAATATTCTGGTGCTTGTAAGGATATAGCCAAGATGTTTGACGTTCCCTTTGTAGCTCTAGCTCAAATTAATCGAGGTGTAGAGACTCAAAGTAATAAGCGTCCCACTATAGCTTCTGTTAAAGATAGTGGGAGTTTGGAGGAAGATGCAGATTTACTGTTGATGTTATATCGCGATGAATATTACAACTCGGATACTAATGAATCGGGAATTATGGAGATAATAGTTGGGAAAAACAGAAATGGTGCAACTGGAACTTGTAAAGTGGTTTTTGACCCTAGTATTGGCAAATTTGAACACCTTATAATTATCACTTGAATCATATTATTTAGATACAGTTTCTCGAACCATCAGTCAGGCGATCTCCTGAATTATTGGTGCGATATGCCGTTAAGATTACCTCTCCAGACTCCGTTATTTTGACTCCTCTGGCTGGCTGTATTTTGCCTTGGCTAGTTTCTATAGGTGCGGGAATGGTTGATGTGGTCGCGTTTTCGCCATTGGCTATTACATTAAGAGAATTCAGGGGTAATGCAGGATCGGGAACAATTCCACCTTTGCCATTAATATTTAGACTGTTCTTGGCTGCTATTTCCCGATTCGCTTCGCAAGCCTGTTGGATTGTCTGTTCTGCTTCAACTACGTTAGTGGGTAAATCTATAGCACCCTGAATTAGATTAATGTCGGGAGTAGAGATGCTGATAGTACCATCTAAGCTAAACTCAGAACTAGCATTGATGTCATTGGTTGATTCATTTAAAGGTCGTTCTTCAATACCAAATAGAGAATTAGTGGTAATATCTATATCTCCACCATTCCCCTGTGCTGCATTTGCTAATATGTCGTTATTTCCATCAGGGAAGACAATAACAAAATTACTATTGATAGTAACATTGCCACCATTAGCAGTTCCTTGTGCTTGCGCTGAGATTAGACTATTGTTACGCATGGTCAAAATGTCATCGACATTTAGTTGAATATTACCCCCTTGACCATTGACAGTTGAGGCTGTGATGAACCCATTATTCTCCAATTCAATGTCATTAGTATTGACAATTATGTTGCCTGCATTTCCTTGACCCTGACTATCAACTGATAACCTAGAATTCTGAAGAATAGTCAAATTGCTTGTATTTATATTGACCGTTCCACTATTACCCAAAGCATTATTGGTTACTTGAGCAATAATTTCACCATCATTTTGTAATAAAACATTTTCATTAGCATTGATAGTAATATCTCCCGCGTTTCCTATCCCTTTAGTTTGCGATATTATTTCTGCACTATTTTGAACAACTAAAGAGTTCGAGGTTAGATCGATATTTCCTGCATTTCCTTCTGCATTATCTCCCACTTCAGTTAGAATTAATGTACTCTCACCATCCAACGTAATTTCCTCAGTAGCTTGAATAATTATGTTGCCAGCATCTCCACTACCTCTAGTATCAGCAAGAATTGAAGATCCACCATCTATTTGCAAAGAATCAGTAGTGATATTTATATCACCAGAATTTCCCTCGACTCCTTCTAAAACTTGAGCAATAATGTCTGCGCCATTAATGATATCAATATCATTAATGGCAGTAAGATTTACATTTCCCGCATTACCTTGACCTTGAGCCTGGGCTAGCAACTGAACATTGTTGTCAAACGTTAGTGAACCTGCTGTAATATTAATATCTCCAGCGTTACCAATTACATCTTCTCCTACGCTGCTAAGTAAAGCACTAAAGATATTATCTTCAAATACAAAAGACTCTGTAGCAGTAATATTAATATCTCCTGAGTTTCCTTGCCCTTCTCCTAGGTGATCCGTGATTATAAAAGACAAATTAGAAGCGTTTAAAAGGTTTGTATTAATGTTTACGCTACCTGAATTACCTTGACCACCCTCGCGTACTTGACTGGTAATACCCCCTTCGTTCATAAGAACCTCATTGGCACTAATATTTACATCACCAGCATTCCCAGTGCCATAAATTCGGACATTGATATCTGCACGTTCAGTCACTTCTAGTAGATCGGTATTAATAAAAATTGATCCACTGTTGCCAACAGCAGTACTTGCTTCATCAGAGTTATTTTGACGAGCAATTGACAGACCCACTAAATTACGTATTCCAGCGTCTAAATCTATTTCAGGATCTTCAAATTGTCCATCACCAATTAATCTAACCGATTCACTAGAATTAATGACAATATCTCCAGCAGTAGTACTGGAATTACCTAAACCTTCTCCTATACCTGCAAGTAATTGACTTTCTTCTGAAATAGTCAAATTACTAACATCGACATTGATAAAACCTCCTCCATCACTTACAACAGAGACTAATGCACTATTGGTAAGAGATAAATCTGCTTTGGCTAGGTTGGGAAAGTCAAAACCACCATCAGCATCGAAATTTATCTGTCCTGCTTGAGATAATCCACCTAGCGTCACATTTCCCCCTGGTGCAGTAACGCCACCACCTTCGAGAAAGATATCACCACCAATTAAGGCGATACTTTGACCCCGATTAACTTCTAATCCTTTAACATCGGTAACTCGATTAACCGTAACAGATTCACCATCAATCTCTTGCTCAAAGGTTTGTTCTGTTAAACCAAAATTTGCGCGACTAACAATATCCCCTGGATTATCTCTAAAACCCAACCCAATAGGAGCATTAACCGTCAACAAGGGAGGATTCTCTAAATCTGCTGCGCTAAATTCTCCATCCTCAAACAGAATGCTACTCGCACTACTTCCATAAAATGAACCACCAATATCTAGTCTGGCATTCTCTCCAAATATAATTCCAGCAGGATTAATCAAGAACAAGCTGGCACTTCCATTTGCTCGAATCGTCCCATCAATATTGGAAATATTCCCACCAGTAACTCGACTGAAAATATTCGAGATATCATTAGCGTTGTTGAAAAAAGCTTCATTTCCAGTTGGTACAGAAAAATCCTGAAACGAATGAAATAGATTACCTTCTCTAATTTCACCTCCCGTTATTTCAGCAACATTCCCATTGGTGTTAATTTGAGTATTAACAGTTCCATCACTGGTAACTTGAGCCTGAGTTGAATTGGAATAGAAGCAGCCGAGAGTGCAAAGACCAACCTGTAAAGGGAAGAACAGAGCTTTTTTCATGTTATATGTGAGATAGAAAATTGTGAGATACATCTAAAGCACATATTACTATTTTGGGCGTTGGTGATTGACTACCATCCAAATCCAGAGTTTATTCTTTTTATTTCCTACAAAGGTTTGCAGTTCATCGATTTCTGTGATTTCTGGTATTTCCGAATTAGGAGGCTCATCAGACAAAGATTCACCAGCTTCTTCAACTGGAGTGAGCATGAAAGATTAGCGATCTCTCCTGGCAAATAAAGAAGTACAATCTAGGTGAGTAGTAAAACTCGTTATGTAAAGTATATACAGCAATAAACTAACCATATATTATCGTTGTGGATGCTCAGTATCACATAAAGCGCACTACGACCCAATCAGCAAATAGATTCTGCTTCAACTCACAATGATAATAGCGATCGCCTCTACGCCAGTACGCCGTATGCCAGAGTTCTGTTTGATAGGTAGTCATAAAAGTAATTAGAGAACATGAACAGACTATATGTCAGTCAATCTTTTCCAAGATAGTATACGAGCGATCGCTTGCAGGAAAAGATAACTAATTACATATCACCACTAAAACCTGTTGGCGAAGCGGATTAAGGGTGCGCCAGCAGTGAACAACGATCGCCGACTAATTAGCGACCCCGCGCACTCTTAACAACAGGTAACAAGATTGGAGCATCAATGTTTCGTTGGCGAACACTCCAAGACTCCTCAAGACCGTCCCCAACACGAGATAGGATGGTTTTATTGAGCGATAGCAATGTTGTAAATGAAGGTAGACCGACATGGAAAGGCAAAAATACTAACTCCTGAAGAGATCGAACTCGTCTTCTATGAAGGACTCAAGAACGATCGCGATCGCGCCATCTTCGCTATTTGTCTCTACACCGCCTGTCGGATCAACGAATGCGTAACCCTCCGAACGACTGACGTTTATTACCGTCTAGAGCAAGTCAGACCCGAAATCATCTTCAGGAAAGGAAACACCAAGGGGAAATTAGGTACTAGATGTATCCCAGTAATTGAAGATTTACGGTTGATGCTGCTGAATTATTATCCATCACCCCGTACTTGGTTCTTTTTTCCAGGTGTTGGTAAAACAGGACACCTTTCTCCCGATTCGGCGAGCCGAATTTTACGGAAAGCCTGTAATAAGGTTGGAGTACAAGGAGTGAGTACCCATAGCTTTCGGAGAACTTCCTTAACATTAATGAGCAATGAAGGAATTCCCTTAAGAATCATCCAAGAAGTGAGCGGACACCGCAGTTTAGCCGAATTACAAAAATACCTAGAGGTGAGTCCAGATCAAGTCAGAGGAGCAGTTTCAGCCCTATCGATGCTATCACCAGTCAAAAAATCGTGGTTTCCCGACACCCCCATAGAAAAGAAGAAATCACCCCAAAAAACAAATTTCTCTAGCTCAACTGAGCTAGAGAATGATTAATATCTTTTAAGATATGCCACGAAAGTAAGCTATTTACACGTTTATATAAGATAATCTATCCAATAAGTGAAGTAATTTAGGATTAGAAAAATGTAAAAGCTTTTTCGAGTTCTCTTGCCTATACATCACATCACACCCTCAAGGTTTGCAGACTAAAAAGGTGCGATGATTTGTATAAAGCGATGAGAGTTCCAACAATTAGTCATTATATTTATCCAATTGCTGTTTGGAATTGATTGTCTAGGTCGGGCGACTTTGACTTTTGATTTTAAACACGCCGTATTCGCGTAAAGGTTAATTATGTCCTTTTGGGTCATACACCTTTTTGCGGAACAGCTTAGTGTGCTTGTTCATATTATAGAACAGGTTAGCACAGCTATTACTAAATACGGTAAGGGTCTTCACTTTTTGCAACCTTTCTTAGTAGCAAAGTACTGTGACCTATCTTGAGGACGATTCCCGTTCTGTAACTTACCTACGCGATCGCGTACTCTTTAAGCACCATCTCAAAGAACTCCACGAAAGTTCGATCGACGATGGCATCATTGACCTTAATTTTCGCTCTTTATCTGGGGACGAACCCAAAGAGTATCTATTCTGCCGTCTCTCTTCTAAGAAGCGACTTAATGACGGTCGAGTCAATTCATCTACCCTCTACAAATTTCGGAACACCGAAGCTGGAGGCTACTGGATCTCAGGACTCAACCCCCACAATGGCTGGCAACCTTGGGACTGGGGAAGATTTAAGCCAGACTGTCCTTACATCGATGCCAAGAACAATAAGCCCACCAAGTACATCTCCCCCCCCCAACGGCGGGAGTCATCCCATCTACCTCGATGTTCCCCAACACATTTGGGACAAGGTAGCCCAACGCTACCGCATCAAACGCTATCGCTCTCCCCTGATGGAGAGATTAGCCGACAAACGCCTTACTGGGGGTGGGTATAATTTGAGTCCCATTGGACTGAAACGTAGCCTCTCTGACTGTCTGCGGGGCGGAATCAAGCCCGTTTCCTTCCTACCCAAAAATCTCCAGCCGACGACTACAGATGAGCCTGACACCAGTAACGAGCCTTACTGCTTCTGGTCTTGGATCAAAGCTCATCCCGAAATTCCCCTCATCCTCACCGAAGGAGAGAAAAAGGCTGCTTGTTTGCTCTCTCTGGGGTTTGTAGCGATTTCCCTCCCTGGTATCTGGATGGGTCGGGTTAAAAACGAGGCAACTGGTACAGACCACCTCCACCCCGACTTACTGCCGATGGTTGAGGCTGGACGAAAATTCGTCATCCTGTTCGATAACGACCCCAAACCCTCCACCAAAAGACAGGTTAATAACGCCATTCGCCATACAGGGAATGTAATTGAAAAGGCTGGGGCTACCTGCGAAGTGGCACTACTGCCCGAAGATTCAGAAAAAGGGGTAGATGACTTTGTATTTGCTAATGGAGGAGAAGCAGCAACTGACCTTATAGCTAAGATCGTTAAGGCTGCTCTATCCTTTAAGGGCTTCCTGTTCCATATACGCCACAAACGATGGGGACTAAGCAGTAAATATCCTGCCAACCTCAAGGTCAACACAAAGCGCATCTCCGAATTCGTTAAGCTATTTCCCAACTCAGGACTGGTAGTGCTTTGGTCGGGCATGAATACGGGGAAAACCTATCTTCTAGAACAGCGCGAGCAAAAACACCCTGAAGAACGATTCCTTAACGTTGGGCATCGGGTCAACCTCTTACAAAACCTCTCCAAACGCCTCAAAACAGATATCTATTCTGAGATATCCGTCGGTAATTTTGGGCGAGTTAAACGACTGAGTATTACCCTCGACAGCCTCTATAAATTACAAAATAACCTAAATGATTACGATTGCGTCTTTATCGACGAAGCCTGTCAAAATCTCACCCATCTCCTCCACAGCAAAACCTGCTCTGAATACCGAGCAGAAATTCTTGAGATTCTAGAGGTTATTGTCAGTAAGGCTAAACTAGTCATTCTGGCAGATGCTCACATGGACGATGTTACCGTCGATTTCTTCCGTAACATGCGCCCCCCAGAAGAAGTCCCCTTTATCATTCACAATGAATATCAACCAGGAAGCCGCGAAGTCTATCTCTATCACGGCAACGACAGCAGTGCCTTAGTCGAGCGCATTAGTATCGCCACCATGACTGGGCAAAAAATTATGGTGGTGGCTGATTCTAAAGCTTTCATCAAAAAAACTGAAGAAATGCTCGCAGGCGAGCAAGGAAAGAAGGTAGAAGTTACAGAAGAGAAAGACCAACCTAACCTTTTGGGAAACCTCCGCATCTGGTCGATTCACGGCGATAACAGCGGTAGTGAAGAAAACAAAGTATTCATTAAGGATATTTCTTCATCAGTCAAGGATATCGATGTGCTGCTGGCTTCTCCCAGTTTGGGTACGGGGGTTGACATTCAAGGCGATCGCTTTGAAGCGGTGTTTGGTGCTTTTCATGCCACTACTCAATCGGCTACCGAATGCGCCCAACATCTCCACCGCTTTCGTAAAGGCGTACCAATTCATCTTTGGGTAGCTCCTCGCCCTCCCTTTGGCTATAAGGAAACCGATCCCCAGAAGATTAAGGAAAGAATGCTTCAGTCTAATGAAATGACGGCATTCTTGATTCGGATTGATAAGGAGACCTACACGCGAGGGGCTGAGAAGGATTGGGCATTAGATGCCTACTGTCAGATTGAAGCTAACCGCAGCCGTTCGATTAACAATCTTCGAGAGGATTTACAGGATCTTCTAACTGAGATGGGCTATAACCTCTCAGTAGTAAGTTCTGAAACTGCAACCAGCGCGAAAGAGCTATTTAAAGAAGCTGGTTCTCGGTTAACCCTCGCTCGCCGACTGGCGATCGTCAATGCCCCAGATATTAGCCCCGAAGAGTACCAGTCACGTCAAACTAAGGATTTTCTTTCTCCTGATGAAATGGTGGAATGTGAAAAACATCGCATTAAAACCTTCTACGGCAAAGCAGTTACTGAAGATTTGGTGGAGCGAGATAATGGAGGTAGGCTCTATAGTCGCTTGCTCCAATTGGAAGCTGTCTGTGCTGATTCAACGGGGACAATAGTTGACCCCGACACGGGGAGAGAATATCAAGCACCACCAGATATCGTCGCTCAAAGAGACCTCAAGGAGCGAGAACACTTGGCATTCTGTATGGACTGGCATAATTACTCTAGCCAATGGTTAGCCCTGCATTTGCTAGGAGTACCAAAGCTACTCTCTAGATTATTTGGTTCGGAGAAAATCTGTGCCACCGATCCCGATCTGGTGCGTATGACTGAGATGGCTCTTGCTTCTCGCTGCCAGATTAAAACTCTACTCAATCTCACTATCCCCTCTGACTGTAAGCCTTTGTGGTTAATGGGAGTGATTTTAGACCGCTTGGGATTAAAGACTATCTCTAACAAAGAGGGAAGTAGGGGACAGCAAGTTACCTCTCGCCGTCTTTGTCCTGACACTTTTCAGTTTGCCCTTGAGGTATTGACCTATCGTGAGCAAGTGCGAGAGCAGAAAGCCGAACGTCAACGTCAATTACAAGAAGACAATCTTCGGTATCAGGAGGCAATGCAGAGGCAGTATGGGATTGAGCCTACAATTGCTTCCGTATCTCCCCCCCTCCAGAATGAAGGTTTTTATACATTAGAGGGGGGTGTAGATACCAATGAAAGTCGAGGTTTAAGGGACTCAATTCCACCATTAGAGAGTTGGTCGGTATTTGCAGGCTACCACCAACTAGTAGAAGAGAAGATCCAGTCGGGGCTTGATGTAATCAATTGGATGATGGAACAAGGAATGAAACAAGTTGGTATTTTACGCGGAATTCTAGGTTTACTGGCTTTACCAATAGATTTGATTTCACTGGAGTAAGAATTAAGTACGGTATCTCAGTATTATTTACAATTCAATACCTTTACTGCTTCGGGATGATTGCTCTAGCTGTCTTCTACTTTGGTACGCAGTGCCTCAGATGTGATGCCTTTACCCGATACGTTGCCCTCAAAAAAGCCAGCTTCCCTGAGCTTAATGGCGGTTTGCTGTAGTAAGGTAAAAATCATCTGCTTGACCTGTTTGGTAGGGTTTGGCTTTTTTAGATTCAATAGCAGCATTTATAGTCAGGTTTGATTTTTCACCTTCAATATATCTCTTGTTCTTTGGAAAAGACTACCTTCCTTTCTCTAATTTATAAGTGATGTATTTGAATTTGAGTAATAATGAATTAAAAATAAGCATAGCAGACAGAAGGATATGCCTGTAGAGTGGTCAAAATTTGATGAAAGAGGTTTAGCTCGTCATGTAATTCCAGAGATACCAGCTTCTTTTCAGTTAGCTCCTTCAGTAAATCGTCTTGAATTAATTCATTGGTCAGATTACCAGCAACTATTAAAAGAAATTTACAACGCTTTAATAGCTAAGAATATTAAATATGCACTTGAACCATTTAATACAGAAAGAAATATTCAAAAAATTCGCACTCCTAAAGAAATTTTAGAAAACCATAAAGAAGGAACTTGTTTAGATTTAGCAATTTTATTTTGTGGGATTTGTTTGGCTTACGATTTACTGCCATTACTGATTGTGCTAGATGGGCATGCTTTAGTCGCGGTATCGATGCGACATCAAAGAAAAGAATATTGGGAATCATCTGATGGGGAAAGAGAAGAGGTACGAAAGCTATTTCAAAATATACCTCTAAATAACCACAAGCAACTGAGCAACTTAATTAATTGTGAAGATTATCTTCCTGTTGAATGTACTGGCTTCGTCAGCTCTTTTACGACTCTCTCAGAAACTATGCCAGAGGCAATTGGTCGCACAAAAGAAGGTTTTTTGTCATTTGAAAGAGCTATTGAGGCAGGAAAAGAGCAACTGAATAGATTGGATAGACAACTCAAATTTGCATTTGATGTGGCAATTGCTCATGAGTATTGGAAAATTAAACCTTTAGTACAGGAAGCCGCTATAACTAGCATAAATTCCTCTGAAATACCTAGTAATTTACCATTTTCAGATCCTGCAAAGTTTGTTGGACGAGAGGAGGATTTAGTACGCTTGCGTGAGTTGATAGCTTCTCAAGGAAAGGTAGCAATTTGTACTACTGGCATGGGGGGTGTAGGAAAAACAGAATTAGTGCTTCAGTATGGGCGACAGTATCTGCATGAATATCCTGGTGGCATTTGTTGGGTTTTTGCACGAGGACAAAATATTGGAGTGCAGCTAATCTCGTTTGCTAGCCGACATATTTCAGGACTGAAAATTTCAGAAGATATGACTCTAACAGAACAAGTTAGGGCATGTTTCGAGCAATGGTTACCAGGACGGGTGCTATTGATCTTTGATGACATAGACAACTTAGCAACAGTACGACATTTATTACCAGGTACAGAGAGATTTCGCGTGATTTTTACTTCACGCGAAAAGTTACTCTCTCGGGTAGAACGACTAGAACTTGAAGTGCTATCGCGGAAAGCATCTCTTGAGTTGCTAGCTGTTCTTGAAGGAGAGGAGCGAGTTGAAGCAAATCCCGTTGAAGCTGATGCCCTTTGTCAATGGTTGGGTGACTTACCTTTGGGATTACAATTAGCTGGAAGGTATTTGGAAAGAAAACCCGATTTATCGTTAGAGGAAATGCTAGCACGTTTGCAAGATGAAGGTTTACTAGAGCGTGCATTATCAGGAAGACAAGATGATAGATCGCAAAAAGGAGTCGCAGCAGCATTTCAGTTAAGTTGGGAGCAATTGTCATCGCATGCTCGCCAAATCTTGGGGGTAATGGGATTATTTGCAACAGCACCAATTCTTTGGGAGCTTGTAGAAGCTATTTGGGGTGAAGGCTTGGCTGAGAATTGGCGAGATGAAGAACTATTATATGCACACCTAGTAGAGCGAGTTAAGCTTAAAGTATATCGCCTACATTCGTTAGTAAGAGAATTCGTTCGTTTGCGTTTTGCAGAGCTTCCAGACTGTCAACGTAGACAACAAGAGTTTGCCAGAGTTTTGGTTAGGGAAGCAGAACACATTGAGCAGAGGATGACTATACAAGATCTAACCGATATAGCACCGCTCATTCCACATATTGCAGAGCTTGCAGAAGCTGGAAAAGATTGGTTGACAGAAGAACAGTGGATAGTTCCCTTCACTCGCTTGGGATGGTTTAACGAGGGGATCGTTGATTATGAAGCAGCAGAACAATGGTACAAAAACTTTCGCGAGTCAACCGCAGCTTTTTACGGTCTAAATCATGTTGGGTATTCTACTGCACTCAATAATTTAGCACAGCTATACCAAGCTCGCGGAAAGCTCGATCAAGCATTGCCTCTTGCACAGGAAGCTTTGGAACGGGGTCGGCAGAATTTACCCGACGAGCATCCTAATATTGCAATCAACCTCAGTAATTTAGCTTGTATCTATAAAGATTTAGGTATGCCAGATGAAGCACTACCTTTTGCATTAGAGGCTTTAAAGTTGGATCGGCAGAATTTACCCGACGAGCATCCTAACATCTCTATTGATTTAAATGTCCTAGCTGTCTTATATGAAAGAAAGGGAGATTATGAAAAAGCTTTATCTTTGCAAAAAGAAACCTTAGAAAGAGGACGCCAACATTTACCCGACGATCATCCTGACATCACTATTTATCTTAACAATCTGGCACTTCTTTATCGTGACCTAAAACAATACAAAGAAGCAATTCCTTTACTAAAAGAAGCTCTAGAAAGAGGAAAGAATTCTCTTCCAGAGAATCATTCGAGCATTGCAACACGCCTCTATAACTTGGCATTACTTTATCGCAACCTGAAACAATACGACAAAGCATTAGTTTATGCTAATGATGCACTAGAAAGAGATCGTCAAAGTTTACCGTCAAATCATCCAGATATTGGTCTCGATTTAACTAACTTAGCATGTTTATATCGGGATATAGGGAAATCAGAGGAAGCAATTTCCCTATTTCGGGAAGCACTTTTTATTTTGCAACAGGCACTACCACCAAAACATCCAGATATTGAGATGGTTCAACAGAATTTGGCTGATCTAGCATAGATTATTTGAACTAAACTGAAGAATCACCTCTCTAACTTGTCTGCAAAACTCTTTTAAATAGAATTTAATGAGCAAAAAAAATAAGATGCGAGACATAATAGTTCTTCTCCCTGGAATTCTTGGTAGCTCTCTACAAAAAGATGGGCGAGATTTATGGAATATATCGGGTCAAGCTATATCGGATTTCGTCAAAAATTTGCGTAAAGGTAATAATCTCCAACATCTCAAAATAAAAAATGACGATCCAACATTAGACGATTTAGGGGATGGAATTAAAGCAACTAGCTTAATGCAGGATTTTCATTTTTTACCTGGCTTCTGGAAAATAGATGGCTATACAAAAATTGCAGATAGTATTAGTAAAGAGTTTAATGTAACTCTTGGTGAAAACTATTTTGAATTTCCTTATGATTGGCGAAGAGATAACAGAGTTGCTGCTCGTAAGCTGGAGAAATTAATGAATCTCAAATTATCCCAGTGGCGCGAATCTAGTGGTGCGAAAAATGCCAAGGTAATTTTAATAGCCCACAGTATGGGAGGTTTGGTTTCTCGTTACTACCTCGAAAAATTAGGGGGATGGCAAAATTGTAGGGCTTTAATTACTTTTGGCACTCCTTATCGAGGTTCTGTTCAGGCACTTGATTATTTGGCTAATGGCTATAAAGGCATATTTGGAGATTTAACTGAAGTAGTTAGATCCCTCACTTCTACCTATCAATTATTACCTATTTATAAAATGGTTAAAATTGGTGATGACTATCATCGAATAGCAGAAATTGCTAATATCCCGAACCTCTTAACAAGAGAAGGGGAAAGTAAAAATGAGGCAGAAAAAGCTTTAGAATTCCATCGAGAAATTGAAGCTGCTCAAAAACTGAATGCTCAAGAAGAAGATTATCAAAACAATTTTGTCACTATTCCCTATGTAGGTACAGAACAAAAAACTTGGCAATCTGCTGAATTATCCAATAGTGAATTAACTGTAAGCTGGGAATTGCCTCCTAACATAGGTAATGAAAGGGGTAGTGGAGATGGAACAGTTCCTCGTCTTTCTGCCAGTCCAATTGAATTTGACACTAACTCAAAACTAAGATTTTTCAGTCGCTATGTTGCAGCGAAGCATAATTCGATTCAGAATAATGGTTCTGTTTTGGTGGATTTAATCAGGAGTTTCCAAGATTTAGAAATCTCCGAACAAGAACCCATTAGGGGAGATTTGAGTCAAACTGGTATCAGTCTTGAAGTTGAGGATTTCTTTCTCAAAGATGAACCAGTAATTATCAAAGCAGATGTTAAAGGTCGTTTTCCCCAACATATCGAAGAAAAATTAGAGCTTAAGGCGCAGATTACATCTGTGAGTACCAATCAAGTAGTAAATGAAGCTAAACTTCAAAAATCGGGAGCAGAATGGTTACTAGCCCTAGAAAATCTTGACTCAGGACTATATCGCTTAGAAGTGAAAACTGAAAAAACTGGAGGAGGCTTTCCCAATCCAGTTAGTGATGTATTTGAAGTTGGGTAATAATGAACTAAAAATAAGCATTGTTAGTTGAAAAATATGCCTATAGAGTGGTCAAAATTTGATGAAAGAGGTTTGGCTCGTCATGTAATTCCAGAGTTGCCAACTTCTTTTCAATTACCATCCCAAGTAAATCGTCTTGAATTAATTCACTGGGTAGATTATCGCCAACTATTGGAGGAAATCTATAACGCTTTAAAGGTAAAAAATATAAAATATGCGCTTGAGCCATTTAATTCAGAAAGTAATACCCAATTAATTCGTACACCCCAAGAAATTTTAGGCAATTATAATGAAGGTACTTGTCTGGATTTAGCCGTTCTTTTTTGTGGTATTTGTTTAGCTTGTGATTTGTTGCCACTGTTAATAATACTTGAAGGACACGCTTTAGCAGCAGTATCTATGCTCCATCAAAGAAAAGAATGGAAGAATTCCACTGATGAAGAAAGAGAAAAAGCCAGAAAGCTATTCCAAGACAAACCTCTCGATAACCACGAACAATTACAAGAATTAATTAGTTCTGGTGATTTTCTTCCAATCGAATGTACTGGCTTTGTCAGTTCATTTAGTACTCTCTCAGAAAATATGCCAGAAGGAATTGGACGAACGGAACAAGGGTTTTTATCCTTTGAAAGAGCTATTGAAGCAGGAAAAGAACAACTAAATAGATCTGGAAGAAAACTTAAGTTTTCTCTTGATATTGCTATTACTCATGAGTACTGGAAGATTAAACCTCTGACAATACAGTATTCAGAGACAAAAAATATTAAAAGTCCATCTATTTATAAAGCATTACCTAAATTGTTCCGAGTTTTAAATCGTGATGAATTATCCAGACAAAAGAATTTATTCAGATCTATTCTAATAATTGGTTTTATTTGTTTTATTCTTAGTACAGCATTTAACATACTCTCCTATGATTTTTTATCTTCTGACTATAGTAGACCTTGGCGAGAATGGCATCCTATACGTTACATCGGCAGCATAGAGATTAATGCAGTCTGGGGAGACATTATTATTGAGATTATTCGTAATATTTTATTGACTATTGGAGCAGTTTTCTTAATAGGGAAAGTATTTATTTATGAAACTTTTTTATTCCTTCGTCTTCGTCAGCCTTCTGTGAACGAAATTAAACTTCTTAATTGTTTTTATGTTATTGGGACTTTTTTACTAATATTAGCAGTATTAGGTATTGGGATTTATCATTTTGATTTTGCTCCCAATGAGCTAATGAAAAAATATCCACAATACATAAATATGAATGATTTCAAACAATATTATTATCCTTATAGATATTATGTTCTTTATTCTTTTATAAATATTATTATTATAGGAATTCCTACGTTTTTAATAACTTTATATGCTGCTTTGAATAATATTTATAAGATCTATAAAATAAAAAAATTTTTCAGTATAGTTTTGAACTCTATTAGAAGTAATGAACAAGACTTAGATAAGTGCGAATCAGTCAAAAATAAATTTCAAGAATTAAATAGTAATTTACTAGAAATGTTTAATCACTATTCTATTCCAGTTTTATTTATGACATTGGTTATTACATTTGAATATACATTAGCTAAAATTACTTTATCTAATTCAGGAGAAATATGGACATGGATATGTTACGGACTAATTTTACTTATTCTATTAATTATATCTATAATATATTTTTTATATGGAAATTTTACTATAAAAACCCGAAACTACTTGGTTCAAGTAAGATGCAAAGATAATGATATTTATAATTTTAAACATCACAATAATACCACGCAATTTATTAAGGATATTCTAAACAACTCTTACGGTTATCGCTTAGCTTTTATAAATTTATTTATAATATTTATTTTTGAAATAATTAATAGTTCTAATATGGTAGATATTTTATTGAAAAATTAATTTAAAATTCAAGTAAGTATCATTTTTCAATGAAAAATATAAATGTTTTTACCCAGGTTGATTAATCTCTTACCAAGAAAATTCAAAAAAGTAGTTAGGATAATTAGAAATGTTATCTTATTTATTATGATTTTGTGTTTAACTTTTTTTCTTTATATCATTTTATTTAACTTTAAATATAGTGTTCCTAAACCAAATACGGTAAAGAATGCGCCTATTAATATTCAACCATATCCTGTCTCACTATCGCATAATACACTAAAAGTAATGACTTACAATATGGGTTATGCGTCTGGGGTAAAACAAGAAACTCTGAATGATCCACACACTAAAGAGTTTTTTATTAAAAACTTAAATCAAGTACTAGAAACCTTAAACAATCAACAGATAGATGTATTACTTTTACAGGAAGTAGATTTCAATTCAAAGCGAACTCATTATTTTAATCAACTGGCTTACTTACAGAAAGAACTCGGTTGGAATTATTCAGCTAAGGTGAGTAGTTGGAAAAAATTTGTTCCTTTTATGGGTATAGGAAAAATGAATAGTGGAGTAGCTATTTTATCCAAATATCCAATTACTAAACACATTTATCGAACTTTCATTTTTAAACCTACTTTCTCTAATAAATTTTTGAATTTTATATATTTTCCTTTTGTCTGGAAAAATCCTATACAGCATGTAACTATAGATTACAAAAATACTCTGATACATGTTTTTAATGTAGAACTTGAAGTATGGAAGCGCAAATATAGAGTTATTCAATTTGATGACTTAATGAATTGGATTGAATCTCAGGGATGGAATAAATATATTATTATTGGTGGAGATTTAAATTTTCATGCTTACATACCTTTAGCTGGAGAGCGTATACAAGATTATCTGTCCGCACCTTTTTTTTATAGTATTTGGCAGATTATTCCTGGTATTCAAGAAGCATTTATTAATGATAAATATACTAATCAAGAAATACATAAAACTATTACATTTCCAGAATTTAAAAAGCGTTTAGATTTCTTATTTTTTTCAAAAGAATTTAGGAAAAAGAGGTCACAAGTTTTTTCTTTAAAAGCTTCCGATCATCTTCCTGTCATGGTTGAATTAGATATTTTAAAATAGCCATAACTTTCGATAATGAAGAATTATCAGAACTAGATCGTAAAAACGCTAAAAGTTTTACCAGACACCATGTTTGAGGTAAAATAAGAGCGAAAGAAAATTTTAGATTTTAACAAGCTAAATCACCCTAATTCCCGCCTCATGGTTCGGGTCATTGTGGGGTCTGATTACTATCTCAATATCCCGATCTAATAGATTGAGGAACTTGAACAGGCGATCGCTAGAAAAGCCATCAAGATTACCTCTAATAAGTGCCGAAACTTTGGGTTGATTGATACCAAGAATTTCAGCAGCTTCCATTTGAGTTAAATTTCTCTCTCTAATAATCGTAGCGATTTGATCAGCCAAGCTCGCCTTAGCCAAATAAAGTGTCGATTGAGGAATATTTACGTCGGCAAAGACATTACCACTACTTTTATCCTGTTTCTGATTACTCATTGAGACCCTTCATCTGGCGCGGACTAACTGCTGTAACGTCCGATTGAAAGCGTCGAAAGTCTTTCACATTAAAGGTGAGAATATGGCTGATTTTATGCACCAGCATAAAGGCTACCAAACGAGTATCGTGAACTTTAGTTCCTTTAACTTCATAGGTACAACTGGTTGCGGGTTTTCAGTTTCGTTGAGAGGAAATATTGAACATCAAAA
>NZ_JADWDC010000052.1:28481-34448 GCF_020640915.1 Waterburya agarophytonicola KI4 | reverse complement strand
AATATTTTAATTAATTTTGGAACAAAATATACAATTAATTTTGCATAAGTACTTACCTAAAAAAAATGGCTGCCAATCTAAAAAGTAGCAGTCATTTTCATCTTATCTTTATAAAAGTAAACCGATAATGCGATCGCGATCGACTCTAATTAATCTATAAAAAACTTTCTCTATTTCTGATTTTTTTTTAGACAAACACCCTATGCTGTAAAGAAGGCATTTGTTGACGTACCTGTTTCAAGCGGTTGGGATTAATTTCGGCTACTGCCACTCCTGGCGCATTCCCCGCGTCTGCTAAAATTGCCCCCCAAGGATCGATAATCATCGCATGACCGTGAGTATAGCGACGTTCGTAGTGGTTTCCTGTTTGGGCGGGGGCAATTACATAACAAGTATTTTCGATCGCTCTTGCCTGCAATAATACCTTCCAATGGTCTTTACCTGTAAAGGCAGTAAATGCAGCAGGAATAAACAATACATCAGCCCCCTGTTGGGATAATTGACGATAGAGTTCTGGAAAACGGACATCGTAACAAATAGATAGTCCTAGCTTACCTAAAGTATCGGAATTATATATAGGAGGTACATTCTTTCCTGCCATAACCGTACTGGACTCTTGATAAGTATTACCATCAGGGACATCTACATCAAAGAGATGAACTTTTTGATAGCGAGCTACTTCTTGACCGTCAGGAGTGACTAAAACAGCAGTGTTGTAGGCTTTTTCTGGGTTGTCTGCAACGGGGACAGGAAAACCACCACCCAAAATCGTAATCTGAAATCTCTGAGCCATTTTTCTCAGAAATAGATCTGTCTCTGCCGCAATTTTCTTGGCTTGAGCTACTTTGTCAACCTCTTTGCCCAAAAAAGAAAAGTTTTCAGGTAAACTGACTAATTCGGCACCTTGACGGACAGCTAGGTCGATTAATTCTTCTGCCTCGACCAAATTTTTTCCCAAGTCGGGTTTGCTGGTCATTTGAATAGCGGCGGCGAGATATGACTTCATGGAGAGACTTGATTGATTAATAATTAGCTTTTCTAGGATATAGCCAAGGGATGGGTTTATGAAACCGTATTTACAGAGAAATTTACAGAGAAATTTACAGAGAAAAACCTGCTGGTAAGAGATCTCTAATGGTGGAATTTTGCCATCCATTATTTCCTAAGAAAATAACTTCAGCATCTGTCCCGAACTCCCAGATTACTTGTCGACAAGCACCACAAGGAGAACAAGACACCTTCTGGCTGTTGGTTACAGCGATCGCTTTAATCTTTATTGTATCCTTTCCGCTGCCGATTATGGCATTAGCGATCGCATTTCTTTCCGCACACATACTCAAGCCATAGGAAGCATTTTCCACATTACACCCTGGAAATATTTTGCCCGTACTCGTCAACACGGCTGCGCCCACTCGAAACTTGGAATAGGGCGCATAAGATTTGTCTAAAGCTTGGGTGGCAGTTTCAATTAGCTGCTGTTTTTCTACTTCGGTTAGGATAGATTGATTCATCTGGCAATTACTGGCAATTAAATTGTTAAATTATTTACTCGCCATAGAAGCTAGGTTTTGCTTAACTCGCGGTCTTCCTGTTGCTACTGCATCAGCCAACCTCTGCAACATCACTTTGGTCGTATCCCAATTAACACAGGCATCAGTAATACTCTTACCGTATACTAAGTCTTCTTTGTTTTGAGAAATAGATTGATTTCCTGCTACTAGGTGACTCTCAATCATTACCCCCATAATATGAGAACAACCAGCTTTTACTTGTTGCGCGACACTATCTAAGACTACAGATTGTTTGTTATAGTCTTTGCTACTATTGCCGTGACTGCAATCAATCATCAAATGGGAATTCATGGCTTTTTTCTTGAGGGCATTAGTAGCAGCCTCAATATCCCTCGCTTCATAATTAGGTCTGGCTGCACCACCTCGTAAAACCAAATGTCCGTTAGGATTACCCGTGGTTTTCACGATACTTGCTAGTCCATCCTGGTTGATACCTAAGAAATGATGGGAAATATTAGCAGTCAGCATGGCATTAATAGCAGCGGTAAAACTACCATCCGTACCATTTTTATAACCTACGGGCATAGATAACCCAGAAGCCATTTCGCGATGAATCTGACTTTCGGTCGTCCTCGCACCGATCGCCGTCCAACAAATAAGATCGGCAATATATTGAGGAGTAATCGGATCAAGTAATTCTGTAGCTGCGGGTAGACCAATGTTAGCCAGATCTAATAGTAGCTTTCTCGCTGTCCTTAGTCCTGTATTGATATCGTAGCTATTATTTAAGTTAGGGTCGTTGATTAATCCCTTCCAACCTATAGTAGTACGAGGCTTTTCAAAATAAACCCGCATCACAATCTCTAGGGTATCGGCAAATTGCGATCGCAATTTAACTAGTTTTTGTCCGTATTCTTCCGCTGCTGCCACATCATGTATCGAACAGGGGCCAACTACTACTAAAATTCTTTCGTCTTTTCCTTCTAAGATATTACGAATACGGCTACGAGTTTGAGTTACTAACTCTGCTACTGATTCTTTCTGGGGGAATTCGCTTTTGATGAATGCTGGGCTTAACAAAGGTCTGGTTTCAATAACGTGCAGGTCGTTGGTAATATCCATAGATTTAAAATTAATTTTTTATAAATTGCTTATAGGTATCAAATTACATAATTATTCAGTTTTAAGACCTAATTACTATAAACTTACTATCCCATGTTCGCATCTTATTGGGTTTAAGATTACTTCGGGTATAGTTTACAATTTTTTGTCGCAATAACCCTTGTTAGTTTACGAAACTCTTCTAAATTCAGTCGATCTAAAAATTGCTTTCAATCAGGCGATCGCTTTTTTCTTGTTCTAATATTATTTGTTCTAACACTTCTAGATCGTAATAGGTATTACCATTGACATAGCTTTCTAGCTTGCCCTTGCCTTTGACCTCAATTACAACACCACTCGCCAAACCTTGAGTATCCATTAGTTTTCTGGCTTCTTCGTGGGGAACTTTCTTGGGAGGAAGAGTAACTAAGATATTATCCGAACTACAATCATCATTTTGGGACACTACCGCACACAATACTGGTTCGTTGTTGACGTATCCCGAACCAATATAGCGAAGAGTCTCGTTATCATAATATCTCTGGAATCTATTAGCAACTTCTTGGCAACGGCTTTCTATTGTCCAATCTTGGGGAACATCTCGCGTAAAGTCCATAATTTTCATATCTCCTCTAATAACGCGGGAATAGATACCGTAAGTATTGTTTACTTGGCGACAGTGATATTTATCGCTAGAGGCTTTAGCGGTGGGAGATAGAGCTAAAATAGCAGAGATAAAAGCTAATCCAGAGGCAATTTTCAGCCATATAATAGAAGTTTTCATGGCAAAACTTTCAGCTATTTCGATTTTGTAGTAATTTAAGGTTTGTGTAGTCTTTAACTATACAATACCGCATTGAAATTCACTCTTGCATCCTTGTTATTGAACTAGAAAAGTTTGTTTTGGCTAAATGATGGGAGAAATTAAGAATTGATGGTCTTTTTCAGTCTGGTATTGAAAAAGATCTTAAAATAATGGCGATTTTGAATATATTTTAAAAATGTGATTTTGAAAATGTGATTTTGAAAATGTGATTTCAAAAATATTATAGAAAAATATTATAGATTGGCGGGCTGTAATGGAGACTAATAGAGATAATCTTATCGGTACGATTTTAAAAGGCAAGTATCGCATCGACGAACTTTTAGCAGAAGGCGGACAGGGTAAAATATATTACGCTACCGATCTCTCTGCGGGGATAGATCGCCAATATATTGTCAAGCAGTTTACCCCCAATTACGATAATGATTTTTTGTTGAATGTTGGCACGCGCTTTTTTAATCAAGAATCAGAAATATTACAAAAATTGGGCAGACACTCGCAAATTCCTCAAATATTCGATCATTTTGAAGCGGACAAAAAGTTTTATTTAGTTCAAGAGTTTATTGAGGGGAACAATTTAGAAACAGAATTTGCCAGTAAAAAACAACTGACAGAAATGGAATTGTTTCCCATTCTCAAAGATATTTTAGATGTCTTAAATTTCGTTCATCAGAATAATTATATTCATCGCGATATCAAGCCTTCTAATTTAATTAGAAATAAATATGACCAAAAAATATATCTAATTGATTTCGGAGCAGTAAAAGAAAAAATAAAACGAGAAAATATCGGCAACCAAGGGGAATCTAAATCTACCGTTGTTATCGGCACGGAGGGTTATATGCCTAACGAGCAAAAATTGAGTAGACCGAAGTTTTGTAGTGATATTTATGCAGCAGGAATGGTGGCGATTAATGCTCTGACTGGTGTCGATCCTCAACAGATATTTAAAGATGAGAAATTCAATCCTATCTGGCAACACCATCTACCCGCAGATAGTAAAAAATACAATCCCAACTTGCTACGAATAATCGATAAAATGGTGCGGGGCAGTTGTCAAGAAAGATATCAATCGGTTACAGAAATATTAGGTGACTGGCAAAAACTAAACGACACTATTGTTATTAAATCACCTATGGAAGATATTTCCCCAACCCTAAAAAATTCTGAGAACAATACAGCCGAAGAAAATAATAAAAAATCTTGGCTGACTTGGTTGGTCTGGGGAATAGGAACAATAGTGGGAACAATAGTCTTAGGAATTGCTGGTTTTAGTTTAATTCCTCAAGAAAAATATATAGCTTATGAAAATAAAGAACATAAGATAAAAATAGAACGTCCTGAAAGTTGGCAAGTCAGGGAAGATTGGAATACCTTTCAAGAAAAAGGCGTAAAGTTTCTTACTCCTTTGGAAAATAATCAAGATGAATATCAAGAGCGAGTAGCAGTATCTATCGAAGAACTATCCACACCATTATCTTTAGCAGAATACAACGCTCAAGCCACAAATCAAATAGCAACTTATAACACAATTATCGAGCCAGCAACCCCTACTACTTTTGCTAATAAGGAAGGAACAAAAATTATTTATCAAGAGAAAGAAGGGAATAAAAAACGGTTGGAATATTGGACTGTTAAAAATCAAAAAGCCTATATTGCAACCTATTCGGCAGAAGTTGATAAGTTTGATAAATATCTCAAGAAAGCAGAAGAAACAATTGCATCTTTAATGATTAATGATGTTACGGAATAGATTTGCTAAGTTTAGGGAAAAGGGAAAGGGAAAAGGGAAAGGGTTTAGTTATTTTTTTTACTGCTAATCTTATAAATTCGTTTTTTAATATGAATGGGGTTTAAATGAATAATTTACAATTTATTGAAGTTGCTCAATATTTTCTAGTGCTTGCTGATACCAATAACCTGTATCTCCTTGTTGTTGATATAAATCCGCAGCTTGTTGAAAATCTTGAATAGCTTGAGTTTTATTATCAAGAATTTTATAACTATTACCACGACCATAATAAGCATTTGCATATTCAGGATCGAGACGGATGGCTTCGTTGTAATCAGCGATCGCTTTTTCGTATTCTTTTAGATTTTTGTAGCTATTACCCCGATTGTTGTAAGCAAAAGCATATTCAGGATCGAGACGGATGGCTTCGTTGTAATCAGCGATCGCTTTTTCGTATTCTTTTAGATTTTTGTAGCTATTACCCCGATTGTTGTAAGCAAAAGCATATTCAGGATCGAGACGGATGGCTTCGTTGTAATCAGCGATCGCTTTTTCGTATTCTTTTAGATTTTTGTAGCTATTACCCCGATTGTTGTAAGCAAAAGCATATTCAGGATCGAGACGGATGGCTTCGTTGTAATCAGCGATCGCTTTTTCGTATTCTTTTAAATCATCGTAGCTAAGACCCCGATTGTTGTAAGCATTTGCATATTCAGGATCGAGACGGATGGCTTCGGTATAATCGGCGATCGCTTTTTCGTATTCTTTTAAATCATCGTAGCTAAGACCCCGATTGTTGT
>NZ_JADWDC010000052.1:0-28381 GCF_020640915.1 Waterburya agarophytonicola KI4 | reverse complement strand
CGAGACGGATGGCTTCGGTATAATCGGCGATCGCTTTTTCGTATTCTTTTAAATCGTCGTATTTTGTGCCCCGATTGTAGTAAGTAATAGCATCTTCAGGATCGAGACGGATGGCTTCGGTGTAATCGGCGATCGCTTTTTCGTGGTTTTTAAGCTGACTATGAGCGTATGCACGATTAAAGAAATAAGTAGCATTGTTATTATTCTGTTGCAGCACGAGATCGTAATCTTTAATTGCAGCGTCAAAAGAATTTGACCAAAAATAAGCTTCCGCCCTCCCTGATAAAGCATCAAAATTATTAGGATCAACTGCTAAAACTTGGCTAAAATCATCAACTGCACCCTGATAGTCTTTTAGATTTAACTTCCGTCTTCCCAAGCTGGCATAATCTTGGGGTGGGGTAAAGTTAGCAGGAGTAGTCAGGTTAGCTTCTTCAGTAAAAAATACTTCCAGGGGAATAGCCAAACCATAAGCATTTCTTCCTTCAGCATCGGAAGTAGTGCGCCCATGAATGCCGATTAATACCCCATCTTCATCAAAGATACCGCCTCCAGAACTTCCGCCAGTAGTAGTGGTATTGTGAACTAGGCGATAGCCATTTTCTCCTGTCTGGAGTTTGCGAGTAATATTAGTATCTTGAAAGTCATAACCTCGTTCGGGTATACCAGGAATAGGATCGGGATAGCCGACGACATAGGCATTTGCCCCTTCGATAATGGCTTCAGAATCTCCTAATTCGGCAAGTTCGTAATCCGTATTACTCTCAAATTGAATTGTCGCCAAGTCGATGTTGCCATCATCAATATTTTGAACGCCAGTTACTTCGTGAGTTTCTCCATCGGCAGTAACTATCTTTAAACCCAATTCTGTATTGGCTACGTGCCAACAGGTTAATACAGTGTAGGTATCGCCATCTTGTTCGATAATCGTACCCGTCCCCGATGTATCTTCTCCCTCTATCTGTACGGTAATTTCTTTTACTATAGTGGAGACTTCCGCACGTTCTAAAGCTAATAGAGGATTAGCCGAGAAGGTAATGGTGGAAACTATGCCCAATACGGGGAGAAAGGGTAAATATTGATTCACGGCAAAAGATTTGGTTTTGAATAATGGCAGTATTGGTATTTTATATGGTACGCCTGGTTTTAATTAATAATGCTCGATCTAAATTTTGTGTATAGATAATTGATTTCCTGAAACCAAAATCTAATAATGGGGGAACTTTCCCCCATACCCCCTGCTGGGGACGTTACGACTTCCCCAGACCCCTGCCGTAAGGCTTCATAGCTTGTTTAATTATTTCTGGCGTAACCGTATCAGTGATTGTCACTTTGCCAATGCTTGTGGGTAAGATAAAACGTACTTTTCCTGCTTTTACTTTTTTATCGCTTTTAATCGTTTCTAAAATATCCTCGATCGCAATTTCGGAAGGAATATCTGTAGGTAAGCCAGTCTTGGCAATTAAGGCATCTTGGCGATCTGCTTCTTCTTGGGTCCACAACCCCATTGTTACGGCAATTTTACCTGCTGCAACCATTCCTATGGCTACCGCTTCGCCGTGTACGAATTGCTTGTAGTTAGTTAGACTTTCTACAGCATGACCGATAGTGTGTCCGTAGTTGAGAATTGCCCTAATTCCTGATTCTTTTTCATCTTGTCCCACTACATCAGCTTTTGCCTGACAGGAACGAGTAATAATAGTTTCTAGTAACTCATCCCCCACATTTTCTAGGGTATCTAGGTGAGGATGGTGTTCTAATTTAGTAAAGAGATCTTTGTCCCAAATTACGCCATATTTAATCACTTCTGCCATTCCCGCCCGAAATTCTCTAGGGAGGAGAGTTTTAAGTAAAGTAGGATCGATCGCCACTAGTTTGGGTTGATAAAAAGCACCAATTAGATTTTTTCCCTGGGGATGATTGACCCCTGTTTTTCCCCCCACAGAAGCATCGACAATGGCTAATAAAGAAGTAGGCACTTGGACAAAATTGACTCCCCGCAGCCAAGTTGCAGCGGAAAAACCAGTCATGTCGCCAATTACTCCCCCACCTAATGCCACAAAAGTAGAAGAACGTTCCAAATGATTGACTAAGGCTGTATCGTATACTTTTTGAATAGACTGGAGATGTTTGTATTCTTCTCCTGCTGGTATCAAATGACTACAGGTTTCAAAACCAGCAGTTTCTAAAGACTCGATACAAGTTGCACCATAATGACCAAAAATCTCAGGATTAGAAATTACCACCACCTTTTTACCCAGATTTAATTGTTGCATCATTGCCCCCAGTTGACTGAGGCTATCAGGAGCGATCGCAATTTTGTAGGAGTCTTGGGGCAAATCGACAGTAATATTGGGCATATCCGCTTTAGTCTTAATAATTAAAAATTTGAGCAACCAGCTTTAAGCATTTTATATTTAATTTCACTTTAGTTAAACAACCAATTATTGAAAATCAACCACTAACAAATGACAGATTTTATTTCATCCTCTGCAATCAAAACCATCAAGCGTTTATCACTCAATGGTTGGACGCTGATGGTAATGGCGATCGCTTTAATTATTGCTACACCTATTTTCTTTGTATTTAGCAGTATTTTTGCCAAAAAGGGTGATATTTGGCAACATTTGGCAGCTACAGTTCTCCAAGATTATATTATTAACTCTTTCTTACTGATGTTTTTAGTAGGAATTGGAGTCTGTGCGATCGGTGTGGGTACTGCTTGGTTGGTAACGATGTGTCGTTTTTGGGGGAGTCGTTGCCTAGAATGGGCATTGCTGCTACCTTTAGCTGCCCCTGCATATCTCCTGGCTTATGCCTATACCAATATGCTAGATTACTTTGGCCCCGTACAGTCTGCACTCCGCAATATCTTTGGCTGGACGACTATTCAAGATTATTGGTTTCCTGATATTCGTTCTCTTTGGGGTGCTGCGGTAATGCTGTTGCTAGTTTTATATCCTTATGTTTATCTGTTAGCGCGGGTAGCATTTTTAGAACAGTCAGTTTGTACCATTGAAGCCAGCCGATCTTTGGGCTGCAATCCTTGGCGCAGTTTTTTTACCATCGCTTTACCCCTTGCCAGACCATCAATTGTAGCGGGTTTAGCCTTAGCGTTGATGGAAACTTTAAACGATCTGGGGACAGTCGAGTATTTTGGAATCAATACCTTCACCACAGGGATTTATCGGACGTGGTTGGGGATGGGAGAAAGATCCGCAGCAGCACAACTGGCAGCTTTTTTGATGCTATTTATTTTAATTTTAATTGTCTTAGAAAGGCGATCGCGCAGGGCAGCCCAATACTACGAAGCGTCTAGTTCGATTAAAAGACTAACACCGTTTGAACTAAAATCTTGGCGCGGTATTTTGGCTTTAGTCGCTTGCATGTTTCCCGTTACCCTGGGGTTTATAATTCCTGGGGGATATCTATTACAATTAACCTTAAAAAATTTAGATTCGGTATTTGATGGAGATTTTCTCGATTTAGCCCAACATAGTTTTATTTTAGCTAGTATTACGGCGATCGTTGCTATGACGCTCTCTTTGTTCATGGCTTACGGACAAAGATTAGAATCAAATTGGCTGATGAAAACCGCTGTTAGAATTGCTGCCATGGGTTATGCTATCCCTGGTTCGGTAATTGCCGTGGGGGTATTAATTCCCGTCGCAGGGTTAGATAATATTATCGATCGCTGGATGCAGGCGACTTTTAATATCTCCACAGGATTGTTATTATCGGGGACAGTTGCCTCGTTGATTTTTGCTTATTTAGTCCGCTTTTTGGCAGTGGCTTTTGGTTCGGTAGAATCTAGCCTCAATAAGATTTCTCCTAACTTAGATGATGCTTCTCGTAGTTTGGGATATGGTTCTACTAGTACTCTCTGGAAGATCCACACGCCATTGATGGCAGGGGGTTTACTAACTTCAGCAATGCTAGTTTTTGTGGATGTGATGAAAGAATTACCCGCAACTTTGGTGATTCGTCCTTTTAATTTTGATACTTTGGGCATTCGAGTCTATCAATATGCCTCTGACGAGCGACTAGCGGAGGCTGCTGCACCCGCTTTGGCTATTGTATTGGTAGGAATTATTCCAGTCATTCTCTTGAGTTGGCGTATTACTCATTCTCGTTAATTACTTACCACTGCTGGTTTGTTACATTTAAAGCGAGATTTGAGATTAAAAGCAAAACCTGCCACCAAGATGGTTAATCCCCCCGTAATCCATAAAGGAGTAGTGTAGTTTAAGCTTACCAGTAACCCAGATATGACAGGACCGATCGCATTGGACATACTAAGATAAGAGGAATTGATTCCTAATACTTCTCCTTGTTCTTTGGTATCGGAATTGAGGGATAACACCGTATCAATTAAAGGCATGGGGAAAGAATTTACTATCCCAAAAAGAACCATAATAATTACAAACGCACCGTAAGTAGGGAAGGTAGGCATTAATAAAAAAGTTACTCCTCGCAACAAGAGAGAAACAGCAATAATATTAATCAGATTAAATCTTTTACTCAGAGATTCTAGGGCAAATACTTGAGAGACAAAGCCCAAAATTCCCACTAAGGCAAACATCATCGCCAATCCCTTGGCATCTTGGTTTAAAACATTTAAAAAGAATGGCTGGAAGGCAAAGGTGAAGATAGTAAAGGTACTCCCGCTAAGGAAAGTTAGGATAAACAAATTGCCCAACTGGGGTCTAGTTGCCGATTTCGCAATCTTACCAAAAGCAAAGTCGTCCCAACTAAGTTTAAACTCTCCTTGAGTAGAAGTAGTTTCAGGTAAGAAAAACAAGGTTAATAATGAAGCGAAAGCTGCGATCGCCGCACTGACAATAAAACTCATTCCCAAAGAAGATACCCCAGGCAAAGTCGGCATCTGTTGGGCGAAATAACTCAAAACAGGGCCAATGACAAACCCCAAGCGAAAAGTAGCCCCAAAAATACCAAAAGCTTTCGGACGCTGTTGGGGAGTGGTAATATCGCTAATTACCGCACTAGCGACAGAAGTATTCCCCCCCGTCAAACCATCTAGCATCCTTGCTACATAAAGCAGCCAGGCAACCCCCGCCACACTAGCTAATAGATTCGCTACTACCGTCCCCGCCAAACTAAAGACTAGAATATATTTACGTCCCAAGCGATCGGACAGTTTACCTAAAATCGGCGTGCCGAAAAACTGCGATAGAGCAAAGGCTGTAGTCAATAAGCTAGCCTGTAAATCGCTTAAGCCAAACTGTTTGGCATAAGGATATAACAGAGGAATAATAATTGTAAAACTGATGGAATTAATTAAGGCAATTAAAGCAATTAACCAAAATAAAGGGGGTAAGTCGAATTTTTCTCGCCAGTTAAAGCTTTTCATTGATTAAGTTTTGTCAAGTAAGCCTTCAGTATATCTTTATAATCTTCATGGCAAAAGCATCAATAGTTCGATCGGGTTTGGAGATAGGTCGAAAATTAGCGGTAATCTATAAAGTATCGAGAAAATGCAACTTCTTAAGTCATAGAAGCGTCTGTTGAAACTGTTAAGATCGCGATTTATTTAATTATAATTACTCAACTTGAGTTATATTTCCCCTGATATGTCTTTTGGTTTATTATCCCCTAGCCGATCTCTTGAATTAATTGGCACGACTATAATTAGCGCGTTGATCGTTGTTGCCATGCCCTGGTCGATGCAAGCACAGTCGACCGCCAAACAGGGAGAAATTACTTTAAAATCCGACGTTCAAGAATCCAATTCCCAAACGGGAATTATTACGGCAAAAGGTAACGTCAAAATCAATTATCCCGCACGACAAATACAGGCTACTGCTGCTCAAGCTCAATATTATAGTCGCGAGCGTCGTTTAATCTTAACGGGGGATGTCTATGTGATTCAGGAAGGAAACAGTATGCGAGCAGAAACCTTGACCTATCTAATTGATGAAGAGCGTTTTATTGCTACTCCCCAAAGCGATCGCCAAGTAGAATCAACCTACATCATTACTAATCCCGAATAATAATTAATCATCGATACTGCTGTGACTTTAGTTTTAGAAAATATTCACAAATCCTACGGCAAAAGAAACGTAGTCAATCGAGTCAATATTCAAGTTTTACCAGGGGAAATCGTAGGCTTGCTGGGGCCAAATGGTGCGGGTAAGACTACTACATTCTATATTGCCACGGGTTTGGTTAAACCCAACGAAGGTACGGTCAAGCTCAACGATCGCAATATAACTACCCTAGCTCTCCACAAAAGAGCGCGCCTGGGGATGGGATATCTGACTCAACAAGCAAGTATTTTTCGCAATTTGAGCGTCCGAGATAATATCTTGTTAGTTTTAGAACAAACAGGCATACCTCGACCAGCTAGACCAGTCCGTTTACAGCAATTATTACAAGAATTTCGCTTAGAGAAAGTTGCCCATACTTTAGGCTCTTTAGTATCGGGGGGAGAAAGAAGACGGACGGAATTAGCTCGTGCTTTGGCAGCAGGATTTGATGGACCAAAATACTTATTATTGGACGAACCCTTTGCAGGAGTAGATCCCATCGCAGTAGCAGAAATGCAGGAAATTATTGCTCGATTGCGCGATCGCCAAATGGGTATTTTAATCACCGACCACAACTTTCGCGAAACCCTCGCTATTACCGATCGCGCCTATGTGATGCGAGACGGTCAAATTCTAGCCTCTGGTACGGCAGAAGAACTATATAGTAACCCCCTGGTCAAGCAATATTACCTGGGGGATAACTTTCAACAATGAGAAACGAGGATTAGTTATATATCGGTGATGGGAATGATACTGACATAGTTTATTTTGGTGTTCTCGCCACCAATTGCATCAATAGTCAGTCTGCCATCAGTAACATCGACCGTTACCGTACCAGTAGCGAAAGCTTGAGCATCTAGAGGTAAGAAGCCATTTTCTACCGTACCAGTGGGTATAAAGCCAGAAATCGCTGATTCTCCCTCAACATTGATGGTATGTTCGCTATCAAAGAAATCTGGATCGCCTACTCCGACGGTGACTTCATAGCGACCATTTTCCACAGCATGTTCCCAAGCAGCGGGGGTAGTTACGGCAGTTTCCGAATTACCCAATCCCGTAGGATATTGCAGATGAATCAGAGAGTCTTGGACAGGCTCTTGGAAGACTCCACCTTGTCCGTTGTTGAATAAGGTATTGCGATCGCGTGCATTGGCAAATAGGTTAATTGGAGTGGGGTTGTCACTTCCCGCACTGTCTTGAGTGACCCAGCCATATCCGCGATCGCTATTGTAGGCTGCACCAATATCTTGAGTAAATCCAGCAGCAGAATCGACTGTTGCTACGCCAAAGTTGATATTAATGCCATCTGCGATCGGTTCGACCATTTCTACTACTCCGCCACCCTCAACAGGAATGGGTACTTCTGTCGGAATTTCAATCGGCGTAACGTCTATAGGAGGATCGGTAATTTCCGAGCCATCACTGGGAGCTATTTCCACGAAGTTTAGTTTGGTATTTTCACCACCAATGGCATCAATTGTTAGTTTGCCATCGGTTACTTCAACAGTGCTAGTTTTAACCGCAAATAAATTATCTTCTGTCGGAACAAATCCAGCAATGATGGAGTTTCCTTCGATGTTGATTACGTGGTTGCTATCTTCAAATTGAGGATCTCCTACGCCAACAGTTACGGTATATTCGCCGTTAGCTAGCTCATATTCCCAAGCGGAAGGAGTTCTAATGGCATTGTCATTCTCAAAAGCATCTCCATATTGTAAATGAATCAAAGAGTCAAAACTATCTTCGACAACGCTATTGCGATCGCGAGTATTGGGACTGATATTAATCGGCGTGGGGTTGTCGCTACCAACACTATCTTGAGTTATCCAACCATAACCGCGATCGTCATTATATTCACCTCCAATATCTTGAATATATCCTTCTGGAGAAAAGGCTGATGCAGGAGCAAAATTAATTCTTACCGTATCCCCAGTATCGACAGGAGTTTCAATTTCGCCATCGCCATCACCATCCCCGTCACCAGTATCGACAGGAGTTTCAATTTCGCTTTCGCCATCACCATCCCCGTCACCAGTATCGACAGGAGTTTCGCTTTCTTCTGACTCGCCATTATCAGCGGGGAGTTCTGCATTGCCTTCTGAAGCAATTTCCACAAAAGTTAATTTAGTATTTTCACCACCAATAGCATCAATAGTTAACCTACCATCGGTTACTTCTACCAATGTAGTATTTTCAGCGAATAAATTATCTTCTGTAGGAACAAAGTTAGAGATTAAAGATTCTCCTTCAACATTGACTACATGGGTACTGTCAACAAAATCTGGATCGCCTACACCCACCGTCACTAAGTAAGAGCCATTAGCAATGTCGTATTCCCAAGCACTAGGGATTTTAATTGATTCGGCTGCTAGAGGGCTAATAAGATCGGTGGGATATTGAAGATGAATTAATGTATCCCCCGTGACATCGCTGTTGGAAATGCGATCGCGAGTATTCGGACTAATATCTACAGGAGTTGGGTTTTCATCTTCTAGACTACTTTGGATTACCCAGCCAAAACCTCGATCTGGGCTGTATTCTGCTCCATAATCTGTGATAAACCCATCTAGGGTAGTAGAACCTTCGGGGGCAAAATTAACTTTTATTATCATTTAATATACTCTAATTGTATGCTTTGCTTGTGGGATTTTTAAGAGAGAGTATACAATATCTACGAGGAATAATCAAAAGTGTATTTAAAGTGTAATAATTTTGAAAAATATATTTACTTTTTTTAAACTCAAACTATTTTTTTGTATTACTTTAGTTTTTCCTATCATATCTTGGGGTACTAAAGTTATTAAAATAAAATTAAAATAAATCATCATAAATTTAGTAACAATCAATACATCATTCTTTCAAGCCTATTGTCGGCGGTTTCTTGGTGTTATTTTATAGTAAGCTTAGTTGCCATAAATAACTCAATATTTCAAGAGCCGATTGATACTTTTCAAAAGTTTTTAAAAGATATTAATTGCTCGGTATTATTGATATGAAAATCTATTTTCATTTTGCTTTTTTGCTCGATTGAGTTATAAACTTTTCAAAATATTGTTGATAAGTCTAGAAAAAAGATCCAAAAAAAAGTTTAGAGGGAAACAAAACAGGTAAAATTATCTTCAGTAAGATCGCTGATATATTTATATATTATTGAATGCTATGGCAGATTTTATTCCTAAGAAACGGATTCCTCCAAATAACAGTGAAGAGTTTATGACTAAAGAGCAAAATCACCTAAAAAGTAGAAAAATATTCATTTTTACTATTCTTGTTGCAATTCTCTTTGGTATCTGGTCAATCGATCGAACAAAAAAAAGCTCAAACACAGGTGTAAATCTGAGAAATTCTTTTCTAGCCAATTGGAAATCTCAAGGCAAAGAAACAAAGTTCCAATACAATCTTGAAATTAAGCAGAGATCTAGCCTTGGGGAAAAGATTTTAATTGGTGCGGATAATAATCCTGACAAACAACTGGCAATGAAAAACTTTGCAGCGGGGAATTTTCCAGAAGCACAAATAAAATTTAGCAATTCCTTAGAAATTAATCCCAACGATCCTGAAACCCTAATTTATCTGAATAACTCTTTGGCTGCTAGGGAAAAGCAACCAATTACTATTGGTGTAAGCGTTCCTATTGGTGGCAGTCTTGACGTAGCCAAAGAAATTTTGCGGGGTGTTGCTCAAGCACAAAATGAAATTAACAAACAAGGTGGTGTAGAACAAAATGGAATCAAAACTTTGGTTCGAGTACAAATTGCCAATGACGATAACGATCCAGAAATAGCTCAAAAAATTGCCACTAGTTTTGTCGCCAATCCAGATATTATTGGAGTTGTCGGACATAATTCTAGCAGTTCTTCCTTAGCAGCAGCACCAATCTATCAAAAGGGAAATTTGGTGATGATTTCTCCTACTAGTGTTGCTAGAGAATTATCTCAAGCTGGCAGCTATATTTTTAGAACTACCCCCAGTAGCCGAATTTTGGCGGAGACTTTGGCAGAATATGCAGCCAACAATATTCGTCGTCAAAAAGTTGCCATCTGCGTCGATTCTAGTTCTCCCGCTAGTGTTTCTTTTAAAGATGAATTTTCCTTATCTTTGTTTGAGTCGGGGGGAGAAGTGACTGCGGTTAATTGTGATTTTGCTAGTGAAGTTTTTAATCCCGATCGCATTCCTTCAGAAGCGATCGCCAATGGTGCAGAAGCATTATTATTAATTCCTTCGGTTAATAAAATCAATCAGGCTTTGGAAGTAGCTAGAGCGAATCAAAATCGCTTAGTCGTTTTGGGCAATCATTCAATGTATACTTACGAAACTCTCGATATCGGTCAATCAGATATCAAAGGAATCGTCTTGCCAACCGCTTGGCATCCCAAAGCCACCAAAGATTCGGAATTCAATCATAATGCGATCGCTTTGTGGGGTATGGAGGGAAATTGGCGTACCGCTACGGCTTATGATGCTACTAAAGCAATTTTAAATGGTTTAAATTCTGTTACTACTCGCCAAGGATTACAACAAGCTTTGATTAATCCAGGTTTTTCTGTTGATGGTGCTTTAGGAAAAGTTACCTTTAAGCCTTCTGGCGATCGTCAAATACAAGCTACTCTAGTTAAAGTAGAACCAGGGAAAGCTTCTGGTACTGGATATGATTTCATGCCTTTAGACTCTTTGTCTCTCACTGAAGCAGCTAAAAAATAGTCAACCAAATAAAAATAACTATTGGTAATGCCAAGGTACTTAATAAAATACTGCTTGCAGCTATCTGTCGGTCTAAGTTATATTCTTCTGCCAAAATAATGCTGGCAAAAGCGGTAGGCATACTAGACATCAAAACCAATGCCAAACGACTATCTCCTGACATACCCAATAAAGTAAACAGTAACCCTGCTAATGCAGGTATAACTATCATTTTGATTGTAGTCGGCAAAATCCCCGAACTCAAATTTTGCCACTTTTGCAGTTTGCTTAACTGCATCCCAATTAAAATAAAAGCACCAGGTACGACAAATAAAACACCTTGAGAAATAGTTGTCTCAACTATCCGAGGAAAGGAAATTTCTCGACTAAAATAGCCGTAAGCAAATGCCCATAGAGATGGTAAAAACAGCAAATTTTGTAGTTGAATCCACCAATCATTTTTTGACTCGGAATAACTATAGCAGTCTGCAATTAATACGCCGATGCCATAACTCCCCAAAACATTATGAGCCAAACCATATAAAACAATCCAACTCCAGTAATTACTATCCACCAAAGGTGGTACTAAAGCCAAACCGATAAAGCCAGTATTCCCCAAAATAGAAGCCAAAATAAAACTACCCGTACTGGCATTGCTTTTAGGAGTAGCGCGATCGATTAACTGTCTCGTAGAGAGGGAAGTTGACAATCCCACAGACAATAATAAACCTTCTAGCTGATTTTGGGGCGTAAGTTTAGTGACAACTACAAAAATCAGTTGTTTGAAGATTTCTACGACCAGCACCGCACATACCAGACCCATAATGAGGACGACAATCGTCATCAAAGGTGGTAGCCAAATTATGCCATCGAAATTAGATTTTCGCGCCAAAAAAAAGATTTGTAGGGGTACTCCCAGCCAGTACAAAGTACGACCCAGGAGTCTGGGCAAATTTTCGCCTACGATTTTCTCACGGTATAGTATAGTGCCAAAAACTGCCCATAAGATGCTTTGAAGAATAACCAGCATTTTTCTGTCCGTAGAAATGCAACTATCAATTTTTGGATAGTATCTTAAGTAATTTTACGTATTCCCCTAAAAAATGTAAAGAATTCTTTAGCGGAACAGTAAAACGGGAATATGACTGCTACGAAGTATTTGAGCTGTGGTACTACCAATTACTAGATGGCGAATTCGGCTATGTCCGTAAGCCCCCATAAGTAGTAAATTGATATCCTGGTCGGTAATATAGTTGGCGATCGCTTTCTCCGAATGTCCTTCTATCACAGCACAAACTGGTTCAAATCCAGCCTGCTGTGTTAATTGCTTTGCCGATTCAATTTGAGCGATCGCCGTTTGTTCTGTTGTACTCTTAGCAACGGTAACAATATGTAATTCCAAACCCGTAAAGATAGACGAATCTGCAATAAATTGCAGAATTTTTTGGCTACTGGGACTACCATCATATGCCACCAACACCCGTTCGATCGCTTTGAACTGGCGAGAAGTTACTAAACAAGGTTTATGGCTACTACGAACGATTCTTTCTAAATTTGCCCCCAAGTGTCCCGAAGCAAACTCGGCAGCTTCCCCTCGTTTCCCTAACACAACTAAATCGCAGTCAGCTTCAAATTTCGATAAACAATCTACCAAAAAACCTGTTTCGTGAAGGAGATTAATCCGATCTACTCCCTCTGCCTTAAGAGTTTGGGCTGCTTTTTGTAAAACTAATTTCGCGCGCTGATGATTAATTTTCGCTTTCTCATGTTCCAATTCCACTAGGCGATTGAGCAGATTTTCTGAGGCATCAACGCCAATACTACCACTTAAGTTAGTTGTGGAAACTGCTTGTTGACCGCGAATGTCAGTCACACAGAGAACATCTACTTCTGCCACTTCTGCTGCATTTAGGTTGGTGGCAAACCACGCGCCATAGCGGTAGGTATTTTCGGCAAAAGTTGAGCCATCACTACAAAGTAAAATTTTTTTCATGGTCGAAAGTCCTAACGATCGATAACTGCGGATTCTTTATTGTCTGCCAAGCGATTGAAGAGAGTCCCACTGGCTTGATTTAAACCAACGACTTCTACTTCTGCACCATTACGCCGAAATTTGCTAACTACTTTGTCAACTGTTTCTACTGCCCCCTGATCCCAAAGATGAGCCAGAGTTAGATCGATGGTGACCCGATCTACTAGTTCGCGAAAATCAAAAGATTTGAGAAACTCTTCTTTAGATAAGAAGAAAATTTGACCAGTTACTTTATAAATACGTTGAGTACCATCGTCACTCAAAATCTTATCTACAAATACTAGTTGAGCAATTTTACGGGAAAAGAATACTGTACTCATGACGATTCCTGTCGCCACACCTAAAGCAAAATTACGAGTAAAAATAATGACGAACATAGTGGTTAACATCACCGCCGTTTCAGTGGGAGGAATGCGGGAGATATTTTTAAAAGACGACCAACTGAATGTACCGATGGAAACCATAATCATCACCGCCACCAGGACAGCCATGGGCATTTCTTTGACCCAATCTTGCAATACTAAAATGGCAAATAACAGAAAAATCCCCGATGCTAGGGTTGATAGTCTTCCCCTACCACCTGACTGTACGTTGATAACTGATTGTCCGATCATGCCACAACCAGCCATGCCACCAAAAAAAGCTGTAACGATATTGGCAATACCTTGACCCTTGGCTTCTTGATTTTTATCGCTGGGAGTATCGGTTAAGTCATCAACTAAAGCAGCCGTGAGGAAAGAAGCTAATAAACCGACGATCGCCATGGTCAAGGAATAGGGCAAGATAATCTCTAAGGTTTCCAGGTTAAATGGCACATTTGGCAAAGCAAACAAAGGTAGGGTGGTTGGTAGATCTCCCATATCTCCTACTGTCGGGACTTCGAGCTTGAGGGCGATCGCAGCTATGGTCATGACTGCCAAAGCTACTAATGGAGAAGGGACAGCTTGAGTAAAGCGGGGCAATATATAAATAATTGCCAAAGAAAGTAGCGTTAAAATATAAACCGTAACGGGGACATTAGTCAGTTGGGGCAATTGAGCCAAGAAAATTAATACTGCTAAAGCATTGATATAACCAATCATTACTGCCCTAGGGACGTATTTCATTTGGCGACCTAGTTTGAGGATGCCAAATATTACCTGGATGATTCCAGTTAACACCGTGGCTGCTAAAAGATACTGTAGACCATGGTCTTTGACTAAATCGATCATCAGCAAAGCCATTGCACCCGTCGCAGCCGAAATCGATCCTGGTCTTCCTCCCAAAAAAGCCGTCATCACAGCAATTATGAATGAGGTATAAAGCCCTACTTTGGGATCGACTCCCGCAATAATCGAAAAAGCGATCGCTTCTGGAATTAATGCCAGTCCCACCACTGCACCTGCCAGAAGGTCTTGTTTGGTATTAAAAAACCACTGCCTTTTTAAAGTATTGAAATTCAATCTGTCCTCCGTTGCTCAACAGTAATAAGTAATAAATTATAAATAATAAGTAATAAGTCCTAACTGTCCTCATATACCTAGGGTTACCCTTTAGGGCTGTCCCAATTAATGGCTTGCTAAATCTTCAAAAGAATCAACCTTGTCGTGTATTGCTAGTTTATCTACTAAAGTTGCACTTGCTTGGTTTAAGCCAACTACATTTACCTCTGCACCATTACGACGGAAATTAATTACTACTTTATCCAAAGCTGCGATCGCCGATTGATCCCAGAGATGAGCGTGGGTAAGGTCGATTTTGACTAATTCTAAATCTTCTTTGAAGTCGAACTTATTGAGGAATTCGTTAACTGAGACAAAGAATATTTGACCCGCAACGTTATATACTCGCTTTTCTCCTGCGGAGTCAATTACGCTATCGACAAATACTAGTTGAGCGATTTTACGGGAGAATAATAAACCATTTAAGGCAACACCACTCAATACCCCAACGGCTAAATTGTGAGAAAAGACGGTCATGACGACAGTAGTTAGCATTACGGCGGTTTCACTACGGGGAATCTTTTTAATTTGTTTTAATGAAGACCAATTAAATGTCCCAATGGAAACCATAATCATGATCGCTACCAATACCGCCATGGGGATTTTTTCTACCTGAGATCCCAAAAACAGCATGAACATCAACAAGAAAACCCCCGCACTTAGGGTAGAAAGGCGAGTGCGTCCGCCAGATTTAATATTGATTACCGACTGTCCGATCATGGCACAACCAGCCATTCCGCCAAAAAAACCGCTGACTATATTGGCAATTCCTTGACCGAATGCTTCTTGATTCTTATTACTAGGAGTGTCAGTTAGATCGTCTACGACGTTAGCAGTGAGGAAAGACTCTAACAAACCGACCAAAGAAATAGCGATCGCATAGGGAAAAACTGTCTGTAACATCTCCCAATTTAAGGGAATCTGGGGAATCGAAAATAACGGTAAGGTTGAGGGTAATTCACCGCGATCGCCTACAGTCGGTACACCACTATTAGTAAATATAGAAATTAAAGTAACTACAATAATTGCTACCAATGGAGAAGGAATAACTGTAGTGATGCGGGGTAATAAATAAATAATTGCTAATGCCCCCACAACCATTGCATATATAGCCATCCAAGTAGGTTCGTTAAAGCCTAATTCTGGTAACTGTGCCATAAAAATTAGAATTGCCAAAGCATTGACAAAGCCGATCATTACAGCGCGAGAAACAAACTTAAGCTGATTGGCAATCTTAATGACTCCCCACAATATTTGTAAAATCCCTGCCAATATAGAAGCTGCTAGCAAGTATGCCAGTCCATCTCCTCCAGCTTTAGTAACCGAAGAAACCAAAGGATACATTAACAAAGCAGTCGCAGCCGTCGCAGCGGAAATCATTCCTGGGCGACCGCCAAAAATAGCTGTAACTATAGCAATAATAAAAGAGGCATAGAGTCCAACTTTGGGATCTACTCCTGCAATAATGGAAAAAGAAATTGCTTCTGGAATTAAAGCCAAGGCTACCAAAACCCCCGCTAGTAGATCCTTTTGATAATTTCCAGTCCACTCTGTGAGTTTAAATAGCTGCAATTACTTCTCTCCTTACATGTAATGCTATTTATCAATGAAAATACGTTTTTTGATATGACGTAACAGCATTTTACTAGATTTAATATAATTGTCTTTTAAGATATTTAGTATAATCAAACATCTATGGTGCTTTTATTAAAGACAATTCCTGAATTACGCTCGCAAATTAGCTTTTATCGCGCCAAGGAGCTACGTAATATAGGTTTAGTGCCGACAATGGGTGCTTTACATCAAGGGCATCAGAGTTTAATTAAAAAAGCGATCGCCGATTGCGATTTAGTAGTTGTTAGTATCTTCGTCAATCCCCTACAGTTTTCCCCCACAGAAGATTTAGCCGATTATCCCCGTCAATTGGAACAAGATTTGCAATTGTGCGAGAAATTAGGAGTTGCGATCGCTTTTGCTCCCGATCCTCAGACGATGAATAGCGATGGGGATACCCAAACCCTAACCGAGATAACCAGGGTCATACCACCCCAAACCATGACGGAAGTATTGTGCGGTCGATATCGAGAAGGACATTTTACGGGGGTTGCAACTATCGTCACCAAACTTTTAAATATAATTGAGCCAGATCGGGCATATTTTGGGCAAAAAGACGCTCAACAACTAGCCATAATTCGTCGTCTGGTCGATGATTTAAACATCCCTGTGGAAATTGTTCCCTGTCCTATTATTAGAGAATCATCGGGATTAGCTTTAAGCTCGCGCAATCAGTATTTAACAGAGGAAGAAACAGAGCAAGCTGCTAATATTTAT
Source organism: Waterburya agarophytonicola KI4 (assembly GCF_020640915.1). Classification (GTDB taxonomy): domain Bacteria; phylum Cyanobacteriota; class Cyanobacteriia; order Cyanobacteriales; family Xenococcaceae; genus Waterburya; species Waterburya agarophytonicola. Next base: position 11,810 of record NZ_JADWDC010000052.1, on the reverse strand, counting down.
CGTAGTTTACAGCAAGCAAAAACTGCCTTCGGTCGAGGAGAAATTAATAGTCAGACTTTAATTAATTTAGTCAAACAAGAATTAAAACTAGCAGAAAAAGTTAAAATTCAATACGTTGAGTTAGTCGATCCGATCAATCTCCAGGCACTAGGGCAAATAGAAAAATCAGGATTACTAGCGATCGCAGCTTATCTCGGATCTACTCGTTTAATAGATAATATTGTGTTACAAAAACGTCAGCCAATTGTTGCTATTGACGGCCCTGCGGGGGCGGGAAAGTCTACTGTAACTCGTCGCGTCGCTCATGAATTGGGCTTGCTTTATTTGGATACGGGGGCGATGTATCGGGCGGTGACTTGGTTAGTGATGAACTCCGATCTTGCTCTAGATGACGAAGGTGCGATCGCCCTTTTAATTAAAGATGTAGAGATCCAATTAACTTCTCCCAACGCGGTAGACTTGCCCACTGTCGTCCATATAGACGATAAAGAAGTAACTACTGCAATTCGTACCCCAGAAGTAACTGCCAACGTTTCGGCGATCGCAGCTCAAGCAGCAGTGAGAGGAAAATTAGTTCAAATGCAGCAGCAATGGGGAGAAAAAGGAGGTATTATAGCTGAAGGTCGCGATATTGGCACAAATGTCTTTCCCAATGCAGAATTAAAAGTATTTATGACAGCTTCTGTCGAAGAAAGAGCTAGAAGACGTTGGCAAGATTTACAAAATCAAGGACGAGATGATATCGATCTCCAACAACTAGCCCAAGATATTCAACGCAGAGATGAATTAGATAGTAATAGAGCGATCGCACCTTTAAAAAAAGCCGATGACGCGATCGAGTTAATTACTGATGACCTAACTATAGACGAGGTAATCGCTAAAATTATCGAACTTTATCAACAAACTATTTGATTCTTATTAGTAACAAAGACTGAACAAGTGGTATTTCGCGATCGCTTTAACATAACTGGTATAGCTTTATTGTTGTCTGTATCGCTTGTTACTTTTTTAAAATGAGAATTGCTGGTTTTTAGTTTGATCGCATACTGTTAAATTGCCTAAAGATTTAAACAAAAGGGTAAATTCCTGTAATAATTTCATCTGTTTTGAGATTGCCTATTTTGTCTCCTGGGCTATTTTTCTCGGCAAGCTTGAGACTCTCAACGGGTAAGACTAACCTGCGATCGCTACTAGTGGTTAACATAATGTTCTCTTTATCGGTAGTAGAGATAATTCCTGCCAGCAGATCTTCTTTGTTGCTAAATTGAATTGCTTGAGTGCCAATATCTCCACGATTGCCCAATCTGAGGGAGTTGACGGCGATTCTCTTGCCAAATCCTTGTTGAGTTATTACTGCTAAAGAATTTTGAGGTTTAACCGCATCGAAGCCGACTAAGCTTTCTTTTAATCTCAAGCGCATGACTCTATTTCCCTGAGCGTTGCGTCCCATGATCGGAATTTGGGCATCGTTAACGGGTAAGCGTAGGATACGTCCCCCTGTTGTGGCAATAACTACTTCTTGACCTTCAGCAGCGAAAGAAAAATATTGGAGAGTATCTTTATCCTTCAGCTTGACTAAGACTAGCCCGCGATTGCCTAAAGCATCTAATTCAGTAGAAGCGAGGCGTTTGATAATACCTTTTTCGGTTAAGAAAACTAAATCTAGATCGCGATAGTTTTCGGGAAGAAAGAAGTGCGCCACAGTACCTTTGGCTTCTCTTTGGGCTGCGGAGGATAATAATTCTACTGCGGGTAATTCAGTACTTTCCAAACTAGAAGGTACTTCTTCTATGGGTAGAGGATAGGCTCTACCACTATCAGCAATTACAATTAGTTTATCGCGATCGCCGATCTTTTCTTGATGTCGTAGGAAGTCTTCTCCTTTTTTGGGTGCGGTATTACCTTGAAGATCGGTATCGGGATTTTGCCAATAGATACAGCCAGCATCGGTTACTTGAAGTACTGCTTCTGGCGATCGCTCAAAAGTTAGAGTCGGCGATACAATTAATGCGGGGTCTTTTTTGGGATCTTTTTTCTTACTACTAGATTTCTTTGCCGTAGGAAGTTGCTTGACTGATTCGTCTACTATCACATCTTTAATGCGGGTACGTCGCTCGTCGCCAAATTTACGCTTCAGGCTGCGTAATTCTTTTTTGAGAGCCTTCATCAACTCATTGCGATCGTTTAAAACTTTATTTAAATTATCAATACTTTGCTGAAGCTCTGCTAACTCAGTTTCTAGTTTTTGCTTTTCTAGACCAGTCAGACGGCGCATGGGCATCGCTAAAATAGAATCTCCTTGATTGGGAGAAAGGTCTAATTCTTCTTGCAGCCTGATCTTCGCTGTCGTACCATCGGGTGCATGGCGCAAAATTTCAATTACTTCATCTATTTTATTCAAAGCTAACAACAAACCTTCGACTAAATGTTGCCGTTGGCTGGCTTCTTCCAACTCGTTGCTATATTGCCTTGTGAGGGTAACTTCGCGGAATTTGAGGAATTCTTCTAAAACATTGCGTAAAGGTAGCTGAACTGGCTTATTATCGACCAATGCCAGCATAATTGTCCCAAAATTACTCTGGAGTGCAGTCTGACGATAGAGTTGATGTAAAACTTTTTGAGCAGTGGCATCTTTCTTCAATTCTATGACCACTCGCATGCCACTGCGATCGCTTTCATCGCGGATATCAGAAATTCCTTCAATTCTCCCTTGATTGACTAGATCGGCAGTCTTTTCGATCCATCCTGCTTTATTTACCTGATAGGGCAATTCAGTAATGACGATCGCTTTTTTCTCGCGACGGCGTTTTTTCCCTGTGGAAATTCTTTCAATATTAGCAATACCGCGCATTTTGATGCTGCCTCTTCCCGTGCGGTAAGCATCTTGAATCCCTTTAATTTCGACTATTTCCCCTCCCGTGGGAAAATCAGGGCCAGGGACTAATTCCCATAGTTTCTCATCGGATATAGTCGGACGATCGATCAAAGCAATTAAGCTATTAACAATCTCGCCTAAATTATGGGGTGGAATGTTTGTCGCCATTCCTACGGCAATTCCCGAACAACCATTGAGCAGCAAAATGGGTAACTGGACGGGGAGTACAACTGGCTCGGTTTGAGAATTATCAAAGTTACTGCTAAAATTAACCGTTGCTTCCCCAATCTCTGTCAGCATCGCTTCAAAAGCCACAGGAGCGAGTCTCGTTTCGGTATAACGCATGGCTGCGGGAGGATCGTTATCTACCGAACCAAAATTACCATGACCATCTAGCAAAGGATAGCGAGTAGAAAAGCTTTGTACCAAACGCACCAAAGCATCATAAACTGATTGATCGCCGTGGGGATGGTATTTACCCAACACATCCCCCACCACACGAGCGCACTTACGATAGGGACGATCTGGGGTCAATCCCAATTCGTACATAGCGTATAAGATACGTCGATGGACTGGCTTGAGTCCATCCCTAACATCTGGTAAGGCTCTCCCCACAATGACGCTCATTGCATATTCGAGATATGACCTCTCCATTTCTTGGTGAAGAGGGGTAGGAATGATTTGACCATTTCCTAACAAATTAAGCTGTTGTGCCATTAAAAGAGTCTCCGAGAATTAGGGAAAATATGTCAAAACTTAGATCGAACTCAGGGGAAATAATAAGAGTATAAAAATATAACGCAATTAAGCTTTATAGATGTTAAGCTGTGCTATCAGAATTTGATAAACCACAATTAAAGATAAGACAGTTTTATCTAAGAAATTCTTTGTGTTCGTTATTTTTAACATCCAGTTTCTTTCGTTTGGTTAAATCCTGAGTAATATTTATGACAACGGTTTTGATTGTAGAAGATGACCCTATCAATTTGCGGGTTTTTTCCAAAATACTAACAAAGAGAGGCGGTTTGCAAGTCAAAGGGACCGAAATTGTCGAAGAAGTTTTGCAATATGCTCGCTCTGGCGAGATAGATGCCATATTAATGGATGTAGCTCTAGCCAATAGTATTTATGAAGGTAAGCCCGTAGATGGGATTAAAATCACTCAAATGCTCAAATCAGACCCCAAAACCAAGGAATTACCCATAATTTTGGTAACTGCTCACGCTATGGAGGGCGATCGCGAGAACTTCCTCAACCAAAGCGGTGCAGACGGTTATATTTCTAAACCAGTAGTCGATCACGAGGCATTTATTCAACAAATTGTTTCTTTGATCGATAAAGCATAATTCAAAATTTGGCAACTTGTCTATTGTCGATCGCTATTGACCGATCACTCTTGAGTACAATAATACTATCTAGGTTTAAAATTTAGCATATTGAGGAGCGATCGATTTTAAGAAAATTTTTAATCGATTACTTCAATCCTAATTTCTTCCTCAACTCCGTTGCACCCATAAACAACAAGGGCGTAACAACTAAGCCTGTAAGAATAAAATGCAGGGGAAAGTGAAAGTAAAGATACCAGAGAATCAATACTCCGTAGGTAGAGTCCATGTGATCGACAAAATAAAACATTTTGCTGCTTTCATCACCAGGAGGAATATCCAAACGGCGTTTGATGAAAGAGTTGGGCAATTCTGATAAGTTGAAGACAAACCCGACTAACAAACCAAATTCTAAAAGATTAAAATCAGAAAATAGGATTGCATCTTCAGGAATAAAAGGTAAATAGATTTCTACAAGATGTAATAAATAGACGCTAGCTAACATTGCCAGTGGTAGGCTAATCAACCCGCGCCACTTTTTGTTTGCGCCAAACAATTCAGTTTGAATTGGGATATTGAGCCACTGAAAAACTTTGGTTTTCCATAAAACCGCTTCAATGACGCCAGCAATAAATAGTCCTAATGCCAGCCAAAGTAAGTTTAACGTATCTGGGATAAAGTCATTTATCATTTATCATTTATCAGTGGTTGAGGCTCAATGTTAATTGTTTAATGATAATTGTTCTACTTTGGTAGTAATTTCAGTAATTTCTGTTTTAATTGTTTCTGCTTCCTTTTCAATCAATTCACTGGCTGCGATTTTGCTAGCCAACTCTTCTTGCTTGGGTCGAATAACATCAGCAAACTGTTGCAGACACTTATTTAATTCTCCTGCTAGAGCATCTTTGAGGGTTTTGGTATAGTTTTCTTGTAGATTGCGATAGGTTTGTTCGAGATCGGCTTTGACCTTCTTGCGCTGTCTGGGTAGAGCATTAAAACTCATCAAACCAAACAAGCCAGCCAGTAAAAATGCTGTCGCATCCGCAGAAGCTGCATTAAAGATCAATTGCCCTCCAAAACCCGTGGCAGCAGCGGTAATTCCCAGTCGCCAGAAGCTATCCAAACCTTCTTCGGCTGCATACTTGATTTTGGCTGCGAATTCGTCAATTTCGAGCTTTTCAGTATTAATGGGAGGTATGGCTAAAGCGCCGTCGGAGATCTCAATAGCAGTAGACAAATCTTCTTTCGCTTCTCTAACAATGCGATCGCGATATTTAACAAAAGTTGCAGTGGCTTCTTTAAATATTTCCTGGAGGTTTTTGTCTAGCTGGACTTCCTTGAGGGTTTTAGCCAACCTGGCTTCGAGCAGATCGTCTTCTTTGGTAATTCTGCGCTTGAGGACGGTTAAAAACGCCGTGTTGTCATCGATTAGGCTATTTGTTCCCTGAATAAGATTGTCAAACAGGTCGTCAATATTATCGCGGAAAATGCCAAATAACAGATTATATTCTTCCAATCTTTCTTCAATTCTACGAGAAGTGCGATCGAAGATTACTTTTTCTGCGGCTAATTTAGACTGAATGGCTTGATTTTGCTGTTCTAGCTGTTCTAAATATACCAGAAGAGAATTTTGAGGCCCTTTGAGCTTGAGTTTGACTTTTTCTCCTTCGGCTAAAAATGCTAGCAAAAAGCTTTTCAATTCATTCATACCCGACCCAGTTCGAGCGGAAATAGTAAATACTGGGGGCATTTCTGCCAAAATATCCCCCAATCCTTCACTTACATAGGTACGAATTTCTTTAGCTTCGTTTTCTTGGACTAAATCCATCTTATTGATCGCCACAATAATCTTACGCGCCCAAGTGCGATCGACTAAGGTTAAGAAATCTTGTTCCGATTTACTCAGAGGACGCTCGACAGAAGTCACAAACAGAATTATATCGGCTTGCTGTAGATAGTTTTCGGTCAATTCTTGGTGTTGCTCGATAATGGAGTTTGTCCCAGGACTATCGATGAAAACTAATCCCCCAAAACCTTCTGGTTTATAAGATTCGATTTCTTGGGTGGTAGGCAAAAAGCCCACATTGGCAATATCTTGATTGTTTAGCTGATTGAGCAAGCTAGATTTACCCGCGTTAAATTCACCACAGATAAAAATAGAGAAAGGATTAGCTAGCTGCTGTTTGAGAATCGCCGTATCGGGATTAAAGCCAGGAAAAAGTACCTTCGCCTCCACAAAAAGACCTTCAACTTTCTCAATTGTTTCTAGGCTGCGATCGAAAAGCTGCTGTTGTTCTCCTGAAAGAGTTAGAGGCATATATTCTCTTCCTTGCGATTAAATTAGTTATATTCTTTAAATTAATAGCAGCTTTTTTAGCTGAATGCTCTAGATTTTAAGATTAACTAAGATTGTTGCTCGAATTGCGATCGCAGTTTGGGAAACTAAATTGTTTTTAGTCTATCGTCGAGCAAGCTGTTTATTATCGATTGCTTGTTATTATTTCTTTTTTAAGAGTTTCGTCGATATACCATCGTTGGATCTGAGTTGTTTCTCGACGAAACCAGCCAATTTTTTTAGTTACTACTTCATGTTCGTAAGCATCGCGATCTGTATAGAATCTTTCATATTTACACCAACTATCGTACATAGATTTATTGCTAATTCTATTTGTTTGCATCCTGATAATTTTTCCTCCTAAATACTCAATTGATTTACCTATATTATTTTTATAATCATCGATGCGAGTCTCAATCAGACGAGTGCGATCGCAACTATAAGTATTAATTATTTTAAGTCTTGGAGATTTTTCAATAGTTTTATAATGATAGTCCTGGCGAAAATAGGGTGTATTAACAATCGGGTTATATTTAAGAACAATTTGTTCTTCTTGTGTCGAATCCGCTGCAATATAATTATGCTTGTTTAAATAATAGACTTTAGTTTCATAACATTCTGCGATCGCTTGCATCATTGAAGTAAGGTTAGTATAGCCAACTGCTTCCTCATGATAAAGATAGACAATTGGCGAATCATATCTTTGTATTTGCGAACCAACAACACCATAATATTCTCCTTCAAAAGTAAAGATTGGAATCCAACCGTAGGGTAAGTATTCATCTACTAGATAACTGTCTCTACCTTTTCTGGGAAAAGTAGTTAAAGCTTCTTCAAGGGGTAAAAAGCGAAAATGCCGATAAAAATTCAAAGCATCAGATGTTTCTGGAGTTCCATTTTTCCATTGATATAATTCATAAAACTCCTGGGGTAAGCGAAATGGTAGCGATGCTACTTTTAGCTCTATTTCTCGATCGCTCAATCCTGGTTGTAAACTAGAAGCTATCTTTGGATAATTATGTTTTAGATAAAGAAATATTTTATTCAGGGTTTCGGTTAATAAGGACATTGATGAATTCACTCTGGCAATTTTGGATCGATCGCGGCGGTACATTTACAGATATTGTGGCTCGAACCCCTACAGGAAAGATCCTAGTTCATAAATTGCTCTCAGAAAATCCCGAACAATATCAAGATGCTCCGATCCAGGGAATTCGAGAAGTAATGGGAATTGGTAAAAACGATCCTATTCCTACGGATGAAATTGAAGTCATTAAAATGGGTACGACAGTGGCTACCAATGCCCTCTTAGAAAGAAAAGGCGATCGCGTTGTCTTGGCTACTACTAAGGGTTTTAAGGATGCTCTCCGTATCGGCTACCAAAATCGCCCCGATATTTTCGCTTTAGAAATCATTTTGCCGGAAATGCTTTACGAACGGGTAATAGAAATAAACGAACGATTAGATGCCCAAGGCAATGAATTAATTCCTGTAGATAAATCTCAAGCCAAACAAGATCTCCAGGCTGCTTACGACGCAGGAATACGCAGCTGTGCCATTGTTTTGCTGCACAGTTATCGCTATCCTAGCCACGAACTACAAGTAGCCCAAATTGCCCGCGAAATTGGTTTTAGGCAAATATCTATTTCCCACCAAGTTAGCCCTTTAATTAAATTTATCAGCCGAGGGGATACTACCGTAGTTGATGCTTATCTATCTCCTATTTTGCGTCGCTATGTGGAACAATTCAGCCATAATTTAGGCGATCGCAAATCTACAATTAAACAGCAAGCACCAATTAAACTAATGTTCATGCAGTCCAATGGAGGACTAGTAGACGCAGACTTATTTCAAGGTAAAGATAGCATTCTTTCTGGCCCTGCGGGGGGCATTGTGGGGGCAGTTAAAACCTGTGCTTTGGCTGGATTCGATCGCATTATCGGCTTTGATATGGGAGGTACATCAACAGATGTGAGTCACTACGCAGGAGAATACGAGCGCAGCCTCGAAACCGAAATCGCAGGAGTTAGATTGCGATCGCCCATGATGTCGATCCATACTGTAGCTGCGGGGGGAGGCTCGATTTTACACTTTGATGGTAGCAGATATCGGGTCGGCCCCGAATCTGCGGGAGCAAATCCTGGTGCTGCTGCTTATGGTAGGGGGGGAGATCTCACCGTTACTGACTGTAATGTGATGGTAGGCAAATTACAACCTGAGTTTTTCCCTAAGATGTTTGGGATTAATGCCGACGCACCTTTAGATTGTGAGATAGTCAAACAAAAGTTTCAAGCATTAGCAAATTCCATTCAAGATAATAGAACTTTAGAACAAATAGCTGCTGGTTTTTTAGCGATCGCAGTTAATAATATGGCTAATGCGATTAAAAAGATTTCTTTACAAAAAGGCTATGACGTTAGTAATTATACTCTCTGTTGTTTTGGTGGTGCGGGAGGACAACACGCTTGTTTAATCGCCGATCTGTTGGGGATCAAAAGGATTTTTATCCATCCCTATGCAGGAGTATTATCTGCTTATGGTATTGGTTTGGCAGATATTAGAATTATGAAAGAAAAATCGATGGAAGCGAAACTAAATTCAGCCTTGATAATTGATTTGGAACGAGCTTTTCAAGTATTAATTAAGGGAGCAAAAAAAGAATTAAAACAGCAACAAACCACCAAGGATAAGATTACTATTATCCCCAAAGTACACCTCAAATATATTGGCACTGATTCTAGTTTATTAGTAGATTTTTCTGCTTTAGAAGTAATGCGATCGCACTTTGAACGAGAATATCAACAACGTTATGGTTTTGTAGCTGAAGAAAAAGATTTAATAGTTGAAACTATCTCCATAGAATTAATTTGTCCTACCTATAATCCTCCCCCAAACATTATTGAAAGACAAAATAATAATTCTCCAGAACCTATTGCTAAGGTTAAAATCTATACTGATAATGCTTGGTACGATACTCCTGTATATCAAAGAGTCAAATTACAGCCAGGAGATATCATCAATTCCCCTGCAATTATTATCGAGCCGACAGGCACAAATATCATCGAACCAGGTTGGCAAGGAAGAATAAGCGATTGCTTAGATTTAATCTTAGAACGGCTAAAAACTAATACTTATAATAAGTAACACCACGATACTTTAATTGGATTTTCCGCTTTGATTTTAGTGCTTGAGATTTCTCCCTGTGGACAGTCAAATCCCAAGCGCGATCAAGTAGATCTGCATCACCTAAAGACCAACATTCCGCCACAAATTCTCTTTTGTGGTTATACCAAAATGTGATTGGATCTAAAATAGGTCTTGATTCGGACTTTTTAAATAGCTGCTTGATATATCCTAACCAGGGAAAATTAGGATTGATTCTTCCTTTGGGAGAATTACCCCGATAGGTAATTTCTTTGTTGGCTGTTGCCAGTATTGAAGCCAAAGAATATTGATTTTCTTCGCTATATTCAACTCCTCTATAAGTTAGTTTCATGAGATTCACCTCTGTTGCTGTGTAGTTATGAGGTGCGTTCCTTCAGGATGCCAAATTTATTCCTTACTTCCGTCTTTTCTAAGGGGGATGAAGAAAAGATGAACGATTGATTAACTCTATACTTTTATGATAGTCAATCTTTATTAGAATCGGCTATTAAATCATGCTCAATTGTTATTAGCTAAAGCGATCGCTACTTTATTGGCTTTGTTGATTAAGTCCTGAAACTCAATAGTAGTTAAATTACCTCGATCTACTACTTTTTTACCGTTAATAAAACTATAGTCTATCCAATCTGTTTGACAACAAATTAATGCCGATACAGGATCGGCTTGCGTTCCGACATAGCCAGGCTTATCTAAATTTACGGCAATAAAATCTGCTGCCATTCCTGGTGCGAGATATCCAATATCATCCCTACCCAAAACTTTTGCACCGCCTCTAGTTGCAATCTCCAAAGCGTTGCGGGCAGTCATCACCGAAGCATCTTCATCCCTAACACGGGCAAGTAAGAAAGCTTGACGAGCTTCGTGGAACAAATTGGTAGCATCATTAGAGGCTGCACCATCCACACCCAAGCCTACAGGCACATTTTTATTCAGCATTTTACGGATCGGGGCAATACCACTAGCCAAACGCATATTGCTACAGGGGCAATGTGCCACTCCCGTAACAGTTTGTCCAAATTTATTGATCGCGCGATCGCTTAATTTTACACAGTGGGCATGCCAAACATCATCACCCAGCCAACCTACAGACTCCGCATAATCTCCAGGAGTCAGCTTGAACTGGGATAGGCTATATTCCACATCTCTTTTATTTTCTGCTAAATGAGTATGCAGTCTTACTCCTTTATAACTCCGCGCCATTGCTGCCGACTCACGCATCAGATCTGTAGAAACAGAAAAAGGCGAACAGGGTGCAAGCACGATCCGCAACATGGAATGACGGTCATTATTATGATACTGCTCAATTAACCTCTGAGAATCTTTGAGAATATCCGCCTCTTTCTCCACTAAAGAATCGGGAGGTAAACCACCGTTACTTTCTCCCAGACTCATACTGCCACGACTGGCATGAAACCTTAAGCCAACTTCACCCACTCCCCTAATTTGATCGTCTAAAGTACAGTCATTAGGAAACAGATAATGATGATCGCTGGCGGTGGTACAACCAGATAAAATTAATTCTGCTGCTGCTAACTGAGAACTATAATACATCCCTTCCCCAGTCAAATTTGACCATAGAGGATAATGAGCAGTCAGCCATTGAAACAAGTCGCCATTTTGCCCTGCGGGGGTAACGCGAGTTAGGTTTTGAAAAAAATGATGATGGGTATTAACCAACCCAGGCAAAACTATATGCTTATCTTCTAAATCTAATACTTCATCGGCAGTATCGGGTAATTCTTCCCTTGTTCCCACCTGTTCGATTACATTATCCCTAATAAATAATGCGCCTCGTCTAATTTCACGACGGAGATCGTCCATTGTGACTAGGGTATGAATATTCTTGATTAGTAGAGTTGGCATTTACATGAAGAGAGAAAGAATATAAATATTTTAAGTCAAACAAGGCGATCGCCCAATTGTGCAACAAACTCATCAATACTAGGCGTTGCACCTTCCAAAACTGCTGCTAAAAAATCCATATCAATCACAAAATGCCAATTACCAACTACCAGTTAAGTTAATACTAATAAATCCCTATCTTCAGAAAGGTATATGAACCTATCCCACTAATAATTTATTAATCCAAATATGAATCATAGCTAATGAT
>NZ_JADWDC010000146.1 GCF_020640915.1 Waterburya agarophytonicola KI4 | reverse complement strand
TTAATAATAACTATGGCTTGGACTAAAAAACACGACAATTTCGCTCTAGCAACTAATTTAAGCGAATCACAAACATTAGTTTTACGGGACATTTTGCGGAAGGCAAAACTAAACGAACCCTGTGAAATTGAAGTAGATGTCAGACCAACCAATAAATGGATTGGCAAACATCGCCTTTTGGGAGAGTTCCACCGCAAAACGATCTGTAATGCCATTCCCGCCCTGGATGAAAAAAGCCAAGGTATGCTTACTATCCTCAAAAGATACAGTCCTTGGGTATACAAAATACTAGTGCGCCCCCTCTCTTTTTTAGAGAAAATCGAAAGCGCAAATTGCGCATCATGCCCCAAGTCACCAACGGGAAACCCCATGTTTGACGCTGCATCCAAGGAACGCGCCCATGACTTACTACTACAGAATATATCTAAGTTAGACAGCCTACTCTCAAAGCTTGGGATGAAATGTAATTCTGAGACTTTACATCGTATGTGGAGATATGCAGGACGGAAAATGGATAATGTAATCGAGGCAGTTAACCATATGCTGGCGGTCAATCGGGACAAGGTAGAGCGATCGACTAGCTTTGAATGTAAAGGTAAAGGTATCGCTAGCCCCATAGGTTGGCTGCATGACTGCTTAAAGTTCAATCGATATCTAGATTGGTCACAAGAAATAGAGCTACCTCTCTATGTCACTCCAACAGATTTACTGTCTAACCTGGGACAAGAACCGCATCAAACATGATGGATTAACCAGTTAATTATCAATATCGTGGAATAAGAACCAATTTATAGAAACTCTTATTTCACGATGAATAAACCAATGGAAATAGAATTAAACAGCGATCGGGGTACTCAGCTTGAATTACCTTTTGTTCCCGACAGTGATCAAGTGTCGGGAACAGAAAGTGTTCACGACAAGAAAAGAGCAGCAATTCAAAGATATTTAGACCGCGCCCAAAAAGATCCCGTGTCACACATTGAGACTTATAGCCCTGGGAAAAGACATACAGAATACTATCGTCTGGTCTATCGTGTGGGCAAAAAGTTAAAACATATCCATATTCGCGGGGGTTCTACTATGTCAGAGTTGGCAACCTATCGAGCGAACAAATTACAAGAAATGATCGATCGCGGTGCGGAACTTGCCGAAATATTGGCAGCTTTAAAAATGTTCAACGGTGGGGGAAAATAATTAAACTAGGTCGTCCTAGTGTTGGGATAAATTTCTCAAGCTCTCTATTCTTCAGTCGGTAAGTAAGCCTTACTCTTGTCGGGTTCGATTCCCGTTGCCGTATTCAAACATTTAATAAGGCGATCGCTTTTGCTGCCTCAATTGGATCGTGATCAAGATAATGCCGTACAGTCTGAATATTCATTCCCATTACTTCAGATATAGTTACCATAGCCACGCCAGCCTTACGCAGTTCATTAATTACCCATCGGCGGGAAGAATGAGTTGAAAAGCCAGAATAGCCCAAATCAGTTAATATTTTTCGCCAATATTTATCTACTGCTCTACATTGAATATATCCATCACTACTATTTGTGGGGAACAAATACCCCTCGGACGGTGGACTATAACGTTCAAGATGAAACTTTAGATCAGGATGAACAATTACCTGACGAGTGTTAGCCTTGCCGTGTTTTGATGACTTTCTAGTATTAGCTGCAAACGTAATGTATCCGAGAACTTTTCCCGAACTATCATAAACATCTTTTGACTTTAGTTGAACGATCGCCCCCATACGTTCCCCAGTAAAAAGGGATATCTCAAAAATCAATCGCTGCATGGGAGAGTTTAAACGCGATCGCATTTTCTTGATTACCGTGGGAGTCCATAAAGCTGCTTGACCTTTGCGGTTATTTTTCATAGATAAAAATAAAAGTACCTAAAACGTATTCATATATCTACATTTCAAGTACTAACTAACAATTAGGAATTAATATAATTGCTTCAATCCTAGAGGGGGCAATCTTTTTCGTCATCCGTAGTAGTACTTGTTCTATGTAGAAAAGGAACTTTCAACTATTAGTTAAAATTGGGAATATTTAAACTAATTCCTAATTAATTTACGGTCTTTACTTTTTATGGCTAATTTGACTCTCGATCAAATATTTGGCATCAACACTTATTTAGAAATTCCCGAAGGCGCACCCGCAGGAATACCGAATGAGGTACGTTTTTGGCTAGGAAATTTTGCTAATACTAGCGGTGGGGGACAAATTGAGAATAATCTAGGGCTAGATATTCCTGCAAATATCAATTCAACAAATCAAGATGAATACGCAGCCAAAATTCTTTATGGAATTTTGCTTTTAATTCGTCAAAATCAAGCCGAGAATATCAACGCCGATCCTACTCAATCAATCTTTATCTCAGA
>NZ_JADWDC010000051.1 GCF_020640915.1 Waterburya agarophytonicola KI4 | reverse complement strand
ATGACTGATTTTATGAAACTCTAAATAATACATTTTGACGTGCGGAAGGTGGGTTGAATTGCTTGATAAATTTGATTAGCACGACGAGCATATTGAGGTTTAAGAATATTTCGTGCTAAATAACCCTGCATTAGTAAGACACTAATGGCTTGATGTAATTGCGTAGTTTTATTTATGGGATCGAAGTATCTGGATAATCTTTCAACACAATGAGTTCTTAAATGAGGCTTCAAAAATTTTTCTTCAGGAGAGAAGTTGGGCATCACTATTACAGATTCCAAAAATTCATCCTCAGTCATCAAATGAGGTAATGCTTGAATCATTGGATTAGCAGCATATTCAGGCAGTTTGTGGTCGCGATATACCGCTACAGTTGCTTCTACGCCATTTGGAATATCAATCGTGTCCATAATTTAATTTATTAGTCTTCAATAGATCTTCTTAATCTGTTTCTTTTTAATGCTTCTAACTTTTTGCGTTTGAAAGATTTGGTTTTTTGTTTGGGTTGGTCAGATAAAGTATTGTCAGACACAGTTTTTGGTTTAGATTCAGATATCTCTTCTATCCGATCAACAGAACTAGGCAATTCGTCTTTACTCAATTCAAAAGCTTCATCTTCTCTGCGCTTTTCCTTTTCAAATGCGCGATTATCTCTAATTCCTTTAACTTTTTTACTATTACTTATAGTCTTATCTAGAACGGCATCTGTTGAAGCTGTTGCTTGCTCGACAATATTTTCAAACTCTGCCATTAGATTGACTTTGGTTTGTGTTTCTTTCCCTTTATATTTCTGCTTTTGCAGTTGCTCGTAAACTAGTAAATACTCTATCTCTTCCCAAGTTTTGCCTGTATATCTAGCTTCAAAATCGATTATCGAACATTTTTCATAATCTTTGCCATCAGAAGAACGGATATAAATATATTCTGGTTGTCTGGGATCGTATGAGATATCCAAATATTTTTGGTTTTTGCCAAGCGTTCCACTTCTAGCTCTTTCAAACCACTGCTCTCTTCTTGCTTTTTCACAGGTATAGTGAAGCTTTTTAAATTTAATACCTTTAGCTGTAATAGTCGCTCTTCCCGAAGGCATTAGGTTAAGTTTGACAATATCTTCAGGAAATGTTTTTAATCTTCCCGAACGATTAGCAATTCCCCATTGCCATAATTCTTTTGGTACGGTTTCGACATCATCTACAATCATTTCTGTGTCGCGCTGATAATCGTTGAGATAGTGATTGTTGTTATGTTCTAATATTAAATAAATAATTGCTTTCGTAAATTCGTCTAAATTTAACTTGCCATCCAAACGATAATCTTTACCTCCTCTTTGAGTAAAATCGACATCTACGTAACCAGGAATAAATGGTTTGACCCTGCCGTGCATGGTTTTAAAATGTCTTTCAACAATGCCTTTTTGATCTCCTCTATAGGGTGCTGCATTTTCAATACGAATTCCCAAGTTATTAATCGAAGTTTCCACATTTTTTCCTGCTAACTCTCCACGATCGCCTAAAATTACTTCTGGTACGTGATGAACTTGCCACTGTTTTGGAGTAATTTCAATTCCGTACTCAGCACAATATTTAACTTTGTCGGTAGCTGCATTAACCAAAGCCATCATCATTCCCAGCCAAGAAGGTCCTTCTAAACCAACATATACACCTGTAATCATTCGGCTAAATACGTCAATGATTAGATACACGACTGGTCTGCCAATTATCCAGTTACGGTTATATTTAGAAACCAAATAAACATCAGCTATTGTGGCATCGATTTGATAGCGAGAACCAGGACCAATTGTTTCTTGTTTAGATGTAGCTGTAATGGCTCGATGTTTTAGCGCAAAAGCTCTGCTTCCTCTTCTCGAACTAACAGTTTTCTTGATATCTGGTTTATGCTCTTTGTCGTACCAATAGCGAAACTGCCTGATTGTCGGTCGTTTATCTGGGGGAATTAATACCGATTTTCTAACTCCGCGCTCGTCATATACTGTTTCTTCGCTGTAGTAGTCTTTAAGCATTAATTCATAAGCGGTAGTTAAAAAGTTGCCTTTACGATTGTTGTAAAATTTGGAGATAGCAATTCTGAAAATTTTGAGGTCTTCCTCTGTTATATTGATTCCTTCACCTATTTCTGCGACTTTTTTATACTTTCTTGGTCGCCCACGCTTGATACTGTTACTAGCTTTTCTAGTTTTACCTTTGCCACCTGAATTAGAATAGTCGGGAAGCAAAGAGTTTTTGGTTTTTCCTCTTTGCCAATATTTTCGGAGATAACCGTAGATAGTTTTTTTGGCAATTTTATCTGTAGATTTGGCGATCGCTTCATTAACTAAAGAGCCTCTAAGCTTGCGATCGTATACTTCTGGTTCTTGTTCTACTATAAGAGCGATAATTTTCCAAATTTTATCTCTAATTTCTATTTCTTTCTCAGATAAATTGTCTTCCGTGACTATTCTCAACCAAGGATCTGACTTTAATTGTATAGCCGTGCCTTCTTCAATCGCATCTTCAATTTCACTTATTCTTTTAGCATGAGGTACGCCTTTATTAGTATTAATATCAAAGACAAAAGCAAGGACATAGTTTTCGTCTATCCAAATTATTCTCTCAACTTTTGTTTCTTCTGTATCATTAACCCATTCAACTAAATCATTAACATATAGCATTAGTAAAAATCGACCTTGTTTATATAATTTCTTTAATGATATTTGCTGCAAGACGGTCTGCTATTTTTGACTGAAACATATCTACAATAATTTCTCGCCGAGCAATTAGATGTTTAAAGAGAGACAAAGAAGTCCCAATCTCAAAACCCATATCGTTGTCTAATGTAGTTGTAATGGTACTAATTTTAAATTTTCTGCTATTCAACCTTTCTTTGAGAATGTTGCTGAAGAAATAACAGTTTTCATTATTTTGCTCTTCCGATAATTTCCAATGGTAATCAGGATGAACCCATTGGATGTTGGATGCAAAAATTTTACATATCTCCTGTTCAGTAACGATCGCCCAATCAATATTGTGCTTTTGCCAGTAACGTCTCTCTAATTCCAATTTTTCGATGGTTCTTTTCTTACCAAGATCTTTAGTAGTTTTAAATGTACGAGCAATTTGAACGGGTTTCTTACCCTGTTGGACTGTCAACATAAAATCAGTAGTCAACACATAGGGTGTCTTACTTTTCCTATTTACTGGATATTCAATTCCCATCTCTTTCGCAATTTCCATTGCCAAATCCAGATCTAGTAGAGGATATTGCTCCCTGATATCTTGTACTTCCTGACACCACTCAAATATATAGAAGAGTCTTGATTCCCAATCTGACATCAAATGATGGATACGGTCGCTTTTCCATCCAGGCGATCGCGATGCTCTTCCTACAGAGGGAAAATCTTGAATAGTTATCCAAGGCTTGTAGTATTTTCCTCTACCCTTACCTCGTTCTTCCTTAACATACCGCTCAAACTTAGCGGTCGTCCAATCGTATCTGCTTCTAGACATGAGAAAACTGCACAATACAAGATTACTATGATTGTACAGCTTCAGTTACTGACTTTATTGTTAATTTCTCTTAAGTTACTAACTTTGTTGTAAAGTTACCAACTTTATTGTCACTCCACAACAGTTAGCAAACAGCAGTTATTTTACTCAACAGTAACACTTTTCGCCAAATTTCTGGGCTGATCCACATCTAACCCCTTAATCGCTGCAATGTGGTAAGACAAGATCTGCAAAGGCACAACCGCCAAGACAGGAGAAACAATTTCATCTACCTCCGGTACGGTTAAAATATCATCAAAAGTATGTCCTGCTTCCGTGGCATTCATAGCAGTAGTTACCCCAATTAAACGAGCATCTCTAGCTTTGGCTTCCTGGGCATTAGAAATTACCTTATCATAGACGCTGCCAGGCATGGCGACTGCTACTACTGGTACTTTATTATCCAGTAAAGCGATCGGTCCGTGTTTCATTTCCCCTGCGGGATATGCCTCTGCATGGATGTAAGAGATTTCTTTGAGTTTTAATGCACCTTCCAGGGCAATGGGGAAGTTGATACCCCGCCCAATAAAGATAAAGTCTTCCGTCTCATTAGTAAAGTGGTGTGCCAATTCTTCGATCGCATCAGCTTGGGTGTCTAAAATGGTTTCTATCTGACTGGGTATTTGGCGCAACCCTTCAACTATTTCACTGATCCGTTGATTGGATACTGCTTGACGGCGATAAGCTAAATCTAAGGCTAAGAAGTAGAAACCCATAGTTTGTGCCACAAAGGTTTTAGTGGCAGCTACGCCGATTTCTATACCTGCTTGGGTGTCGATAATGCAATCGCATATTTGAGCGATAGTACTTTCGGCGCGGTTGGTAATTGCCAGTAATCGAGCGTGATATTTGGGATCTAAATTAACTCTTCTTGCTCTTTCTGATTCTAGGGCTGCAATGGTATCGGCTGTTTCTCCTGACTGGGTAACTCCAATGGTTAGGGTGTTGGGAATCACTGGTTTGGGGGAGTAGCGAAACTCGGAAGCATAATCGACGGTGGTGGGAATACCTGCAACTTGTTCGAGGAGATATTTACCTACAAGTGCAGCGTGCCAACTAGTACCGCAAGCTACGATTTGAATATGCTCTAAATTATCGGTCATATCGGGAGTTAAACCGATATTGACGGGGCTATAATCGGGATTTTCGTCCGCGTGCCAATTAAGATTGATATAGGTGTCTAAACTGCTTCTAACTACCGCAGGTTGCTCGTAGATCTCCTTGAGCATATAGTGACGGAAACCTTGTTTTTCTACCTGGGTGGGATTCCAATCTAGGGTGCGGGGGAAGCGAGAAATGCGATCGCCTGAGAAGGTATACATTTCCACTCCTAAAGGAGTAAGTTTTGCTATTTCGCCGTTTTCTAGGTTAAGAATAGTGCGGGTGTAGGGAAGGATGGCGGTGGTGTCGGAAGCGCAGAAGAATTCTCCTTGTCCAAAACCTAATACTAAAGGGGCTTGTTGGCGAGCTACTATTAGTTCGTAAGGGTTCTCGGCATGGACTACAGCGATCGCAAATGCACCTTCCAATCTATCGATTGTTTTTTGAATCGCTTCCATCAACGAGCTAGAACTATGCAAAAATACGGAAATTAGATGAGGAATAACTTCTGTATCGGTTTCTGAGCGAAATTCTATTCCCTTACTAACTAATTCTTCTTTTAGTTCTAAGTAGTTTTCAATAATGCCATTTTGCACTACTGCTAAAGTCCCATCGGTATTTAAGTGCGGATGGGCATTATGTTCTTCTGGCTTTCCGTGAGTTGCCCAACGAGTATGCCCAATACCTAATTGCCCTTTGTATTCTGATTGTTCTATTTTTGCTCTTAGATTAAAAAGTTTCCCTTTGGCTTTAACGCAACTAATCTTTCCTTCATCAACTGTTGCCACCCCCGCAGAATCATAACCTCGGTATTCTAATCTTTCTAAACCTGCTACTAATATTTCTGTTGCTGCTTGAGTGCCAATATAGCCAACAATTCCACACATAATTTAGTAAGTACTTATATCAATAAAATTGTTTAATCGCCTCTAGTCTAGACCAAAAATTTCTAAAATATTTGTTTTTTTAGTCTTTCTTGTAAAGCGATCGCCAAAGCCCAGCCTTCTAAACTCGAATCAAAACCAGCAAAGGTATAGGATAAGGAACGAGGAATAAGAAAATTGACCTTACCTCTTCTTTCATCCTCATTCACCAATACCAAAAATAGAGGATATGACCCAATCAGATAAATGGATCGATATTTCTTTGACTATACACCCTGGAATGCCCTACTGGCCAGATAATCCTGCCGTTAGCGTCGAACCCAGCCAGTGTTTGGCGCACGGAGATGTGTGTAATGTTTCTAAAATGACTATTGGCACTCATACGGGTACTCATGTAGATGGCATCAACCACTTTATTAAAGGGGGTATAGGTATAGACCGAATGCCCTTGGATGCAACTATTGGAAAAGCTAGAGTAATTGAAATTAAAGACCCCAAACAGATTACCATTGCAGAGATTGAACCCCACGATATTCAAGCGGGAGAAAGAATCTTATTTAAAACTCAAAATAGCAATAATGCTTTGAAATCGGATAGTTTTGTCGAAGATTTTGTTCATATTGCTACAGATGCAGCTAAATATCTGGCGAAAAAAAAAGTTCGTACTGTAGGAGTTGACTATTTATCGGTGGGTGGCTATGAAGGAAACGTAATTGACGTACATCACGCTTTATTGGGTTCTGGAATTTGGGCGATCGAAGGTTTGGATTTATCTAAAGTTGAGCCAGGGGAATACGAACTGATTTGTCTACCAATTAAGCTTAAAGACGGCGATGGTGGTTTGGCAAGAGCGATCTTAAGACCGATTGAGAATTAGGTTTGGATTAACATTTATTTGCTAAAAGATTCGGTTTTCTCTAAATATTTGTTCGGGCAGAAAACGCCACCAATAAGGGCAATAAACCACACTTACAGCCATAACGAATTTTAACTAAGATGATATCAAAGCTAAAAAATAAAAAGCATAAATTCATCGGAGATATTATAAATTATGGCAATTGTACGTTATAGTCCCTGGGCAGAAATGGACTCTGTTCAACATCAGATTAACCGTATGTTTAATGAAGTTTTAACTCCTGCTAATGGAGTAAGGTTTGGTGATTATTCTAAGTATCCCGCAGCCGAACTTACTGAAACTGAAGAGGCCTTGATTCTTAAGTTAGAATTGCCAGGCATGCAACCTGACGAGATTGAAATTGAAGCCACTGCTAAAAGTGTTTCCATTTCAGGCGATCGCAAGTCTGAAGTAGCAGCGGAAGATAAAGCTAAAACTCGATCGGAATTCCGTTATGGTTCTTTTAAAAGAGTGATTACTCTACCCTTACCCATACAAAATACTGAAGTAAAAGCTGAATATAAAAACGGTATTTTGTATTTAACATTGCCTAAAGCAGAGGCAGAAAAAAATAAGGTTGTCAAAGTCAACTTATCTAATCAATAATTTCAGGTTGTTTGGTCGAACCAGCTATATAAGAGTATGGCTGGTTTTTTCTGGTATTAACCGACTAAATCGATCTACTTACTTTGATAGATACTAAAAATACCCTATTAGATAGAGGAATTACTGATAGAAAATAGATACTATTATTACAACAGAAAGATAACAGCATTACCAATTTAAGGTAATGGCGTTATCTTGAATGTTCTTCATAGCTAGTAGCTATTAGTTCAAAGAACATTTACACAAATATATAATTTAAAATTTAGGAGCAAGATATGGGTATTTTAGCTTGGTTAGCATTAGGATTAATTGCAGGTGCATTAGCAAAATTAATCTATCCTGGTCATCAAGGTGGTGGTATTTTAGCCACTATGGGATTGGGTATTTTGGGCGCATTAGTTGGGGGTTATGTAGGTCAAGCACTATTAGGTAGTTCGGGGGCAGCAGCAGCCTCAGCAGGTGCGTTAACTCTTCCTGGCATTATCTTTGCCGTATTGGGTGCAATGCTATTGATCTTTATTTGGGGTCTATTAACTCGTCGCGCTGCATAATATAAGACGCAGTAAATTCTAGATTCTTTATATTCCTTCATAATTACCATACTAGAGACGTTATTAGTAACGTCTCTTTTTTTGTTTAGGAAAATCCTTTTTTTTGCTTTTGCTTTTTATGCTTAGATTTGTTTTTTTGTACTTGAGCTACTGCTGTTTCAAACAGATTGTTAAGGTGAATGGGAACGCTGGCGATCGCAGGTAATTTTGGTTTGGATAGTTTATTGTATTCGAGTAATAAACTATCTAGATCGCGCTCTAAATGAAAATCATTTTTTTGAGTGTATTTTTGTAGTAAAACTTCTAGATCATGGGCATAGTTTTGTGTTAATTGCTGCCAAATATAATAGCTAGCTTCTGGTTGTTCGAGATATTTTTTTATATATTTAAGAGATGTATCTAACTCTGCTTCCAAGATATTTTCTTGATTTAATAAATCGATAAATTTATTGAAATTGGGCAAAAATATTTGCCCCCATTGTGGATGAGAAAATACCGTGACATTTTCAGCTTGCTTTATTTCTGGAGGTAAATTCACTTTAGGAGTTACCATCGATAGTTTATTTTGATTTTTAATTATGTTATCGATAGCTTTAGTATCAACACCTAAATCACTAGCTGTTTCGGTAAAATCCGCTTCGTTTGTGTTTGATTCCGATAGCATTTGTGACAAAGATTTATTACTATCAATACCCGCATCTTTTAATTTTTGTTCGCTGATTCTTTGTTGGAGTTCGCCAATTTTTTGATTTAATTTATAGCCTGGTAAAGTTAAACTATCACTGCCAAAATAATCGACAAACTCTTGATGATATAAGGCTACAGAAGACCAAGCTTGCTCTAATAATTCTGGGGCATCAGCATACAAAAATTCAGGATAACTATCGCGAAATTCACCAATTGCTACCGCTAATTTTGGCTGACTCAATCTACCCTTAATAATGCGATCGCTAAAAAAGAACCATTCAAACTCATTGATTGGTGCAATAATAGCCAAAATAATTTCTCCAGGCTGCCATCTTTGAGTTTCTTTGGCTGTAATTTGAGAATGACCGCAAACTTTATAAGTTTTAGCAGTTAGCCAGTTCATTAACTGATAAGATTCGTTGGCTATGACTTGAATTTCAAACAAACCGATAAAGTTATTTTGCCATCGCTGAATAATCCCTCGCTCTTCAGTATTGAGATCCTCAGTGGAAGCTAAAAATATATCTAGGGGAGTCTGATTGTTTATTCGTCCATCAGTAACAAAAAGATCGATAGTTATGTTTTGCTGCTTGATACCATAACTATTTTTTTTACCTTTTTCTAAGGCATAGGTTTCCAAAGCAACTGCTATCTCGTCTTCTGCATCGTAAACAAAATCAATTAATTTTTGCTTTAAGTCAATAGCTTTTTCAATAATATTTTTCATGAGTAATTTAGTAAATAAACAGGCTATATATTAGCTCTAATTATCAAATTATTTCTCTAGTCAAAGATAGATATTTGCCCAGAAGGTTATTAATTTTTAATGCTGAAAAACCATAAGTTGGTATAGGATGGAGGAGTAGATTCTCATAGCGATCGCTCCTCTAATTGTTCTTTCTCTCAAAAAACTTATAAGACAAAGAATATTTAGATATACAGATCGACCAAACGATCCAATTTATGGTCAGCGTCTATTGTTCGCTGCACAATTGCGTCTTTTTATACCCATAATAAATATAAAAAATGAACGTAACACAAAACGATCGCAGAATTCGGTTAGCAGATTCTAATGTTCCGATAATTTTAGTTGTGGAAGACGATCGAGATAATTTACTGCTTCTGTCTCACATCTTAATTTTTTTGAAATATAATTTTGTTACTGCTACTAACGCAAGAGATGCTTTAGACTTGGCTACCAATTATAAAATCGATTTGGTACTTTTGGATTTAGTTTTACCCGATTTTAATGGTTTTGAACTAATCGAACGCTTTAAAAAACAAAAATCCACTAAAAATATGACCATAGTGGCAATATCAGCGTTGGTTAAAACCAAAGAACGCGATCGCGCTTTTGCTGCTGGCTGCGATGAATATCTAGAAAAGCCTTATTCCATTGACGATTTAACCAAGAAAATTAGACACTATTTACCCCAATCGTTCTTTTCTCCCTCTCTTTTCCGCTGGTTAAAATTCACCTCGAACTCTGGCTGCAACCAGGGTAAGCTATTTTGTTCCTAGCCTACTATTTACTTTTGGTAAAGGATCTATTTCCAAGGATGTTACGTAACTACTTTTGACTGTACTGCGATCGTTCCAAGGAGGATGCCAATAAGTTTCTTGAATGACTGTTTTATTGGTTGACCAATCAAACCTCACCAAACTCAGATTATTTCTGCCGATTACTTCCGAACCTTCTTGTAGCCAGCGATTACGCCATAGCCATAAAAATAAACCAGTAATAGTTTTTTGCCAGATATTAGGGGTAGCAAGATCGGATGCACTATATCCTTTTGGTGTAAGTTTCGGAGAAAGTTTTTGCCAGGATAAAGATTGTGCGGGTTGTCTTTTGCACCATTCAACGCGGTATTGCCAGTCGGGAAGAGAATTTACCGAATTAAGATATTTTTGCTTTTGGTTGTGTTTGGTAATTTGTTCAATTTTTAAAGGCTGATTCCATCCCAGCCAAGCCTTAGTTTTTTCTGGAAACAAAGATTTGAGTTTAGTATGTGCCAAACGAGTAGCAACCTCGGAATTTTTTATTGCGCTAGAGGTTAACTGTACTAAAACCGAACCTTCTGATGAATCGTAAAACCAATGAGAAAGTCGTACCGCACAACTATAGTGAATATCTCCTGAGAGAATAATTACACGGCGACGCTGTTGGCAGAGAGTAAGCAGGAATTGAGCGAAAGCAGCGGTGTGAAAATTCCACGAATCTCCTACATCACTGTTAAATACTTGATCGCGTTTTAATTCAATTTGCTGAATGCGATCAATAATACTCAATGCTATCAAGTTGGTGGGTAAAACAATTATCGTGGCTTCTATGGTCGATTTACTTTGGCTTAAAGGAACTTCCAATTGTTGTTTAAAAGCTTTGGGGCTGAGTAACATGGGGGGGGCGAGTCCTTTTTCTGCTTCGATGGGATAACCGCGCCAAGTACGAGTATCCAAAACAATGACCTCATGATTGTTGCCATTAATCGTGTAGTGCCAGGGAATAGCTTGACTGTCTCGCGCCAGAATCATCACATTTTCATCTGATTCGAGTTGGGGTTTTCCTGTGGACGCATCAGTAGCAGGAATGCCCAAATAGCGATCGCATTCTAGTTTTGCTAATTCATCTTTTCCTTGGGAAGCCAGCCATTGAGATGCATAATGTAAGAGTTTTTTTCCTGGCTTACCTGGCTCAAAGTGTTGTGGTGTATTACCCCAAGCCTGAAATAATCCATAAGCCAAGATCCCATTTTGAATAATACGTTTGCCCAGAGGTTTGCCTAAAACGCGATCGCACCATTCTCGATTAAGATACCAATCATCGCTGATATCGTGGTCGTCACAAATGGTATATACAGGGATATTTGCCAGTCCCCTTCTAACGTAGTTGAGATCCCGAACAAAGCTCTTAATATCCTTAATTTCTTGCTGCCAGTTGCGACCCTGCTTGCTGTCTTTAAAGAGACTTCTGCCAGTGGGAAACTGGGCGGGAATAAATACGGGAGACCAAGCCAGAAGATAAGCAGCAGCATATTCGCCAAAGCTCATTAAGTGGCTTTTCGCTTCTTCGGGGGTATCTACTAGCATTGCCGTCAGTCCCCCCTCAATTTCGGCAATTTTGGTGCGTTGACCAGGAAGAAGATCGTCAGAGGAAATCGATCCAGACACGAGGGGTAATTCTTCCGACCAGCCAAATAGCAGCTTACTCACGCCTTGAGCTAGCCATAAAATAGGATCGGCAACATCATCGCCATATATTTGATCTCCCGTAAGAAATAACTGGTGAGGTCTTTCTGTAGCAGATCGTGCCGATTCTAAGATTAAGTTATCAACATAAGATAGAGTATCTTTGCCTCCTCCGTGGGGCTTGCGACACGAACCGTGAATGATTTTTAAGTGGTTGAGATCTTGAGGGGGTAGAGAAAATGTTGGTAGTTGATGGGCAAAATAACTCAGACTATAGATACTAGTTTTAAGATCGTCAATCAGGCTATAGCGATCGCTCTTTTTAGTCTGGTCATGATGATGATTACAATAGACATTGTAAGCATATATCTTTTCAGTTTGCAGTAATTTGCCTGTATTTTTTTGGGCAGTGAGGGTGAGTATGTGTAGATGTTTTCCTAGTTTAATTGTGTCCCCTCTGCCTTCGAGTACGACATCGCCAATTATCGTCCCATTATTCTCTGTTTCATATATTTCCAACCGAAGCGATCGCGATTCTTTTAAAGCCAACCAGACTGTGACCCTGTCTGATTCTGTACGACGTAAAATAGGGCCTGCCAAAATTAAAGGCAAGTCTTGTATTTTTGGTAAATATTCAAAAACTGATGGTGACGAGTTCAATGTCCAGTAACTATATTTGAGATTGAGAAATCTCGGTTTAGGGTTTAATGATTATATCAAAATGTCGAAAATATTTAATTACTCGAACAGAAAAAAAAGGTCAGGTCAGCCCAACCTTTTCACAAACATTTATTAAGCTTGAGAATTAATTGATTTGATCAATCAATTGCTTTTTTGATATTATCTTTAACATTTTCAACGCTATGCTGAACCTGAGCTTCTGCTTGTTTTTCTTTTCCTTCAGCTTCATCTTGAGGATTTCCCGTAACTTCTCCTACTGTCTCTTGTACTTTCCCTTCGACATTTTTGGCAGTAGCCTTAATTCTATCTTCAATACTCATCTTAATTATTGTTTTATTCTAAACTTATTACTAAGATATCTTGAGTTACAAATCGGATCGTCTACCGAAAGATTGATTTATAATTACTAATTCCAATTAGATTAGAGCTAAATAAATATTAGTAACAAAAACTTGACATTGTTTTTAGACTCATCCTCTTGGTAGATGTTTTGTAAGAACCACTTTTTATATGGTTGCAAATATAGCGGTAATACTCCAATAATTGCTTTAGAATATTGTAAAAATTATGACGAACTCAATAGAATTTAAGTTATTTGCTCCATATAATAAAGAGGCTGCTGTTGTTGGTTCTTTTTCCGATTGGCAACCCATAGATATGCAAAAGGGTGACGATGGTTATTTTAGAACCAAAGTCGAACTAAAAGATGGAGAGCATCAGTATAAGTTTAGAGTTCGTTCTTTGAGTTGGTTTTTAGAAAAGGATGAATGGATCGAAGTAGTAGATCCTTACGCAGTCAATATTGACCCTGGAAGCCAAAATGGCACAATTACCGTTAAAGATGGTAAAGCAATTGTGGATACCTATGTCTGGATGCACGACGACAAACCATTACCCCCAGACCATGAATTAGTTATTTACGAGCTTCATATTGGTGATTTTTCAGGGGGAGAAGGCGATCCTGATGGCAAAGGTCAATATCAAAACGTGATTGACAAACTAGATTACCTAATAGAATTGGGCATTAATGCGATCGAATTGATGCCAGTCAAAGAAAATCCTGGCACTTATAGTTGGGGTTACAGTCCGCAATACTTCTTTGCAGCGGAATCTAATTATGGAACTACCTATCAACTCAAGCATCTAATTGATGAGTGTCATAGTAAAGGACTTAGAGTGATAGTAGATGGAATATATAACCATTCCAATACTGAATGTCCCTTAACCCAGATCGACCACGACTATTGGTATCACCATTCTCCTACCGATTCTGACAATAGT
The DNA here is from genome assembly GCF_020640915.1 of Waterburya agarophytonicola KI4. Classification (GTDB taxonomy): domain Bacteria; phylum Cyanobacteriota; class Cyanobacteriia; order Cyanobacteriales; family Xenococcaceae; genus Waterburya; species Waterburya agarophytonicola. Next base: position 21,172 of record NZ_JADWDC010000051.1, on the reverse strand, counting down.
TGGGGACCTGAATTTAATTATGAAAAATACGACGAAAATCTAGATCTAAAACCCGCTTGGAAATATGTCGGTGACAACGTAAGTTTCTGGATTAATGAATATCATATCGATGGTATCCGCTACGATGCAACCAGACAGATTAATAACTACGATTTCCTACATTGGATTGTCAATAAAGCTAAAGAAGAGGCGGGAATGAAGCCTTTTATTAATATTGCCGAAAATATCCCTGAAGATCCTTCCATCACCAATATTGATGGCCCAATGGATGGCTGTTGGCACTATAGCTTCTATGCTAACATTACGGCTCAAATATGTGGCGATCGCTACGATTCAGAAGAATTAAAAGATGTGATTGATTGCAAACGTGGCGGCTTTATGGGTGCAACCAACGTAGTCAATTATCTCAGCAATCACGACCATAGAAGAATCATGGTTGAACTAGGGGAACGGGGTATTGTTGGCGAAGCTGCTTTCAAGCGAGTTAAATTGGGCGCAGTACTGCTGATGACTGCGGTGGGTATTCCCATGATGTGGATGGGTCAAGAGTTTGGCGACTACAATCCACTCAATCAAGAAGCAAGTAAAATCAATTGGACTTTATTAGCGGGAGAAGACAACCAGCATCTGCTCGCTCATTTTAAAGGCTTAATTAATTTACGTAAAAACAATCATGCCCTATATACCCCAAATATCGAATTTTTCCACGAAGATCCCGAATCTAAGGTAATTGCTTATGTTCGTTGGAACGATCAAGGTTCTCGTGTAGTGGTAATTGCTAACTTCTCAGACCAATACTTAGCTGGCTATGCCGTACCTAATTTTCCTGCTGATGGCACTTGGCATGAGTGGACTGGTAATTACGATCTTGAAGCGGGTAATGGTCAAATTATGATTGATTTACCTGAATATGAAGCACAAGTTTTCGTGCAATAGGAGATAAGTACTAAATTTGAACTGCATCATTATTAAAAGCGATCAAACCCTGATTAACAATTGATGGAGGTAAAGTAAAAAAAATGATTTAATGTACTTAAAGTCAAAACTTTAAACAATGTCCAGTAGCAATCTACAAATTATAAATTCTGACTGTATTATTATCGGTAGCGGTATTACAGGATTAATTATCGCTACTGTTTTGCAACGTAAGGGAATCAAGACGATAGTACTGGATAAGAATAGCGAAATCGGCGGCCGTTTAGCGACTCGTACCATCAGCGCGGAAAATTCTATAGTGGGCATTTTCGATTGTGGCATTCAATATTTCAGCGTTGACAGTCCTCAATTTCAAGTTTGGGTAGATGATTGGTTAGAGCATAATGTCATCAAGCAATGGTCTCGGGGTTTTGCTCAAGGGAAGGAAGATGGCAAACCTCGCTACTGCGGTATTAATGGGATGAGCGGTATTGCCCAACATTTAGCCCAAGATTTGGATGTTCGCACTGATACTAAAGCGAACGAGATTAGCTACGAAAAAAAATGGTTGGTAGAAACTCAAGGCGATCAACAATATCAAGGAGATATGTTGGTGATGACTTCTTCTATACCCGAATCTTTGTCTTTATTAGATGCTTCTTTTATACCTTTACCTTTGGAAGAGAGATTCTCTTTAGAACAAATTGAATACGATCGCTGCATTACTGTTTTAGCTTTGTTAGAGAAACCCAGTAATATCCCCGCACCAGGAGGAATGATTTTAGAAAATGAATATCTGGCTTGGCTGGGGGATAATCATCAAAAAGGTATTTCTCCCTATGGTTATGGGGTGACGCTTCATGGCACTGCTGATTTTAGTAATTACTATTGGGATAGTGATGATGCGGAAATTGCCTATAAATTGGTCACAGCAGCAGCAGATTACCTCGATTCCTCCGTAATTAAATATGAAGTACATCGCTGGCGTTATCTCTCGCCCAAGGCTTTTTATAATCAACCCTTTTTAACCCTCCTAGAATTACCATTAATCATGGCAGGAGACGCTTTTGTCGCTTCTACTGTAGAAGGAGCAGTAACTTCAGCCATAGCTGCTGGAGAGTCAATCGGTCAACGGTATAAAGTTTGAAGTTGAGGCAAAAATAAAAAGAAGGGCGATCGCAATATTGATCGCCCTTCTTTTTGCTTACTGATTATGCAGCTAGATTGGTTTCTACGACGCGAACTAATTTTTCCGTCCAATAGCTAGTTAATTCCCGATCTTCTGCTTCCACCATCACGCGAATCAAAGGCTCTGTACCCGAAGCGCGAACTAAGATACGTCCTCGATCGCCCATAGCAGCTTCGGCTTGAGTGATCGCATTTTGTACGGCTTCGCATTCTTGCCATTTACTGCGACGTTCGCGATCTTCTACCCGTACATTTTTTAGAATTTGGGGATAGGTGCGGAAACTATTGTCGACTAATTCGGTTAAAGAGCTTCCTGACTGACATACCAACGCAGTTAGATGTAAAGCGGTTTGAATACCGTCTCCCGAAACTCCATGATGGTGACAAAGGATATGTCCCGATTGTTCCCCACCAAGCATTGCCCCCGTACTCCACATAGCTGCCTGTACGTGGCGATCTCCTACTTTGGTGCGCTGCATCTTACCGCCTTTAGCCTCCCAAGCTCTTTCAAAACCTAAGTTTGCCATTACGGTAGCCACAATCAAATCGTCTGGTAATTGTTCTTCTTGTTTTAGGCGATCGCCCCAAAGATATAAAATGTAATCACCGTCAATCACTCTACCTTTGCTATCTATTGCCATGACTCGATCGGCATCTCCATCAAAGGCAAATCCTAGATCTGCTTTGTATTCTTTGACTCCTTGCTGGAGTGATTCTAGGTTAGTCGAACCACAATTAACATTAATGCGATCGCCATTAGCCGATTGATTCAGACTAATTACTTCTGCCCCTAACTGCTTAAATATAGCAGGTGCAACTTTTACCGAAGCTCCCCAAGCTAAATCTAAGACAATTCGCATTCCTTTAAAACTGATATTTTGGGGCAAAGATGCCCCTAACATTTTTACGTACTCCCCAACTAATTCTGGACGATGATACCGTTTGCCCCAGATTGGATTAATTGCATCCTGCACCTGACTATTTCTGAGATGATATTCGATCTTTTGGGAGAGAGGATCGGCTAATTTAGTTCCTTTGTTACCAAAAAATTTAATCCCATTATCTGGAGGAGGATTATGACTGGCAGAAATCATAATTCCTCCTATGGCTTCGCTATCACCAGCAAGAGAAGCCACACAAGGAGTCGGACACAAGCCTAAATTCCATACTTCCAACCCCGCAGAAGTCAACCCCGCTGCGATCGCTGATGACAACATATCGCTAGAATTACGAGAATCCTGTCCGATGATAATTGGTCCAGAGTTATTAGCTGCTTCTTCTAAAACTTTTCCCGCCCAATAACCCAACTGAACTGTAAAAGACGCATTTAAAATATCTCCTGCTTTACCCCGAATTCCATCCGTGCCGAATAAGGGAGTTTTAGGTAGTTTTTTGGGATTAAAACTGGTTGCTAAATTACTCACACCAATATGCTCCTAGTTTTAAAATAATTGAATTGCACTAGTATTTTTGTTCTATCAAAATTTTTTATAAGATTGAAAGAATTGTACTACTAAATCAGTTTTTTGCTGTAATTTCTAACACATCTACCCAATAATTTAAGCGATAATTTTTTATTTTGGGAAAAAAGGAGCTATTTTTACGGAAATACAACTAGATTGAGCTTTAAAGACCTAATTCTTGCAAGATATTTTCTATGGCATCTCCAGTCAATCCAGATTCGATATATTGTGGATTATTAGGATCGTAAGGACTTGTCAGGCGATCGACGGAAATTATTTTGGAATCAGCAGCTATAACAGGGACATCGGGGTCAAAATTGGTTGCTTTCATCAAAGAACTAGAAAATCCAGCAAAGATAGTGACTCTATCTAGTTCGCCAGTAGCAGTTTCTAGATCGACAATTAATACTTCTTGTCTGCGCTTGAGAGTGTATTGTTCTAAACGCAAACCAATTGATTCGGGCATATTTTCAGAAGAGACAAGGCAAGCCTTGTCCATATAGTTTTGCTTAAAATGATTGAAATTATTGTTCGAGGGCAGATCGTCCTTGTTTGCCAAGGCGAATTAAAACAAAATAGGCCAAATAAATAATATAAATAACCAAACCAACTGCACCCATAAAGCCCAAAACTCCTTCGTTTCCTGGTTTGTTGTGAAACAAACTGCGATAAGCTTCGGGGGCTTCTAACCATACTTGGCAAAAGTCACTTGCTACTTTGTTACTAGATAAGCCACAGGGAAGAAAAATAGATTTAGCGATCGCGCCTAATACGCAATAACCAGTTATCGCCCAACGCCAAGAAGTAAATACTAGTTTGAATAGATTTTGGGGTATGTCTCGAATTTCTTCATTGAGATCGACCCAAAACCACAAAGAAATAGCAATTAAAACTCTAGCCGCAAAACCACTAATAAAGCCAACTTTCCAGTCAGGAATTAATAAATAAACTGTAATCATCAACAAACTGGCAACTCGCCAGTAAATAATCAGCAGTTTTTCCATGGCTTCTTGTTTGGCGAATAAAGCCCAAATCAATAAAACGAAGGGAACAATTACCGCTAGCAATACTTCCAAGCGATAGTCCATCCATACTAAAGGTCTAAACCAAATGTCCATTATTATTGTTCTATCAAAAAAATTGTGTCTACTCCAGATTCTATCTAAGAGTGCGTTATCGATCGCTCAAAGTCAATCTGAATTACTTGATATTCATTTCTTGATAACTGTCTACAGGACCAACTGCAACTTGATTGCGCCCTGAATTTTTGGCTCGATACAGCAGCTTGTCTGCACTTTCAATTATTTGAGTAAAGGACTGTTTTGAATTGGGAATCGTGGTAGCAATACCCATGCTACAGGTAACGTATTTACTCACGCCAGATTTTTGATGGGGTAATTCTTCCTTAGCTAATGTTTGATTGATAGTTTGAGCGATAAATAATGCACCTTGAGCCTCTGTATTGGGTAAAATTATGGCAAATTCTTCTCCTCCATAACGAGCAACTAAATCTGCTGGTCTTCTGGTGGATTGGCGTAATATTTTGGCTATTTTCTGCAAACAGCGATCGCCTTGTTGATGACCGTAGAGATCGTTATAGGCTTTGAAACGATCTACATCGCACAAAATTAAAGACAATGGTTTTTGTTCCCTGCTCAATCGCTGCCATTCTTTATTTAAAACCAGATCGAAGTAGCGTCGATTGGCGATGTTGGTTAACCCGTCTAAAATAGCTAGCTGTTGTAATTGTTGATTTGCCGTTTGTAATCGACAGCATATTTGGGACTGCTGAATTGCAATAGTAACCTGAGTTGTCAATTTCTGTAAAAAGTTTATTTCCCAGTCTTGCCATTTTCTAGGGGTGGTGGTGTTATAAGCAATTAGCATCCCCCACAATCCTTCTTTTGTTTCTTCTGCATTGTCTTGTAAGACTATGGGATGAGTTAAATCTTCATAAACACAATCCACCGATTCCTTCAGCCAAATAGGTAAAATTAAATAAGAACTAACGGCTTGAAGATCTTGAATTAAGCTTGGAGGTAACAGATCGACTCCCGTACTCTCTACTGCTCGAACAGAAATTGATTGGGAGACAATCGAGTCTAGGGAAGATTCATTGATAGCGGAAATAAAGCGATCTATGGTTGTCTGGGCTGACTCCGTATCTAAAGAAGAAGCAACAATTGATATATCTTCAGATTGTTCTGATTCGTAACGATAAATCAATACTTGTTCGGTATTGAGAAATTTTTGAATTTCATCAATAGTGGTTTTTAAGATTGTTTCGAGGTCGATCGAGTTACGAATTTCATCCAGCATTTTTTTCATTAATGCTTGTTGGCGAATATTGAATTCGATCCGTTGACGTTCGATGGCATATTGAATCGAACGAGTTAAAGTTTTTCCCTCAAATTCACCTTTAACAAGATAGTCTTGCGCTCCCTGACGAAGAGATTGAAGGGCAATAGTAGGGTCATTAGTTTCCGTTAAGATGAGAATTGGTAATTGGGGTGCTTTTTGCTGGAAAATCTCTAAGCTTTCTATTCCTTGACTGTCGGGAAGAGATAAATCTAACAAAATGGCATCAAAGTCATCTCGTTCTAGGCTGTCTATGGCTTCTGTAACTTTCTTAACGTGCCTAACATCAGACTTTTGATAATTATATTCTTTTAGGATTTCGCCAATCCAACGAGCATCAGTTAAATTATCCTCAACCAACAGTAGCTTTAAAGCTTTTGTATTCACCATTCCAGTTTTAGTTAAATAAGTGGTTGTTGAATAGAAATAAGTAAATTAATGTCAATTTTGTATCGAATATAACAGTTTTGTTTGTTGTCATATTCGATATGCACAAAAACTCTAATTACTAAACAAACTTTATATTAATTTAAGCTATTATATTGGATTTTTACCTAGTGTTGCTAAAAATCGCCACAATTGATGATTGTTAGACAAATCAGTCTCTTCTAATTGCTTAACTATGTACTCTCGGTTCGTGATGCAAAGTACTCAAGATATTGCTTTCATACTCGCCTAATTCTGCCAAACGGCTTTCGATAGTAAAGCGATCGCTATAATGTTCGGCTAGTAGCCAATAAACTCCATAGTGGCGGGCTTCTGATGCCATCAAACTGCGGTAAAATTTGCCTAATTCTGGGTCGGGACAGCGATCTCCAATCAGACCCAATCTTTCGTGAGAACGGGCTTCAATAATCGCTGACAGTAGTAACGAGTCGATCAGGCGTTCTGGTTCGCCATGACGAACTTGGGATTTTAATTTAGTAAAATAAGGAGGGGCGTTAAGGGGTGCAAGGGCTATCTTTCTTTTTTCTAACCATTGATTGACCAGTTCAAAATGCTCTAATTCTTCCCGAGCGATCGCTGTTAGTTGGCGGACTAGTTTATGATGAGAGGGATAACGAAACATGAGATTGATTGCCACTCCTGCTGCTTTGCGTTCGCAATGGGAGTGATCTAACAAAACCGTATCCAAATTGGCGATCGCTTGTTCGATCCAAGCAGGATTGGATGGCTGTTGCAAAATTTTTATAGTGGAGATCGTGGTTGAAGCAGCTACCCGATTTGTCATTGTTCTTTTATACTTAGTAACGTTTCTTTGAGCGATCGATCTAAAATCAAACTTCAGATATAGTTATTATCCGCAATTAATCGGGAATACTTACTAGTAAGTTAACAATTTGCTTCTATTATTTGAAGAATTATCGAGTAGTCAAAAGAATTGTTGATATGCACATTGTCAAACCATCTAACATGAGCCATAATCGCCGAATTGTCATTGGTGACGTACACGGACACTATGACACTCTAGTTGCATTGTTAAATTCAATTTCACCAAATAGTAACGATGAGATTTATTTTCTTGGCGATTTGATTGATCGAGGACCAAAAAGTGCGCAGGTAGTAGATTTTGTGATGCGCAATCAGTTTAAGTGTCTTCGAGGAAATCATGAAGAGATGATGCTTGACGTAGTTGGCGGTCCAGAGGTATCCATCGAACTATATCAGGGCTGGTTGTATAGTGGCGGTCATGCCACAGTAGCCAGCTATGATAGCAAAATTCCCCAAGAACATATTGATTGGATGAAAAACCTACCGTTATATTACGATTTGGGCGACTATTGGCTAGTTCATGCAGGGGTAAATCCTGATGTTCCTCTACAGCAGCAAGGTGCAGAACAATTTTGTTGGATTAGAGAAGATTTTCACAGCAGCAACAAGGCTTTCTTCAAAGATAAATTGATTGTGACGGGACATACTATTACTTTTACTCTCCCAGGAGTGCAACCAGGACAAATAGCTGCGGGTAAGGGATGGTTGGATATCGAAACTGGTGCGTATCATCATAATAGTGGTTGGATGACAGCTTTAGACCTCAATCGGCAAAAGGTTTATCAAGCAAATACCTTTGATGGTCGAATTCGTATTTTGCCCCTCAGAAAAGCGATCGCTAAAGTTGATTCTTCTAGAGTTATTTCTCGTAGAATGCGGAAACGAGCATAATAATGTGTGTGCAGCTTGAAAGAACTATATATTTAAAAACTTCAATAATTTTTTTACATATTATATTTGTCATTACTAAATTTCTTTTTTGAACTCTTTCCGAATTGTTTTAATTACTTTTGTGTTCTCTGATGTTATTTTTTGCACTACTCTTTTTCTCGTTTCCATTACAACTTCATCTTGGGTATCGTAACCCTGGCTTAAAATAAAGCTTCTGGTCTTGTGTAAATTTTGTTTGATATATTCTAATTCTTGCTTTAATTGCTGGTTCTCTGTCTGCAATTGGAGGTTCTCTATTTGTAGCTTAGTCAATGATTTTCCTTTCTCTTCAATGGCATTTATATAATTGTTTAATTCTTCTATTTTTCCGATTAATTCTATTTTTTCCGATTTTAGTTTTTTGAGTTGTTGATTTATATTGGATGGCAAACATTTCTCGCTATCTAAATTATATTTCTGTCGATCTCTAAGGGTTTGAATTTTATAAGCTAATTCTGGATATTTATATATATAACTAACAGAAACTCCCGCTGTCTTGGCTACAGATCTTACGGTGATTTTAAAGTTATTTTCGATTAAATATTCTATAGCTTCTTCTGTTCTAGCTAATGCTATTTTTTGTTTTTGTTGACTAGCGATCGTCAGTGCTGCTATTTGTTTGTTTGACATTTAGCTCTCTCGATTATTTTTGCTGCTCAACGATGTGGACGTTGTAAACGTTTTTGTTGTACATCCGATAATTACTGTTATCGGATGTAAGATTGTACTTTGATACATAAGCTTTTCAAGATTTTACTTCCAAAATATAGATAAAAATATAATCGCCACAACATATATAGCGATTGTAACCGAAGTTTCTCTTTTTTTGCTTATTTGCCTTTTGAGTATGATTTTCGGGAGAATAATTATGTATATGAGGATTAGCTATTTTTGAGAATTACATTCTAGTTTTATTTGAGTTTAATTGCGATCGCAACACTAGTGAAACTGGTTTTCAGTTTGTATTAAAAGTATGATTATTTTTTCTACTCTAGATATTGAAATATAAAGTTTTTTTATTCCAGGGAAATAAATGCAAAGAATATACAGTTATTGAGCTTGCTAGTTTTTTCCACTATTACTCAGTCAAATTACTTTGGCAATATGCCATCATCTCGACTCATTGGCTGTATTTGTGATCGCGATTGTCCGCCAAGCTTGTTTACAAATTAATTGGTATTTTATCGTTAAAACTAATTAATATGTCGTCGAAAGAACGAGTCTATTATTGTCTCACAATTAAATTTATGACACATAAAATAAAAAGACTCGATTTAAAAATCAATCTTCGCTAGCATATCAAAAAACGGATTTGTCTAATGTGTCATTATTTGAAATTTGATACAAAAAAGGTCGATCTCTGTTTAAACTCCAGATGATTGTACTCTTCTACACCCAAGAAAGATTCTTCTTTGTTTGGGTATTGCGATCAGGCTGGAAACTGCATTAAATAATAAAAAGCAATTTCATGATATTGCTGGTACTTATATTCAAAAAAATTCTCTACCAACCAAAGCAAACAAACGATACTCTATATCCGCGTTTAATTCCTCTTTAAGCTCCCTTACCAGAGCTTCTTGACTAGTTCACCTAATTCAACTCTTCCCCCCAGGAAAAGTCCAAAAATTATCTTTAACATAGCGATCAAGTAAAAAAACAATCTTCTCTGCGTGTTTTTGGTTGCTATATTCTGCGATCGCAATACGAACATTCATAATCTCTTTTTGTTTCAATTATTTAATTTTGACACAAAATATTTTTTCATACCTAATTGATTCCAATGTAAGTTTGGAAGTACCTTTGAATGAAGAACATCAAACCAATAGAGTTGATTATGAAAATTCTGCGAATTTCCTTGCTGGCAGCTATCTTGAGTCTTAGTTGGCTTTGGGCAACTCCGATGGCTTTTGCCCAACAAACCCGCGCTGAGGCTACTTATGCCAAGTGCCAAGAAGTTGAAAGATACTATTTTGCACAAATACAAAAACCTCTGCCTAAACTATCAAATCCTAACTTGACTCGACCGTTTATTATGGCTTTTGGGAAAGGATTTTTTTGGAATCAACCAAACGATGAACTTCTCATACCATCAAAGGAAGCTAATGCTTTTCCTGTTCTTGCCCTTGCCAAACAAGGTTCTTATCTCTTACCTCGAAAAATAACTTGCGATCTGAATAAAGGTCAAATAAAAATCGGCATGAAAGCTTTCTTGTTATTGGAAGAGAGAAAAAAACCACTTGTAATCGATCAAGTTGATGAAATGTGGTGGAAAGACAATTCAGAGGTTTTTGAGGGGAAAATTTTATTTTCTACAAAAGAAGATGGAACTTTCCTTCAGCTTGATAGTGACTTTACTTTCCGTGGGTGCAATGCCGATGGAGTTGATTGCAATTCGATCGACATCTTATTTCCTTTTCCTGTACCAGACAGATCTATTTGTATAGATTTGGCACTAGCAAATTATGGAATTGAGATAGAAAATCCTAGTGAAATTAGATCTTGTACGATATACAACGATAATTTGAATTACTTTCAAGATAATCCCAGGGAAGTTGTTGTATACGAAAAGAAGGGACGACAAATTTTGGGTTCTCATTTACAAGTGATGAATAATATATGGCTGGATGTGACATATCAAGACGACAGCGTTTTAGAATATAGAGGGGCAAAATGCTTCATGCAGTACACCTCTGATTTTCAACAAGATTGGGAAAATCGAGATTTCAAGACAGATCTTTGCTCTCCCAGAGAGGTTATTCGGAAATAAGATAAAAAGGTGTATCCTTTAAGACTCCTCGCTCTTTTTAAACATTTCATAGTAGGGAATATTCTTCTTAACCGCATAGTCAGTTTTAGAAGAATAAAAATTTCCTTCCCGATCGTGAAATGCCCAAGTAGTAGGAAAATTAATGATCGCACCCATAGTTAGAGGAACGCCAGATTCCTTTAAAGCATTAATGCGTCGGTGTAAAGTACTCCTCGATAAACCCGTTTCTTCCATCAACTGTTTGTAACTATATTTTTCTCCATCAATCAGCATCGAGTTTAATAATCCTCATTATGTGTCAGAGTTTTGATTTTGACACATGTTTCACGGGATAGCTATAAAATGTCCTTAGCAGCACTAAAAAGTTACTTGTTACTCCTTCCTTAAAACCATGCCTCTTCCCCGTATTAAAGTAGCCAAAGATAAAGCAGAATTAGTTCAAAAACTACTAGATACCAAAGGATCGACGGGAGCGTTTCAAACCTATGCCGATATAGTGGCGTTTGCTGCTAGTTTGGGAGCAAAATATCAAAAGCGAGTCCCTTTAAAAGAAATATCTCAAACCGAACCCGCACCTATTAGTTTAGAAATATTCATTTCTCGTGGATACGATCGCCTTATTGAATTAATTGCAGTGACAGATACCCAAGATATTGAAATTTTATCTACTAAAGATGCGATCGTTCAAACCACAAAAATTAAAATTTTTGAAGAATATGCCAATGGTGGTTTAGAAAAACTAGCTCATGAATTGCGTGGTGCAGTAGATTATACCGAAAGACTGGTTTTAATTCTCAACACAGAAAGATTTGCTCCTGAAACTGACGAAGAAGAATTCGATCTGAGTAGATTTTTATAAATTTCAAATGTTTCATTAATTTAATTTTGAAACACAAAAAAGTAGCAAAAGTAACCAAAACATGAAAAATTAAGCAGAAAAGCTGATAAAAATCAGCATAAAATATTAAAAAAATATGTAACCCATAGTTTATATTCAACTTAACTTTACAAATAAAACAATCTCACTTCATCTCCTCTTCATAGATAGTCTGGGATTTTTAAAAATTTGATGAAGATGCTTTTTCGCCCAAAAAAGGTGCATAAACGGAGTGTAAACTTCGTATATGAGGTATGAAAAGACAACTATTTAGTTTGTAGGGAAGAATAAAAAGTAACTTACACGATATAAAAAGACCATTACTAAAGCGCGCGAGCAATTTGAGGGATCGGGAGAAAGTATCTTTATCTTGTCATTGCCCGAGTACCAATCGTTAGAGTAAAGGTTATTAATCGTATTGATAAGTTGAAATTTTTCGACAAACCAAGAAAATTGTTAGAGGAAAAACTCATATCATGTATAGCCAACAATCTCAATTTAACGACTTTGAGTCCAGCTTTTCACCATCTCAACCCAAGAACAACGAGCAATTACTCTCGCCATTTCAACAAAAACTACTAAAAGAGAAACTCAAGACCAATCTCAGACCAGAATATCGCAGACGAATTGAAATCATGTTACTGGCAGATCGGGGTCATTCTCAGACTCAAATATGTTCCGCGTTAAATTGCTCCCACGAGACAGCCAGATACTGGACTCATATAGCTCAATCAGGAAATGCTCATCGCTGGAAAGATCTCCCTATCGGTAGACCAAAAACAGTTAATGAAAAATACCTCAATCGCTTGAGAGACTTAGTAACTCAGAGTCCTCGCGATTTTGGCTATGCTTTTCGACGTTGGACGGCTGGCTGGTTGAGCAAACATTTAGCACAAGAATTGGGGATAGAAGTCAGCGAACGTCATGTTAACCGCTTGCTCAAGCAAATGGGATTATCAACCCGTCATTCTCGCAATTCAGAAGAAAAGTCTCCGACTCAAAATAATAAGCTACAAAAACCAGAGCGATCGAGCAAATCCAATATTGTGATTCGCAATCTTCAAGGGGACAGGCAACCTCAAAAAATCAGCTTTAGTCCTTTTTATTTAATTTAATTTAATTCAAATTTAATTTTCCGCTTCGCTTTTATAAAAAACAATGTTGGCTTTAAATCATGTACACAGGTTCTCGATCGCAAGCTAATGTTCGACAACAATTAATCGGGCAATTACAACAAACTTTAGGCAGATCTTTATCACAATCAGAATTAAACCAATACACGCCCCAAATACAGCTAGTCGAACCATCTATCGGCAAACAATTCTGGCAATCTAGCCGATCTACTCCAGGAATATATCTAATTTTGGCAGGGAAAGTTAGATTATTTAATGCTGGGGGTCAACTATTAACCTCTTTAAACGAAGGATCTTCTTTTGGAGAATTAACCCTATTTCCCCAAGAATCATTTCGTCCTTATGTTGCTAGGGCTTCCTTTAAACTTCAATTAGCTTTTGTTCCAGGAACATTATTAGAAAAACTCATAACAAAAGACTCCCAACTAGGAGAACATTTAAAACAACAAGCCTTATTTCAAGAATTGCTTCTCTTGTGTCGTCAGACATCCGAATTAAAAAGCATTTCTTTAGAAAGACTCAAACCAATAATTCCTTTATTAGAAAGGAACAATCTCAATCAAGGTCAACTATTATCCGCTTCCCTGTCCGAAGCATATTTGTGGCTAATTAGGACGGGGGAAATAGAAGACGAAGACGGAGAAAAAGTAGCTGCGGGGAGTATATACTTTCCCATTCAATCCCAAGTTCAAAAATTCTGGCAGGTCAATCAACGGACTGAATTATATACCCTTAGTTATGAAAACAGGAATGCAGTAAGATTATACTCTGTTGAACTAAATAGATTTCGATCGGGGGGAACAGTTGCAGCAGAAAACTCCTTAGTTGAGCGTAGCGAAATCATTGCACCGATCGAATTCCAGGCAGTCCCCGCGATCGACCTTCCGAGTAATACAACTCCAGAAAAACAAGCACCCAAACGAGAGCAAAAAGACTATTTTCCCAATCCCCAACAAAAAGTCGGTCATCTATGGCAGCGTATTACCAAAAAATATCCCTACTACGCTCAACAAAGCGTTACGGACTGTGGTGCGGCTTGTCTGTTAATGATCGGACAGTATTGGGGAAAAAACTTTAGTTTAAATCGCTTGAGAGATTTAGCCAACGTCAATCGTAACGGTTCGACCTTGAGGGGATTAGCTTTTGCAGCCGAAAGCATTGGTTTTATTACAAGACCGATCAAAGCTACTTTAGACAAATTTGCCGAGCAAAAACTACCTGCGATCGCTCATTGGGAAAATAACCATTATATTGTCGTTTTTGAAATCAATCAAAAGCACGTCATTGTCTCCGATCCTGCTATGGGACCAAGAGTATTGACTCATCGAGAGTTTCAAGCAGGATGGACTGGTTATGCTATGTTACTCGAACCTACTGGTTGGCTAGATGAGGGAAAAGGTTCGAGTTTTCCCATTTGGCGATTTATGGAGTTATTAAAACCCCATACTGTAGTTTTAACCGAGGTGTTAGTCGCTTCAATTGTTATTCAAATATTTGGTTTGGTAACGCCCTTATTAACCCAGTTATTGTTAGATAAAGTAGTAGTGCAGCGCAGCAGCCTTACTTTAATGGCAGTCGGGATGGGGTTGCTGCTGTTTGGTTTATTTAGGGTAGCGATTACGGGATTGCGACAATATCTATTAGACCACGTATCCCAAAAAGTTAACGTTTCTTTGATTGTAGGGTTTGTCAGACATAGTTTTAAACTACCCCTCAGCTTTTTTGAATCCCGCTATGTAGGAGATATAGTAGCGCGGTTACAAGAAAATCAAAAAATTCAAAACTTTTTAACAGGGGAAGCACTCTCGATCTTTTTAGATTTCATTACCATCTTTATCTATGTCGGCTTAATGTTTTGGTATAGCTGGCAAATGGCATTACTGGCATTAGTTATTGTCCCTCCCTTCTTTATCTTGGCTTTGGTGGCTACGCCGTTTTTACAAAAAATATCGCGGGATATCTTTACCGCATCGGCAAAAGAGAAAAGCTATGTAATTGAGGCATTTTCGGGTATCGCCACCGTCAAATCAATGGCGGTAGAAAACCGCGTGCGCTGGCGTTGGGAAGAATATTTAAACAAAGCAGTTAAAAAAGGTTTTAGCGGGCAGATCATCGGCAACAAAGTTCAGGTAATCAGTTCTACAATTCAGGTAATAGCGACTACTGCCGTATTGTGGTTTGGTGCTTGGCAAGTCATTCAAGAGCAACTTACTGTAGGACAGTTAATTGCCTTTAATATACTGTTAGGTAATGTAATTAGTCCCTTCCAACGTTTAGCAGTATTGTGGAATCAACTCCAAGAAGTAATTATTTCCATTGAAAGAATTAACGATGTCTTAGAAGCCGAACCTGAAGAAGATTGGCAAGTCCACCCCAGACAGATATTACCAGCGATCGAGGGTCGCATAAGTTTCCAAAGCGTAAGCTTTCGCTATCATCCCGATGATAAAGCTAATGTAATTGAAAATCTGAATTTTGAGGTTAAAGCAGGACAAACGATCGCTTTAGTCGGTCGTAGCGGATCGGGAAAAAGTACTTTAGCCAAACTGATTTTATCTTTATATACTCCCACGGGAGGAAAAATACTCGTTGATGGTCACGATCTGGCTAATGTCTCTTCTGCCTCGTTGCGCCGTCAGGTGGGAGTAGTAGATCAAGCTAACTTCTTATTTGGGGGGACAATTCGGGAAAATATCAGCGTTAAGCATCCCGAAGCTAGTTTAGAAGAAATTAGAGCAGCAGCCGAACAAGCTGGTGCAGATGAATTTATTCAAAAGCTACCCTTGAAATACGAAACCCTGGTAGGGGAAAGAGGCGGATCGCTATCTGGAGGTCAATGTCAACGACTGGCGATCGCCAGAGCCTTATTAGGCAACCCCCGATTGCTTATTTTAGATGAAGCGACCAGTAGTTTGGATGCAGAATCAGAAAGAATAATTCAGAACAACCTCAATGCAATTATTCAAGACCGCACCACAATTATTATCGCCCACCGCCTTTCTACTATCCGTCAAGCAGACCAAATTTTAGTATTGGATAAAGGAGTGCTGGTAGAACATGGAACTCATGACGAGCTGATGAATAAGCAAGGACACTATTTCTACCTCAATCAGCAACAACTAGCGGTAACTCAAAAATCATAAAATCTAACGATCTCTACAAAATTAATCAAGTTTTAGTATCATGTCATCTTCCAATTCCAATTCCAATTCCCCTGCTAACCTAGCTAATCAAAAAAAAACCGAAATTCGCATTCTCATTGTCGACCATCAAAGCCTGAGTAGCGAATTAATTAAAAGTCAACTCAAACCAGAACCACATATTAAAATAATTGGCTCGGTACATACCGAATTAGCCACCTTTGAGGTAATTAAGAATTTTCTACCTAGTATTGTAATCATTGATTTTGATGTGCCAGAAATCAATGGTTTTGCTTTAGTTAAAAAGATTTATGATAATTTTGCCGAAGTTAAAACAATCGTATTTACCCATAGCAATCGATTGGGGAAAATCAATCAAGCATTGAGTTTGGGAGCGAGTGGATTTTTGATTAAAAATTCTTCTACAGAAGAAGTCAAAAGCGTCCTCAATACAGTGACATCAGATAGATCGGACGATACTAAATTACAGCTTCCTATTCCCAGCGATCCTCTGGAATTAATTGAAAATACTCCATCTCAAATTTATGAAAATAACCAGAATTACGAGAGTGTAGAAGAGGTTAG
Source organism: Waterburya agarophytonicola KI4 (assembly GCF_020640915.1). GTDB lineage: Bacteria > Cyanobacteriota > Cyanobacteriia > Cyanobacteriales > Xenococcaceae > Waterburya > Waterburya agarophytonicola. The sequence continues at coordinate 4,544 of NZ_JADWDC010000051.1, read as the reverse complement.
AGAATTTCTAGATCGGGTTACATCAGATAAATCAAAGATAACAGACGACACCAAGTTACAAGCCCCTCTCCAAAGTTCGCCTCCCCAAACAGTAGAAACAGCTCAAAGCGAAAGTGTTGCTCTAATCACTCAAAATTCAGCCATTGTTCCCGCTGCAACGGCTCCGTTACCTGCGGTTATAGAAGAAAAAGAAGATTGGTCTGCTGCTACTAAAGATTTGATGGATGCCTTACCCCGTGTTTGGACGAGGGGTTTACTTTATTGTTTGATAATTGGTACGGGGATTATCATACCCTGGTCGGTTCTAACCAAAGTCGATCAAACAGGTACTGCTAGGGGAAGATTAGAACCAAAAGACAAGGTAATTCAATTAGACGCACCTGTAGGAGCAAAAATCAAAGGAATAAATGTTAAAGAAGGGGATAAAGTCAAGAAAGGAGCTATTTTAGCCGAATTAGGTTCGGAAATAGTCAATTCCGAACTAGAACAACTAAAAGACAAGCGATCGGGCTTAATGGAAAGATTAAGCCAGTTAGAACTAAGACAAGATCGAGCTAGAACAGCGATTAATACTATTAATGAAGAAAACAATTCGCGATCGCTAGAAAGTGATTCTCAGCTAGCCCAAGCACAACAAAATCTCGATACCCTCAAAGCTTTGTATCAATCTCAAAAGAACGAAAAATTAGCCCAAATAGAACAAGTAAAGCAAGAAATCAATTCCAGCATAGCTGCTCGCAAACAAGCACAATTAGCTTTAGCAGGCTCTCAAGCAAGATCCAAGCGTCTCGAAGCAGCCTATCAAGAGGGTGTGATTTCTCAAGATCGTTTTCTAGAAATCCAGCAACAAGCCCAAGAAAATCAAGAACTTTTGATTCAAGCCAATTCCGCAGTCGAACAATCTCGCTCTCGCTTACAAGAACAACAAAGCAGTTACGAAAATTTGATTAAAAACTCAGATGCAGAAATCAAACAAGCAGCATTGCGAGTAGACGAGCGTAGAAATAGCAATCAAGGTGGTATATCTTCAGGAAAAAGGGAAATACTGCAAGCAGAAGAACAACTCCAAGAGCTAAAAACCCAGATTGTTGCAGTCGACACTGAATTAGCTCAAACTAACAAGCAAATCGAATCGAGTCAGTTTGAGTTAAAACAACGGCAAATAGTCGCTCCTGCTGATGGTACGGTATTTCATATTGCTGCTAGGGGCAAAGGATCGGTAATTCAACCAGGAGACAGAGTGATTGAAATTGCACCTCAAGACTCTACTCTAATTCTCAAGGCGCAGATTCCTCCTACCGACAGTGGATTTCTGACCAAAGGAATGCCCGTTAAGATCAAGTTTGATGCCTATCCTTTTCAGGATTATGGTGTAAGTGACGGTGAATTGGTTTCTATTTCTCCCGACTCTAAAGTCACCGATACTCCCCAAGGAAAACAAGAAATTTACGAACTAGAAGTAGAATTGGACAAGCCTTATATACTCGATGGAACCAAGAAAATTGAGCTAACTCCTGGTCAAACTGCTACGGCGGAAGTGATTATTCGTCAGCGTCGCGTGATTGATTTCTTCCTCGATCCATTTAGGAAGTTACAAGAAGATGGAGTAAAATTTTAATTTTATTGTTTTAATATTTCTAATAGTTCCTCTTCGCTCATTTGCTTGACACCCAATTTTTCAGCTTTAGCTAATTTAGATCCTGGATTTTCTCCTAGTAATAAGTAGTCGGTTTTTTTACTAATAGAACTCGTTACTTTTCCTCCCCATCGCTCGATCATCTTCTTGGCTTCGTCGCGCTTTAAAGTTGGTAGAGTTCCCGTGATGACAAAGCTTTTATCAGCAAATATTAATTCGCCTGCATTTTCTCGATCTATTTCTTCAGCTTTAAACTCTAATCCTACTGTTTGTAGGGATTGAATTAAGGCTTTATTATTTTCTACTCGTACCCATTCAAACACAGATTGGGCTATCTCTTCACCAATGCCATAAACTGCCTCGATAGATTCAAAAGATGCTGATGATAAAGCTTCAATTGTCGGGAAACTTTGAGTTAATATTTTGGCATTGGTACTGCCTACATAACGAATACCCAAACCATATAAAATACGGTCAAAAGATTGGTTTTTAGATTCGGCGATCGCCTTAACTAATTTCTCAGCGGATCGCGTACCCATCCGTTCTAAACTAGCAATTTGTTCGATAGTTAAAGTATATAAATCCGCAACGGAATTAACTAAATTGTTCTCAATTAAAAGAATCGCAATTCTTTCCCCTAAGCCCCTAATATCCAAGGCATTACGAGAAGCCCAATGGATAATACTACCCCGAAGAATAGCAGGACAAGATATATTAATGCAACGAGTAACAGCTTCTTTTTCGGGACGTACTAAAGTAGAATTACATTCGGGACATTGGGTAGGCATTTGATAGGGAATAGTACCAGAAGGGCGCAGATCGGGTAAGACTCTCACTACTTCGGGAATGATTTCCCCTGCTTTACGGATAATTACCGTATCCCCAACGCGGATATCCAGTTCAGCAATGCGATCGCTATTATGAAGAGTAGCCCGCTGTACTGTAGTTCCTGCAAGCTGTACGGGCTGCATGACTGCCATGGGCGTAATCGCCCCAGTACGCCCTACATTAACAATAATATCTTTAACAACTGTGGGGGATTCTTCTGCGGGATACTTAAGAGCGATCGCCCAACGGGGAAATTTGTTGGTAAACCCTAGTAGTTTTTGGAGTTGATAGTCGTTGAGTTTTACCACCACCCCATCAGTCATATAGGGTAAAGTTTTTCTTCCCTCATCCCATTGATTAAAATATGCTTCTACTTCAGCTAAAGAGTTACACAATTTGCGGTTGGGGTTAACCAGAAATCCCATTTCTTGTAACTCTTCCAAGGAATTCCATTGAGATGTTACAGCTTCCTCTTCTCGATCGACGACGTGCAAAGTATAGGCAAAAAAGTTAAGTTTGCGTTCGGCTACTATCTTAGAATCAAGCTGGCGTAATGTACCCGCAGCAGCATTACGAGGGTTAGCAAATAAAGCTTCTCCCGACTGGTTTCTCGATTGGTTAATTGATTCAAATACATCTAGGGGTAAAAACGCCTCTCCCCTAACTTCTACCCTAGGGGGTGGATTATCTAACTTTAACTTTAAAGGAATAGTACGGATAGTTTTAATATTTTGGGTAATCTCTTCCCCCGCTACTCCATCCCCACGAGTTGTACCCCTAACTAAAATACCGTCTTCATAAGTTAAAGCGATCGCGCTTCCATCAATTTTTAGTTCGCAGACATAAGTAAATTTTTCTGGTATCTTTTCTAATTGTCTTTGCCAGCGAGTTTCCCATTTAGCCAATTCTGCGGAGTTAAAAGCATTCTCTAGACTATAAAGAGGTATATTATGTTTTACAGAGTTAAACTGGGATGCTGGCTTGTCTCCTATCCGTTGTGTGGGACTATCGGGGGTAATTAGTTCGGGATATTCTGCTTCTAAATCCTGTAACTGACGATATAGCTTGTCGTATACCGCATCTTCCATAATCGGATTGTCCAACACATAATAAACATATCCCGCTGTTTGTAATTGAGTCCGCAATTGAGCAGCTTGTTGTTTGATTTTGGGAGTTAAGTTCATAAAACTATTCAAGTTACGCCAAAGAATTCAATATCTGTTGGACAATGGTTTCAGGGGATAGAGAAACGTCTACGACTAAAGCATTAGCTGGTTCTTCCAAAACTGCAAATTGGCTGGTTAATAGATCGGCTTTCATAAAGTGTCCCTGACGCTGTTCGATTCGGGAACGAATACAATTATAATCACCCTGAAGATAAATAAAAATAACTCGGCGATCTTCATGTTGTAAGATCGAACGATATTTTTGCTTGAGTGCTGAACAAGCTAATACTCCTGTTTCTCCCTTCTGTAATTTTTGTTCGATTAATTGTCTCAAATCTTGTAACCAAGAAATGCGATCGCTATCTGTCAGGGGAATTCCTCGATCCATTTTGTCCACATTATGAGGGGGGTGAAAATCATCACCATCATAGAAATCACAATTAAGGCGATCGCTCAACAGTTTACCGACAGTTGATTTTCCCGATCCCGATACTCCCATCACAATATAAAACATATTATTTCCCTGTGGGGCGAATGATTATTCGCCCGTACGATATAACTCTCTTCAAATGCTTATTCTTGAGCCATATCTTTTTTTAGTATTCGTCTTAGGCGATCGCTGCTTAAATCTACAACCTTTTATTAGGGACTTGAAAAGCAGTAACTAGAAGTAACCGAACTCAATTTATCAAACGTATGGTCGAGTTGTCCCAGAGTATTGATGTCAAAATTCGACTAATTTACTATCCTTCCTATCATAGCAAGTACAATCAAATTGAAAGATATTGGGCAATACTCGAAAACTATTGTAATGGTGCTATTTTAGACTCGGTTGAGACTGCAATCCAATGGGCAAGCAATGAACCTATCCCACTAATAATTTATTAATCCAAATATGAATCATAGCTAATGAT
>NZ_JADWDC010000003.1:108220-157472 GCF_020640915.1 Waterburya agarophytonicola KI4 | reverse complement strand
AACAAGGAAATTATTCAGTTGAACGTTTGCTGTTTAATTAGGTGGAGCTACTTATAAGGGACAACAAAAGATCCCTATCTTGGCAATAAAAAAGGGATAGAATAAATTCCATCCCTCAAAACAGTCTATTTAATTTGATTATCTGAGTTCTAGAAAATTCTAACTAATTCAAGATTTGCCAACAAAGTTTAGATCTCTGCTGATAATGGTTGAATATAATATGCAGTGCCAGTCTCATCAACACCTTCCAATTGATAGTCAGGGAGATTTTCTATGACACTATCTCTTTCTATTAGAGAAGGAGTATAGAAGTGAGCATCAACCACTGAGTTATAGAAACGATACAAAGGTATTGTTCCTTCAACCTGGGTATCATAACCGTGATAAGTAATTCCTTCGTAGGTGTAGTTAGGTAGATTTTCAATAATTGAATCTCTTTCTACATCAGCGATGGTATATAAGTGGACTCCAGTGCTGGTATTAAAGAAGCGATACACGGGTTTTGCCCCTGTCAACAAATCTTCATCCTGAGGAACACCAACATAAGCTTCACCTTCAAATTCATATCTGGGTAGATTTTCAATAATAGAATCTCTTTCAACCTCAGAAGGAGTATAGAAATGAACTCCCTGGTCGCGAATGAAGAAACGATAAATTGGCGCGCCCTCAGTAACTTCAGGACTTTGAGTGTAGTTGATGATCTGTTCGCGGTTCACATTGTTGATTTGCTCGACCGAACCTCCGCTAAAAGATCCATCTTGACTATAGAAATCAGTGATAGTGAGGTCTTGCTCTGGGTTGAGGATACCGTTTTGGTCAATATCTAGCAAAAGATCGCGACCAGATTTCTTAATTCCCAATCCGCCTGGACGTGGGTTAGATAAAGAAATTTCGACTGGTGCGCCATCAGCATCAAGAATTTGTAGAACATCACCAGGACCAGCTTCTTCTATAATTTCAACTCCACCATCAATGCGATCGAGATTCAGAATAAAGGTGTCGTTATTCAATCCACCACTAAGGACATCTCCGCCTCCTTCAGCGACCAAGGTGTCTGAGCCATTGCCACCAACTAAGGTATCTGCGCCAGCTTGACCGACAAGACTATCAGAACCAAGTCCACCGAGGATAATATCGTCACCATCTCCACCTTCAATAGTATCGGGGCCTCCGTTACCATAAATGAAGTCAGCTAGTTCTGTCCCTGTAAGGAAATCTCCTTGTTCTGTTCCTGGAATTTCAGTTTCATAAGGAACAGTAAAAGCATCATCAGGGACTAGTTCGGGAGTAGAAACATTGTCGCGGATGATATCAGCTAAACGAACGTTAGCAATATCTAAATTGATCGCATTAGAAACAACACTTAGGAAAGAATTGGGATCTTCCACTTCGTTTTGATAGAAAAAGCGATCGAAGTCTCTCAATCGAGCAAATTGGTCGCCAACAATTGCGCTAAAAGTGGGTCCTAATAAAACTCCTTCTTCTGCTGGTAATTCAGCCAAGCCAGCCAACCACAGGTCTATTTGTCCAACGTTGTCATAAGCTTGTTCGAATAAAGCTGCAACATCTTCGCCAAAAAGAGCGTCTAAGTCGTCAAAAGTCTCAATGGGATTATCGGGATTGAGGGAGTTATATATATCTTGATAACTAGCAACACCTAAATCTCGTCCGCGTTGAAGGTTGATGGCAACTAAATCTTGTCCGCCACTTCCTGGAGGACCAAATAAATTATTACGAACCCCATCGATAACACGATGGTCGGCATCATTAGCCTGTTGGTAGTTTAGACCTACAAGGATATCGTCAAGACCATTTTCGCTGATTAATTGAGGTGTAAAGAAAGCATTTCGCAAAGAAATACTGTCTACTCCGTTGTTATCAACAGTACGAATATTGTCTGATAATAAAGTATGTCCTAAGCGATAAGCTGCACCAGAAAACTCAGCAGCAATATCAGGAGTAAGAAGTTCGGGATCGATTGTTACAAGATCGTCTGCACCTTCATTACCAATCAATATAGGAAGAAATTCTTTGTAGGTAATGACTTGGTTTTTGGCTGCAACTACTGTTCTAGCTGCTTCATAGATAAATTCACCGCGAATCGCAGCTTCGCTAGGTTCAAATCCTAATTCTAGAGAAGGTACATAGACATCTTTGAAGTCTTGAAATGCTTGGTTGAGTTGAGGATCGTCTTGGGCATCAAGATGGAAAGTAATTTTGTCAGCGATCAAATTATGTTCGCGAACTAACAAGGTATGAATGGAAATTAATCCTACTTGTTCGTTGATCCGAACGTCTCCAGAAATAAACTCTTCTTCGTTGGGGACATTAAGGGGATCTGCGTTGGGAGAATCGGCACGGTTGTAAGGAGGTAAGATTTCTCCAGAATTATTATTAGGATCGCGTCCGTTACCAAAAGCTCTACCATCAGTACCATAAGGACTTTCAGTAGTTAGGAGTTTGCCATCGTAGGGAGATTCTCCTGGGGGTAAAGGAATCAGGATTGTTTCTGGGCCTTCGGCATTTGCGTCTCCGCTTAGTTCTTGTCCTTCTCCTACTTCTTCACCTAAGTTATTTCCTTCATCTGCGCCTCCTTCACCATCGAGTTCAAAAGATTCTCCCTCTTCTTCTACTTCTATTTCTAGAAATCTCCGTCCGTCGATTTCAACTACTTCTCCGAAACGACCTTCGCCAAAGAAGCTGTTACCCAAATCTGTTCTTTTGGCTGCTGCTCTAGGATATACAGAACCATATCCATTGGAACCATCAATAAAAGAAGTAATTTCGTTGACTACCTCTCTGGGACTTCCTTCAACTCCAGTCCCATTTTCTGCGGGAATACGAGATACAGGAATAGAGGGGAATCCTTCTCCAAAAAGAATATCATCTTCGTTAAGTGGGATGTTAAAGTTTTCATTAGGATCGCCCAGAATGTTACTTCCTTCAGAAAGTCCTAAATCATGGTCAAGGAACTGACCCCACTGCCACAGCCAGTCACTAGCGTTTACTGGATTACCTAGTGCATCTCCTTGGGGAGCAATAATATTACTAATATCTCTCGCATTGGGAAGACTTAAAGGAAGCTCGATTCCGCCTCCTCTGGGTTCGTTAAAACCATCTTCAAAAGCAGGATCGAAAAGATGAACTAGTGGTGCTTCAGTTTGACCGGGATAAAACCCTCCTTCTTCGTCAAATGGTTGGTTTTCAGTACCATCTATGTTGCGAACCTGAATATCTACCATGTTGTGTGACCTCTCTTAAAAGTATTAAAAGCATAAAATTAAGCCAAATAACTTCAAAACGCTTATTAAGCTGGATTAAATAACTTAATAAGTCTTTAAAGTTTAGTTTTATTGTGGATTGTTCTTTTTTTTAATCGTTTAAACTTGTTTTTTTTTTAAAGTTTAACTGATCGAAATTTAGATAAACCACTTAGACTATTAATGTATTACGATTTGGTTGTTTATTTTATGCAGATAATATAAAACTTTTTAATTAATCTGATTTTCTTGCGCTGTTTGAAGCGATCGATGCACCTCCAAGTAAACTACTATTAGCAGGATTAATAATGAATTTGACTGAGAATGTAACGCAAGCGATCGTAATCGTCTTTTAAAAGAGTGCTAAGGGTTCGACCGACATTTACCAACCAATCTCGATTTGCTTGTCTTTGACGATATACCTCCCGCACGGAGGCAGCAACTAGGGATTCAACTGGTATGTCTTTGGCTTGCAACAGAGTGCGGAGAAAGTCCAAATTCTCAGTAAACTCGATCACTTCTTCGCGATCGCAATGATAGACAGATTGATGTATCTGAGGAGGACGAGGGGGCAAATATTGATACATTTGACCCAAGCTGTTGCCGTTGTTGTTACTCGGGGCTTCAAAGCCGACAATAGCAGCTTTGAATTCGGTTTTGAGCATGGCGAATATCTGGGGTTGCTGTTCTCGCAATTCCTCCAAAGATAAACCCAATGCCCTCGCGCGGTGAACTGAATCTATGGGAGTAGTAGTTACATAGGTAACTACCGATAAAATTTTATTACCAGATTCTTCATCAAAAGATTTGATCCAGCTACCAAAAGGAGGCATAACTGGAAATTTCAAATCTTCTGGTTCGAGACATTGGGCTAAATATTGAGTGGTTGAGGTTTCGATCACTTCTCCAATATGTTGGGGGTTGCGATCGTCGAGTGTAAACTGAGGTAAAGGAAGACGCATTGTTTTGTAATAGCAAGAAGCAATTATCAATAAAATAGCGTTATTTTTTCTTCTTGGTTAAATCGACTGCTTCTAGTTCGGATAAATTGAAAGTTACTAGCTTATCCCAATTGCCACCTTCAAACAATACTGCTACTCTACTGTCGTCTATACGCTGTACCAAACCCTGAAAATTGTAGTAAATATCATCAGAGTTAGTAATTTTTACGGTTGAACCAGGTAATATCATCATTGTTTTAAAGGCGATCGCTTTGTCTATGGTTTATTTTATATAGCTTACCAAGTAAATTGTTGCACTTCTATGGCTTGAGAATCCAACTGTTTTTATTTCCAATAATTAGCTTGATATAAACTAAACAAACAAGCTTCCCCACCACAAATCATAAAAGTATTAATAATGAGCGATCGCATTGGTTCGATCTTTGGTTTTTTAAATGGCACAATCGTTACTATCGAGTCGGGATACAAGGTTTTTCCCCATCCCCAGCCAGACAAAATCTTTAAGAGATTAAGCGATGCTAAATGGTTTTTGGCATTGAGATGGTGCGACGATTTCTCTACCCCCGCAGGTATTATTAACAATACTGGCGAACTTTCATTTTTCAATCAGATTGTTCTAGAAATGGGCGAAGAGAATTTTATTCCGCAAAAATATAGATTGGAAATATTTACTCACTGTTTGCCCCTAAAACCCAACGAAACTATTACTTACGATCTTGTTGTGGAGGGCAAAAATACTCTGGAAATAAGAGCCTTAGAAATAGATCCTCGCTATGGCAAAGTGGCATTGGTAAGACAACTCGATCGCTGACTATTGCCAATTACCAAGCATTACATAAGCCGACCAAAAAGCAGGAACTTGCCAGTCTTTGTCTAATTTCTGCCAAAGCTCTAACTGGGCTAATCTCAGTGCTTCGGCTTTACTAGAGCCTTTTTTTAGCTGTTGATAGAAACTTTGCATCAGTGCTGCTGTTGATGCGTCATTTACCTGCCACAAAGTTCCCAGGGTGCTTAGTGCGCCACTTCTGACTGCAATCCCTGCTAAACCTAAAGCCGCACGGCGATCGCCCGATGCGGTGTCGCAAGCACTCAAGACTAATAGATCGATGGGTACGCTGACTATTTTGTTACGCCGAAGCAGAATGTTACTAAAATCTTCGATGGTGAGTAATTTTTGCCACATCAACAAAAAGGCTTGATTAGGATCGGAGCTAAATTGACCGTGAGTTGCGATGTGAATATGGGAGGCAGAAGTTAAATTGATTTGTTCGAGCAAGCTATCGGGAGTAAAGTGATCGTTAATTAATATTTGACTCTTATTTTGCTTAAATATGTTTAATTCTGTAGAGACAAAATTTAAAGCAGGGAATTTACGTTCCCCCACCTCTAATGTTTGGGTAATCCCCCCTGCCAAAAACGAAGAGTTTTCCGCGCTTTTTTGAGGATTAAGCATTCTCAACCCAGGAGTCAAGGCGATCGCATATTTTTCTAAGAGATATTCTTCTCCGTCATACAAAACAGACATGGGAATATTCTGCATGATAGTATCCAGTACAAAAACTAGATTATGGGGTTTTTGAGTTGCTAAGTCTTCAGCAAAAGGTCTAATTAAGACATCGTATAACTGAGCCGACAATCCCCTGACTTCATTGGTGCGATCTGGCTCGGTAATATATTGACGCAGTTGTCTAATTGTTTTTTCTAATTCCCTTTGGGCGATCAATTCGGTATGGTGGCGGAACAATTTGTGGGGATGACTATCAAGGGTATCGTTCATCACCATGATTACTTCTAGGCGATCGGGTAAAATTAGGGTGTAAATGACGGCTGTATCTCCATCTAGGCGATCTATACTTTGGGAGTCAAAGGTCGTGCAAGCATCTTGAAAATAATTATCTAATTCTGCTAATTGAAGCGATTCGATAGTCTCTATAACTGTCTCTAAATCTTCGTCTGTAACAGATTCGCTATTTAACAAGAGATTGGCATATTCCCTATAAATAGGTTCGATTTGTTCGTAAAAATCAAACTGGATTTCTCTGCTCAAGGATGCGGTATCTTTACGCAAATCGGCTAAAGTGGCTAAAGAAGTTTGATAACTAGAGATCGCCAATTCTTTTTGATGGTTACGAGTATAAATTTGTCCTAGTTTCCATTGCCAACGATATGCTATCTCTGGAGCATGAACTTGTTGCACTAGGTTAAGGGCTTTTTGAATTAATTGTTGTGGCGTAGTATCCAAATTTAGGTTTTGGCGCGTATGTAATGAACCTAAATAGCCCAGCCCATAGGATTGAGCGCGTAAATCGCCAGCTTTTTGAGCCTGTTGAATTATCTCAAGATAAAGATCGCCAATATCTTGCCAGGTATACTCAATAGGGACTCTATTTTGTTTGAGTCGTTCCAAATCCAGGGCAAATTTAATCTCAGCATATAAATTTCTTTTACTGGGGGAAGCATTAGAATCCAACTGAATCTGGCTGACTAGTTTTTGTGCTTTAGACCATTGTTGGGTAACGACAAATAATGATAATAGGTTTAGCTGGGCTGGTAACTGATAGGTACGAGCAATCTTAGAAGAAGCTCGATAGTCGATGAGTTTTTGATAATATTTAATTGCTTTTCCATTATGAAAGCTAAAACCAGCCAGATTATCAATTTCTTTGTTCCGTAAGGCGATCGCTTTATGAATATTGGCCCAACTCAACCAGATCTTCGCTTCTGTTAAAGAGGAGGGATGAGAAAAACTGGAGTTAATTGCTTCGCTCCCTCGAACAAATGTTTCTGCTTGAGACAATTTTCCTTGCAACAGCAAGCTATTACTAATAATATTTAACCCTTCAACTTGCCAAGGTTCAGGCTCTTTTTTTATTTCGGCGATCGCCTTGCTAATTTGAGACGGGGTTAAATCTTGACAATCATAATCTGAATAATTAAAAGCCTTCAAAACACTATCGCAAGAACGGGGATAAAAACCCATCTTCGACAAAATTTGAGCTATATCGAGTAGGCTACCCGCAATACCCAAGCGATCGCCTGTTTTGCGGTACAATTCTTCCGCTTGTTGCCAATGCTCTAAAGCCAGCCTATGATTTCCTCTAGCAAATTCAAAATGACCCTTAGTATTCCAAATTTGGGCAGATACCTGAGTTTTATTGTTACTAGATGCAACAGACTCTAATAAACTAAAACTATCTACAATATTTTTCTGAGCTAAATCCCAATTACCTACTTGTTGTTGAGCTAAGGAACTTAGGGAAAGTATTTGGGCTTGCTGTAAATATTTTCCGCGCCTTTGGTACAGTTGATGGGCTTGCTCTAATAATTTAATCGATCGATTGAATTCTCCTTGCTGATAATATTCTTGAGCTTGTCTTACTAGTTGGTGGGGCAAAACCTCCGCAGTCAAACTATGACTAGATATAAAACTGAGAGTTAATCCCAGCATCAAGATAATGAGAAATCGCCACCAAGATTTCATAAAAAACACGGAATATATTGATCTTTATAAACTAAATAGAAGCACAAAAGTTGCCAATACTCCACCACAAAGAATAATAAAAATACCAGATTGCTGAAGAAAAGCGATTTTTTTGTTTTGCTTATCTATACGATTACTCAGAACATATACTTGCTTTTCCAGATTCGCATATTGACTTTCTAAATAATCTCTACTATTGCTGCGACGACTTCTGCTATCGTTACTACTACTTGGTTGATTGTTTCCACCTTGACGCAACGTTTCTAAATACTGTGACTGCTGCAATATCACATTTTTTAATTGTTGTAGTTCTTGAGCATTGGCTTCGGAACTACTAACTTTATGTAAGTATTTTTCTAACAAACCAGGCCCTAATTGAAAATAGCCCTTGTAAGCAGAATAAATCGCGTTAATTAACTCTTTTGATGGAGTATTTTTTAATAAATATCCTTTTGCACCGACTTGCAGTGCCGTATTCAAATATGAATCTTCGTTATGAACGCTAATAATTAACACTTTAGTGTCAATAAACTGCTCAGAAATAATTTTGGTTGCAGTTAGACCATCTAAAACAGGCATTTCAATATCCATTAGAACGATATGGGGTCGACAAACTTTCACCATATCTAAAGCTTCTTGACCATTGTTGGCACAAGCAACAAATTCTAAACTAGATTCTTCTTCGATATAACCTTTGAGAATTTCTTGAACTGTTTTCTGATCGTCTACTATTAAGACTTTGATCGTCATACTAGTAATATTTTTTTAAATAGCTATAAATAAAAAGTATTAAGAAAAAACTAATGTATTTTGAATGATCTAAAAATCACCTTTTAAAATGAGCTGAAAATAGAATAATTATCACAGATAGATAATTTCCCAGTTAATTAAATTATTTGATATTCTCTACTATAAGTATATTCATAGATAATTAGTTTAAAGATTAGATGAATTTTAATTATTTTGATGTTTTTTTAGCGATTTCCACCGACAATATTCCAACTTTGAGCGATTTTTATAGTCAACTTTTGCAAAGAAAACCTGATGTTTATCATGACTCAGTTTATGCAGAATTTAAGCTAGAAAAGCTACGCATTGGCATTTTTTCGCCAAAATCAGAGCGTCAAAAAGAGTTTGAAAATTTGGGTAGTAGCATGAGCTTGTGTATCGAAGTAGAAAACTTAAACCAAGCGATCGCAACTTTAGGGGAGATGGGTTTTCCTCCACCAGGAGAAATTATAGAAGCTTCTCACGGAAGAGAAATTTATGCCTACGATCCTGGGGGAAATCGTTTGATTTTACATCAATCAAAATAACCAATATAAAAACCAGAGACACAAAATGTCTCTGGTCATGAGTCAATATTGCCAAGGTGAGATCGATTCCTCAAGGCGATCGACTAACTTTCTGTTTTGACTGTATCTACATTTTGCTCGATTACTTCTGTTGCGCCATCGCTTTCTTCAGAAGCGGGTTTGGCTGGTAAAACAACAGAAATCGCAGTACGATCTGGGTCGTCAAGAACAGTGGCACCTTCAGGTAAAAGAATTTCTCCTACGTGAAGAATATCACCGATCTTAAAGTTGGTTACGTCAATTTTAATAGATTCGGGAATATTACCTGCAAAACAGGAAATCTGTAATTCCGTCATGATTTGCTCGACAATACCACCTTCTTTAGTACCAACAGCATTTCCTGTCAAGATAACTGGGACAACAATCTCTACGGTTTGTTTTGCCGAAACAGTAAAGAAGCTAATATGATTCAAAGTTCTTTTCCAGGGATGAGCCTGCACTTCTCTAATTAATGCCTTGCCATTCCAAGACATATCGGGAACTTTGATATCGATCAGAGTGTTATTAATTGCTGCTTTTCTCAAAAGCATTTGTGCTTCCTTAGTAGGAATGGTCAAAGATACAGAGTTCGATCCGTCGTGTCCGTACAAAGCAGCAGGAATTAGTCCTTCGCGACGCAATGCGCGGGGTTTACTCCCTTCGGCTCTAGTTTTGCATTCAACTGTAATGTTCATGGTGTTTAACTGATTTGACGATAACTGAAATGTGGTTAAAATTTAAACCGATCGAGAAGATAGTTAATTTACCCCGATCTAAAAGACAATAGTCTAGGGACAACTATACTGGAATGCCATCTGCATCGAGCAAGGCTCGTTTGGGACCGTGAATGGGATCTTCTACAATAATGGTCTGGTCGCGACCTGGCCCCACCGAAACAATGGCAATAGGAACTTTCATTAATTCTGCCAAGTACTTGAGATAGTTGAGGGCATTGTGGGGCAAGTCTGATAAAGAACGACATCCCGTAGTTGATTCTTGCCATCCAGGAAGAGTTTTGTATACTGGCTTGCAATTAGCAAACTGACTGGCATTCGTCGGAAAATGATGACAAATTTCACCATCAATTTCGTAAGCCACACAGATTTCAATTTCTGGTAATTCATCTAATACATCTAGTTTAGTGATTGCCAAACAATCCAAACCATTGATGCGTACTGCATAGCGACCAATTACAGCATCAAACCAGCCACAGCGACGACGACGACCTGTAGTCGTGCCAAATTCGGCTCCCTTATTTCCCAACAACTCTCCCACGTTGTCATTTAACTCTGTGGGGAAAGGACCTTCTCCGACGCGAGTAGTGTAGGCTTTTGCCACACCAATCACGCGATCGATAGTAGTAGGGCCAACTCCCGCTCCAACACAAGCTCCCCCAGCAATGGGGTTAGAAGAAGTAACATAAGGATACGTTCCATGATCTAGATCGAGTAAAGTACCCTGGGCTCCTTCAAAAAGAATATTTTTTTTCTCTTTTACTGCTTCATATATTTTAAGAGAGCTATCTATCACAAAGGGGCGTAAAAACTCTGCGTATTTTAGATACTCTGCAATTACTTTCTCTGGGTCTAAAGGAGGTAAATTATATAGTTTTTCTAAAATTACGTTTTTATAATTGATTGTCCACCCAAGCTGCTTTCGTAGGTGTTCGGGGTTCATTAAATCTAAAACCCGAATTCCAGTACGTTCTGATTTGTCAGCATAGGTAGGGCCAATTCCCCTGCCAGTCGTACCAATTTTATATTCTCCTCGACTTTCTTCTGATGCTTTATCGATCTCGCGATGATAAGGCATAGTTACATGAGCTGTCTGAGATATATTTAGGTTATCTACCGTCACGCCTAGAGCTTTTAATTGCTCTATTTCTTCAATTAACACTTGAGGATCGATTACTGTTCCAGAACCGATAATACACTCTGTTTTGGGATATAAAATTCCAGAGGGAATCAAGTGCAATTTGAAAGTTTGTTCGGCTACGACAACAGTATGTCCTGCATTAACTCCACCTTGGGAGCGTACCACGACATCTGCCGAGCGACTTAGTAGATCGGTTATTTTTCCTTTTCCTTCGTCACCCCATTGGGCTCCGATCACGATAACATTAGCCAAGAGTTTATTTGAAAGCTAAAGTTTACACAAACTATTATTATGGTTATCCGCAGTACACGATGTCAACTTTTATTTAGTTAAAAATCACAGGTAGAGAATGGAATTACTGCAACAAGTAAGGTTAATTGACCCCACTCAAGGAATCGATCGCTTGTCAGATGTATTAATAATTGAAGGTAAAATAAAAGCGATCGCCGCATCAATCGCCGAATATCCCGCCCAAACTCGAATAATTTCAGGAGAGGGCAAAATTTTGGGGACTGGGTTAGTCGATCTATATAGTTATAGTCAAGAACCTGGTCACGAATCTAGGGAAAGTCTGTTGAACCTAGCACAAGCTGCTGCTGCGGGGGGATTTACTCAAGTAGGAATTTTACCCAATACTACCCCCCAAATTGAAAGCGTAGAAATTTTGGCGGGAATGCAACAAAAAAGCGACTCGATCGCGAGGCAGTTGTTTACTCAGCTAAAATTTTGGGGTGCTGCGTCTAAAGAAAATACTACCAAGCAGATGAACGAATTGGCAGAGTTGAAGTCAGGAGTAATTGGTTTTAGCGATCGCTATAGTTTTGGGAATCTCAACTTATTGAAGCAATTACTAGAATACGTCCAACCCTGGAATAAGACTATTGCGATCGCTTTAGATCGGAATGAGTTAGCAGGGAATGGAGTCGTCCGAGAAGGAGATGCATCAATTCGCTATGGTATGTCAGGAAATCCTGGTTTTTCCGAAGCGGCAATTATTGCTGCTGTTTTAGAAATAGTGGCAGATATTCCGACTCCCGTTCATCTAATGCGGGTTTCTACTCAAAGAAGCGTAGAATTAATTGCCGATGCCAAACAAAGAAATATTCCCGTCACCGCTAGCACAACCTGGATGCACCTCCTGTGGGATAGCGAAGCAGTGGGTAGTTATGACCCGAATTTGCGCCTCGAACCTCCTCTAGGTAATAAAAGCGATCGAACTGCTTTAATTGCAGGAATTAAGCAAGGAATCATTGATGCGATCGCGATCGACCATCGAGCCTATACCTACGAAGAAAAAACTGTTCCCTTTGGGTTAGCACCACCAGGGGCAATTGGTTTGGAAATAGCACTGCCTCTTTTATGGCAGGAGCTAGTAGAAAAAGATCGACTTTCAGCACTGGAATTGTGGCAAGCTCTAAGTACCAATCCTTTGTTGTGTTTGCAACAGCAACCTATAGAAATATCTCCAGAACAAAATTCTAATCTCATCCTATTCGATCCTCACAAAACCTGGGTAGGAAACCCAGAAAATCTAAAATCTCCTGCTGCCAATACTCCCTATTACAACCAAAAGATCTCGGGTAAAGTAATGAGAATAATAACTAATAACTAATAGTAATCAAAAAGTTAAAAGTTGTTACTTTAGAATTTAATTTGGGCATTCTAAGGTGGTAATCCTCGATCTGGTAGCCTATTGAATGTCTAATCAGGAAATGGCAGGAATTTTAGAACAGCAAAATTCTCTCTTAAGCCGAGTTGAAGAAGTTTTAAGCGAAAATCAAAGATTGAGACTTCAATTTCAGGAACTAACTGAAAGAGAAGCCCTTTTTCGGCAAATTGCCGAAAATGTCCGCGAAGTATTCTTTGTGATCTCAGCTAAAACAGACGAAATACTTTATATTAGTCCGACTTACGAAAAAGTTTGGGGGCGTAGCTGTCAGAGTCTGTACGAAGAACCTCAATCTTGGCTATTTGCCATTCATCCAGAAGATTCTTTTAAGGCTCTAGCGACGATTGAAACCCAGTTTAGGACAGGGGACGATTTTGAAGAAGAATATCGCATTATTAGACCAGACGAATCTATTTGTTGGGTAAGAGTACGAGCATTTCCCGTCCGAGATGTGATGGGTAAAGTAAATCGCTTTGTCGGAATTGCCGAAGATATTACTAATCGTAGAGAATCAGAAGAAGCCCTCAGAAAAAGCGAAGAACAATTTAGGCTTACCTTTGAGATGGCTCCTATTGGGATGGCAATCAGTAGTCTTAAGGGTAAATTTCGGCGAGTAAATCAGGCGTTGTGCGATGCTTTAGGATATACCCAAGAAGAGTTGTTGGGGGTTTCTTTTGCTGAAATAAGTCATCCAGAAGATTGGGAAGCACATCGTAATTTGGAACAGTTATTAATTCAAGGAAAAGAAACTGATTTTCAAATTGAAAAACGCTTTATTGCCAAAGATGGTCGCATAGTTGATACCTTGCTGAAAGTGCTGGTAGTTCATGATAGCGATGGCAAGCCCTTACATTTCAACAATCAAATTGTTGATATCACCGAACGTAAATCGATGGAGAAACAACTGCGTCATGATGCCCTTCATGATGCCCTTACGGGGTTGCCCAATCGAGCTTTGTTTATGGATCGGCTAGAACAACAGTTAAAAAAAAGTCAAAATAATGAGAGCTATTTATTTGCTGTTTTATTTCTAGATTTAGATCGCTTTAAAGTAGTTAATGATAGCGTGGGGCATTTGGTAGGAGATAAATTATTAATTGAAATTGCCCGTCGCCTAGAAAAATCGATCGCCCCAACGGATACGGTAGCTCGTTTGGGGGGAGATGAGTTTACAATTTTGTTAGAAAATATTGCCAGTAAATCCGAAGCAACTTTGGTTGCCGAAAGTATTTATCAAACCTTGACTTTTCCTTTTCACATTGACGGATACGAGTTATTTAGCACCGCTAGTATTGGCATTGCCCTGTCGTCTGTGGGATACGATAAGCCAGAAGATATTTTGCGGGATGCAGATGTGACGATGTACAGTGCCAAAGAACAAGGAAAGGCTCGTTATGAGGTTTTTGATAATTCTTTGCGCGATCGCGCCTTGCTTAGATTAGAAATAGAAACCGATCTTCGTCGAGCCTTGGAAAGAAAAGAGTTTGAAGTTTATTATCAACCCATCACTTCTTTAAAATTGGGAATTTTATCGGGTTTTGAAGCTTTAGTGCGATGGAATCATCCTACCAAAGGTCGCATTCAGCCAGGGGATTTTATTCCTATCTGTGAAGAAACTGGTTTGATTGTACCTTTGAGTAATTGGCTACTCAAGGAAGCTTGTCAAACTACACGCAGTTGGCAATTAAAATATCCCGAACATCCAGCCATTCGCATGAGTATTAATCTTTCAGCGCATCAATTTCGCGAATCGCAATTGATCCAAGAGGTTGAAAGCGTGTTGCAAGAAACGGGTTTATCGGGCAAATGTCTGAAGTTGGAAATTACGGAAAGTACGTTAATTGATAATTTAGACACCGTTACCGAAATTATTCTTCACTTGAGAGAAAAAGAAATTCAGTTTAGTATTGATGATTTTGGCACTGGATATTCTTCTTTGAGCTATTTGCATCGTTTTCCCGTAGATACTATCAAAATCGATCGCTCTTTTGTCAGTCAAATGCAAGCAGAAGAGAATTCTGCCATTGTTAAGGCGATCGTTACTCTAGCCCATATGTTGAACATGGATGTGATTGCTGAAGGCATCGAAACTACGGCTCAATTGGCTCAATTGCGCTTGCTACAGTGTGAATACGGTCAAGGCTTTTTCTTTTCCAAGCCACTGAATAAAGCCCAAGCAGAAGCTTTAATTGCTAGTTCGCCAAAATGGGAAACGGTTAAGTGATAATAGATCGCCGATCCGATCGATTATTATCATCGTTCGATTTGTTGCTGTAAAGCTTTGGGGAGGCGATCGAAAAAGTCGTAGCCTGTTTTTTTCTCTACCGTATTAACAGGTACTATATAGTCTCTCCAATCTGTATTTGCTACTTCTTTGGAATTGGGTATCCAAACTGCAATAGTTTGAGCGTTGTCAGTTGTAACTTCGTCTCTGAGTCGATCCAAAATTAGCACAACTTTCCAATTATATTTTTGTACCACAACTCTATTTTTGGCGATTGCTTCGGCTAATTCACTTCCTCCCGCCACAATATAAAGCTCTTTTCCCTCAAACACGAGATCGCGACAATATTCTTCAAACTCCCGCCATACTTCTCTATTGTTAGACGGGGCTTGAGGAATAATATTGCTCATAAAAAACGTGGCACTATTATCTTCTTGGCGACGAGAGCGATCGCCACTTGGAACTAAATGTCCGCGATCGTAACCACTACCGCGATAATCGTTGGGTTTGGAGGCGTAACATTTTTCTGGCAAGTCTGGATCGGGACGAAAATCATCAGAGCGTTTGATTACTCCCAGCCAACTGCGATTTAGTTGCCAACTAGCCCAGTTAGATATTCCTGCACTGCAATTATAAGAGAGGGCATATTGAGGACGCTCGATTAAATAGTTGTTACGTCTAGTTGCAGCTTGGCTGGGATTGCCATATTTCAAATGTACATTTTGAGAAACCTTAGAACAACCTGTCAGTAACAGAATTATTACTAATAGAGTAATGCACGATAAATTTGCGAGAATTGACTTCTGTTTTGCCGTCACTTTTTTTTCAGGTGAGGTTAGTTATAAGATGGATAATTCTCCGATAGTTTCAAGACGTTTGTAGGGAGTTAATTGAACAAAATTATCTGAAAGTATTTCAGCGATCGCAGGAGAGATCCACCCCATCTGTCTGAGTACTTGAATTGCTACGGCATATTTAGCCCTTCTTGCTCCATCTTTGACTTTGATTGCTAATCCCATCCCTTGACCGATTCTACCAACGCATTGGATGCCTTCTGCTCCTGATTTACTAACTAATTCGCCTTCGCTCAATCGCATCAATTCACTATCGAAAGCACCTTCTCCTGAAATTAATCGAGGATAATATGTCATGGCTCTAGCAATACGCTCTAAATCTAAACTATTTCCTGCTGCTAGCTGGGCATATAAATGCGCTATCTGCTTTAGCTCCATAGAATAGGTTGGCATACCACAATCGTCCTTTGCACCAATCAACTCTTCTCCAGGCATTCCTAGTAATTCTGATATTTTGGTCAAAATTAATTTTTGTACGGGGTTAGAACGGTGTAAATAAGTGTTTAGAGGCCAATTACGATTCTGACAGACAGCCAATACTCCTGCGTGTTTCCCAGAACAGTTATGTTGTAACTGAGTGCTTTTTCCTGGGGGGATAGGACACTTGAGATGATTTGGATCTACATCAGCTTGCCAAAGTATGTTAAAAGCTTGTCTGGCTTGTTCTGTATTTCCCTGGTGAGAACTACACATAATTGCCAAGTCGCGATCGCTTAGGTCGTATTTTTGTAATGTCCCAGTGCTGGTAACGGCTAAGGCTTGAAAAGGCTTTAAAGCCGAACGAATAAACGCTGATGTCTCGGAATTTCCTGCAACTAGCAATACTCGTCCTCGACTATCGCAAACTGTTGCTTCTACTTGATGAGATGATTCGACAATTCCTTCTCGAAGAAGATGGACTTCTAAGGTAGGTGTGTGAGTTTTTTTTCCCCTAGTCATTCGATATTATATTGACAATATTAGTAATAATACCTTTTTTGAATAATTGGCAGGCAATCAGTTTAACCGATAATTAGCCAAATTAAACTACTTAAAGAGATCGCCATCCCTAGTAAACCATAAGTCTTGTGGAATCGAGCTAAGATGGGTTCGATTTCGTAACTAGCGACTAGGCGATCGCGATTTAACATCCCAGTAGGCTTAATCCAAGTTTGTCCGTCATACCAGCCCGACTCTTCATAGAAAATACGATCGCTTTTGAGTCGATCTTTAATATATTGCCAGCCTAAATAAATCCTAGATATAAATATTCCTGTCAAGAGACAAATGCCAACCAAACTAGACAAAAAACCATGAAACCAATCGTGTTGAGGAACAAACACCGACATTGCTAGGGGAATGACTAAAATCGCGCTCCAAAAGCAAACCCAGGCTATTTTTTGGCTATATTGACCGATAGCTAGAGTTCCCCAGTCAAAGAGCCACGATTCTTTGAGCTTTTCGTATTCGTTGATGGGTTGTTGTTCGATGGGAACAGGACAAAAGTTTATCGTTGATTTATTCATAAGCGATTTTAACTAGACTGGGAGATATATTCAATGCGCTCGGCATGTCCCCAAAACGCTTCTAGATTATAGTATTCTCTCTCTTCAGGAAGAAAGATATGGACGATAACGTCTGCATAATCTTGCACTATCCAGTTGCCTTCTCGCTTGCCCGAAACTCTGACTGGTAATCGATGATAGTTGTCTTCAATTCTTTCTTCAATCGATTCGGCGATCGCTTTTAGCTGAGTGCTAGAGAACCCCGTGATAATCACAAAGTAATCTGCCAAATAAGAAACGTCCGATACATCTAGCAAGACAATATCTTGGGCTTTTTTTTCTTCTGCTGCACCCGCTATTTGTAAAGCTAATTCTTTACTATTGACAGCGATAGTAGTTTGAGTTTGTTGTTCGATAGCGATCGCTTGTTCTGATGATAATTTACTCATTCAAATATGTTTTAAAGTTTTATGTTTAGATTGGGACGGGCTTTATTTCGGTCTTTCTTTTATTCAGCAATCAATTCTTCTTGGCTTTGGCTAAAGCCCAATTCCTAGTCAAGATAGTGCGGGGATGGATGATTTTTTGTTGACTTACTAAATATTTTAATGAATAATCACTGGTTTGCCGTACACATTTGTAAAGATTTTCCCTGGCTGTAGCCCGCATCGCGTTTAATTCTGCATTGTCTCCCCGATTTGGCTCAAGAGCATCGGCTATAAAAACTAGACAGCTTAACTTGCTCATCCCTGGCGTACCTAATGTGTGATTGGCGATCGCTTTAAGTATTTTGGGATCTTTAATGTCAAATTCCTGTTGTGCTACTACCGCACTAACATCGGCATGAAGCAAATGAGGAGATCGAAGACATACTTCATCTATGGTTATCTTGGCTTCTTCAGCAATTTTTAGCAATTTTTTGGGCGGAAAGAACTTTGCCAAATCGTGCATCAATCCTGCTTGGGCTGCTTTTTCCTGATTAAGTTGATGACAGCGAGCTAGATCGATACAGGTTTGCTCTACACCTAAAATATGCTGCAAGCGATGCTGAGAAACATTTTTCTCCAGCCAAGAAATAACGCGATCGCGCATAGGATATGGTTAATTTAATATTTGGAAACAATAATTTCAGTTATTATAGCCTAGTATTTTTAATGAAATACAAAGATAATAATAAATAAAATCTCATTTTCTCGATCGCATTTGAGGAATATGTTTAATTATAGGTTTTCCAGTCCATAGGATTACGGATAAATAATTGTTTGGTCTAGAAACAGCCTTAAAACCTTGATCTACTGGATTTACTTCCAGAAAAAAGATTTCCCAGCAAGGAGGTTCGAGTACCCATTTAAGGGAATTATTTGACGATACGTTAAGTTGCCGTATTGTTTGAGTAGAATACAATACATCTATAGCATTGGGTTTAAATTTATACTTAGAGGCAAAATATTTGACATCTTCCCAATTATCAATCAGTTTTTGATTGCTGAGTAAATGCTCCTCATGCTCAGAACAAGTTGCTCCCACTAAAGAAACTAATCTAGTACAAATTGCCTCAACGCGAAGGCAGTCGCTTTTTAACAGATCGGCTTCTAAAGTATTTAAAATGGCATTAGATTTAGGCGACCATACTTGAAATAAAGAGTTGCGATCAATAATGATTTCTCTCAATAATAAATTAGGAAATTCCGCTTTTGGGATGGAAGGAGCGATCGCTAGTTTTTGGGGAATAAAAGAAAAGAGCATCGAAGCCTAAAATATATGGATGTCTAAAAAAAATTAATGACAAGTCTAGCTTGATACTTTTTTGGCTCTAAATATCACCTCTAATGCAATAATCACATCCTAAAAGTGAAGCAATTACATATTAAGTTTATTAATTTATGTTGGATGAAATGACAACTCCCCTTACTTGGCAACAATTAACAGAACTTACTGACTGGAAAATAGATCCTGTCAACGGCTCAACTAATGCTCAATCTACCTTGCGCTTATTTGGCAAAACTGAAGCAGATGTACGGATAACTTTATTTCGGGATAATCACGCTTGGTGTCCTTACTGTCAGAAGATTTGGTTATGGCTGGAAGAGATGCAAATTCCTTATCGCATCGAAAAGGTAACGATGTTTTGCTATGGCAAAAAGGAAAGCTGGTACAAGCAAAAAGTACCGTCAGGGATGCTACCCGCAGTGGAGTTAGATGGAAGAATCATTACGGAAAGCGATGATATTTTAATTGCTCTAGAAAAAGAGTTTGGCGTACTGTATTTGGGAATGGAGGATTCCCAAGTTTTACCCTTACGACAGTTAGAAAGATTACTATTTAGGGCTTGGTGCGTGTGGCTTTGTCAACGCTCAATCTTTCCTGGACAAGAAAAAAATAGTCGCCAGCAATTTATTGAAACTGTAGCTTTAGTAGAAGAAGCATTGGCAAGTACAACTAGCCCATATTTCTTAGAGGAGTTTAGTACTGCGGATGTTATCTTTACTCCCTACGTAGAAAGAATGAATGCCAGCCTATATTATTACAAAGGCTATTCTCTGCGAGAATCAAATCCTCGTTTTTCTGACTGGTTTGACGCCATGGAAACCCGATCCACCTATCGCGGTACACAAAGTGATTTCCATACTCACGTCCACGATTTACCGCCACAAATGGGGGGCTGCTATTCTAATGGCGAACCCCAAGCGTTAGCCCATCAAGAAAGGGTCGATCACGGTGCTTGGTTTGGACTACCCGATGTTACCTATCCCGAACCCGAAACTTCTCGCTCTGAAGCTTTACAACGAGTAATCAAGCATAAAGACAACATTATTCAAGCTAATCCTGTTGAGGCTAATTTATTCGATCCAGCCTTACGCTGTGCTTTAACTAAAATGATGACGAATCAAACCTGCAAACCGCCATCAGGATCGGATGTTGCTCTGCGCTATTTGCGGGATAGAATCAGTGTACCTAGAGATATGTCAATTTATGCAGCAAAAAGGTTGCGTACTGCCCTAGAGGAGACTGCTGCCCTAGATGGCGATCGCCAATCCGCAGCAATTCCCGTTAGACACCGTTACGATCAAAATCCCGCTAGTTTTTTAGCAAGTTCATAGTCAGGAGAATTGATTGATTATCCCGCTAGACTGGAAAGACCGATCGCTCTTTTCTTCAGCAATTTCATTGCCTTGTTTTTAATTTGTCTGACTCTTTCGCGACTGATACCACAAACGTCCCCAATTTGTTCGTAAGTCATAGTCCGACCATCTTTTAGACCATAACGGAGAGTAATAACGTCTCTTTGTTTGGGAGATAGAGTATGGAGTAAACTTTGAATTTGGGCGCGAATTTCTTGACTGGCTACAAAATCAGAGGGAGAAGCAGAATCATCGGGTAATATTTGTCCCAACTCAGTTTGATTTTCGTCAATAGTAGTGTTGAGGCTTTTTGGTCTAGTAATCCTGGCTGATTGTGCTAGAGATCTCAATTTTTTTAAATCCATATCTAGCTCGGCTACAATTTCGAGATCGCTTGGTTTGCGACCCAACTTTTGCGATAGTTGGCGAGTTGTTTTTTTGATCTTATTTAAGTCTTGGGTGATATGAATGGGCAAACGAATTGTGCGAGCGTGATTGGCGATCGCTCTAGTCATAGCTTGTCTAATCCACCAATAGCTGTAGGTAGAGAATTTATAACCCTTACTGGCATCAAATTTTTCCGAAGCTCTCATCAAACCAATACTGCCTTCTTGAATCAAGTCAAGCATTGATAAACCTCGGTTTTGATATTTCTTGGCGATCGAAACGACCAAACGCAAGTTAGCCTGTACAACTTTTTGTTTGGCTCTTTGTCCCAAGTGAATAATTTGTTTCTCTTCTGGAGTCAAATTTTCTCGATCGAGTAAAGGTAGCATTGCCTGAATTTGATTGGCAAGTTCAACTTCTTCTTCTGCTTTTAATAATGGAGTTCTACCAATTTCTTTGAGATAGTCTCTTACGCTATTGTTTGAATTATTTGCCATGATTTCTTTTGATTAGTTTAATTTTTTGATGGTTATCGGGTGTTTTATATAGGAATTAAAATTGATATTAGTTATCTTTCACTTCAAGACCGAAGCAAGCAATACAATCTGGAATTAGTCCCAGATCTATCACGAACTGATACGAACTGAATTTCTAATTTGCAATCATTATCCGCCATCAAGAGAAACTTTTCTGTAGGAAAAACAACTCTTTTACATTGCCTGTTCTCAATTTCATTAATTTTAGCAATTATAATTTTGGAAGATTCATGAGTGTAAGAAGATAATTTTTGCTGCTTAGCACTAGATTTGAGTGGAAAAAATAGGTTATTTTTGTTTGATTATTCTCCCGCAGACCAAGGTTCGAGAAAGTCGGGATAAAGAGTTAGACCTCCATCTACAAATAAAGTTTGTCCCGTAATATAGGCAGCATCATCAGAAGCCAAGAAAGCTGTAATTGCTGCCATTTCTTCTGAAGTTCCAACTCTCCCCATAGGAATGTGGCTTTCTACTTCTTTTTTCTTTTTTGGATCGTCTGTCCAGCTATTAATTGGTGTTGCAGTAGCCCCAGGAGCGATCGCATTAATCCGAATACCATGGGGTGCATATTCTAAGGCTAAGGTTTTGGTCATGTTTTCCATTGCACCTTTGCTCATGGAATAACTTATGTAGGTCGGTCTGGGTATGATTTCATGAACGCTGGAAACGTTGATAATAATGCCACCACTACCCCGATCCAGAAAGTGTTTGATCGTTTCCCTCGCGCAGAGGTAAGCACCCCGCAAATTGACCTGAATTACTTTATCGAAATCCGCAGTCTCTAACTTGTGAGAAGGCGCAGCAGTTTGTATACCAGCATTGTTGATCAGAATATCTAGACTACCCAGTTTTTCAACAACCTCGTGACACATCCGAATGATGTCGGCTTCTTCGGATACATCTCCTTCAACCGCCAATTCTTTGCCACCGCAACCCTTGATGCAATCGCACATTTCGTCGATTAACTCTTTGGTTTCGGCGAGTTTGTCTGGATCGTTGCGATAATTGAGAGCAACATTAGCACCTTCCGTCGCAAAATAGGCTGCGATCGCCTGTCCGATACCTGAAGTTGCCCCTGTGACTAAGACAGTTTTACCCTTTAACCCTTTCATTTAATAATTTCTTGTGTCTGCTTTAAAGACTAGTATCTAGCAATTCTGTGGGAGAACACATCCCTCTAAAGCAATAAACTCAAGGTTTATGCTAACTGTGTTTTTTCGCACCAAATAGCATATCGACAATATCTTTTTCTTGATTGAGAATCAATGCCTTATATATATTGTCCTTATAAAGCATTTGTTGGTGCATCTGAATCAACAATTCTTGGGCTTCTTCGCGATTCAACTGAGCAACGCGATCGCCGAATATTCGGTGACTTAATTCTTGCTCCATAGAAAGGCTGTTTTCTAATCTATCCATGATTTGATTTTGGGTTTTTGTGTTCGTTTGTTAAATAGATTGTAAATAATTTTTAAGATATCTTGACTCTATAAGAAGTAGTAATTTCCGCAATTATGTTTTTCAAGATATAAGACAGATATTGTCTCTAACGCACTACGACATTTCGTCTAGGATCGCCCAAAAACCAATCCTGATTATTAGCCAAACCAAAATCATGGGGCATCAATTCCCATCCCGCAACCAATTCATTTAACAACCAGTCTTGTTGTTGGCGAAAATATTGATATTGACGACCATAATTAATAATGCTGAAATAAACATTGCCCTTGTCTTTTGTTGGAATAACTCCAGCTAGCGCGCTGACATTATCTAATGTTCCTGTCTTAACCGTCGTACCAGTAGGTAAACTGCGATTTTGTACCGTACCGACTAAATCTCTTCCTGCGGTGGGGAATAAATCCGTTGCTGCAAGAGAATCATTTTTAAGTAAGCGATCGATCGCCATTAACATCTGACAGACTGCGCGGGGAGAAATACGATTGGCTTCTCCCAAACCAGATCCGTTGATTAACTCAATTTCTTCTGGGGGAAAGTTAGCAATATCTGCTGAAGACTTGGCTACTTCCTTTGCACCGCCTAAAGAGTCAGCTAACATCTGTGCCATCTTATTATTACTATAGATGTTCATCTGTCTGAGAACTTCCCCTAGAGGTAAAGACTGATGAGTGATGAGTAGTCTCGCACTGGCGGGTATATCTTTGATAGACTGAACTTGTCGGGCGATCGCAATTTCAGGTTGAGGCGTACCTGCTGGCATTTGTAAATATTGCTTGGTTATTTCAGATTGCCATAAATTAAAATCTAATCCTTGTTTGAGTAACTCTCCTGCTTTTTTTGAATTATGCTGATAGTTCATATAAAATCTATCTGTTATTAGCAAATCACCCTCAATTTTTCTAATACCCAATTCATTTAAAGCATTGCCTAATGCGATCGCTTCTTCCCAAACAAACAGAGGATCGCCGTTACCTTCAACAATCAAATCTCCCGTAACAACACCTCTTTCAATTTTTCCCGTACTGTAGATATTGGTAGCAAATTGATGCTTGCTGCCCCACTTATCTAATGCAGCTAAGGTTGTGGCAATTTTGGTTAAAGAAGCAGCAGGAAGGGGCATTTTACCCTGCTTAGTGGCTAGAGTATTCCAACCCGATTGAATCCAAACTCCCTGGCTATTATTGATTATGTTTCGCTTGTCTAAATCTTCTAAATAAGCTCGAACAATATCTTCGGAAACTGCATCTTGCTTAATCTCAGGAATCATAAAAATAGCCGTCTTGTGCCAAGGGAAAAATTCCAAAGGTTTCAACTCATTCTGAGGTTGTCCCCAGATATTCAACCAAGCAAACAGGCTCAAAGCAATTAAATCTACCATCCAGATCTCTCCAATCTGCCCATAATAAGGAGAACTTATAGTTAAAAAGTTAAAATAATCTTAACTACGGTCAAGATCCTTTATAACTCTTCTGTTTTAGATGTGTGAAGACAGGTAAACTTCTCTAGCTATTTCTCGTAGATAGTAGGGAGATTTAACCTTAGACTGTTAAAATTTGTAAGGCTTCTATAAAATTTGCTAAATGGGATTAACGCGCGCAAGAATCGCAGTAGACGCTATGGGGGGAGACTTCGCCCCAGAGGAAATTGTTGCAGGGGCAATCAAGGCTTCGGCAGAATTAGATTTAGATGTCTTACTGGTGGGAGATAAACAACAAATAGACTCTCTTGTTGAGAAGTACAATAGCAAGGAAACAGCATCAGTTGAAGTTATTCATGCCGAAGATGTCATTACGATGAAAGAAGAACCCTTAACAGGGATTCGTCGTAAGCCTAAAGCCTCGATTAATGTGGCAATGGATCTGGTTAAGGGCAAAAAAGCCGATGCGGTAGTTTCTGCGGGGCATTCTGGCGCAGCAATGGCATCCGCACTACTCAGATTAGGACGTCTCAAAGGTATCGAACGCCCTGCTATTGGAGCAGTTTTACCCACTATTATTCCTAACAAGTCAGTCATTGTCTTGGATGTTGGAGCAAATGTTGATTGTAAGCCTAAGTATTTAGAACAGTTTGCCTTGATGGGGACTATTTATAGTAAATATGTTTTGGGTAATGAAGAGCCTCAAGTAGGTTTACTCAATATTGGGGAAGAATCTTCCAAAGGAAACGAATTAGCCCTAGCTACCCATAAATTGCTAGCCGATAATAGCCAGATTCCTTTCTTGGGTAATGCCGAAGGAAGAGATGTGTTATCTGGAGAGTTTGATGTTATTGTCTGTGATGGCTTTGTAGGTAACATTGTGCTTAAATTTGCCGAAGCAATTGGGGAAGTGATGTTGCAAATTATGAAGGAAGAATTGCCCAAAGGATGGCGGGGTAAAGTCGGCACGGTATTATTAAAGCCTAATTTGCGCGATATTAAACGTCGTATTGATCGCGCGGAACATGGAGGCGCATTGTTGTTTGGAGTAGCAGGAATCTGTATTATAAGTCACGGTAGCTCTCGTCAGGGTTCGATGTTTAATGCTATTCGTTCGGCAAAAGAAGCGATCGATAATGACGTATTAGAGAAAATTAAGTCCTACAACAATCAAAGATTAGAATCGGAAAATAATCATACTGAAGCAGCTTCAGCAAGTTCTAAGTAATCAATAACAAGAGTGCGAGTAACGGAGTGAAACATTGAACAACATGGGTGCGGGTATCGCGATTACTGGATGTGGTTCGGCTGCACCAGCAACAGTTCTAACTAACAATCATCTGGCACAGATGGTAGAAACCTCTGACGAGTGGATTAATACCCGAACAGGGATGAGAAATCGTCACATCGCCTCCCCCACCGAATCATTGAGTCAATTGTCTGCTGTTGCTGCTCAAAATGCGATCGCTATGGCAGGAATATCTGTTACGGATATAGACTTGATTATTTTGGCGACTTCTACCCCCGACGATATGTTTGGTAGTGCTTGTCGAGTTCAAGGTTTAATTGGCGCGACTAATGCGGTAGCTTTCGATCTAACGGCTGCTTGTTCGGGCTTTATTTTTGCTCTGATTACTGCTTCGCAATTTATTCGCACTGGGGTATATAAAAACGTCTTAATTATTGGTGCAGATGTTTTATCTCGTTGGGTAGATTGGTCAGATCGCGCCAGTTGTGTCTTGTTTGGCGATGGTGCGGGGGCGATAGTCTGTCAAGGTACTCACGAAAGCGATCGCCTACTTAGTTTTGAGATGTATAGTAAGGGTAGTCAAAACGACTCTCTTAATTTGAATTACCAAAGTTGTTCCAAACCTCTGGTAGATGGTATTACGGCGCAAAATGGTAATTATCAACCAGTCAGCATGAACGGTAGAGAAGTCTATCGTTTTGCCGTGGCAAAAGTTCCAGAAGCTATTGGCAAAGCGATGTTTCGGGCAAATCTTACTGCTGAAGATATCGATTGGTTACTATTGCATCAGGCAAATCAACGCATCATGGATGCAGTAGCCAAACGTCTCAAGATTCCTGCTGAAAAGATTTTAAGCAATATAGCTGAATATGGAAATACCTCCGCAGCTTCTATTCCCCTCGCTTTAGATGCTGCGGTGCGAGGAGGTAAAGTTAAACCAGGAGACACAATTGCTGCATCGGGTTTTGGTGCTGGTTTGACTTGGGGTTCAGCTATTTTTAAGTGGAAATAAGCTAAAAAGAGCGATCGCTTTCACCCAGTCACCCAGTTATCCAGTTAGGTTTTTTACCTAAAAGTAAGTAGCAATGCAAACAAAAATTGAGATTGGGTTTAAACTGACTATGAGTTGAAAATTTCCAGAGTGTTAGATATTCAATGTTAGAAATATTGCCAGGAGAAAGTTTCCCTCTAGGGGCGACAGTACATCCCGATGGGGTGAATTTTTGTGTTTTTTCGGAATATGCCACCGCTATCAGGTTGCTATTATTTGATCACCCTGATTCGAGACAACCAACCGAAATAATTAGACTCGATCCTAAAATAAATAAGACTTTTTACTACTGGCATATCTTTATTCCAGGGCTTAAGGCAGGACAAATCTATGCTTATCGAGCAAATGGAGAATTTGCACCAGAAGCAGGACAGCGTTTCGATAATACAAAAGTATTGTTAGATCCTTATGCACGGGCAATTGTGGGGGAGGAAACCTACGATCGCACTGCTGCCAGTAAAATAGGTGATAACTGTGCCACAGCCCTTAAAGGAGTGGTATTAGACCCTAGTTTATATGATTGGGAAGGCGATCGCCATCCCCGCATTCCGTATTCCAATAGCGTGATTTATGAGATGCACGTTGGCGGTTTTACACGCAATCCCAATTCTGGGGTAGCTGAAGCGAAAAGAGGCACTTATGCTGGTCTAATTGAAAAAATTCCTTATCTTCAAGAATTGGGAATCACGGCGGTAGAATTACTCCCCGTTCATCAATTCGATCCTCAAGATGTGCGCCCAGGATTAAAAAATTATTGGGGCTATAGCACGATTAACTTTTTTGCACCCCATAAAGGATATAGTTCCAGACGAGATCTTTTGGGGGCTGTAGATGAATTTCGAGACATGGTTAAAGCATTACATAAAGCTGGGATTGAAGTAATCTTAGATGTAGTTTTCAACCATACCGCAGAAGGTAACGAACGAGGGCCTACTCTTTCTTTTAGAGGATTGGATAATAAGACCTATTATATTTTAGAAGAAGACCAAACCTACTACAGCAACTATAGTGGTTGCGGTAATACATTTAAAGGCAATCATCCTGTAGCAAGTCGCTTGATTTTGGACTCGTTGCGTTATTGGGTTTCCGAGATGCACGTTGATGGTTTTCGTTTTGATTTAGCGACCATTTTGTCACGGAACACTTTTGGCGAGCCGATTAAGCCCGAAACAGGCATGATGGATATTATTTCCATAATCGAATCCGACCCTGTATTGGCAGGAACAAAATTAATCGCCGAAGCTTGGGATGCAGCAGGACTATATGGTGTGGGTCAATTTGTCGAATTGGCCGATTGGTTTTCTGAATGGAATGGCCCATTTCGAGATGATGTGCGCCAGTTTGTTAAAAGCGATCCTAACATGACCACTACAATGGCACATAGAATTTTAGCCAGTCCCGATATCTACTCCCGACTAGATACTGATATTAACCGCAGCGTTAATTTTATTACTTGTCATGATGGTTTTACCCTTAATGACTTGGTTTCCTATAACGACAAACACAATCTGGCTAATGGAGAAGGCGATCGCGATGGTGGCAATCATAACTTTAGCTGGAATTGCGGCGAAGAAGGGGAAACAAACAATCCTGAAATAGAAAAATTGCGATCGCAACAAATTAAAAACTTTTTGACTGTTTTATTCTTTTCTCAAGGTACACCCATGCTACTGATGGGAGATGAAATTAGACATACTCAAAATGGGAATAATAATGCCTATTGTCAGGATAACGAATTAAGCTGGTTTGATTGGGATTTGGTAGAGAAGAATCGAGATCTGCTACGTTTTGTCAAGAAACTGATTCACTTCATCCAAGGATTAGAAATTTTTGGTCAAGAAGAATTTTTAAAAGTTAGTCGTAAAAGTTCTCAACCCCATCTTACTTGGCACGGAGTAAAATTATATAAACCCGATTGGGAAGAAGACTCTCACTCGATCGCTTTTTCTTTATCCTATCCTGCGGTAGAAGAGGAATTATATGTTGTGTTTAACGCCTATTGGAAACCCCTAAAATTTCAATTACCTCCCTTAGAATTGGGCAGTCATTGGCATCGTATTGTGGATACCGCTTTACCCGCACCCCAAGATTTTACTGAGTTAACAGCAGCAGAAAAAATTTATGCTAATACTTATCAAGTCGTCCCTCGTTCTTCGATTGTATTGATGAAGAAAAAAGGAATTTTGCCCATTCCTAATTTTAGTTTGTCCGAAGAATAAACCTTTCTTAAAGTATTAGTTTCACTAAAAAGCTAAGATTGCGCTACCCTCATACATAATGAAATATGCTACCCAAAGTGCGAGGGTTTATATACTATGCGAGCTTTATTAATTTATCCTGTTTTTCCCAAAACTTTTTGGTCTTATGACAAAATTTTGGAATTGGTCGATCGCAAAGTATTGCTACCTCCTTTGGGAATGCTTACTGTGGCTGCTATTTTGCCCCAAGAGTGGGAATTTAAACTAGTCGATCGCAATATTCGAGATGTTACCGAAGCGGAATGGGAATGGGCTGAATTAACAATCTTTTCGGCAATGATCGTCCAAAAACAAGACTTGCTCGAACAAATTCAAGAGGCTAAAAAACGGGGTAAATTAGTGGCGGTAGGGGGGCCGTATTCTACCTCTTTACCCAACGAACCTAAAGCTGCGGGGGCAGATTTCTTAATTTTGGATGAAGGGGAAATCACCCTACCCATGTTTGTCGAAGCTTTAGCTAAAGGAGAAACGAGCGGTACTTTCCGCGCTGTAGAGAAGCCCGACGTGACCATAACTCCCGTACCTCGCTATGACTTATTAGAATTAGATGCTTATGATTCGATGTCAGTGCAGTTTTCTCGCGGTTGTCCCTTTCAGTGTGAATTCTGCGATATTATTGTTCTCTACGGTCGCAAACCCCGTACCAAAGAACCAGCCCAGCTTTTAAGAGAATTAAACTATCTTTATGAGTTAGGCTGGCGACGTTCTGTCTTTATGGTGGATGATAACTTTATTGGCAATAAGCGCAACGTTAAACTATTCCTCAAGGAATTGAAAATTTGGCAAGAAGAACATCAATATCCCTTTGACTTTAATACCGAGGCTTCTGTAGATTTGGCAGCCGACGAAGAACTAATGGAATTAATGGTGCAGTGTAATTTTAATGCGGTATTCTTGGGTATTGAAACTCCCGATGAATCTAGCTTGCAATTAACCAAAAAATTCCAAAATACTCGCAGTTCTTTGGCAGAAACCGTAGATAAGATGATTCAGGCAGGATTGCGCCCGATGGCTGGCTTTATCATTGGTTTTGATGGAGAGAAAAAAGGCGCGGGACAAAGAATTATTGATTTTGTTGAAGAGGCTGCTATTCCCACTGCTATGTTTGGCATGCTGCAAGCATTACCTCTGACTGCACTATGGGAACGTTTAGAAAGGGAAGAACGTTTGCGGGATAGTACCCAACAAGACATTAACCAAACAACTTTAATGAACTTTGTGCCGACTCGCCCTATTGAAGATATCGCTCAAGAATATATTGAAGCATTTTGGACGCTATACGAACCCAAAACCTATTTAGATCGGGTATATCGTTGCTTTCTCAAACTCGGTATGCCCAAGCACGAGGCAATGTCATCTCTGCCTACCTGGGTTGATATTAGAGCCTTAGCTATAGTAATCTGGCGACAGGGATTTAAACGTAATACTCGTTGGCAATTTTGGCATCATCTGTTTAGCATCATTCGCCACAACCCTGGAGTGTGGGAACATTATCTAACTATGTGCGCCCACAACGAACACTTCCTGGAATATCGTCAGATAGTCAAAGATCAAATTGAAGCCCAATTAGCAGAATTTAAGGCACAAGAAAAATTATTGCAACAAACTAACCCAGAAAAGGTAGATGCCCTTGCCTAATCGATCAAAAAGAGATCGCTCACGCTCAAGTGTAAGCGATCTCTTTGATTAAACTATGATGATTTACTTCTTACCAATATTACGAGCCATATTGCGGAACATATCCATACTAGATCCTTGAGGACGTTTTTTAGGAGTACTTTTGATTGGTTCGGCACTAGAATTACTATTTTGAACTGATTGAAAAGCCGATGATGATGAAATTTCATTTACATCAGAGGTAAAACCATCTACGAATCTACCATCGGAAGAAGATACTTCTTTTTCAACTGCAAAACCATTAGGATTCTTCAAAGTTTTGGGAAAAGTATGTCTTACACGAACAGATCTTTTCATGTAATTAATATCACCAAAAGTCTGGGCATCATCTGAACTGAGAAAAAAATCTTTATCTGCCATTTTCTTAGTCTCTATTAAGTTTTAAGTTTGGATAATCTTTTTTATGAAGATGCTTGAATTGCTATAACACAAGCGATATCTACGGCTCGTGCTGCGATCTCTAACTTTATTTAGTTGTGGATGGCAATCTAAAAAAGTTAATTGATTCTTAGAAGATGCAATTCCCATCTGCCTGAAATTGTATTGATTTTTCCATCTAGCAGTTATTATTTGCCCTATACTGTTTCAAAACTCAACAAAAATTTTATAAAACTTTACTCAATGTATTTTTTGATTGAGTAATTGTACCTAACAATGCTAAAACACAGTTATATTATTATTGTCGATTGAGAGAAATATAATCGATCGACAAATAGTTAGCTTAAGACTTCAACTAATTCCCCTGTAATACTAAACGAGCGAATTGCAGTAATTTTGACTTTGACGGTTTTTCCTTGTAATTCTTCAATTTTGCCTGGGAAGAAAGTTAGGCGATTTCCTCTAGTTCGACCCATTAGTTGATTGAGATCTTTGGTATTTTGAGCTTCTACTAAAATTTCTTCTTCCCTTCCCAAATACCTTTCAGAACGAGTTTCGGCAGAGGCAAAAACCAAACGATTTAATCTTTGCAAGCGATCGCTTTTTACTTCTTCACTTAACTGATTTTCCCACAAAGCAGCAGGAGTAGCAGGGCGAGGAGAATAAGCAGCGGTATTGACCAAATCAAATCCAATATCTTCAATTAGCTGAAGAGTGTTCTCAAACTGAGTTTCTGTTTCCCCAGGAAAACCCACAATAGCATCGGCTGTAATCGAAGCATCGGGCATATATTCTCGAATAGTATCAATAATGCGTCGATATTTTTCGTGGGTATAACCCCGCTTCATCGCTTTGAGAATGTCATTGTCTCCCGACTGAAAAGGAATATGAAAATGTTCGCAAACATTAGGTAATTCTTGACAAGCCTTAATTAGTCTTTCGGTAAAATAGCGGGGATGGCTGGTAGCAAAGCGAATTCGCTCTATGCCAGGAATATCATGAACGTAATAGAGAAGATCCGTTAGAGTATACTTATGTCTGCCTTCGGGAGTGCTACCAGGAAGATCTCTACCATAGGCATCGATG
Organism: Waterburya agarophytonicola KI4; assembly: GCF_020640915.1. GTDB lineage: Bacteria > Cyanobacteriota > Cyanobacteriia > Cyanobacteriales > Xenococcaceae > Waterburya > Waterburya agarophytonicola. The sequence goes on along the minus strand of NZ_JADWDC010000003.1, from coordinate 125,710 downwards.
TTTTGTCCCAGTAAAGTAATCTCTTTATAACCTTGTTTGCCCAACTCTACCATTTCTGCCCGAATTGCTTCGGGAGTGCGGGATTGCTCTACTCCCCTAACGTTGGGTACAACACAATAGCTACATCTTTCATTGCAGCCATAAATAATATTTACCCAAGCACTAATTTCACTATCGCGACGGGGTTTAGTAATGTCTTCAACAATCTGAATCGGTTCGGTAGCCACTACCTGATTGCCATCAAATACCTGAGTCAGTAAGTCTTCCAGACGATTGGCGTGTTGAGGTCCCATAACCAAATCCAATTCTGGTACGCGACGCAGCAGTTGCTCTCCTTCTTGTTGTGCTACGCATCCTGCCACGATTAAAGTTAAGTCTGGTTGTTTATGTTTGCGTTTTGCTTGCCTGCCCAAATAAGAATAAACTTTCTGTTCCGCATTATCCCGAATAGTACAGGTATTATAGAGAACCAGATCTGCTAAATTGGGGTCTTCTGAAGCTTCAAAACCCATATTTTCTAACACACCAGCCATCCGCTCAGAATCAGCTTTATTCATCTGGCAACCAAAGGTAACGATGTTGTATTTCTTACTGGCGTTTTTCATAGAAAATTAACAATAATTGGAATATAAAAGGAAATGACTATAGTATTCTTATTTTAAAGGGGTTTGCTACAGAACTACATTCTAGAAAAAAGTATTGGGTAGAGGGTCAAGGGGTGATTACTAATTAACGGGGATTATATAGCTATATATTTGCCAAAAAAAGGAAATAAAGAGTGAATATTAATCTGACTTTAATATTTTAGGCTGTTGCTCTTGCTAAATTGGGATTACGATATACATTCTCGATCTGTATCGTAGGTTAACCATCAGCTTTGAATTATGTCATCGACAATTAATACTTCTCTGACTCCCTTCGCTCAAAAAATAGCTGCACCATTAGTTAAAAATAAGATTACTGTATTGCAAGTCAACTTGGGCAGGAAATGCAATCTCGCCTGTACCCATTGTCATGTAGAAGCTAGTCCTAAGCGTACGGAAGAATTAGCCCCCGAAGTATGCCAGCAGCTAATAGCAATCATCGATCGCTTTCCTCAGATCAAGACTGTCGATTTGACTGGTGGCGCGCCAGAGATGAATTATGGTTTTCGCCCGATAGTAGAAGCTGCGAGAAGAAATGGCAAAGAAGTTATTGTTCGTTCTAATTTAACGATATTTTTTGTACCTGGATATGAAGATTTACCCGAATATTTTGCCAGCAATCAACTGAGAGTTACGGCATCTCTTCCTTGTTATTTGGAGTCTAATGTAGATCAACAAAGAGGTGCGGGAGTATATAACGATTCGATTCGAGCCATTCAAAGGTTGAATCAATTAGGCTATGGTGAAGATCCTAATTTAGTTCTAGATTTGGTTTATAATCCTCCTTTGCCTACCGATGATAATTTTGCTCTGACTGCGGATCAACAAAAGTTAGAGTTAGATTATAAAACTTATCTGCAAGCACATTTTAAGCTTAAATTTAATAACCTATTTACTATTACTAATATTCCTATTGGTAGAACCAGGCAATTCTTACAACGTAGAGAAATTCACGGCAGCTATCTTGAGTTTTTAGCGAATAATTATAATGCTGCAACTTTAGATAGGGTAATGTGTCGCAACGAGCTATCAATCGATTATTTAGGGAATGTTTATGATTGCGATTTCAACCAAATGGAAAACATTAATGCGATCGCTCCAGGAGGAGAAAAATTAACCATTAGCAGGCTATTAGAATTAAATAACCTAGATATCATTCAAGAAATAAAAACAGCAAATTATTGTTATGGTTGTACCGCAGGAACTGGTTCTAGTTGTGGAGGAGCTTTAGTTTAAATGTCAGATAATGCTCAAAAATGTTCAAAAAAATTAGCCTTAAAATAACCAAAAATACCCTCGCCAGAAAAGCGATCGCCTTGGTAATTATTGTTTCGATCCTATTACCTTTATTTATATTTACTCCATTAAAAACTGTCTTAGATGCCACTTTATTCAAAAGCTTTATTAAACAGTATCAAGGATATGTAGAGATAATATTTATTGGCATCTACACGGTTTTAACCGTAATTGGCGTTCCTGGGACGATTTTAACTATTGTTGGCGGTTGTCTCTTTGGCTTATGGTACGGTACTGCCATTTCGATTGTTAGTGCTAGTTTGGGCGCATTGTGCGCCTTCTTAACGGCTCGTTATCTACTACAAGACTTTGCTCAACGCAAATTTAGTAAAAATAGACAACTAAACAAATTTCAAACCGCAGTTTTAGATCGACCTTTCTCTTTTGTCTTGACAACCCGTTTAATTCCCATATCTCCTTTTAATTTAGTTAATTACTTGTTTGGTTTGACTACTATAAATTGGTGGGACTATACTCGGGCTACTTTTATTGGCGTGATACCTGGGAGTTTTGCCTATACCTGGATTGGCGTAAGTGGCGAACAAGCAATGATGGGAGGCGATCGCCTGTCTTTTTTGATGGCTCTTACTTTCTTGGCTTTATTATCAATAATTCCTTTGCTTTATCAACCCAAAAAGAGAATTTAAGCACAAAAAACGCCTCTAGCAAACACTGGAGACGTATCAGAAAATGTCTAAAATTCAATTATTCTTAACCATAGCATAGATAAAACAAAATTGGCGATCGCCTTGTTACGATTCGTATCTAGTTATAAAATAAACATTATAAGTTTTCGAGGAAAACAATGGCGATCGCAACAGCATCTAAAAACAATCTCGAAGTAACAACCAATGGCTTGCCTAACATTTGTGGTTGGGAGTCAGAAATCGCCTCAATAGTAAATCACGAGCGATCGATATTTTTATCCGACAGCAAAATTAATCTCGATCGAGTCACAGCGGGTTTTGCTTGCGCCCTTCATATGCACCAGCCCACTATCCCCGCAGGGGCTAACGGGGGATTAATCGGCAATCTCCAGAATATGCTAGATAATCCCCATGATGGAGATAATCACAATGGAGAGACATTTGCTTGGTGCTACAAGCGCATGGGAGACTGGATTCCCGAACTTGTCGCCAATGGTTGCAATCCTCGCATTATGCTCGATTATTCGGGCAATCTGCTCTGGAGTTTCCAGCAAATGGGACGCAAAGATATTTTAGACAATCTCAAAAAAATTACTTGCGAAGCTCAATATCAGCCTTATGTTGAGTGGTTGGGAACAATGTGGAGTCATGCGGTTGTTCCTTCTACACCCATTCCCGATATTAAATTGCAAATTCAAGCATGGCAACATTATTTTGCCGCTATGTTTGGTTACGATGCCTTGCAACGAGTTAAAGGCTTTTCTCCCCCAGAAATGCACCTACCTAACAATCCCGATACTCTTTATGAATACATCAAAGCTCTCAAAGAGTGCGGTTATCGCTGGTTATTGGTACAAGAACATTCCGTAGAAAGATTAGACGGTTCGGGTTTGCATCACGATGATAAATATCTTCCCAATCGCTTAGTTACCCGCAACTCTCAAGGAGAAACTATTAGTATCACCGCATTAATTAAAACCCAAGGATCTGATACTAAACTAGTTGCCCAAATGCAGCCTTATCATGAAGCCAAAGGTAGAGGCAAACAACAAATAGGTGATATTTCCGTTCCCAGTTGCGTTAGCCAAATTGCCGATGGCGAAAATGGCGGAGTAATGATGAATGAATATGCCCGTGATTTCCAACCCGTATGGTACGAACTCAAAGACAATCAAAATATTGTGGGTTTAAACGGTACGGAATATTTAGAATTAATTGAAGCTGGGGGAGTCAATCCTGAAGATTATCCAACCTGCCAAGCAATCGGACAACATAAAATTTGGCAACAGGTAGATCCCGATAACGCTACCCCAGAAAAAGTAACCCAGGCGATCGCTCATTTACAAGCCACAGACCATCAGTTTCATATGGATGGGGCATCTTGGACGGACGATCTTAGTTGGGTAAAAGGCTATGAAAATGTCCTCGAACCCATGAATCAATTAAGCGCGATGTTCCATCAAAAATACGATGCACTGGTAGATCGAGAACCCGCCATTACCAAAACTAAAGAATATCAAGAAGCATTGTTATACGTGATGCTGGTAGAAACTAGTTGTTTTCGTTACTGGGGACAAGGTACTTGGACGGATTATGCCAGGGAATTATTTCGCAGAGGAGAAGCTCTATTAACAGCTTAAATTAAAATCCAAGCAAGAATATGTTGAAGGTTGATAATTATGTCAGCCTTTTTTTTGTTTGGCAATTGCTTGAATTGCGATCGCCTGTAAAAATATCTATAGTTATCAACGGGGGATAAGATAATTTGAGCAGCAAATATTGGAACTTCTCACATCTATCTTTTTTGATATGGATCTTAATAGCCTAGAAATACCGACTGAAATTAGAATTATGCTTCTTGGGGATTCTATTACTCAAGGAGATAAAGAACGAAACACCTATCGTCGTCCTCTATGGCAAAAACTAGAGGAAGCCGATTTTACTACAGTAGATTTTGTTGGCAGTCAAACTGAAAATAGTGATGGACCAAATCCTAACCCCGATTTTGATTTAGACCATGAAGGTCATTCGGGTTTTAGAACCGACGAAATTTTGTTACAGCTTGATGATTGGGTCGAATCAGCTCAACCTGATGTTGTTTTGATTCATCTGGGAACTAACGATATTCTCCAGGTTCAATCAGCAGAGAGTACCGTTGATGAGTTGGGTCAAGTTATTGACACTCTGCGAGACGAGAATCCCAATGTAACCATCTTTCTGGCACAAATAATCCCTACGATCAATAATAATGATGAGCTGCTAGCATTAAACGAACAAATTCCTGTTTTGGCAGAGGAAAAGGATCTAGAAGATTCTCCCATTATCGTTGTAGATCAATTCTCAGGATTTAGTTTAGCTGATGATACTTACGATTCTATTCATCCAAACAGCGACGGAGAAGATAAGATTGCCGAACAATGGTTTGCAGGTTTGAGCGAGCTATTTACAGAATCCGATTTGGAAGAGAGTGAGTTAGAAGAGACTCCTGACTCTGATGAGTCTCTTTTATCTGATGCAGAAATTCAACAGGGAGATATCGTTTATCGCTTTTTTAACCCTAATTCTGGCGTACATTTATACACTGCCAACACCTCGGAATATAATTTCCTGCTCGATGAATCAACTGATTTTACTTTTGAAGCTGAATCTTATATTTCAGTAGATCCTTTATCGGGAGGCGAAGAAGTATCTCGTTTTCGCAATACAGATACTGGGGCATATCTTTATACTATCGACCGAACAGAAAAAGATTTCATTACCAATAATCTAGATAATTATGTTTTAGAAGGCAGCCAATTCAACGCTTTCGATACTGAAGAAGCAGGAACGATTCCTATATATCGTTTTTATGAACCAACTATTGGCACGCACTTTTTTACCGAAAATATAGATGAGAAGATGTTTGTCGAAGATAATCTCTCATATGATTTTGAAGGCATCGCTTATTATGCCTATTCTCTCTAGAGATTGTCTAGACATCTAACCCTTCACTTTTTCTGGTCATTTTGTTGATTGTAGAATGCGATAAACATTGATTTTACCGATTGGAGAATAAAGGTAAGATATTAATATAAAAAGTTAAAATAAACTATTTTGAATATCGAATTTAAAAGTCTAAATCATTTATAGTTATCAATTTTTCAGTCGATCGGCTCTATAAACAAAAAAGATGAGAAACCAGAAAAATGAGAAACAGAAATATAGATATAGCAAGAGCAGGACTGATATTCTACATCGTTACCATCATACATGGTGTGTTTTGGCTGGATATAATACCCCACTCATATGGTTCGCTGTTGCTTTTTGAAATGCCTTTGATTTTTGTTATTTCAGGTTATGCCTATGGACTATTTGAAAAAAAAACGCAGTTTGTTCTGAATACTAAGAATTATATTTTGTTTGTGATTAGTAGAAGTTCGAGAATCCTCATACCATACTTTGCTTATGCTATGTGTTGCTTGTTGATAATTTTTCCACTGGATATTAAAGAAGCTCAAACACATATAACGGCAACAATTATAGATTGGCTTAACCCTCTTAGCGGTGGAGAAGAGCATTCATTTGGCATGTTAACGATGCACTTATGGTTTATTGGGCCTTTCTTGATGGTGACATTTCTGCTTCCGTTCGTAGCAAAGTTCTATTCTTTAAGGATACCTCTATGGCTCACGGCTAGTGGATTATGTATTATTATCTCAACCACATCAGTAATTCCAGAATCTACAACTAGATTGATTACACCAATTTTTTATCTATTTTGGGCTTATTTGGGTTATATTCTGAGGATTAATCTCAAGATCGAGCGGATTCAATGTATATCAATTGTTTTGTTGGGTATTGCTGCACTTATATTAAGTAATTTTTTCTTGCCAGTTACTCTAAATATGCAATCTAATAAATTTCCGCCGAATTGGTTGTTTTTTGTATTTAGCTCTATTTGGCTGTCATCATTCCTCTTGGTTTTTTCTTATTTGAATCCGAGAAAAACTGAATTTTTAGCTTCTGCTAATTGGTTCAAGCCATTCATGGAAAATGGCTATTCAATTTATTTATGGCAGGGGATTGGATATACGCTTGTAAATGTAATTGGAGCGAAAATCAACCTACCAGTATATTTTTTGTGGTTCTTGGCAATCATCACAACTGTGTTGTTAGGAATGTTTTTTGGTCCATTGGAAAAAATCAGATTGAGATTCGGTACTATAAAAATATAAGCCAATAAGCGATCGCCAATTATCTACTTTTGCGCCGTTTGCGTCGCTGCCAAGATTTGATGAATTTAGGTAATTTGACCATCGCCATAATCAACAAGCCCAAAACTAAAGCTGCTGCAAAAATAGGCACGAAGATTGCCAAAATAGATAAGATACCAGCACTTAAAGCTTCGGTAGTAGATACTAAAAAGTTTCCCGTCCCCCCAGTCATTCCTGTAGAAGCTGCTCGTGTCATGGCAGTGAAAGTTTCAATAATACCCGCTGTACCGCCACCTGCGATCGCCGCGATACTCCATTGTAATAAGGGATCGATATCACCTAAATTGGCAGCAGTTAATAATGTCCCGATAGCAATAGCGGTTGGTATTTCGATCGCATCTAACAAGTTATCGACGACGGGGATATAATAAGCCAAAATCTCCACTAGAGTAGCAATACCCAAAGCGATCGCCGTAGGATATGTCCCCACCCAGCCAAATCCTGAAGATAGTTCTAAATTGCCAGATAAGGAAGCCAAACTCATAGCTAAAGGAGGTAGAAAGATGCGAAATCCCGAAGCTGCACTAAGAGTTACGCCCAAACAGAGTGCCAGAATAATTTCCATAAAATAATTGATTTTAACAATTCTTCCCCAAGCCATTGACGAACAAACACCCTCATTTTGTTTCCGCCCAATAGGCGATCGCTTTTAGTATTATTTACTGAAGTTATTTTGGATCGGGATCTATCGGAAAAAATTTTCTCATTAGGTTAACGATCGCCCAACTACAGAATAAACCCATTATATTGGCTAAAAGATCGCGCGGATCTCCATAACGGTTAACGTATGGCTGCAATAATTCGATCGCGCCACTCCAGGCAATCAAGAATAATGCGATCGCCAAAATATAGTTTGGTTTTTTGATGGCAGTGGGAAACATTAAAGCAGCATAAGCAATAAAGTGGTGAGTTTTATCCGTACCAGGTATGGGAGGCAATTCATCTAGGGGCGAAAGAGAAAGAAGAGTAATAATTGTCAGTATAAATAATGTTAGGGAGATCCAATATTTTTGGATCGAGATTAATAATTGAATAAATAATTTCATTAATCTTCTATTACCGCATCGCGATCTAATAGTAATAAACTACGCAAACTATTAGTATCTAAATCGGTTAACCATTGTTCCCCAGCATTTACAGTCTGTTCTGCTAGCTCTTTTTTGCTTTCAATGATGTCGCTAATTTTTTCTTCTAAAGTACCTGTACAAACGAATTTGTGTACCTGTACGTTGCGTTTTTGTCCGATCCGAAATGCCCGATCTGTTGCTTGATTTTCTACCGCAGGATTCCACCAGCGATCGACATGAAATACATGATTTGCTCTAGTTAAATTAAGTCCCGTTCCTCCAGCTTTTAGAGATAAGATAAATATTTTGGGGCCATTGGGTTCGTTTTGAAAACGATCTACCATTTCCTGTCTAGCTAGACGGGGAGTTGCGCCATATAAAAATAACACTTCTCCTTTTAATTTCTCTGACAAATAGGGTTGTAACATTCTGCCCCATTCAGAAAACTGAGTAAAGATTAAAGCCCGATCGCCTTCGTCGACAATCTCTTCTAGCATTTCTTCTAAACGTAATAGTTTGCCAGAACGTTCGCTAAAGTATTCGGGATCTATTTGGACTTTTTTGCCTTGATTATTTTGGAGTAATTTGGGGTGATTGCAAAGTTGTTTGAGGCGTAATAATAAGGTGAGAATTAATCCCCGACGTTTGATGCCATCAGAATCTTCTATTTCTTCTAATGAATTATCAACTAACTGTTGATATAGTTCTGCTTGTTCGACAGAAAGACCGCAATAAACATTCATTTCTTGCTTTTCGGGTAAGTCTTGAATGATATTTTTGTCAGTTTTTAAACGGCGCAGAATAAAAGGTTGTGTTAGAGATCTAAGTACATTTAAAGATTCGCGATCGCCATATTTTTCGATCGGTGCAGCAAATCTTTTTTGGAAGAAGTTTCGATTGCCCAAAAAGCCAGGATTGAGGAAGTCTAGAATTGACCATAATTCTGTCAATCTATTTTCTACAGGCGTTCCTGTTAAAGCAATCCGAAATCCTGCGGGGACATCTCGTACAGCCTGAGACTGTTTTGCCGAAGGGTTTTTGATATTTTGGGCTTCATCTAATACTACCCCTTGCCATTGGATACCTGAGAGAGTTTTAAGATCGCGATGAACTAGGGAATAGCTGGTAATTACTAACTGACAATCTTTAACTTGTTTGCTAAAAGTTTTACCTTGTTCTCGTTTATCTCCATGATGAATTACTGTTTTTAAGGTGGGGGCAAATTTTTTAACTTCTCGTTCCCAATTATTAATTACAGAAGTTGGACAAACTAATAAAGTAGGCTTAGTTAATAGCTTTTGTTGTTTGAGATTTAAGATAAATCCTATCAACTGAATAGTTTTACCAAGTCCCATATCATCTGCCAGACAAGCACCTAAACCCCAAGTTTCTAAGAAAGATAACCAACCTACTCCTTTGGCTTGATAAGGGCGTAATTCTCCTTTAAAACCTTTAATATTATTGACAGCTTCGACTGCTTTATTATCGCTCAAATTATCTAACAATCCAGATAAAACTCCCGTGGTTTCAAACTTAACTACAGGTAATTTTGCTAGAGTTTTAGTGTCGCCAGTGGACAAACGTAGGGCATCCTCAACTGATAAATCTAACTGTTCGTTGGACTTGTCTAATACTGCTTGTGCAGCCCTCACATCCGCTGGTTGTAGGGCAATCCATTGTCCATCTATCTCAACTATAGGAGACTTTTGTGCCAGTAATTTTTTAAAATCTCGCTTAGAAACACTGCGATCGCCGACAGCAATTTCTAATTTATATTTCAGCATACTTTGCAGACTTAAGCGTTCTCCTTTTCTTTGATTGACGCTAGCAGTCATTTTAATGCCCAATCTTTGTTCGCTATTTCCTTGAGTCAAACCAGGAGGTAAAATAACCCCCAAACCATTATCTTTTAATTGCCAAGCGATCGCTCTAATAAATTCATAAACTTGAATTGGATTGAGTACGCAACTGATGGGTTGACTTTTTTCTAAACTATCTGCAATCGGACTATAAATACGAGTTGCTAATCCCAAGCCTTTTAAGAGAGTTTCTTGAGGATTTTCAATGGTGCGATCGCCTATATTTAAAAATTCTTTGGCACATTGCCAAACTACTCCTGCATTAATCACAAAATTACTATCATCTAATGCTTGTAGATAATAATTCAAAGACCAATCATTCTGGATTGTATCGTCAGTAGTTTCTGCGGGGGGAGTCAGCACAAAACAAACCCGATAGCGATTTTGTCCTAAATTATTATTGTGAGGATCGACAATATATTCACTAATAGGTAATGTCCAATTATATAAAGCATTACTTAAGCGTTTGATACTCTGATTATTCCCCTCTATTTTGGGAGATTGAGCTAAAGATTGTAACCAAGGTTGAACGATGCTATCTTTAACCCCATTAGGTTGATAATCAATCCAAGTCCGCAATCTACTATCTAACATAATAGAAAGCGATCGCAATAGTAGCTCTTCATCGGTAGTATTAGCTTGAGACTTTTCTGCATCTAAATAAGCCAAACAAGCTTCGGGAATAGTCTGAATAAATTTAGCCAGTCTGACTCGATCTACTTCACTATCAATAATTGGCTGCCAAATACTTTTTGGTGGTGTTTTTCTCGAACCACTCTCATCAATTCCTGGTAAGAATTTTTGTCGGACAATTAAATCTAAAACCCAGCGATAAATATGCGACCAAAAACAAATATCTCCTGCCAAATATTGAACGCTCGATTGTAACGAGCTAAAGGATAAAACTTGTAACAATTCAACTGTTTGCTGGGGGGTCAAACGAAATCCTTTTACTTCCCATAAATACAAATCTAAACTAGCTTCTGATTCGACAATATCTCCTGCAAAAACTGGTTGAATTTTTTTACTATCTTCTGTCCCTGTAACGATAGTTGGCATTCCTACCAATTGAGTTTGCCAGGTGCTTTGATTTAATAAATCTAGAATGTCTAATTGATGACTTTGGCAGAGATCTAATAATTCTTGTTGGGATAGATCGAAGGGATGAATAAAATCTCCCGATTTATTGAGAGAGAACTTTTCATTAACTAGCGATCGCCAAGTTTCTCCCCAAATAAAAAAATAATTTTGACCAGAATTAACAATCCAACTGCCGTGAATAATTGACATAACTATTTAAAAACTTTTGCTCGAACCTCAATACTAATTTTGTCGTTACTAATCTGAACTAAATAAAAAGTGCGAACCCGATCTAGAAACAAATAGCAAAAAATTGCTTCTCCAACAATATTTTTGCCAGATCTTAGAGAAGAAACTAATTATAACCACGATCAGTTTAGCAAGTTTCGGCAATCTAAACCTTAAATATTACGTTTAACCTCAGTTGGAGTGAGAATAATTAACTAATGTTATGCTTTCAGCCTAAATATTAGTTTATCAAACGGGTTTGAGGAAATAAATACTTAAAAATAGACCTATACAATTTGGCAACCATACACCTAAAAGTAACGGCAAAAAGCCATTGCTAGTTAGAGCTGTGGCGATAAATTGAGCGGAATAATAAATAAAAATTGTCATTCCAGCGATCGCCATTCCATTAGATTTAGTTTTAGTTCCCGTTTTCATACCCAAACCCGTACCCAAAAGAGCAAAAATTAGACAAGAAAATGGCAAAGCATATCTCTCGTGGATGGCAATTTTTAGCTGACGCAGGATTTTTTTATTATTAGTATGAAGGATAACATTTAGCCGTTGATATAACTCAAAAATACTCATTTCACGATTGTCGCGATGGTGATTAGCATAGTCAAAAATATCTCGGCTCAATTGAAGTAAAAGTAAATCGAAATCTTTAGTTTGAGTATAAAAACCATCTGCATCAATTATCTCTTGATGACCGTCAAATAGCTGCCAAAGTTCTTGCCGAACGCTCCATCTTCCTATTTTGGCAGTAATTATTCTGCTTAATTGGCTATCTTGATATTCCAAAAAAGTAATTCCTTGCATATCTTGACCATCAAAGTGATCGGCAAAAAAAAGAAATTTCAAACTAGACTTTATCCCATCATCAACAAACTTTTGATAGACAATTTCTCGTTTATTATATTTAGCTAATTGAGTCCGATCCACCTGCCATTCCTGCTCTAAAATAATTGCTGCTTGATAATTAGCAGGAGGGACAACAAATTCATTCAATGCAAACATTAAGCCTGCCATACTTAAAGCGATCGCCATTGCTGGCGCAACCATACGATAGAGACTAATACCATAACTCCCCATCGCTACAATTTCATTTCTTGCTGATAGCTTACTATAGGTAATAATTGTCGCCATCAACAAGGATAAAGGCAATGATAAAGCCAAAAACGCAGGTAGTTTGAGATAATGGACTTGAGCCATAATACCAACAGGTAAACCTTCCATCGCCACAAACTTAATCTGTTCAAAAGAAATACCAATCAATTCGCTGAGGATAGTACAAATTGCGATCGCAAATAATAAATGGGGAATTAACTGATTAATTAAATAACGATCTAGTAAAGCGATCGAGCAATTATTTTTTCTCATGAACACAAAAAAACTTTGAGAAAGCAACATTATAAGTCACCTTTTCAAAGTTAAATACCACAAAATAACTACCATTAAAATATTTCTTTATTAAAATCAGAACCGCTATAAGTAGCGTGTAGAAAGTACATAAAGCACCATCTACAAAGCTACGATCCAAACACTTCCCTAACAAGCTAAAGGGTTTGGACTACTTATTACTATGAGAGAATAAGACGATTTTATGCAGTTTGAAGGATTTTGGTAGATCGACCAAAAATTATGTTCCATGGCTATTTTTTATTGATTGCATTGCCGATGTACAATTGCTCTAGCAGCTTGATTGAGATAGAGTCGGCGTTGACCTTCGATCGCGTAAGGTTGAATATTTGCTTGAGGTAAATTGATCTCAAAGGGATCGTCAAGATCGTTAGGTTGACGTAGAAAATCAGTGATAAACACTACGGGAATATCTCGATACCAATATTGTTTCAATTGTGCTTGAGTAACCAGATATTTAGGTAGAGAACCAGGGAATTGAGGCGGGAGACGATTTTTGCCTCCATCAGCCAAAACCATTACGGTACGATAAGAATTGTCTTTTGGGGAAATAAGATTTCCATCTCGATTTTGATTCAAATAGTAGCTAATTGCACCTGCTGCGCCAATTTCTCGCGAACCTTCAAAGATCCAGAGAGTATCCGCACTCAAGCAAGTATTGGCTTGACTGACTATACTTTTTGAGGAACGAATATCTTGGTAAAGAGCGAAACCCCTGATAGTAGCGATATAAGTAATTGCTAACACTATAAATAAAGGCAGCCAAGCTAAACTAGAACGTCGCAACATTCCAATTCCTGAAATCAGCCAACCCGTACCTAAAGAGATAGCCACAATTATTATCAGCCAAACTATTTCCGTAGTCTGCAAAACTGTCGGTAATAAATTGGTTATTACAGGCAAAAACAAGATCAGAGTATAACAACCGATCCCGAAAATAATTGCGATCGCACCATACAAATTAAGCGTCTTGGTTTGAATGGGACAATTTACGATTTGTACGGTGGATTGACACAATGTACTCACTGTTGAAGAGTAGGCAATGGGAGGATTAGTATCGGATCTGGGATAGTCAATTACCGTTGATGCTTGGTTTGTAATTAATGACTGACGACTGCGTTGATCCCACCAACCAGCACATAACATCACGTAAGGGGGAATAGCAGGAATACTATAGTAAATTAGACGAGAAGACAGTGGTAAAAATAAAATTATTGGCAGAATTACTCCAATTGCCAGTAAAAATATACCATCGCTATTTTTGCGATCCAAAATAGAAGCATTGTCTAAAAAACCTCGTCGCCATTCTTTCCAAGTAAACTTAACTACAGATGGTAAGAATAAAATCCAAGGAAGACACCAACAGGCTGTAATAGCCAGATAACCAACCGCACTAATTTTCGAGACTTCATAATCTGGAGGAAAGCGACGATCTAACAAGCGATCGAAATGTTCGTTAACGATAAAATAATGCAAAAAACCTGGATTAGCTTGCTCGATCGCCATAAACCAAGGTAAAACTATTGCCACAACCAATAATAATCCGCGATGGAGTTTGATGCGCTTGATTATCTTCCAGTCTTGTCGAGCAACAACCAAAGCGATGCAACTAACTAAAGGAAAAACTCCCCCAATCAAACCCTTAGTTAAAACACATAACGCCAAAGAAATATAAGCACCAAACCAATTAAACCAAGAGCGGGGTTGATAAAGACATTTCCACAGAAAATAGCTGCTGCTCAATAATAAAGTTCCCAACAAAACATCAATCAAAATCTGATGGGTAAAAATAAACCAACCCAAAGTCACTGAAAGCATTAAGGCAGCTATACGACTAGAACTAATTCCCCAAAGCTCTCTCGTCCATTTCCAAGCAATGATTATTCCCAACCAACCCGAAAAAGCAATTGGGAATCTAGCTGAAAATTCCGTTGAACCAAAAATACGGATAGAAGTAGCGATCGACCAGTACAATAGGGGCGGTTTATTCAAATAAGGTGCGCCGTTGAGGTGCGGAGTAATCCAATCATTGCGCCAGAGCATTTCTTGTCCCACCATCGCAAAATGACCCTCATGGGGTTCGTACAAGCCATAGTTACCAATACCTAATAGCGTTACTATTAATGTCAAACCAAGAATCAATATATCGATCCAGTGTAAATTTTTAATAGTAAATCGCATTTTGTCGATCGATAAGTTTTTGGTAGAGCTTATTTTTTTTGAAAATAGATGTTTGATTTACGTCCACGCTGATTAAATGGCTTAATGTGGTCTAGTTAATCATAAAAAGACTGTAAATAGGACTTTATTTCTTTATTTCATTTATTTTAATGTTTTCTTGGTTAATTCCCGTGAAGAAGATTGATTATTTCATACAGTCAAAATTATTACTTAATCTAATCCAGTTGTCTAAAGTCAAATCTTCAGCACGACATTGAGGATTAAAGTTTAGTTGTTCTAACAATTGATTGAGGTCTTGAAGAGCGATTAAGCTCTTTAAATTATTACGTAACATTTTACGACGACTAGCAAAACCTAGTTTGATTAGTGTTTCTAATTGACGAGGATTGTTAGCAGGATTGGCAATTGCTCTAGGACGTAATTTAATAACCACTGAATCTACTTTTGGTCGTGGATAAAAAGCTCGTGCAGGAACATCACAAATTAGCTCGCAACTAGCTAAATACTGTACGCGAATTGATAATGCACCGAAAGCTTTCGTTCCTGGTACGGCTACTAAACGTTCTCCTACTTCTTTTTGCACCAATAATACGATACATTGATATTGCTGGCTTGCAGGAGTGGCAATTTTTCCCAGCAATTTTTCTAAAATAGGTCCCGTAATATTGTAAGGAATATTAGCAACTACTTTATTGGGTTGTTGAAACTTAGAAAATCTTTCTAATAAAGATTCCAAATCCCATTTTAAAAAGTCTTCTTGGACTAGCAGAAAATTATCACGATCGCCATATTTATAGACTAATTTTTTACAGAGATCCCGATCTATTTCCACTGCAACTAAAGCCGAAACTTGAGATAACAATCTAGTAGTTAAAGCCCCCGTTCCTGGTCCAATTTCCAGAATGCGATCGCCTTTTTCTAATTCCGCTGCCAAAATGATGCGATCTAGAACTGTCTCATCTTTCAGCCAATGTTGACCGAACTGTTTGCGGGGACGAAAAGACGACTGCTGGCTAATTTTTTTACTAGTTGTCATGAAGTTATTAACTCGAACTATTTTCTACAAGTCAAACTAATTAAATACTACGGTTTTATTATCATAAACCAATACCCGATGCTGTAAATGTAACCTAACAGCACGAGATAATACTAAGCGTTCCAAATCTCTTCCTTTACGAATCAAATCCGCTACAGTATCCTGATGATTTACGCGAGCGACTTCTTGTTCGATAATTGGGCCTTCGTCCAAATCTTCCGTAACATAATGAGCCGTTGCACCAATAATTTTGACCCCTCTGGTATGGGCGCGATGATAGGGTTTAGCACCAGGAAAAGCAGGTAAAAAAGAATGATGAATATTAATTACATTAGGAAACTGTTCGACCAATTTGGGACTCAAAATTTGCATATATTTAGCCAACACAACCAAATCTATGTGGTATTGATGCAACAATTCTAATTGTTTGGTTTCTTGTTCGGCTTTATTTTCTTTAGTAATAGGAAAATGATAAAAATCAATCCCAAACTGCTCGGCGATCGCTTTTAAATTAGGATGATTACTAATCATTAAATCAATAGTCCCTGGTAACTCTCTTGCTTGGTTGCGCCAGAGAAGATCCAACAGACAATGATCTTGTTTGGTGACCCAAATAGCAATTTTTGGTAGAGTATCTGAAAAATGCAATTGCCAAGTAGCATTCAGGGGTTTGGCGATCGCACTAAAGGCAGTAGAGATCGTTTGGCGGGGTAAATTGAATCCTTCTAGTTGCCATTCTATACGAATCAAGAATAAACTTGTAGCGCAATCAGTGTACTGATCGGCATGAATGATATTGCCTCCGTTAGCATAAATAAAATTGGCAATTTTTGCCACTAACCCAGGACTATCGGGACAAGAAATTAATAAAGTTGCAGTTGGCTCAGTCATAAAATAAAAATGAGTCACATTTTCTAACTACTACTAATACTAAAATGAGAACTTTTAGACTCAGACATCAAAGCATAACAGATAGGTTTGGACATGAAAGATTTATTTTGGCAAAATTAAACACAACTTCTCTTATTTGGGCAAACTAAAATCATGTCATCGCCTATATAATTTCAATAAATATATTTAATACGAGATATGTTATTTTCTCAGTGTATTCATTTCATTCCATATTTATCTATACACATAAATCTAAACTAAGAAAATTTCTTTAGTCTTCATTTTAGAACTGAGCAACAAGAGCAATATTCCGTCAAAGTTATAACTATTATGAACAGTCAAGACAAGCCCTTAGAAGCTAATGACAATCTAGACGAATCATTAGAAAATACCAATATCAGCGATCTAGAAGATAATAATTTAGGGGATTTGTGGACAGAAGAAGCAGATCCAGAATCAGTAACTGAATTTATCAATGCTGAGGATGCAAATTTTAATGCGGACAATATAGAAAGTACGGAAATTAAAGCCAGGGAAACCAAAGAGAAACCAGTTCAAAAAAAGAAAGTTACAGACTTGGATTTTGATAATTGGGATTTTCGCGATGCACTATCCGCAGAAGCCGATAGTGAACCCGAGGTAGATATCGTTTCAGAAGCTGAGAATGAATCGAAGAATTTAGAGCTAGGGGAATTAGAAAACGTCTCCCAAGACGATAACTTAGATGAAATGAGCTTTGATAGCTCAGGCGACCTAGAACTAGATGGACTAGAGGAATTAGAAAACGTCTCCCAAGACGATAGCTTAGATGCAATGAGCTTTGATAGCTCGGGGGACCTAGAACTAGATGGACTAGAGGAATTAGAAAACGTCTCCCAAGACGATAGCT
>NZ_JADWDC010000003.1:0-108120 GCF_020640915.1 Waterburya agarophytonicola KI4 | reverse complement strand
GAACTAGATGGACTAGGGGAATTAGAAAACGTCTCCCAAGACGATAGCTTAGATGCAATGAGCTTTGATAGCTCGGGGGACCTAGAACTAGATGGACTAGGGGAATTAGAAAACGTCTCCCAAGACGATAGCTTAGATGAAATGAGCTTTGATAGCTCGGGGGACCTGGAACTAGATGGACTAGGGGAATTAGAAAACGATCTAGACTCTTTGACTGTAGAAGCCTTAGATGGTCTAGATAGTGAGGATTTAGACAGTTTACTAGACTTGGATTCGGGAATAGATTCTTTAAATTCATTACTGTCAGAATCAAATGCTAATTTAGATGACCTAGAAAGCTCTCTCAATTCTGATTCTGACCTATCGGGCTTAAATTCGTTACTTATTAACGAAGCGAATACCATACAAGACAAGCAACCTTCCTTCACCTCTCCAGCAAAACCCGTAGCTAAGACATCGATCAAAGCTCCTCCTTCCTCTCCTAACAAAGCCCAGGGTTTCGACCAAACCATGAGGGTTTCAGTGAGAAAACTGGACGATCTCAATAACCTGATTGGAGAATTGGTCGTTAAACGTAATCGTTTAGAAGACGACCAAGAAAGATTGCGTCGTTTCCTCGATAACCTTTTGGGTCACGTCCAGTCCTTAGGGGAAGCAGGAGCAAAAATGCACGATCTCTACGAGCGATCGCTTTTAGAAGGAGCGTTAATTGCCAGTCGTCAGTCTCGCGCCAATTCTCCTGTAGCAGCAGGTCGAAATTCTGGTTTTGGGGGTGGAGAAGAACCCCAAGAAGAAGGCTTAGACGCATTGGAAATGGATCGCTTTAATGGCTTCCATTTACTGTCTCAAGACATTATCGAACTAATTGTTAGGGTGAGAGAGGCTGCATCGGATATTCAGTTTGTAGTAGACGAAACCGATAAAGTAGCTCAAACCTTCCGCCAGGTAACAAGTCAGTTACAAGACGGCATGAACTCCTCTCGTATGGTCGCATTCGGACAGACCGCAGATCGCTTACCTAGAGCGATTCGAGATATTTCCCGCAAGCAGAAAAAACAAACCAAACTCCATGTCGAAGGTAAAGATGTCTTAATCGATAAAATGATTGTCGAGCATATTTATAATCCGATGACTCACTTAGTTAACAATGCTATTTCTCATGGGATTGAAACTCCAGAAAAAAGACTTGAGGTAGGTAAACCAGAAGCAGGAAATATCACCATACGAGCATTCCTTCAAGGAAACCAAACCGTAATTACAGTAACGGATGATGGTGCGGGGATCGATCCAGAAATAGTCAAAAAGAAGGCGATCGAAAAAAATCTGATCACTTGGGCAAATGCTCAAAACTTATCCAACCAACAAGTCTACGAATTATTATTCCATCCTGGATTTAGTACTAAAGATCAAGCAGATGATTTCGCTGGTCGAGGAGTGGGAATGGACGTGGTTAATACCGACCTCAAAAAAATTCGCGGTTCGGTTAGCACTGAGTCTGAAATAGGCAAAGGTACGACTTTTACCATCCGTCTGCCTTTAGTTTTGAGTATCTGTAAAGCTCTAACTTGTGTAGATAATAACAGTAATATTGCTTTCCCTATTGATGGGGTAGAAGACACTAAAGAATATTTACCCAGCGATATTCAAACCAATAATAACGGCGTGCGCTGCATCTCTTGGAAGAATACTTTATTACCTCTAAGACCTCTTAGCGGTTTACTCAACTATAATCGTCAAATCCGTCGAGCAGGAATTTATAATGCCAACCAAAACAACGATGATACTATCTCTGTCATTGTGTTGCGTAGTTTAGATAACTTGTTGGCAGTAGAGGTAGATGAAGTTCGAGCAGAACAAGAAATTGTAATCAAACAAATTGATGGACCAATTCCTAAGCCACCAGGTATTGCAGGAGCTACTGTCTTGGGTGATGGTACAATTATGCCGATTGGTGATGTATTAGAGTTGATTGAAATTGCCCAGGGTAAGAGAACCATTGAAGTGGGCTTCGATGTTATCAACGGTCAAATGGGTGCGAAACAGGCTCAAGTCGAAAGTATCCAACAAGAGCCTATGGTACTAGTTGTTGATGACTCGATTACCGTTCGAGAACTATTATCAATGAGTTTTAATAAACTAGGTTATCGCGTAGAACAGGCTAGAGATGGTCAAGAAGCCTGGGATAAACTACGAGGGGGCTTGGAGTGCGACATGATCTTTAGTGATATTGAAATGCCACGCATGAATGGTTTAGAATTACTCTCCAATCTTCAAAAAGATGATGAACTTAAGTCTATACCAGTAGCCATGTTGACTTCTCGTGGTGCAGATAAACACAAACAGATAGCCAACGATCTGGGAGCAAAAGCATATTTAACCAAGCCTTATACTGAAAAAGATTTGATGGATGTGGCACAACATCTAATTGAGATCAATCGGGCAAATAAAGAAGCAGAATCGGTCATTGTTAATGTCAATAAACTTAAAAACCGCAATGCTGAAGCAGAAATTGCGACTGCTCCACTAGTACTAATTATTGACGATTCGGTTACAGTTAGGGAATTGCTATCTATGACCTTTAAAAAAGCTGGCTATCGAGTCGAACAGGCTAGAGATGGTCAAGAAGCCTGGGAAAAACTCAATGATGGTTTAGAGTGCGATATTGCTTTCTGTGATATTGAAATGCCCCGCATGAATGGTCTAGAGCTTTTATCTCAACTGGAAAAAGATGAAAAACTAGCTCAGTTACCCATCGCGATGTTGACTTCTCGTGGCGCGAAGAAAATGCGCAATATAGCTGCTTCTCGTGGTGCAAATGGTTATTTTGTTAAACCCTATGTGGAAGAAGATTTATTGAACGCAGCTAAAAAAATGATGAATGGGGAGATGTTGATTGAAACTGATGATGAAGATTGAGGAACAAGGATTAATTATCTTCTAGTTATCCAGTCTCATAGTTAGACTAACGAACATAGCCTTCTTAAAGACAAGAAGGCTTTTTCTTTTTTGAGCATATTAAAACTTTATGATTAAAACTACGATTTGTCTTAGTGTCTTGTGGTTTGGTAGTTTGTGGGGGATTCCGCTTACTGCTGCTGCTGAAGCAACAACCAAAGAAATGGAATTGCAGATCGGTATTATTCAGCGTTTGGGAGCTAAACCGATTCAAGATGAAGATGCCAAGATCGAACGAGTCACTATTAGTAGTGTCTCTGGCGACTCTTTGAAAGTAAGCTTTCTAGATCCTTCTCAAGCTTTTTCCCCTATTGAAACTAAGGAAGTAGTTTTAAAAGTGGATTCTACGAAATTGACTCAAGCCAAATTGCAAGAAAAGCTGATTTTAAGCGATCGCTCTACTTTTGAAACCGCCGAAGATAGCGCAAATTCTTGGAAAAAATTGGGTCTTGAAGTAGAGGTTGCCCAACCAGGGCGATGGCAAGTTTGGGCAAAACGAGATGTTTATGGCACTCCTTTGGTACGTCGTTGGCTTTTACATAGTCTAGAAGCCAATGGTTATGATGCCCCCTATCTAGATACGGAAATTCTTGATCAAGAGCCAAATATTATTTTGGAAATTAACGGACAAGAATATAACCAGGATGAAGTAAAAATTACCAGTAGCAAAAACTTGGTTAAGGTTAATACGAGTAACACACCCCAAGCTGCTCGTATTTACGGTGGTAGTTTGAAACTCCAGCCTAACTCTTATGGAGAATTTAGCCTGGTAAATCATGTTCCTTTAGAAACTTACTTGCGGGGTGTTGTTCCTTACGAAATTGGGGCAAATGCTCCTCCTCAGGCAGTTGCAGCCCAAACTATAATTGCCCGCACTTATGCTTTACGCAATCTACGGCGTTTTGCAGTAGACGACTATCAACTTTGCGCTACAGTTCATTGCCAGGTATATAAAGGATTGAATGATGCTAATGCTACAAGCGATCGCGCGATCGCACAAACCGCAGGATTAGTACTTACCTATGAAAATGAATTAATTGATGCCCTTTATTCTTCTACTACAGGAGGTATCACCGCTGGTTTTGAAGATACTTGGAATGGAGCAGAACGTCCCTATCTTCAGCCTGTAATTGATGCTCCTAAGCCTTTCTGGGATTTGGTTAAATATCCCCTCAATAATGAAAAAACTTTTCGTCACTTTATTAGTTTAGAGCGAGGATTTAACGAAACAGGTAGGCTGGGCGTATTTCGCTGGCGCAAAACTAGAAGCATTAAAGCCTTAAGCCAAGATCTGCAAAAGTATCTTAAAAAGACGCGCCACCCCCTAGCTGATTTTAAAACAATTAAATCAATGGAAGTCCACAAGCGATCGCGTTCTGGTAGAATTTTGACTCTTGCTATTGAAACCGATTTAGGGAAACTACAGCTACACAAAAACGAAATTCGCAGTGCCTTAGAACCTCCCCGCAGTACTTTTTTCTACCTTCAGCCCTTGTATGACGAGAGCAAACAACTAAATGGTTATGCTTTTGTCGGAGGTGGTTTTGGTCATGGTGTCGGCTTGAGTCAATATGGTTCTTATAACCTCGCTAAATTGGGTTGGTCGGCAGAGCGCATCCTAGCTTTTTACTATCCTCAAACTACAATTAAACCTCTAGATGAAACTGTTGTTTTTTGGCGCGACGATTTTCCTCCATCTATTAGTAAGAATTAATCAGGGATTGAAAAACTATTGCCTGTTCTCCGTACCCGAATAAACTACACCCCGTTTGGCATCTAAAGTTAAAATAGCTCCCTCTCGAATAATTTCCGTCGCGTTCTTCAAGCCAACAATCACGGGAATGCCCAGGCGCAAACCAATTACCGCAGCATGACTGGTTAAATTATCTTCTTCTGTGATAATTCCCGATGCCTGGCGAATAATATCCACAAACTGAGCATTAGTCGAAGAAGTCACTAAGATTTCTCCAGGATTGAAGTCATTAATATCTTTCGCATCTTGAGCCACCCTCGCTCTTCCACTAATAGCCCCCTGTCCGATACCCGATCCTTCACCCAAAATTGCCTTAACCAACTCTACCTTAATTAAGTCAGTCGAACCTGCAACTCCTTGAAGAGTCCCCGCTGTCATCACGACCAAATCTCCAGCAGATAGCCAATTTTTCTCTTGAGCGACGTTGATTGCTGCCTGGAAAGTCTGAGTAGCAGAAGCCAAATCAAGAACTAATAGTGGTCTAACTCCCCAAACCATCTGCAACCTACGAGATACATAAACATGAGGTGTAATGGCTAAAATAGGAGTCTTGGGTCTGAATTTGGAGACATTACGAGCCGTTGCGCCAGTCTTCGTTAAGGTCATAATCGCAGCAGCATCTAATTGGGATGCAATTTGACCTACCGCAGCCGAGATAGCGTGGGTAATCGATCGCTTGGTTCTTTTCAGGTTGTTAGTTTGTTGTTCCCGTTCGATTCTACAGGCAATAGTAGCCATTGTTTCTACTGCTTCTACAGGATAGTTACCCACCGCAGTCTCATTAGAAAGCATGACCGCATCCGTACCATCTAAAATAGCATTTGCTACATCAGAAACTTCTGCACGAGTAGGTCGAGGGTTATTTACCATGCTGTCCAGCATTTGAGTGGCGGTAATAATTGGGATGCCCAGTCTATTGGCAGTAGCAATTAAGCGTTTTTGAAGAATGGGAACGTCTTCTGCGGGTAACTCTACTCCTAAGTCTCCCCTGGCTACCATAACTCCATCACACAAAGAAAGAATTGCGTCCATTTGCTCGATCGCTTCGTGTTTTTCGATTTTAGCTATTACGGGGATAGATTTACCCGCACTAGAGATTAAATCTTTAATTTCTAAAATATCTTGAGGGTTGCGGACAAAACTAAGGGCAATCCAGTCCACTCCTTGATCTAAGCCAAACATCAAGTCTTCGCGATCTTTTTTGGTTAAGGCTTTAACCGAAAGGCATACTCCAGGAAAGTTTACACCTTTGTTGCTGGAAAGATCTCCTCCTACAACTACCCGACAATGCAAATCTTGATTGGCTTTATCTATTTTTTCTACCTTCATTTCCACCTTGCCATCGTCTAACAAAATGGTGGCATCTTCAGGAACTTCTGAAGCTAATTTTTGGTAGCTAATATAGCCTATCTCTTGATCACACTCTACTTGACGGCTGGTCAGAATATAAGAGTCGCCTTTTTTAAGGTTGATTTTGCCAGTAGCGTATTTACCCAAACGAATTTTGGGTCCTTGTAAATCCTGTAATATGCCTACTGGTTGATCTAATTCAAAAGCAGTTTGTCTGATTAACCGAATCGCTTTTTGATGGTCTTGCTGTGTCCCATGAGAAAAATTAATTCTGAGGGTAGTTGCACCTGCTTTAATTAACTGACGTAAAACATCGGGCTTAAGTGTCGCTGGCCCTACTGTGGCAACAATTTTTGTCCGACGCGGGTTATTTGGCGATGGCATTATTTTTTTGCTCTTGAATGACTGGATTTACTAAGTTAGTTGCTACTAGGCGACTATAGCTAATAAATATATCTAACTTTTGGTCGCCAGCCTAGTTTACAGGAAATAAGGAAGGGGTGCAAAGACACTACTATAGTGACTGTTTTGTACTAAAAGACGATGTCTTATTTGATTAAAGATTTCTTCAATCAAATAAGACTAACATTTTGATAACTAAGTTACATTGATTCTCAATTAAAATGATAAAATCATTGCCAACATTATAATTTTGTAACCAGTATTATTCGGTTTTAAACAAACATATCCATTGACGTAATTTTAAATTTTATTGATAAAAATCTATGTTTAAAAAAAGTGACACCCTACCCCTAATCTTAGCTTCAGGATCGACGATGGGAGTTTTACTCTTGGGTTATGGAGTTTTGACAAAATTGAACTTTGTCAAAAATACTCAAGATAATAAGATAGTCGAGAAAAATGTATCTGTTTCTTCTCCCGAAGAAAATTCTAGTGTAGTTACCTCCGCCGTTTCTTTTTCTGCGCCAGGAATTGTCCCTATGGGGATATCTGTCAAGATCAATGGTGCAACTAAAATGAAGCAGATTAATAAACTCTTAAAAAGAAGTTTCCAGAGAGAATTTCCTGGTACAACCGTAACAGTCGGCACTGACGGAAGCGAAACAGCAATAAGACTTTTAGTTTCAGGACAAGTCGATTTAGCTGCATTGACTCGTCCTCTCAATGAAAGGGAACAAGGGCAAGGTTTGACTGCTGTTCGAGTAAGTAATCGAGAACTGACAGAGGAAAATAAATCGACTACAGAAGATCTTTTTTATGCCTATCGAGAACCTGCTAACTCTAAGGTAGAAGCTTTTTTGGGCCACTTGTTTTCTGTTCAAGGTCAAGAAGCAATGTTAGAACGATAAAATCACCAATTAACCTGGGGGACTGCTTGTATCGGGGACATTATAAATATTGCCAGGTTGAGAAAAATCAATTCCTACTCCGCGATCGTAGATTTCAATATCCCATTGTCCCGATCGATTACTTTCAAAGCAAACAAAACGACCATTGCCACTAATACTGGGGTTGCGGACTTCTCCAATAAAGTTTTTGGTTAGATTTTGGCTTTTTCCTGTCAGGCGGTTATATAAAAAGATATCAGTTTTACCTAGCTGCTCCGATACATAGACCATATTTCTTCCGTCAGAACTGAGGTCTGCTTGATATTGCATACTTCCTGGTTGGTTTAAACCAGGCAAGGGTACTAAACGGCGACGCTGTAAGTCATAAAGAAATATACTACGCTGAGAATTAAGACGATCGCTGTGATAAATTAGGTAGCGACCATCGTGAGAAAGGCGACCATGCCCTTCTGCGGAAGAAGAATTGAGGGTAGCATTAATTGCTTGAGTGGGGGGAGTAATGTATCTAGAACTCTGACAACCAAATAGGCTAAATATTGCGATCGCTAAAGCTAACTTACCCGATCTCAGACTATTGCACCATTTCATTACAATCCACAGCATGACTGAGACTTGGCAAAGAGCAACAGTTGACATTATCTATACATACTTTGCCCCATTGCAAAGACCAACGCACCAATTCGACACGATTATTCGTACCAGTTTTCTTGAGAATATTGCTGATATGGTTGTCTACAGTTCTTTTGCTAATTTCTAATTGTTGGGCAATTTTATGATTGCTCAATCCAGTTACCACTAACTCAACAATTTGAAGCTCTCTTCCTGATAACAACGCTTCATGACTCAGTTTCTCTGCTTCCATTACTATTGCCTAGTACATTTACTTATTGCTCTATTCATTGTAAGAGGTAATGTTTCTCGATAATTACCCTCAGAGTGATAAATAAATTATTCTTTAACAATTTACAAAAAACTGGAAGCATTGTTAAATCTGGCTTTACATTCTATTTAACTTAATACTTAAAGATGTGGCGAGTTGAGTATCAAATTTTACGTCGATTGTTGTTCTTAATTCTTTCTTTAGATAATTTTCGATTTTGAGCAAAAATATTGTAGATGCGAAGCGTTAGACCTTAAAGTTCTGTTACAAACAAGCGATCGTTTTGGCTTCATTCCCAAGTTTTAAAATCGCACCATCAATGGCAGAAGATAATTTTACTCCCCTGATATCTTTTGCTTTTTAGACAGCACACTTCACACTACATACTCAGCTAAATTTGTTGATTGCAAAAACAATGTTAGGCGTCTTTTAATAAATGTTTTACTAGATTATCTTTGACCATCATTTGACGAAACATTTCTAACAAATACTCCTGAGCCTGTTCTTTATCTAAACTTTGCACCTGTTCTTGAAGAACTTTGAGTTTAAATTGCTGCTCGATACTTAATTGAGCTGAAAAATTCATTGCCTTCCCTCTTTTAAACTTTGATTGGTTTAAACCTAACCTCAAGAAACAATTTATTTTCTCTCAGGCTGGATTTTTCATTAATTTAGCATCAGCAATATAAGATGTCTACAATGTCAAGTATTAATTAATCAAAGCAATAAAAAGTTATAAAATACTTATAGTAAAAAAGTAATTTTGGTGTATTTTGATGCGGAAAAAATTTTAAAATCAACTAGACAGTTGGTAAAAAACAAAAGCTAACTAATTCTCGATATATTAATTTGTATAAGCTATTTAAAAAATTAAAATCAGATATGACTATGAGTCCCATAAAAGACGCTAAAGAATTTTTTCAGCAAAGTGCAGGACAGTGGCGATCGCAACGCACTACCCATCATCTACCATTTAGAAGAGCCGAAAGTGGTGGCTCAGATATTAACGTAGAATTTTTGAATGCTGATGATGAGAAAATAGCTACAATCTGTCAAATGCATAATATAGAAGCGACTACAGCAATCGGTGGTGCTTTTGTCAGTTGGGATGGTTCAATGGCATGGGATAAGGATAACGAAGACCATAAGGGAACAACTGTATTTGCCCTTATTCCCGACTCAAAAAATCCCAGAAAAGGAAAACTGTTGAGAGAAAGAGGCTATGCAGAGATTGTTCCCGTAGCGGGGGAATATAGCATGGATGAAGAAGATGGATTAGTCTTAATTACCGAATATGAAACCATGAGCATTATTGAACGTTTTTGGTTTGTCAATCCCGATTTACGTTTGCGCAGTAGTACTGTCAAAAGATTTGGCGGATTTAACACTGCTACTTTTTGCGCCGAATCTCGCGTAACTACAAGCGATCGATTATCTGAAACATCCAACAGCTCAAAAACCCCCGCCTTTGCTATTTCAGGCTGGTAACTAATAACTGATAACGAGAACTAAGTTAAGCAACAAAAAGTTAATTGATAACTCTGTAATATTTTGTTACTGTTGTTTATTCTGAACCCCTATCTACCGTATGATTGGGACTAAGAATTTTAATATACAAAACAATAGACGGAGGTTTTGACTTGTCTATTCCTTTATTGGGCTATAAGCCTAGTTCTCAGAATGTTCGTGTCGCAGGATACGACATTGGAGGAGATGACCAACCCAGAATATACTCAGCAGAGAATCTACTTTCTTTGTCTGAAATGAATGACTTGATTGAAGCTGCATATCGCCAGATCTTCTTTCATGCTTTTCGCGCGGATCGTGAAAGATTTTTAGAATCTCAATTGCGTAACGGTCAAATTACCGTTCGTGATTTTATTCGAGGACTTTTACTATCAGAAACTTTTTATAATAGTTTCTATGCCAAGAACAGCAATTATCGCTTTGTAGAACAGTGTGTTCAAAGAGTTTTGGGACGCGATGTCTACAACGAGAGAGAAAAAATTGCTTGGTCTATTAAAGTAGCAACCAAAGGTATCGAAGGCTTTGTAGACGAACTGCTAGACAGTGAAGAATACATGGATAGCTTCGGTTACGACATCGTGCCTTTCCAACGTCGTCGAGTACTTGCTAGTCGCGATGCTGGCGAGCGTCCTTTCAACATCACATCTCCTCGTTACAGCGAATACTATCGCTCCATTTTGGGTTTCCCTCAAATTATTTGGCAAAGCGAAGTTCGTCGTTACACTCCTCAAGAAGCAAAACCCAAAGCAGGAAGTCCTTCTTTGTATTTGGATATGGCTCGTAGCCTACCTACTAGAGCAAATGCTCCTAGTGCTTCTTCCGCGACCAACATGAACTACATGTCTAAGGTTCCTTATCGCAAAACTACTTAAAATAAATAGTCAATATTTATTTAAGCCAGCTTAATTGATTAGTTACTAAAACAGTCGAAAGAGGGAGTTTTGAATTAGCTTCAGTAGTCTTTGATAGATTATGTTGTTGATTTGGAACATCCCTCTTTTTGGATTTTGAAGATTACTCGAAAACTACGGCTGAATTTCTGATTTCATTTTTTTGAGGGTAACTTCCATTTGGTCGAACATTTGCTGAGGAGTCATGCCAAATTGGTTTAATTGAGTTTTGAGTTGCTGGACAGTCATTTGCGCCATAAAATCTTCAGAAAGCTCGAAACGCTTCATAAAGATGCGGTAGCGTTCCATTAGCTGTTCCATTCGCTCGATGAACATTTTTTTTCCTTCACGGTCAAATTTACCGTATTCACTTCCCAACGTGGTTAAAGACTGATAATCTTCAAACAACTTTTTGGCTTCTTCTTGTACTACTTGAGAATCAAAAAATCCCATGATATTTTTCCAAATCGGCTTAAATTTATATATTTAGCTAACTAAAATTGTTGAAAAATAGTTAAATTACTTGTTTAATTAATACTTCCTATTGTAAAGCAGAGAAAAATCCAAAGTAAAATACGGTTTCCCGCATACACTACGATCGGCAACTAGTTATTGATTGAGCCATATTTTGTAGATATTTGACTCTCCTTGCTTTTTTAAGGCATGGAGAACTCAAGAGAAGCTAATTATCACCCAGTCATCCAGTCTTTCACCATTTAGGCAAGATCGGGTGGAATATTATTCAATTGTTGAATTTGCTGTTGAATCAACTCTGATAAATGCGATCGCTCTATTTCAACACCTTGATTGAAATTCGGCGAGTTTTCTAAAAAAATAATACTATCTACCTGCTGTAAAGAAAACAACCTAAACAACAGTTGAGCGATCCCAATTGGCATAGCAATAAGATCGGGGTTAGTTTTCCCGCCAAAAGCAGCAGCATCTTGCACTGAAACAAAAGCGTAAATTACATTCTTAGTTTGCTTCAATTGAGGATTAGTAATAGTGGTCAAAACCCAATCATTCTCAAGATTTTGCAAAATATAATATTCCCAATGCTGTAATTTATTAGCAAACAATCTCAGCACTGGCGCGATCGCCTTTTTGATCGCTACAGGAGGAACACCATAACTAGCTGCATCGTCGATCAATACTTGTAACTGCCGATCTAATTCCATTGTTTAATTGTTGACTACATTTGGTGGGCAACACAAATCGATTGGCTATTTATAGCATTAGAATCTTATTACCCACCCTACAATTATTAATTGTTACGTTGTTTTAAGCTTTGGCTTTTTTCTGTTTATTTTTCTTTTTATCGGCTTGTTTGGCTCTTTTAGCAGCTTGTTTGGCAGCTTTTTCTGCCGCTTCTAGTTTTTGTCGGGCTTTTTCTTTTTCTTCTGCAATTTTATCTAGATAGTAATGATAATCTCCCAAAAATTCGACTAATTCTCCGTCGCGAATCTCGACAATTTTATTGGCTACCTGAGAAATAAAATAGCGATCGTGAGAAACAATCACCGCTGTCCCATCATAATCCTGTAAAGCATCTTCCAACATCTCTTTGGCAGGAATATCTAGGTGATTGGTAGGCTCGTCGAGAATCATTAAATTAGCAGGAGTCAAAAGCATTTTTGCCAAGGCTAAACGAGCTTTTTCTCCTCCACTGAGGGCTTCAACTTTCTTAAAGGCAGTCTCGCCACTAAATAAAAACTGTCCCAAAAGAGTACGCACCTCTTCATTTTTCCACTTGGGAACTTCATCGTGAATCGTACTCATTACTGTTTTATTCAAGTCTAAAGCTTCTGCTTGATTCTGCTCAAAATAGCCAGGAATCACGTTGTGTTTGCCAATTTCAACTGTTCCTTCATCAAATTGCTCCATCCCCATAATCATCCGTAAGAGGGTGGATTTTCCCGCCCCATTAGGCCCTAAAATAGCAATGCGATCGCCTCTTTCGATAGTTAAGTTAGCACCCAAAAACAAAATATTGTTATTAAAGGTGTGAACCAACTCATCAATAACAACTACCTCTCTACCGCTTCTAGGAGAAGGAGGAAATTGAAATTTAAGCCTTCTCAAGTCACCAACAGGTGCTTCTACTAATTCAACTTTTGCTAATTGTTTTTCTCTACTTTTAGCTTGGGTACTTCTAGTGGCACTAGCGCGGAATTTTTCGATAAATTCTTGTTGTTTGGCAAGTTCTTTTTGCTGTCGTTCGTAGCTAGCGCCCTGAGCCAACTTGGTTTCTGCTTTTTGGGCTAAATAGTTAGAATAATTGCCTAAATAAGTAGTCGAAACTCCCCTTTCGGTTTCCACAATTTTGGTACAAAGACGGTCTAGAAATTCGCGATCGTGAGAAACAATTACCATCGGTGTATTGATTCCCCGCAAATATTTCTCCAGCCATTCAATGGTTTCTAAATCTAAATGGTTGGTCGGTTCGTCCAAAAGTAATAAATCAGGCTCTTGCAGCAGAATTTTACCCAAACTCATTCGCATTTGCCAACCCCCACTATAAGAGCTTACCAAGCGATCGCCATCCTCAGAAGAAAATCCCATTTCTGGTAAAATTTTCTCAATCTGTGCGTCCAAAGTATAACCGTCCAAAGCCTCAAACTTGCGCTGTAATTTATCCAGTTGATCAATTAACTTATCTAGCTTATCGGGATCGGCTGTTTCCATCTCCTGCTGAATTTGATTCATTTGTTGTTGGGTGGCATTGGCTTCGACAAAAACCGTCCAGAATTCTTCATAAACCGTCCTTGTCGGCTCTACTTCAAACTCTTGGGTCAAATAAGCAATTTTTAAACTAGCAGGACGAATTACTTCCCCTGATGTTGCTTCAATTTCACCATTAATAATTTTTAATTGGGTCGATTTTCCTGCACCATTTACCCCCACCAGACCGACTCTTTCACCAGGTTTAACTTCCCAAGTAACATCTTTTAGAACTTCTCCTGTAGTATAGATTTTGCTGATATGTTCTAGTCGTAGCATTGAATATCTCCTTAGATTGATGGTTTGCTAGGTTTGTGGTGAGTCAAAGGGGGGATTCTCTGAATCAGAGGGCATTACCTCTTAAGCACAATAATGCAGAATAATCAAGGATGAATGGAATATTTTTCCTTAGATGCAGATTAAAACTTTCCGTTCATTCCTCAAATTTTCTGCCTTTTTATTTTATTTATTTTATTTATTTTTATTACAATTCTTGTATATTTTCTATTATATGATTAGTAGATTAAAGTGCATTATTTATTTTTGCTATATTTTGCAGCTGCAAGTCAATCGTGTAGTATAAAAAACATCACAAATTACTCACATATAGTAATTTGTCCAAATTTTTGGTAAATTATTGCATCATCATTACAGTCACCGATTTCTATTAACTATGAACTGATAACAATAATCGGTTAATAATTGAGTCATCTTGAATAGCCAAAAGCTATAAGAGAAGAC
Organism: Waterburya agarophytonicola KI4; assembly: GCF_020640915.1. Classification (GTDB taxonomy): domain Bacteria; phylum Cyanobacteriota; class Cyanobacteriia; order Cyanobacteriales; family Xenococcaceae; genus Waterburya; species Waterburya agarophytonicola. The sequence continues at coordinate 93,993 of NZ_JADWDC010000003.1, read as the reverse complement.
TGCTTGAGCTAATAACATCCCAATAGTGAAGACTGTTTCCACAGTAGTTTTAGCCATTTTTAATGAAGCACTCTTTGCCTTGGATTGAATCTAAATTTAATTTTTTACAATTTTTGTAAGATACTCCATTCAATTAATACCTATTTATTATTGTCCTTAAAAACATGACTGCTATCATCATAGTTGACGATCAAAACAGTATCAGAGAATTTCTCAAAATCAATTTATCTACTGAAGCGGATATAGAAGTAGTAGGAATGGCAGACAACGGTCAAGCTGCAATTGTTCAAGTTGAGGAACATCAACCAGATTTGGTACTAATGGATATTGAAATGCCTGGAGAGATTGATGGTATTGATGCTACCGAAGCAATTGTACGACGTTTTCCGAACACAAAAGTACTGTTGTTTACCAGCCAAGATGATAAACAACAGTTAAACCGAGCTTTAAAGGTAGGTGCTAGAGGTTATGTCCTTAAAAATACTAGCGTTAAAGATATTGGTAATATTATTCGTTTAACTGAAAAGGGCTTTTTCCAAATTGGACCAATTTTTGGTAATTGGGATGGATCTGGAGTTAATAATCATCAGTCTGAAGTCACTGCCACACATACAGAATATATTCCCCATAAAGTTTCTGCTATTGTTCGACAAAATTCGGACTATGCCTATGAAAATGAGGTTGCCAATTCACCAGGAATGAACCACGTCATATCCGATTTAACATCTGGTATTTTTCAGCTTCAAGAAACTATTAAATCTCAAGAAGATACGATAGTTAATTTGACCAACCAATATTCTCAAGTTCAACATGAAATTAAAACGAAACTGAGAAATGACAAAAGTTTTTTCAACGGTTATGGAGGTAATATTTATAATTCTAGAGTCTCTCCAAAGGCTTTAAGTCAGAGAAGACAGCACTTCTTATTCATTAGTAGTTTTTTCTTGGGAGTTTTTACAGTAATTATTTTAATATTTGTGATTACAACTTTAGGCTCTGTATTGTAAAGCAAAACATGGAATAGCAATTAAATACTAGTTTTCCCTTTGGGCAACATCGCCAATTAGGTCGATTTCTGTACCTCCAAAAATCACGCAAGAGTTGCTATAGTATTTGAATTCCAACAAGTTGTAAAAAGGATCTTCAAGGAAGAAAGTGTAATGTTCTAACGTTTGATTGGGAAAACGCAATTTAGGCTGTTGATAAAAAGTTAGACCATGCTTTTTAGCGCGATCGCACAATTTGTCCCACTCAGATTTTGTGGGCAGAATTAATCCTAGATGGCGAGGATAAATTCCTGCTTGCTTGACTAGTTTTTCTTGGGTAATATGACCGACTAATTGCGTCCCATAAAAATTAAAGATCGCAGCAGATTTATTTTCTCTACCTACCGCACAACCCAAACCATCTCTATAGAATTGTTTGGCAATAGTCACGTCATTAATTGGAATTGCTAAATGAAAAATAGCCGAACTAATCATAATATTGCAAACTGCTAAATAAGTTTTATTTTATCTATCTATAAGTTTTTAAAATTACAAAAGCGATCTAACCGAGTAAAATACGGAGAGACATAAAGAATATTAAGGAATATAAAAAATCATGAAGCAACGTGGAGTAGCCGTTTGGTTTACTGGATTTAGTGGTGCGGGTAAAAGCACTATTGCTGACGCCCTAACCGAAAAGCTAAAAACTGAAGGATATCAGCTAGAAGTTTTAGATGGTGATGAGATTAGAGAAAACTTGACTAAGGACTTAGGTTTTTCCAAAGAAGACCGCGACACCAATATTCGTCGTATTGGTTTTGTAGCTAAACTTTTAGCTCGTAATGGTGTAATTGTTTTAGTGCCTGTAATTTCCCCTTACCGCGCTATTAGAGAAGAAATGCGAGCTAATATTGACAATTTCTTAGAAGTGTTTGTCAATGCTCCTTTATCCGTTTGTGAAGACCGCGATGTAAAAGGATTATACAAACAAGTCAGAGCTGGAAAAATCAAGCAGTTCACAGGAATTGACGATCCTTATGAGCCTCCTGCTAACCCCGAAATAGAATGCCGTACAGATCTCGAAGAATTATCGGAGAGTGTCGATAAGATATTTAATAAACTAAAAGAATTAGAATATATTTCCTAGAAAACAGTACTTAGCTGCAAATTTCTATTATTCTACTGTCGATCGCATTGGCAAACTGTTGTTTTTAATACGATCGACTCTCGGGTCAGAATTCCTGACCCAGCATTTTTACTGTACACAATTGAGTGTCACCCCTTCAAAGCGGATAAAATATAGTGTGAAGTGCGATTATCATGTTTCACAACTAAATTATGGAAGAAACAAGTTATGGTAAGTCAACGCTACCATTCAAAGTAAATCAAATCATTTGCTTGGAGTATCGATCGACTTGTCTCTATGGGGAAGTAATTCAGTTAATTACCAGCCGTGGAATATGCTGGTTTAGACCAATATGTATGACCATACAAAATTTTGAGGGTGAAGCGACTCCAGAAAATTTACAACTAATTCATCTGCGATCGGTTTCTGATTTGTTATGGCCGATTGACATGTTTCGTCCTGCTTTAGACACAGAAGTAATATCTTTGTTGGCAGATTTAGATAAGACCGATAAAACAAATCAAAGCCAAATATCGGCGAGTCGATGTCTCAATCAATTTGTTCGCCAAGTCTGGACAGCGCATCAAGATAAGTTTTGAATATCAAAATTTTATCTAAAAATAATAATTACTTTCTGATAAACGATCTAATTGAATATTTTTTCTAGTTTTTTATCTTTATCTTCTATTGTTATGGACAATCAAAATAGGAAAAATAAATGATTCAGTAAATTTCATTACCAACTTTTTAATAAAACTAAATCATAATTAACCTATATGGAATAGTGGCACACACCTAAACCGATTAAAAGCTCAAATAAAGATTTCCGTGATTGTCCCGATATAGAAAGGCATTAAATTGACTATAAAGGTAGAGAGTTTTTTCTAAACCCTAAGTGAATTGAAGCAAATTCAGGACTATATAAATCACAAAAATAATGTACTTCAAGATACATTTAACAAGCTAGATTTTATAACTTTGATTGAGGTTTAGCAGTACTTCATCTTTTCATCAAGATTCCGTAAAGTAAGTAAAAATAAGTAGATATCCGTAATTTAACGGACTATTCTTGAACCATAGAAGCAATTTATTAAGTAATACTAATAGCGAGAAGCAATAACAATGAGTAGCACAAAATTATGTACGCAGTTCACAACTTTCCGTCCAGAAGGTTTCTTAAGCGCAGCCAATGCTTCGGAGTTTTTGGAACGTTTGACAGTCGAAGTTAGATCTTCGGTTGACTCTGCTTTGTTGGTGAATATGGAAGCAGTTGAGTTTATGGATAGTGCTGGGTTGATGGCTTTGATTAAAGCTTTTCGTTTAGCAGAGAGTTTGGGGCGCAGATTTGGAATTTGTTCCTTAGCCCCATCTGTAAGAATCATGTTTGAGTTGACTCAGTTAGACAAAGCATTTGAAATTTTTGAAGATAGAGCCGATTTTCAAGCAGCCATCGATAACTAGGCTTGGATTTTGAATTGACTTGATCGATTCAATCTTATTTTTACAATCTATCTTAAGCTCGAACTAAATTTTAAATCAGTAATCCAAATCTATAGCTAAATAATTAAATTTTTATTAGGCAAAACGGCTAGTTACCTTGGCAAGTATTGCCCTCTGTCTAACTGTACCCCAGTGGCGACTATCTTTACTCGCTGCTGGGTTGTCGCCTTTTAGGAAGTAATTGCCATCGATCGCTATATTGGTAATCCTTTTAACGATAGTTATCTTTTGATCGCGGGGATGATTTAGCACGACGACATCGTTTATTTGGGGTTGAGACTTGCAGTAGGCATAGGGATTGATTAGGATTTCTTCTCCTGGTTTGAGAAAAGGTAACATCGATTCTCCTACAACTTTTAAGCGTCTTCTTCTACGGATTAGCAAAAGAAATAATCCTGGCAAATCAGTTGGTGGTAATTCCTCTGTCATTACAGTTATGAATAAAAATAATTAAATTAAGTTTTGCGGTTTTCACGATCGCAGAAGCGATGTAATCAATTAACGTTTATCATGCGAGATAGACTTTTGAAGCATCGTGTTTAATAATGATTGGAAACAAACTTTCTTATATTTGGCGAAAACTAAATCAGTTAAGCAGATACATATTTTTATTTTTATTTTGCTTCGCTTTGGTGTTGGGATGCAATAGCGATCCTGCGCCACAAAATAATAATGTTAACAGCGATCGCATTTCCGTGGGAACAACTCTCAAACCTCGTACTCTAGATCCCGCAGACAACTACGAACTTGCAGGATTAAACATTATCTATAATGTTGCCGAGAGCCTTTATACCTACAAAGTAGGTACAACGGAGATTGAACCCTTGCTAGCTACGGCAATGCCACAGATCGATGACAATGGTCTAATTTATACTATTCCCGTGCGGGAGGGGGTTACTTTCCATGACGGTACGCCTTTTAATGCCGAAGCTATGGCATTTTCTTTACAGCGTTTTATCGAGAATGGAGGGAAACCTGCTTTTTTACTAGGAGATGTTATAGATAGAGTTGAAGCAACAGGAGAATACGAACTAAAAATTAGTTTAAAACAACCTTTTGCTGCTTTTCCTGCTTTGCTGGCTTTTCCTGGTGCTTGTGCGGTATCTCCCCAGGCATATCAACGGGGTGCGGGAGAATTTAATCCCAGCATCCTGATCGGAACGGGTAAATATAAGCTAGCGCAGTTTAAAAGCGACTCTATTAGTTTAGATATCAATGAGAATTATTGGGGAGATGCGCCAGCCAATCAGGGAGTCAATATGCAAGTTTATGCAGGAAACTCCGCTAATCTATTTAACAGCTTTAAAACTGGTGCAATAGACGTAGCTTATCAGTCTTTAGATCCCCAACAAATTGAAAGTTTAATTAGTGGTGCAGAAAATAACTGGAAAGTAATTGAGGGTTCGGGTACGGTAGTTAACTATCTTGTTCTCAACCTACAACAAGAACCCCTAAATCAGCCAGAAGTACGTCAGGCGATCGCTTCAATCGTCAATCGTGCTTTAATTAATGACAGAGTATTAAAAGGACAAGCGGAACCGATTTATAGTCTGATTCCCACTGCATTTGATAGCTATCAGGCAACTTTTGAGCAACTTTATGGAGATGGTAATGTAGCCAAAGCCCAGGAATTATTAACCAAAGCTGGTTATTCGGAGGAAAATCCCGCAATCATTGAAATTTGGCATCCTTCTGGTTCGATTACTCGTGGTATTGTCGCGGATACAATTAAAGCCTATACAGAACAAGAATTGGGAGGAATGATTCAATTTATTCCCAATAGTGTGGAATCTGCTTCCTTTTTTGGCAATCTCAGCCAAGGAATATATCCTACAGCCTTAGTAGATTGGTATCCAGATTTTCTCGATCCCGATAATTATATTCAACCGTTTATGAGCTGCAATAAAGGTTCGTTCAATGTTGGATGTGAAGAAGGGGCAGCCCAAAGTAGGGGTTCTTTTTATTATAGCGATCGCGCCAATCAATTAATCCAACAATCTCGTACCGAACAAGATCTAGTAAAACGCCAGAGTATTTTTGGAGAATTGCAAGAATTGCTAGTCCAAGATGTGCCTTATGTTCCTCTGTGGCAAACCAAAGACTATGCCTTTGCTCAAAATAGTATTGATGGCGTGACGATCAATCCCAGTCAGAATTTTCCTTTTTGGACGATTAAGCGAGTTAATAATTCAGATGGCTAAATGAAACTAATCATTCAAATTCCTTGTTACAACGAGGAAGCGACTTTAGGATTGACGCTCTCTGAGTTACCCCGCGAACTACCAGGGATAGATAAAATTGAATGGTTAATTATCAATGATGGCAGTCGCGATCGCACTGTAGAAGTAGCCCAAGTTAATGGTGTCGATCGCGTTGTCAATTTGCCCCGCAATCAAGGATTAGCTAAAGCCTTTATGGCGGGCTTGGAGGCTTGCTTAAATGCGGGGGCAGATATTATTGTTAATACGGATGCCGACAATCAATATTGTGCTGCGGATATTCCCAAACTAATTGCACCAATTTTAGAAGGTAGGGCAGAAATAGTCATTGGTGCTAGACCAATTCAAGAAATTAAACATTTCTCCCCGATCAAGAAATTCTTACAAAGACTGGGTAGTTTGGTAGTGCGCTTGGCTAGTAATACGCGCATTCCCGATGCCCCTAGTGGTTTTCGGGCTATTAGTCGTGAGGCAGCCCTGCAACTAAATGTATTTAATGAATATACCTACACTTTAGAGACTATCATTCAGGCTGGTCAAAGGGGTTTGACTATAACCTCGGTTCCCATTCGTACCAACGGTTATTTGCGCCCTTCTCGTTTGGTTAAGAGCATTTCTGGCTATGTAAAGCACTCCATCCTAACTATCCTAAGAATTTTTATGACCTATCGCCCCCTTCAGTTTTTTATGCTGTTGGGGAGTATTCCTTTTAGTTTGGGATTTTTATTGTGTTGTCGTTGGTTAATCTTATTTTGGGGCATTATTGGGGATAATCCTGCCAAACCCCGCGTTCCTAGTTTGGTTTTAGCTGCTATCTTAATATTGATTGGAGTACAGTTTTGGATCTTTGGTTTAGTTGCCGATTTGATGAGCGTTAATCGGCAACTATTGGAAGATATTCAATTGAGGTTGAGGAGAAAAGAGTTTGAAGAAAAATAGCAATAAAAAACCTATTTTTGCTTAATTTTGGATCTTACACATCAGATCTGACATTAAATTAATAGTTAGGCTGCAAAAAATCCTAAACGTAGTTATGCTCCATAAATTAAGTTTTAAAGGTTCATAAAATGCAAGGTCAGAATATAGATACAATCAAAACCATTTTCCAAAATCGCCTAACGACTCTTGAACACCTCTTAAAGTCGGCTCAGACTCATTTCAGTGGTGGAGAGTCGTTTCTTGAGATGCGAATTGCGGCTGATATGCTTCCCTTTGGTACACAAATTGCTTTCACCTGCAATCAACCACGCAACTTTGCTTTGTGGTGTGAAGGTAAATCAATGGATAATCTAGACCCAGAAGTTTTATCCCTTGCCCAAGCTTACGAACATATAGCGAATACAAAGGAACTTGTTTCAAGTATTAACGTTGACGACGTAAAACTAGATGAGGTTACGCGCATTGACATCGGCGAGGGAGCTTACATCGAGCTGTCAAGTAGCAACTATGTTCATGAATTTCTGATGCCAAACTTCTACTTTCATTTGGTCACGGCTTACGACATTCTTCGCATGGCTGGTGTATCTATTGGAAAACAAGATTACATGATGCACCTGATACCCTTCATTAACAAGAAATAAAAAGTTTTAACTGTCTACCAAAAGCGATCGCTAATTATTCATCTTTATTCCACTCTGTTGGTTTTTCTGCTGCTTTAAACTGCTGTTTCTTTTTCGGCTTAGGTTTCGCAGGAGGAACGAGTTCCAACTGTCTGTATTTAGATGATTCTTGTTCTCCGTGACGACGTTCGGAAGTTCTTTCTTCACTCGTATTTTCCGTCACGACTTCGTATAGAATGGCTTGCTTGTTAGTAGAGTTACCTTTCCGCAATACCCTACCCAGTCTTTGAATATATTCCCTCGTCGAACCCGTACCAGATAAAATAATTGCAATACGGGCATCGGGTACATCCACCCCTTCATTAAGCACGTGGGAAGCGACTAAAGTTTTATATTCCCCTGCTTTAAAACTAGTGAGAATATTGTGTCGTTCTTTAACGGCGGTTTGGTAGGTAATAGCAGGAATCAAAAACTGCTGAGAGATACGATAAACCGTCGCATTGTCGTTAGTAAAGATTAAAATACGTTCTGTATCGTGTTGAGTAATTAGATCAGTTAAAACCCGCAATTTAGCATCCGTTCCTTGAGAGATTTCCTTAGCTTGTCTGTGGGCTAACATGGCTTTTCTTCCCTGGGACGATCGCGCGCTAGCCTGGATAAATAGTTGCCATCCCTGAAGACTACCCAAAGAAATATTAGAGTCGCGCAAGAACTTATTACGAGTTGCGATCGCACTATTATATTCTGCTTGTTCGTCATCGGATAGTTTAACCCTCATTTGCACTATCTTATGATCTGCTAAAGTTCCTCCCGATAGTTCTTCAGGGGTTTTACGATAGATAATTTTCCCAATCAGAGTATCTAAATGACGATGAGTACCGTCACTACGTTCGGGAGTTGCAGTTAAACCCAAACGATAGGGCGCGATCGCATATTCAGCAATGACTTTAAAAAAGTCGGTGGGTAAATGATGGCATTCATCAAATATTTGCAATGCGTAGCGGTTTCCCAAAGTTTCTGCATGGATAGCTGCACTGTTGTAGGTAGCAATCAAAATAGGAGTGCGATCGCGCGCTCCTCCTCCCAACAAGCCCACTTCTATGTTGGGAAATGCCTTTTCAATTTGGGCGTACCATTGGTGCATCAAATCTAAAGTCGGGACAACAATTAAAGTTGTACGGGGGGTAGCTTCCATTGCCAGTTGGGCTAAATAAGTTTTACCTGCTGCGGTGGGCAAAACAACTACTCCTTGTCTTCCAGATTGTTTCCAGGCTTGTAGGGCTTCTGCTTGGTGGGGATAGGGTTCAAAGTTTGATATGGCTTTAAACTCCAGATCGTAGAATTCTCTTGCTTCATCAACAATCTTTTTGTCGTCTGCTTGCAAAGCTTCTACGAGAGGACGATAATGAATTGCAGGAATGCGAAACTTTTCTATGCGATCATCCCAAGTAGCATAGTCCAGCCAAGCCTTACCTTTTGGGGGAGGATGCAAGATTAGAGTTCCACGGTCAAATTTTAGTTTGGGCGATCGAGGCATAGTTGAAAAAAGATTGGGCGATCAACAAATTGATAATTACTATTAATAAAATTACCATTGTGATCGTCGATTTTTTAAAAGATGTTTATAGTAATGAACATAGCAATTATTGAATCCAAGTTTTAAATTTAGCTATTATTCAATTTTCTATACTAATTGAGTAATATATCTTTTGAAATAGTATCTAGTAATTCAACAATCAAAATTACATTTGACCAAATTGATATTCTGACTAACTTTTTTTGCTTAAGCAGCTTATTCAGTAATTATTGATAGCTATTAGCAATAATCACATATTGTTAACAATTTAAAGAAAAAAGTTTTCCAAATATTTATCTTAAACATTTACTATCTATTTATAATTGACTATGAATTGAGGTGTATTTAGGTAATAATTATTATGACGAAGGTTTTAGTTACTGGTGGAGCGGGTTATATCGGTTCTCATACTGTAAAAAAGTTAGGAGAAGCTGGATATGAAGTCGTAATTTATGACAATCTATCTACAGGCTCGGCAGATGCCATATTATATGGAGAATTAATTCAAGGCGAACTCAGTGATACTGAATGTTTGGGTCAAGTTTTTGCGAACCACAAATTTAATGCAGTATTACATTTTGCTGCTAGCATTTCTGTCCCAGAATCTTTAGAAAAACCTTTAGCTTATTATCACAATAACACCTGTAATGTAGTCAACTTATTGCGGTGTTGTGAAAGTGCTAATGTCAATCAATTTGTCTTTTCTAGTACCGCAGCAGTGTATGGGGAAATCCAAGACTATCCCGTAAAAGAAACATCTTCCACTATTCCCATCAATCCTTACGGACAATCAAAGTTGATGAGCGAAAGGATTATTTGCGACTACGCTAAAGCTTCTCAACTTAAATATGTCATCTTGCGTTATTTTAACGTAGCTGGGGCTGATAGTTCGGGAAGAATTGGTCAAATGGGCAAAAAAGCGGCTCATTTAATCAAAGTAGGTTGCGATGCAGCTTTAGGAATTCGTCCTTCTGCTAGCATATTTGGCACAGATTATTCTACTCCTGATGGTACGGGAATTAGAGATTATATTCATGTAGAAGATTTGGCTGCTGCTCATGTAAATGCTTTAGCCTATCTAGAGCAAGAATCAACGAGCCAGATTCTTAATTGCGGTTATGGTAGTGGCTACAGTGTCAAAGAAGTATTATCAAAAATCAAAGAAATTTCTGGAGTTGATTTTACTATTATCGAAACTCCTCCTAGAGCAGGAGATCCAGCTTGTGTAGTAGCCTCAGGAGATAAAATTCGCGAGGTAATAGGTTGGCAACCTCAACATAATTCTTTGGACGAAATAGTTAGTTCTGCTTTAGCTTGGGAAAAGAAAAAACTAAGTTTGCCTAACTTAGTATAAATTCGACCAATATTACGATACAAAATTCAATATTCGATCTTGAAAAACGACCGAATATTGAATTGCACCTGAAGTGATTGTAGAAAAGTATCCCACGAACATTCACATTAATTTGTCAGTTATTTGTCGTTTATTTAATATATGTTTTATCAAAATTATTTTAATTTTAAAGTAGCTAATTTGAACTCTTCATGGCTACGTATTTTTTTAAGCTCTAAGCTATTTTCCACAGTACATTTATCGACAAGTATCGGCGCGATCGCAACAACTGTATTGTTTTCTCAAAGTGTTCTTGCTGAATCTTTTGGGGGATATTGTATTGCTCAAAAAAATGAGAATAATCTAAAACAAGAAGCGCGAGAGATGCTTTCAGAAAAAGAGCAAGATTTAGCAGTTACGGCTGAGAGAAAAAATAGCCAATATACCATAACTGTAGATCGAACTAATGGAAAACAACTATTACTCCAACAAGCAGGAGAAAAAAATGCGATCGATCAAATGACTCTCGCACCAGAGGGGGGGCAGATTACAGATCTCATTCTGGGACAAGATGATTGGCTATGGATAGATCGTAATGCGATCGATTATATGATGAAAGTCCATTTTGCAGAGGATACAGCTAATTTTGATTCTCCTGTTAAACTACCCGAATTATCTGCCCAACCGTGCCATCTACTCAGGCGTTTATTTAAAAAATGCACTCGTGGAGAATATAACTATAGCCCTTCTTTGGGCAGTGTTTTTGTTAGTGGATACCCTACAAGATCGTGGGTAAAACAAAAATATATTCATTTAGAATTTATTTCGGGAAAAAGAAAACCCATTCCTGAATTATTAGAACAGGCAACATTTATTGCAGATGTTCCAGAGTGGAATGGTGCTTTGTTTAGAAACACTACAGGAGAAGCGCTATTTTATGATGGCGCAGTGGTAATAGATCTGTCACAAGACTTTCTTAAACTTCAAGGCGGTGAAAATTTTCAAGACTGGGAGGTTAAGAAAACTGCTGGAGGAAGAACTTTTATGGGTAAATTTGCTAGCAGAACCGTTGAAGATCCTTTGTTTTTAATGGAATTAACCCCAAAACCTGGTTTTAAACCAGTTTATTTACCAGAATATTTCGAGCGCAATTGGTTAGAAGTGTTTACTTTGCCTCAAGATCCAGATCTAACTTTATGGATCGTGACAGGAAAAGCTATTTTCGCCGAAATAGATCGCAGAACACAAATCTTAGTCAGTTTATCACCATTGTCCTCTATTCCCAAGTGGAAACTTCATGATTGGATGGCTAAACAAGATATTGAAAGTGACAATCAGGCGATTCTTTTTTCAATTCAAAATGAAACTAATCAAGAAATTACTGATTATTTGTTGAGAGATATTACTGCAAATACCAATTGTGAAGTGGTACTAGATTTTGAACAGCCCATAATACTAAAAGAACCAACAGATTGAATAGTAAGTTATTTTTGCCTGATGTCTTAGTCTTTGATGGTATTGCGATCGCATTCATTCTTCAAAAGGCTGACACTCTCCCCCCAAACCATTGACGATCGCACAAACATTGTGTGACATCATTGCGCTATAGCTATTTGCTATTCCCAAACCATCAGCAAATAGCTTATCTGTTGCTAGTTCGACATTAGCAGCACGAGCCACATTGTTCATAATGCGATCACTTTTAGTAGCTTCAACAAAAATGGTAGGTATTCCTATCTGTTTGATTTCCATCGCCAAATCTTTTACTTGGGAAGCAGTGGGAGCAGTTTGTGAACTTAATCCTTGTAGGGTTTTATAATCTTCTAAAGGATAGGCTTCAACAAAATAATTAAAAGAGTCGTGGGTGGTAACTAAAATTCTTTTTCCTTCGGGAATAGTCACAATTTGTTCGTCGATCCATCCATCAAGCTGCCACAATTTTTCGACTAAGATACTACTGTTTTGGAGATATCTGGCTGCTTCTGATGAATTTAGTTGCAATAATATCGGTTGGATTAATTCGATCGCAGCTACTATATTCTCAACATCTTGCCAGACATGAGGATCGGGTTCTAATTCTGTATGTTCTTCTTTCGAGTCTGCTTCATGTTCGTGTTGGCTTTGGATTGGTTCGGCAACCACTTCCTCGTATACTGCTATTTTGGGCGAGGGGTTTTCCGTTGCTGCAATTAATTTAATGATTTTGGGTTCTAACTGATAGCCACCATAAAGAATTAACTGGGCTTTTTCGATCGCTTTGAGTTGAGAAGGAGTCGGATTATAGTTATGAGGATCTCGATCGCCATCTATTAAACAAGTCAAATTTACTGTATCTTCAGCAAGAGTGTTAACGAGATCGCAAAGAATACTGTGAGATGCTACTATTTCAGGCTTATTCTCAGCTTTAGCAATATTATCTTTACCTTGGAAGCTGCAACCACTCAAACCCGTTATACAGCCTAAAATAAGCAAGGTTGAGATGTTTTTCAAGTTTAATTTGTTTGACATCTAAGTAAATATTTTATGACACGCTCTAAAAGAAAATCGCAATGATAATCATTCTTATTATTTTAAGGTAAAATGATAACGAGTCTCATTATTATTCGTCGTCAATGCTAGAAGTTCGCAATCTTAGCGTCAGCTATCGTCATACCTGGGCAGTAGAAAGGGTTTCATTTGTTCTACAACCAGGACAAGTTGCTGGTTTATTAGGGTCAAATGGCGCGGGGAAAAGCAGTTTAATTAAAGCCATCTTGGGATTAATACCTTGTGCCTCAGGAGCTATCTATTGGAAAAATAAACCCGTTACCAAGCAATTAAACAAAGTGGCTTACGTGTCTCAGCGATCGCAAATTGATTGGGATTATCCTGTCACTGTCGAAAAGGTGGCGATGATGGGCAGAATAAGCTCTACGGGTTGGTTTAGAAGCCATAGCAAGCATTCCCATTTATTAGTACGCCAAGCCTTAGAAAGAGTGGGTATGTGGCAATATCGGGCTTCCCAAATAAGAGAGCTTTCAGGGGGACAACAACAACGAGTATTTTTAGCTAGAGCGATCGCTCAAGATGCGGAATTATTTTTATTTGACGAACCCTTTAATAATGTAGATAGTCAGACAGAAAGTATTATTTTTGATATTTTTGCCGAATTAAAAGCACAACAAAAGGCTTTACTAGTAATCAGCCACGACCTTAGCGAAACCTTAGAAAACTACGATAAATTATTATTATTAAATAAAAAATTAATTGCCGCAGGTTCGATCGAAACAGTACTTACCAACGAAAATATTAATAAGGCTTACAATCGTTATTTGCCCGTAGGTAATAGCGATCAGCGGGGTTTTCCTTCGCTACCCTTGTTAACTAATCAAAAAACTCCAGAATTGCAAAAATCAACCAGATGTTGACTTGGTTAACCGAACCCCTAGAATTTGAATTCATGCGTCAGGCGATCGCTATCGGCTTATCTCTAGGAATATTGAGTGCAGTGGTAGGTAGCTATCTCATTTTGCAACAAATGGGGATGATGAGTGGAGTGATTTCCCATGCAGTGTTACCAGGAATTTCCATTGCCTTTTTTTTAGAAATAAACGTAGCAATTGGCGCATTCATAGCGGGGATCTTGAGTGCTTTATTAGTAGTAAATATTCAAAAGCGATCGCGGATTAAAGTTGATGCAGCAATGGCTCTTACTCTAACCAGTTTTTTAGCCTTGGGAGTAATTCTAATTACCTCCTTAAACACCGATCGCATCAACTTAGATGAAATACTATTCGGTGATATTTTGGGAGTTACTAGTAGTGATGTTTGGCGCACTGTAATTATCACGGCAATTATTTTAATTCTAACCAAACTATTTTATAAAGAACTAGAATTTTATACCTTCGATCCCTTGGGTGCAAAAGCCTGTGGTTTGCCTGTCAATCTACTTTATTTTGGTTTAATTTGTGCCATTACCTTAACCATCGTCGCTAGTATGCAAACTGTGGGTGTATTACTAGTAATGTCTTTATTAGTTGGACCTGCGATCGCTGCTTATTTATTGGTCAAAGAACTAGATCGAATGATGCTTGTCGGTTCGATTATTGGCGCAGTTTCTAGTATTGCAGGAATGTATGGTAGTTATTATTTCGATTTGCCATCTGGTGCTGCGATCGTCATGATAATTTTTGGCTTTTTCTTATTAGCCTTTCTTTTTAGCCCCACTCAAGGAATTTTAACCGCACCCGAACTAAAAAATAAAGTTTTTTATTGGCTGAGAAGCTTGTTAAATTAGCGATCGCACTATGTTAAGTATTGAGTAATGACTCATTACTTCTTCAGGTTTTAATTTTCTACTTGATTCCACCTAGGTATTTAATTGGGATCGTTATACGAAGAAGAGATAAAGCAAAAAACTATTTTGATTAATTGTTGATAAATTTAATACCGATTTCCTCATTCCATCAAGTTTCACACTTATCACTTATGGAGTTTTTTGCCATAATACTTGGTTGAAGACACAAATGCTACTTCGACTGTATTATTTGATAATATAGTTCAACTAGTTCAACATTGTCTGATTGCAGTTTTTATAGCTAAAAATAAATTTCGTAATATGATTAAGTAAATAAATAATCAAATACACCAAGCAATATATATAGTATTCCAGGTTTTTTACTGGATTAATTCAACTGACATTGAGAACAGCAATAAATCTCTGCTAGGGCGCATCAAATCTATTTAAAACATCACCAGTTTTCATAATCATCCAAGTTTAAAATGAAAAATCTAAATAGCAAAAATACAACTATTCAACCAGTTACATTAGACAAGCAAAGTTACGATTTAGCTATTGTGGGATCGGGCATTTCCTGTACTTATACTTTGATTCACTACATTTCTTTGCTCCAAGAAAAACTAAGTAAAACCTCTGGTTTACCCAATAAACTAATAAAAGTCGCTATTTTAGATAAATCTGGAGAATTTTGGACTGGTGTTCCTTACGGTAGCAGAACGGGCAAACAATCCCTAATTATTACCGCCCTCAAAGAATTTTTACCCCCAGACGAAAAAGGTCGTTTTGTTACTTGGTTGACTGATAATTACGACTCAGTACTTCAATCCCTCAAAACCAGACCTGGAGTCCTCAATCAGCATTGGCTCAAGTCCTATGAAGATATAATGATTAAAGGCAATTGGGACGAATTATTTATTCCTCGCTATGTATTTGGTTGGTATTTAAAAGAACGGGTAGAAAAGCTTTTAACCGAAGCCAAAAATAAAGAATATCTCCAATGTGATCTCTTTAGTGGCGAAGCTCTAAACGTACAAAAAATTGACGGCAAAAAATATCAAGTTGACTTTGCTACCTCCGCACAAAATAATTCTTTAATTGCTGAAAAAGTTGTTTTAGCCATTGGTAGTCCTCCAAATAAAGCCTCTTTCTTGAGTAACTTTGAAAAGAGTGAAGCAGACAAGGATATTTGTGCGATCGCCGATATGTACGAGCCTTCACAAAATAGTAATATCGATCGCATTGTTGAATTTTTAAAACAATCCAATACTCCTCAAGACAACAAAGTACTAATCATTGGTTCTAATGCTAGTGCCTTGGAGACACTTTATAGTCTCAACAATATACCCGAGGCTAAAAATTTAATTAGTAAATTTATTGTTGTTTCTCCTAATGCTAAATTCCCCCATCGCATTTATGACGATCCAACCCCCAATAACTATGTCGCCCAAAATTTAGTTACTTTAACTCAATCGGAAAAATTCACCGCAGAACAAATTTTTGAAGCAGTTAAACAAGATGTCAATGCTGCTTTAGCACAAGGAGAAACTGTAGATGGAACTTATAAGGTAATCTCCAAAGAAGTAATTACTGCTCTCAATCTGCTGGATTTTGCTGAACAAAAAATGTTCGTCATCAAGTACGGTATAGAAATTGGTAAATACCAAAGACGTGCGGGACAAGATTATCTTAATATAGTCGATAAACTTGTTTCCGAGGGCAAACTAGAGTTTATTAAGGGTAAATTTATCGGAACTACCGAAGGTAAATCTGGATTTGAATTTATGGATTCTAGTAGCCAAGAAAAACAAACATTTGGCGAACCCATTAAAGTTGTCATTAACTGTGCTGGTTTCCAAGATTTAACTAAGTCTTCTTCTACGTTGATTAGAAATTTAGTCGACCAAGGAATTTGTACTCCTAATGATTCTAAAGGCGGTTTCACCATGAGTGGCGACTTTGAAGTCAATGAAAATCTCTATTTAATGGGACCATTGGTTGCGGGCAACATTAATGATAAGTTAAAAGTGTGGCACGCTGAAAGTTGCGGTCGAATCTTCAATCTTTCTCAAAAGTTGGCTGAAGCTTTAGTGTAATTGGACTTGAAATAATACAAGCAAATCAGGGAATAGGGAATAGAAAATAGGGAATAGAAAAATACTTCTATTCCCTATTCCTATTATCTCTATTATTTAGATAAAAGCTGTTTCTTATAAATTATCGATCAATGAAAAAAAAATTTGTCAAGATATCTTTCTTTGCTTTTTTGGGTTTTGTCTCAATCGCTCTAGTAACATGGAAACCTTTAGCAATTAGCTATGGTAAATGGCTAGCTGCGGGAGAAGAGAATCCGAAAGGGGATTTATCGGTGTTGTTGTCTGGTAGCAACGAACGCCTGGAGACTTTAATCGATCTATACAATCAAGGTAATGTCAAAGGAATTTACTACGCTGGCGGTATTGATGAAAAAGTACCCGTGTTAGAAGGATATCGCGATATTTTTGCTAAATACAATCTTCCCAGCGATCGCCTTTATTGTGGAGATTTGGTGGAAAGCACCTTTGATGAAGCCCAAACTTTTCAACGCAAACTTAAAGATATCAAACAACCTGTCAATAAAATCATCCTAGTTAGCGATCGCTATCATCTCCGTCGGGGAGTCTGGAGTTTTGAGAAAGTATTGGGTAAAGATATTGAAGTTACAGCCTACTCTACTCCTAGTTCTCCTGAAATAGACGATCCTCACTGGTGGAAACACGAACCTGCTCGCAAACAGGTAATTAGCGAAACCAAGAAAATGGCTTTTTACAAACTCTATTATGGTTTGCTGGGGAAAGGAGATCTCATTACCCACGGAGATGTTAATAAAATTACCAAAGGCAAAATATCTAAAGGTGTTGAAGATCCCTGTCAGATTGTTTTACCCCAATTGAACAATTAAACTACTCCACCATAGCCATATACCAACCATAAAGCCAAACCAGTAATTATCAAGCAAGATATACCTGCAATTCCTGCTAGGGGTTGTCTATTGATTCCCGTTAGCCAAGAATGTTGTTGTTTATAACTCAATAAACCTGCCGAATCAATACAGGTTAAGCCCCAAATCCAACCTCCATGAAGACCTATTGCCAAACTAATATTACCATCATCAATTAGTCTTGCCCCTACTAAAATCATTCCCATTAACCACAACCCAGGAATTTGTGGCAATGTTTCCTTTCTTTCCCAAATTAAATGTAGCGAAGCAAAAATCAAACTGGATATGGTAGCTGCAAACCAGCAAGGATAGTCTTCGACAAAAGTATTAAATATATAACCGCGAAATATTACTTCTTCAATAACACTAATAAATAAACTTAAAGCCAAAATTGGCAAAATCAGAGAAAACAATTGTTTGCTACGTTCCCAATGCCAACTTACTAGATCGAAAATAGATTCTAAAACAAAAATAATTATCAAACTAATCAGACTCAAAGCCAAACCTGATAGCATGGATACTAAGAGGTTGGGTTGAAAACTAAATCCAAGACTGGCAAAAGAAAATCTTTCCGATTCTATTTTCCAGAGGAAAACAATTGGACTAAGAAGATAAAGAGATCCCAATAAAATAAGCTTTTGCTGGGGTGTTAATATTTTACCTGGTTGCCAGTCGAGGAAGCGAGATATTACTATCGCGATCGGCAACCAGATAACAGCCCAGACTACAAAAAAAGTAAATACTTTTAACCAGGATGTATCGAACATCTTAAGTAATTCAGGTAACAGTATATCGCCCCCGCTAACAAAGGCGATTTTAGACATAAAATCTATTTAATGATGATTAATTTGATTAATTGTCTGCTGCACCATTTTCTTCACCATCAATTTGTTTTAGGTGAATGTGTTTGTAACCCAACTTGATTTCAAACTTATCCCCTTCCTTCAAATTCATTGCTTGAGTGTAGGTAGAACCGATGACAATTTGACCATTTTTGTGAACGCTTACACGATAAGTAGGTTCGCGCCCGCGACCATCTTTTGTTCCTTCTGGATCTAAAGGAACTCCTTTGGCAGCAAGGACTGCATCGTAAAAATCAGTTAAATTTACGCGAGTTTGTTTGTCTTTAGTGGTTGTAAAATACCCACATTTTTTAGCTGTTTCTCGTCTTGGTAAATGGGATAGCTCTTTTACTTTTTGAAGTAAAGCTTTTCCTGTTAATGGGGCTGTAGCCGTATCGCTCATATTATTTTTTTCCTCCAACTTTTGTCTTATTAGAAAGTTTTTTTTCTTATCTTAATAGACATTATAAAAAATATACCGTTAATTCTCTCTATTGTCACAATTTTTTGGCAATAATTTGTTTTTTTTTAATTATGTTGTCCAGTTTATTTTAGATTCTTTAGTCTGACACTACCAAATATTGACTGTAGATGAGATTGTTTTATCTGTTGTTTTGTTTAAATCTTGAGTTGTAGTTATTTAAAATAACATCTAGATTGTAATAATCTACTAAAAATCTTGACTTTTGTTATTCAAAAATGGTAGTCAATAATTTTAAAAAATTAATCGTTTTTTAGTAATCTTCTTTTTTTAAAAAAATACGGCAGGTTTTCCCGCCGTAATATTAGAATCAAAATTCAGAATCAAAATATATTTTTATTGTTTAATTATTCGGGCTTGATGAACTACACATGGCGTACCCCAAGCAATTTGCTCGGCAGGAATATTACGAAATACACTACTTCTGGCACCAATAACACTATTAGCACCGATCGCAACTCCAGGAGCAATGAAACAATCACTGGCGATCCAAGTACCATTACCGATTAAAACTGGAGCAGTAATTAAACCGAAAGCTCTGTCTGTAATATCATGACTACCCGTACAAAGATAAGATTTCTGCGAAACAACGCAATGGCAACCAATTTCGATGCGGTCTACACTATATAAAACCACATCATCGCCAATCCAACTATAGTCACCGATCGCAATTTTCCAAGGATAAATAAATCTAGCACTAGGGCGAATTACCACTCCTCGACCGATTTTTGCGCCAAACAACCGCAGCAGCCAAGCACGAAAACTATTAAAGTTATGCAAGCTTAGGGGAAACAAGATTCCCTGTAAGAGCCACCATAAGATGACTATCAAACTCGACCTTCCTCGATCGTGTTGAGAGGGGTTATATTGTCTCAAATCTATCCAAGATTCTGCATTTAACATTGGCATCGATTCAATTATGCCGTTGATATTAGTAGTCATGTCTTCTACCCCATAATCCAAAATGCTTAACTGTCCGCAAACCCTAATAAGTTAAACATACAATTCTGGGAAATTATAGATTGGGAAATTGATGACACGCCCCATTCCCAGCTAAATTAATCTGAGAGTGATTACTTATTTCTATCGAAAATATTTAAAGTACTTATATTCGTTTTGTTTTACTTGCTACATCATTCTCTCAAATAAAGAGTTATCAGTAACATTAGGAAATCTAAAAACATATTTGGACTGATTTTTTAACCTACACGCGATTAATATCAGTTAGCAAAAGTTTATATTAGTATATAATTGCTGAAAAATTAAATTTACACCACTAAGAATTTTCCATATCCCAGCCAGTTTATTCACAACAGTATTTATTAGTTATACATCTCCAAAATATTCACTATGAACAACACCCAAACCAAGCAGACAAACCATCCTCATATAGTTATCGTAGGCGGTGGTTTTGGCGGACTTTATGCAGCAAAATCTCTCAAGGATGCTCCCGTCAAGGTAACTTTGATTGATAAACGTAACTTTCATCTATTTCAACCTTTACTATATCAAGTAGCCACTGGTACATTATCTCCTGCGGATATTGCTTCTCCTTTGCGAGTCATTTTGAGCAAACATAAAAATACTCAAGTGTTGTTAGATAAGGTAGTGGATATAGACCCCAATGCCAAGAAAGTTTTTCTAGAAAATAGAGAAGACTTAGACTACGATGCTTTGATAGTTGCAACAGGAGTTAGCCATCATTACTTTGGTAACGATCAATGGCAAAATGATGCTCCTGGTTTAAAGACAGTGGAAGATGCTTTAGAAATGCGCCGTCGCATCTATATGGCATTTGAAGCAGCAGAAAAAGAGCCCGATCCAGCCAAACGCAAGGCATTACTGACTTTTGTAGTTGTCGGAGGTGGGCCGACTGGAGTAGAATTGGCAGGTGCGATCGCCGAAATTGCCCATGAGTCGGTTAAAGACGATTTTCGCGATATTGATACCACTCAAGCAAGAGTATTATTGTTTGAAGGTATGGAACGCATTTTGCCTCCCTACCCCGAAGAATGTTCGGCAGATGCTCAAAAAGCTTTAGAGGATTTGGGTGTAGACGTTCAAACTCAAACTTTAGTAACTAACATTGCCGACAATGCCGTAACCTATCGTCAGGGCGATGATACTAATACTGTCGATGCTCACACTATACTTTGGGCTGCGGGAGTTAGAGCTTCCTTTATGGGTAAAGTATTAGCCGATCGCACTGAAGTAGAATTAGACCGTGCGGGTAGAGTAGTAGTAGAATCAGATCTCAGCATCAAAAACTATGGCGATATCTTCGTCATCGGAGATTTGGCTAACTTCAACCACCAAGGAGATCGTCCTCTACCAGGAGTTGCACCCGTGGCGATGAAGGAAGGGGAATATGTAGCAGACTTACTTGTTAAACGCATTCAAGGTAAAGCAGTCGGACAGTTTACCTATAGTGATTTTGGCAGCATGGCAGTG
Organism: Waterburya agarophytonicola KI4; assembly: GCF_020640915.1. Classification (GTDB taxonomy): domain Bacteria; phylum Cyanobacteriota; class Cyanobacteriia; order Cyanobacteriales; family Xenococcaceae; genus Waterburya; species Waterburya agarophytonicola. Next base: position 72,664 of record NZ_JADWDC010000003.1, on the reverse strand, counting down.
ATTGGACAGAATAAAGCCGTTGCTAATTTAGGTTTCGCCAAACTATCTGGCTTTGTCGCTTGGGTTATCTGGATCTTCGCCCACATCTACTATCTAATTGAATTTGATAATAAGTTAGTGGTCATGATTCAATGGGCGTGGAACTATATTACCTTGGGTAGAGGTGCGCGGTTGATTACGGAAAAACCATCTCTGCAATTGGAAATTGAATCTCCCAAAAAACCAGAAGAAGCTACCGTCAAAACAAAAGAAACGGTATCTGTATAAATGGCTATAAGCTGATGGGCGAACATACCCAAAAAATTTAGTTACGTTAGCTAAGTTGGGGTAGTTCATCTAAATGTTTTGGTTCTGTTGGCTGAGTATTATTCTCTTGCTGAGTTGTATTTACATCGAGAACTTGACGATACTGTCCAGTAATAATTTTGGGAGTAAAGTTTTCGATCATATAGCTACGACCAGCATTTCCCATATTTGCAGCCAATTCTGGATTTCTAGCCAAACTAATAATAAAATCTGCTAATTCTTGACTGCTTTGATTATCAAAAGATGCACCACATGCTGCATTATCCACTATTTGACGCAAATAAGAATGAGGTTCACAAATAGCGGCGATCGCTTTACCTGCTGCCATGATGCCATACAATTTACTAGGGGCAACTACTCCTTCTAATCCTGGAGCGATCGATACTAATGCCAAATCGCAAGCTGTTAGAGAATAGGGTAAATTAGTTTTATCTTGATAGGGTAAAAAAGTACAATTGTTGAGCTTAAATTCTGCAACTGCTTGGCGACATTGCTCGTGTTTTGTTCCCGCCCCAATAAAAACAAACTGTACTGGTTCGTGTTGTAGCAGTTTGATTGTCCCCAAAATAGTTTCTAGATCGTGACAACGACCCATATTACCAGAATATAAAACTGTGAATTTATGGTCTAATTTGTGCTGACGAGCAAACCAATTTTCTTCTTTTTGGATCGGTTTGATCCAATCTGCATCTGCCCAGTTATGAATTACGGAAATTTTGTCATCAAATTGAGGATGTCTATCAATAATTCTCTGTTTCATAGTTTCACTAAGAACTATTATTTTCTTACTCTTTTGCCAGACAAAGGTATTGATCTTATTCCATAGTTTAGCGATAAAACTACCTTCTGAAACAATTCCTAATTCTACTACTGCATCGGGATAAAGATCGTAAATTAAACAAATATATTCTAATCCCAAAAATAAATTTGCTATATAACCAGCGATCGATAAAAAAGGAGGAGCAGTAGTTAATAAAACAACATTATTTTTACGACCATTTTTTAAAATAGTTAGAGTAGCTCTAAGAGTAAATATAATTCCACTTAATGCTTTAGTACGAATTCTTTGAGAAGCTATTTTTACTGTTCTAGAACGTCGTATAGTTAGATTCTTTTCTACTTCTTTATTAGGTGCTTGCTCTTGTTGAAAAGCATATCCAGGCTGCCCCGTAAAAACATTTACTTGAATATCAGTTTCACCTAAATTACGAGCTAATTCTTGAATAAGTTGACCAGTGGCAGCAAAATCTGGGGGGAAAAACTGAGTGATTATTAGAAGATTAAATTTAGTCGATTTAACATCGTTTTGAAGATTTTTATGTAGTAGCGATCGCGAAAATTCTTTTTTACTTCTCTTTGACCATAATCTCGATGCCTTAGTCATTATCACTTACACCTAGTATCAAAATAGTTTGAATAAAATACTAAAATTAGTATTCCCAAATAACTATTTTTTTTCTTAGGTATAAACTTGCAAATTACGATTTAGCTTATCTCTGGATAAGACAGAGAGAGATATATAGAGAGATATATCTAATTGATCTTTAAAAGGCGCGATCGCTATTTCCTAGATATTTTAAATTATGGTAGTGAAAAATTATTAGCTACAAAAATTAAACCCGTAGCAGGTTTGTTTAGTTGCTTTTGAACGCTGATTGAAACTAGAACCTGTATGTTTTGTACAAATCCAAATTACAGATCTGAGCGCATCGCGTACAATTTTGAGTTTGGGTTCAGGAGGTCGATCGGTAGCTAAAGAAATTGGTGTATAAGTAATTCCTCTACTACCTAAAACGATAAAGGCGATCACTTTAGCTCGGGGAAGATGAAAATCATCAGTAATTAAATAAATATGCTGAATATTTTGTTTTTGGAAATCCCCTACTAAAGTTGTAAAATTAGTGACGGTATCGGTAGCGCGGCGATCGATATAAACCCGAAGATTATCAACCCCCATGCTGTGAAAAATTTCTCTAGCTCTCATTTCTTCGCTTCCTGTAGAAACCCAAATTGGTAGCTGAGGATGGAGAGTGGCAAATTCTGCGGTCAATACTTCTCGCTGATGACCGCCACCAAGAGTTAAAATTGCCTGAGGTTGGGGCGATCGATAGCGAGCGATCGCTATTCTGAGGGGAATAATACTGCTTATACTAATCAGAAAACTTATTACTACGACAATAGTAAATTTACGTCGGCTATTATCTGTTTTCACGTAGATAGAAGGTTTGATTTTTTAAACGACCGAGATAGGAAATTTAGCAGTGGATTAATTAGAACTTTTCTACTAATTTACCATTAGTATTTATACTGATGAAATATTGGTAAATATGATGTATGCAAGTTTAGGAATTATTTAGTCTATGAATATATTCGATCTTAGAAGCAAAGCTAAGAAAAACAAAAATAAGTTATTGGGCAAAATTAAAAATACCAAGCAAAATTGGAACTATCTCAAAGACTTAGAATCTTGGGGGAGCTTGGAAATAATCAACTCTAGCGACACTTACATAGAATACAGCTTGATTTGAGCCAAAGTAAAGAGAGTATTAAATAAGGTAATTATTATAAAACCACTTAAAATTAAAAAGTGGTTATTTTTTTTTATAAATTTTTACTTAAACTAAAAAAATCATAATTTAAAGTAACTTTTTAAAAATTTTAAGATAATAATATAAAACTTAATATTTAATGAAAAAAAGTATCCAAGGAAACAAGTTTGATTAATTATTCTTAGATACTTTGAAAAAGAACAAAATAAAAGTCTATAACTTAAAAATCAATCATCAGCGTCAGAATCCTTCTCTTTACTGACATTGGGTACAATATCGGGGCGTTCCGCATTCTCCCAACCCGCAGGGCGTTTGGAATTGTACCAAGCAATCGAGCCGATGGAAACAGCAGCAATGAAACCGATCACGTATACAGCAACGAAATAAGTAGGAAATTCTCCTGCTACTGCCAATAGTAAATTCATATCTAAAATAATCAAGTAATCTTATTGCTAATATTTCGTAATATTATCAGATATTGTTGCTTAATGTCTTTAAATGCTATTTTTTATAAGTTATTGATTGTGTCAGTCGTCTTAACTAACAAGTTAGAAATTCTCAGTCGACCAGGAGCTTAAAGAGGCGATTGCAAGAGAAACAGCCACTAAAGATAATTTTAAAATCCAAGGAGCGCAAAATAGAGTTACTAATGAAAAAGCGACAGAAGTAAATCTCACCGCAGCTTTAAAAACATCATCATCTATTTTAAAACTAATAATTAAAGCGATCGCTGCGACAAACAGGGTTACTAATGAAAGCGCGAGCATTTGATTTTTCCTCTTTTTATGATTTTTTCAGGCATATTTATTCGTTTCCAATTACTAACTTCCGTTTTCAGCTTAATTAATTATTACGGCTAATTACAAAAAGACAAACGTACATTAACCCCAGTATTAAGATATTATAACTTTCATTTTTTTTGTCAACCCATAACTATAATTAAACAATTAAAAATGTCAATGATTATCTATAGTTGAGCTGCGGTGTTTGGCGAGCCACTCTTGACAATCAGACCGTAGTTTGGCTCTTGTTTGACTGTCAATGCCTAGGGGATCGAAGCGATAACGATAGTGAAGCTCGATAATGGAACTCAGGTCTTCAATTGTATCGAAAGTTTCAGGAGTATTTTGTAGCCTAATTAGCCAATCTTGCCAAGTTTCAGCGCGATCGCGTTTTAAACCCAATTTATTTAATTCTGACTCGATTAAAAAAAGTTCAGAATCAATTCCAACAGCAAGCTCGTGCCTATTTTTTTGATTGATTTCTTGAACTATTAAGCGTCTTTTCTGTCCTTTGTTGGTGAATTCTCTAATTAAAATAACAATTAAAGGTATGGCAAGTAGCCAGAGATAGTTAGTTTTTCCGATAGTTTTAAATAGGGCTATAGTTTGCAGTAATGTAAAAGTAATCCAAGAAAAAACATCTTTCACCGTTTGCCAACTAGATGTATTGCGATTTTCCCAGGCGATCCAAGAAGCAGGAGTAGTATCAAAAGTTTGCCATTTGTCATTAATGTATACTTGCGTCCAAGCATGAGCATTGCGCGATCGCACTACATATTGCTTTTCTAAAGAGCTTAATTCGTTAACCGAGTAACCAACTACATAACGAGTCGGAATACCAACCTCACGCAATAATAAAGCGGTTGCAGTAGCAAAATATTCACAATGTCCAGAGCGATGTTGCAACAAGAAAGCAGACAAGGGGGTTTTATTGTTCCCTTGTCGGGCTAATTCTAGAGAATAATCAAATTCTGTATTAAAAAAATTACTGACTGCGGTAAGAATGTCTAGAGGGGTTTTATGATTGAGGTCTAATTGAGTAACAATTTCCTTGATCGCTGGTTTTTCGCTGTCTAAGACTTTCAAATCTTCTGGTGTTGGGGGACTATCTGTTGATAAATCGGGATCGTAGTCAATTTGATATGATAAAAAGCTAGCGTCGCTATATATTTGAATTGTACCGTATTGGTTTTGTTCGATTTTTTCTGCGGTTACTCCTGCTATCGATCGACTACCATTAGGGAGTTTCAATAAAGTATCGTTTTCATCCATATTTTCAGAGACAGTTATTTGTCTTGATTTGCTGGATGGATTGGTAATTGTCCAAGTGGTTTCATCTTTTTGGGATTTAAGAGGAGTAAAATTGGGTTTGGCAGCGAGCCAAAATCCTGAAGAGTATTTATTGTATACAGCTCGTCGTAACAGCTGAGGAGGGATTTGTTGAGGCGAGGGTTTGACTCGTAGCACGATCTTATTAGACTGCTTTACTGAGCCAATATCACCGATAGCCGTACTTACTTGATTGGGATCGCTATGAGGACGATAAAAACCATAGAAAAACTTAGCAGTATTCCTTTCTAAGGATAGTTGAAACTGATGTAGTCCAATATGTCCCCCTGCTCCTAATATTGCTGCTAAAAAAAACAAAGCGATAAAGGTTTTGGTTGAATATCTTTTAGGTTTAACAACATTGGCATTAGCCATCAACACGCGAGCAATTAAAACGATCGCTGCACCGTAGAATAATAGATCTCTAGTATTGGCTGCACTGGCAGCTAAAATACAAATTGCAAAATAAGGATAAGTTAAATCTAAGAGAAATCGCTTTTTTTGCTGGGGTTTATCTTTAAAAAATAATAGGGCATTGAGATCGACACGATCGCTCGTAGAATACGTCTGGGCAATTAACAACGGCGCACAAATAACGGGTAGCCATTGAAAAAAATCAAAAATCAAGCCCAAAGAGCGATCGCTAACCAAAAGATAAATTAAAACTCCCACTAATAAGACAGTGCAGACATGGGAAGTTTGTCGAAAATCTGCTGTAGTTAAATCCCACCGCCAATTAATATAACGAGCCGTTTCGCAAATAATAGCTAGAGGAATAGCGACAAGCCAAAACCCCGTTTGCCAACCCCAAAATATTATTGTTGCACCCAGTAAAAATGGTATAAGATTCATTGAATCTGGTAGTTATTTGTTGTTTGTTATTTGTTATTTGTCAATAACATCAATCAACTTTAACTTCCCGTCAGCATTATTGGCGCATCAATAATTTCCTTCCCAGATACTGACAAACAAATATTCTGAATCCGTCCCTGGATACTCTTTCTTTTAATTACTAATTATTAATAGTAGGCAATCCAAAAGTTTTTCTTAGAGAAAAATTTACTTTAGTTGCCCACCTTACTATCAATTAAGAAGAGTTAGCGCGATCAATTAACTTGTAGTTGCCAAATTCTTGACAAAAGCAACATTTTTATTGCTTGCTATCCAATAAAGAATAATTAAAGGAAAAACACCCAAGACAAGACCCAACAATACAGGAATATAAAACCCTGCTGCCAAACTCAAGACGGTAGCAAAAACAAAATTCGCCAAATAAATAGCCAGAGGCAACTTTAAATCTTTAGTAGGTAAAGTCAGCGGTTTAATTTTCCACAACAAGGTGGCTACTGTCATAAAAATAATTCCCGTACCCATCCATCCTGCAAAATTTTGATATGGCATACCAAAAAATGCTCCTGGTTGTTCCCATACCCAAAAAGGAATAGGTGCTTGACTCATAGCAGGATCTAACACAAAGTCCCATGAAGTTAAACATAACGAACCGCAAAAAATTGCACCTAGTTGGCACAACCAATTTTTTACTTCTAGCCTGTTTAATCCAGCCAAAGCAATAATATAAGCACTAAAACCCAAATAAAACCAAGATAAAGGAATCGTAAACGGTACTAAACCTGCAATCTTATATCCCAAACCACTTAAATAACGATATTCGCCAAAGGGAAAACCAGTACTAGTTCCCAACAATTCACTACCCAAAGACAATCCAATAGCGGGCAACATAAAGCTCAACCAATGCCACAACCCCAGAGTTCGATAAGCATAGAGAGAGACGGCAGCCGTCGCTAGCAGCATATAAACTACACCACCGCCAGCCATTGACCAACCAAAGATTTTAGTTCCCCATTCAAACTGAGACAATATAACTAAAAAATCAGGATTGGGTAACACTAAAATAATTCCTGCTAAACCAAAAACCATCGCTAATATATGACCAATTAGCAAATAGTTCTCGTTACTGGATATGCGCTTCATAAGCTAGATAAAATTTGTATAAATGTATAAAAATCAACTTCTCTAATTAGTTTACAAATATTAACCAATAAATGTGTAACAAAATGAGGAATTCATTTTCTATAAGGGGGAAATAGGTCGAACATCACAGAAAATAGTAGAGTTAAGGTATTGTGGGTTTGCTCTGAACCAAAAGTTGCCAAGAGTAGCCAGAACAAGATAAAACAACTAGGTCTTATATAACGATAAAGGTAATTTGATGTACCAAGGAAGTATAAAAGAGTTACATCAGCAATTAATTAACAAAGAACGTTCGGCAGTAGAAATTGCCGAAGAGGTTTTAAAACATATAGAAACAGTAGAACCAAAAGTAAAAGCGTTTTTGTCTGTAACTGCTGAGTCGGCTTTAAACACCGCCAAACAAGTAGATACCAAAATAGCATCAGGAGAATCAATTGGCATCCTAGAAGGCATTCCTTTGGGGGTTAAAGACAATATGTGTACAAAAGGAATCAAAACCACTTGTGCTTCGCAAATTTTGGCTAATTTTGTTCCTCCTTATGAATCTACCGTTACTCAGAAACTAAAAGATGCAGGAGTAGTGTTAGTAGGCAAAACCAACTTAGATGAGTTTGCCATGGGAAGTTCTACCGAAAACTCTGGCTTTCAAGTAACAGCCAACCCTTGGGATCTAGCTAGAGTACCAGGAGGCTCTTCAGGTGGTTCTGCTGCTGCGGTAGCTGCGGGAGAATGTGTCGTTGCCTTGGGTTCGGATACGGGAGGATCTATTCGCCAGCCAGCCTCTTTTTGTGGGGTTGTTGGCTTAAAGCCGACTTATGGTTTGGTTTCTCGTTATGGTTTAGTCGCTTATGCTTCTTCTTTAGATCAGATTGGTCCTTTTTCCCGTACTGTAGAAGATTCTGCTATTTTATTAAATGCGATCGCGGGATACGATAATTATGATTCTACCAGTCTCAAAGTGGATATTCCCGACTATACCCAATATCTGCAACCCGAACTCAAAAAAGGCTTAAAAGTAGGTATCATTACTGAAACCTTTGGGGAAGGATTAGACTCTGTAGTAGCAGAAACAGTCCAAAAAGCGATCGCTCTATTAGAATCGATGGGTGCGGAAGTCAAAGAAATATCTTGTCCTCGTTTCCGCTATGGTTTGCCTGTTTACTACATGATTGCTTCTTCAGAGGCTTCAGCTAACTTAGCTCGTTATGATGCGGTCAAATACGGTGTCCGAGAGGAATCCGAAGATCTGCTTAATATGTATACTAATACCCGCGCTTCTGGTTTTGGTGCAGAAGTCAAACGACGTATTATGTTAGGTACATATGCCCTATCTGCGGGATATTATGATGCATACTATCTCAAAGCTCAAAAGGTTCGTACTCTAATCAAACAAGATTTCGACAATGCTTTTGCCGATGTTGACGTCTTGGTATGCCCTACTGCCCCATCCACAGCCTTTAAAGCAGGAGAGAAAACTGACGATCCTCTGTCTATGTATCTTTCTGACTTGATGACTATTCCCGTTAACCTAGCAGGTTTGCCAGGAATCAGTATTCCCTGTGGTTTCGATAGTCAAGGTTTACCAATTGGATTGCAGCTGATTAGTAATGTTTTACGAGAAGATGTACTGTTTCATGTTGCCCATGCTTACGAACAAGCAACCCAATGGCACAAAAAGCAGCCAACAATATAATCCAGTGCCTAGTAGGGACGTTTCATGAAACGTCCCTACTACCATTTCAAATATCTAAATCTCTTCAGGAATCACCCATTTAGGTGGTTCGGATAGCTTCTTCTGACGGGCTATTTCTGCTATTTCCAACATTTGGTCTAAAGAAGTCTCTTTAATAAAACTAGAGGCTTCATTTTTATATTCCGTATTAGGACAGCGATCGCCTAAAATGCAGCCGTTAGCGCAATCTACCACGCAGTTTACTTGTTCGGGATTCATGTTCTCATCTTAAAAATCGTCTTTCAAGCATTTTAGTATTTTTTAAAAACTACCCTCCGCTAATCTTTGCTTTGTAACCCAATTTGGTAACAATTTCTAGCAACTGTTGCTTGCGATCGCCCTGAAGTTCCAAACTATTATCTTTGACCGTTCCCCCCGCACCACATTTAGCTTTAAGCTGCTTCAATAATTTACTTAAAGTTTCGGGTTTATGTTGAAATCCTGTAATTATAGTAACCGTTTTGCCTTTGCGCCCCGATCGCGTCGTCTGTATTCTCAAATCTTGTCGATCGGGTGGCAAATCTGGCACTCCTCTTTCTAAAGCGGAGGAATTATCGGGGCTACCGAACTCTTGATAAGCAATACGTTTAGCACTCGATTTTCCTTTACCAGCCATCTTAAATTCCTCTGATTCCCAACTGAGATAGACATTGCCAAGATATGATATTTGTGCAATCGATGTCATAACAATAAAAATATCATGTCTGTAGGAAACGAACCAGCAGAAATTCTCGAACAGAAACTTGCTTATAAAGGTCGCAAATTTAATTATGAAGTAACCAAGCTTCGTTTGCCTAATGGTGTCGAAGGAGAATGGGAGTGCGTCCGTCATCCAGGGGGGGCTTTAGCCGTACCTGTCACTGCTGAGGGCAAATTTGTTCTAGTCAAACAATATCGCTTTACTGTAGCGGGTAGGTTATTAGAATTTCCTGCGGGTACTGTAGAAGCCAACGAATCGCCTTTTGAGACTATCAAACGAGAAATAGAAGAAGAAACGGGTTATAGAGCTAATAAATGGCAGGATATGGGCAAGTTTATCCTCGCCCCTGGCTATTCTGATGAATATATCTATGGGTTTTTGGCTCAAGACTTAGAGAAACTAGAAACACCACCCCAACAAGACGAAGATGAAGATATTGAAGTGATATTAATGAGCGAAGAGGAATTAGAGCAAGCCATCCTTGGTGGAGAACCCATAGACGGTAAAACCATCGCTTGTTTTTATATGGCAAAAGCCTATCTCAAAAGATAAAAAAAGAACGAGGGTTTAAAGGGTTTAAAATTTCCTCTTTCCTCGTTTCTTAATTTATCCTGGTTCTTCTTCGTATTCTGGAGCTTTTTCTTTTTGGGGAATGTTTACTGGGGTCGGATTATAGGGTTCTGGCTTAATATCATCATCCCAAACATCTTCACTTGTTACATCTTCATATTCATATTCTTTGACAGGAGGTGCTTCATATACGGGAGAATCATACACTTCGGGATCGGCATCTTCCCAGTTGTTTTCTTCATACTCCTCTTCATAAGGAATTGCTTCAGCTTGCTGTCTCATGGGCGGTGCGGTGCGAGGTTCTTGCCACTCATCTTCATCCCATCTTTCTTCCATAACAGGTTCTCTAGTATCTACTGGGGTAGAAATGGGAGTGCGAATCTGGGTTCCCGTTGGTAATTGATTTCCCGCATCAATAGTTTGAGGATAATAGTCTTCCTTGTCCCTTTCCCAAACAGGACGACCAATACCCAAACGTTCTAATAGTCCTACAGAAATTTGCTCGATACGTTCTTCCGAACCTTCAAAAACAATCAAACGACCAGGACCACTGCTCACTACTTCTTCGATAGATAACTCGTAAGTACTGATAAACTGTTCGGGTATTTGAGGAATTCCCAAAGAGGCAATTATAATAGAGTTAACAGTTCCATTCTCCGCATCAAATTGAAAGTCTCTAACTTTGCCTAGAGGCTCTCCTGCTTCGGTAATAACTTCACAATTGACTAATTTGCTATAAACTTCAATTTCAATATCTTCAATGACAGTCTCATCTTCTACTAGAATCACGTCTCCAGTCTGACGAATGCTATCAAGATACATATATTTTGGTATGCCAGAAACTGAAAGTAAATTGTCCCTAAGACCCAAAGCTACTACTTCTCTGCGGTCTATATCTACCAAAACTTCTTTCACCACTCCTAATCTTTTGCCACTATTGCGAGCAATTACTTGAGTGTTGATAAATTCAGAACGTAGATGTGTATTTTCAGTTGTCATTTTATTGTTTGGTTAATGTAAGCGACTGCTTGCACTTAGATTGATATCTATAGAGTAATTTTATTGAGATTTGAGATCCCTGAGTCTTTGTTTCAAAATAATGCCATAAAATGATGCCATAAAAGATACCCCAGTTAGTACTTGCGGATCTTCACACACTATTTTAGCTAATCGAGATAGTATTTGACTTATTGGAGCATGAATACTTTTTTTTGGCAAGAAAACTATTAATTATTTGATTAATTATTTGGATTTTTTGCTCATGTTATTCGACAGTCAAAAATGGGTATCTTAAGATTGTTGCTGTCTGAGTAGCCTTGAGAGTGCATGAATCATCTCCATCCTTCTGATATCGAGCAAGAGCCTTTGTCATTTTTGACCGATACATTAGTTAATGTATTGAATAAAGTATCTAATTCTCAACAACATAGTTGTTTGCAAGTTATTTATAATTCGACGACTTTTTTCATTCATTTTAATCAAGGAAAATTAGTCTATGGAACTAATTCTCTAGCTCCTTTTGAGAGACTAGAACGTCATCTACGTCGTTTAAGCAATGTCAATCCCAAGCTGGATAATTCAGTTATCAAACAACCCCGCGCTCAATTTCATAGTGATTTGCGGTCGTATACTCAACTCCCCTCAGATTATCAAAGTATTATTTGGCTAACAGAGCAAGGTCATCTAGAACCCAAGCAGACTTTAACCATACTCAGAAGAATTACCAGAGAAGTATTTGAATCTTTATTGTGCATTCCCGATGCTTGTCAATATAGACTTGTTCCTAGAAAGAAAAAGATTCAGGAATTGTGTCAATTTAATTTGAATGCCTATATTACTCAGTGCCAAAAAAGACTTGAAGCTTGGCAAGTTTTTAACGAAAAAATTTGGTCTTCTTATCAACGTCCATATTTACTGACAGAAAAAACCCAAGAGATTGGAGATTTGACAGTAGAGCAAAATAAAACAATCTGCAAACTTTTAAAAGGACTGAATTTTCGTCAGATCAGCGCAATTCTAGATCTTGATGAACTGGCGATCGCCAAACTTCTTTATCCTTCCATGATGGAAAACACTATCATTGTCAGAGATCCTAAGCCACCATTCGATCAGCTACCTCCATTACCCCAAGAGAAAAACTTTGATTTGAAATCAGAATGGCGTGGTGAAGATAGCAGTGGCTTTGAGCTGAATTCTCACAGCAAGCAAACTGTCCATATTTTAGAAAAGACTTGGAAAGTTGCTTATGTAGATGACGATAGAGCTATTCACATTGATTTCAACCAATGTCTCGATCGCAAGATGTTTTCTCTCTTAACTATTGAAGATCCTCTCAATGCTTTTTCAGAATTAATTGAGTTTGAACCAGATTTTATTGTGTTAAATATTAGTATGTCCCATCTCAATGGCTATGAATTATGTACCCTATTGCGCAATCATCGTGCTTTCAAAGAAACTCCAATAGTTTTGTCTCACGAGGCATACGAACAAATCAATATATCTAAATTAAAGCGTTCTGGTGCAACGGAAAGTATTGTCAAACCATTCAACCGTAATAAATTGCTCAATCTGATTTTTAAATATCTTCAATAAAATTCTTCAATAAAATTCTATTTGGCATCTTTCTCCTAAAAATAACGTGGCAGAAAATATTTAATCTCGGTAGTTGATTTTATATTATTCGACCACGTTCGCCTCTCAACCCCTTATCTGTTATCCACCACAGGTAAAGATGATCCCCATCAAACTATGGGTAATGGGCAAAGTATCTACAATCATCGCCACACACAAGAGCATCATGTAGAAGATAGAATATTTAAACATTCCCCGAGCTAATTGATTGCTGGTAGGGTCTTTTTTTAATTCCCAAGCTTTGTAGAGAAACTTAGCTCCCAGATAGGTTGCGATCGCACCATAGATAATAGTCAAGTTACCAATAGGATACATCAACAACAAACTACAGGGAACTACTAACAAGCTATAGATCCAAATTTGCTTGACGGTGGCTTCTTCTCCTTCCACTACAGGCAACATGGGGACACCGACTTCGGCATAGTCTTCTTTAATCATCAAAGCCAAAGCCCAGAAATGAGGAGGAGTCCAAAGAAAGATTACAGCAAATAATAGCCAAGGAATAATACTCAAGTCTCCCGTCACCGCAGCCCAACCGACTAAAGGAGGAATCGAACCCGCAGCACCACCAATCACAATGTTTTGGGTAGTATGGCGTTTGAGCCAGTGAGTATAGATGAGCATATAAAAGATAATGCCAGACATTGCTAACAATGCAGCCAATAAATTGGCAAAAATCGTCAATAAAGAAAAAGATAGTATTCCTAATACAGCGGCAAAAATTAAAGCATGGCGGGGTTGGACTTTACCAGAGGGAATGGGACGTTTTCTTGTCCGTGTCATAGTATAGTCAATATCGCGATCGTAGATGCAATTTAATACCTGTGCCGAGGCTGCTGCCAATGTACCCCCGACTAAAGTAATCAACAACAAAAATGGACTTACTCTGCCATCAGAAGCGATCCACATTGACGCTGCGGTAGTGATTAACAACAAAGGAATTATACGAGGTTTGGTGAGCTGATAGTAGCTTTTGATTACTTCTGAAAAGTTTTGATTGCTGCGGGCGAGACTTGTCCCTGTCATTATGATTCTTCCTAAAATTTGACTTCTATTTCTGTTTGCTGTGGAGTATCTTGCTTTTGTACGGACAAAGTATGTTTTGTTTCTAACTATCTGCTACGCGATCGCTCTGGCGGTCGCGTATTGCCAATACGGTGAAGCCCACTAGTACCCCCAATAAACTTGCTCCTACTGCTTGATGGGTAACTGTCAAAGGTTCGACTTGTAGATGCAGTTTAAATGTAGCAACTCCTAGTAATATCTGTAGACTTACTAAAGCTGCTGCCAAGTTAGCCAACACTCGCAAATATTTATGTAAACCAGGTGTTTTCCAAGCCCACCAGATAACAGCGATAACTGCTACGGTTGGGGGAATAACTCCCAAGATATGAGCGTTCATCACATTACATAATTGCGACCCTGCAAAACACTGATGCAATGCCCATTGAGAGCCTACTAATCCGCCCAAAATACTTTGTAGATAAACTAGCACTGCTGCACTCAAGCCCAGCCAACTTAATTTTCCTGCTGCTTTTGTTCCTTGGTAAGGCAATAAAGCCGTCCCGATCGCGATTAAAGTGCTAAAAAATAGTAATGCCGTGCCTAAATGGGCGGTAACAATATCAAAGCGCAATAGTTGAGTTACGGTAAGTCCCCCCAAAATTCCTTGAAAAATAATCAGGAATAAAGCAAAGGTTGCAGCCCAGGGTAGCCAAGAAGGCAATTCTCGGCGATACCACCAAGATAAACCCGATAAAGCGATCGCACTGACCCCAATTAAAGCAGCATCCAAACGATGAAACCACTCTAAAAACACCTGGAGATTCATCTGTCTGGTGGGTACAAGTTGACCATAACACAACGGCCAATCAGGACAAGCTAACCCCGCATTCATTACCCTGGTGGCACTACCAACAGCCATTAATAATAATGTTGCGATCGCAATTTTCCAGACTAAACGGCGGATCAAAATTTGAGGTTGAGATAATGTTTCCTTTCCATTGATAATGGGTGATTGAAAAACAGATTCGGTCATAGCACACTCGACTAAGATAAATGAGATAAAACTTTACTAAGGCAAAAGCGATCGCTTTAACTCCAAAATATAAGTTCTTATTTTTTCCTTTCTCTTCTTTTGTTTTCTCTACTATCACTCTAACTAGGTTTCTACAATAGCTTTATCTTTTTAGATATTCTTCAGATTAGGTGACAAACCTACCTGATAAAACTTAAAATTAATAAAGAAAAAATTAAATTTATCTGCCAAAATAAAACTTATGGATTAAGCCTCTGGCATAGGATTGGCAGATCCCAAATAAAATATAAAGAATTTTCGTAAAGAGTGATTAATTTGCCCCGACCTTTGTTTATTTGATGGCAATTCGATCTACCCTTATAGGTAGACAGAAATATATTTTTGTAGCTG
Organism: Waterburya agarophytonicola KI4; assembly: GCF_020640915.1. Taxonomy (GTDB): domain Bacteria; phylum Cyanobacteriota; class Cyanobacteriia; order Cyanobacteriales; family Xenococcaceae; genus Waterburya; species Waterburya agarophytonicola. The sequence goes on along the minus strand of NZ_JADWDC010000003.1, from coordinate 57,645 downwards.
AAATTTTAGTATTAATACCATCAACAATTCCTCTTAGAAAGCAATAAATTGTAAACAGTCAGAAATTAAACAAAATCAGCTAGCACTGATTTAGAAAACACTACCCCTCAATTTATCAACGTGAATATTCCTGGTAACATAATCACTCTCATCGCAGGAGTCGCGATGACCCTAATCAGCTTATGGTATGGGCAAAATCATGGACTACTTCCCATGGCAGCATCTAATGATGCGGGAGAAGTAGACGAATTATTTAACTTTATGATGACCATTGCTACGGGTCTATTTCTTCTTGTAGAAGGGGTTTTAGTCTACTCCTTGTTCAAATTTCGTCGCCAAAAAGGCGATACTACCGATGGGCCTCCCATAGAAGGTAATGTCCCCTTAGAAATAGTTTGGACTGCTATACCTACGGTGATAGTCTTTATTCTTTCCATCTATAGTTTTGAGATCTATAACCGTATGGGAGGATTAGATCCCATGGCAGCAGGAGATCCTGGCCCTCAAATGATGGCTCACTCCCATCATCATTCTGAGTTAGTTGCCCTAGATACCAGCCAACAAAATATCGCTTTGGGCTTAGGTATTTCACCAGAATCCCAACAAGGCATAAATCCTTTAGAAATAAAGGTTAATGGCATTCAATATGCTTGGGTATTTACCTATCCCGAAAGCGGGGTAATTTCTGGAGAAATTCACGTACCTGTAAATCGTCCCGTAGCGTTGAACATGACTGCCGGAGACGTAATTCACGCCTTTTGGTTGCCTGAGTTTCGGATTAAACAGGACGTAATTCCTGGCAGAGAAACTAATTTAGTCTTTACTGCCAACCAAGTCGGACAATATCCCGTAATTTGTGCGGAATTATGCGGGGCATATCATGGCGGAATGAAAACCCAGCTTTATGTCCAGACTGAAGAAGAATATGCCCAATGGATCCAGGATAATACTTTTGCCATGAAAGAAAGTGGTGAGTCTGTGGCGATGAATCCAGTATCTAATTCTGATACCGAATTTTTAGAACCCTATGCTCAAGATATGGGAGTAGATGCCGATACTTTGGCACAGTTGAAACCATAACATCGCTTTGGTTAAGTAGTTAAGTAGTAAATAAAATTAAAAGTAGCTTGCTACTTAACCTACTACAGACAGACATAATTGATCAAAAAGCTAATAGCTGATAACTAATAGCTGATAGCTCTCAAAACAGATAAATCAGACCCCTAGATTGCATAATAAATGAGTACAACACTAGAAAGAAATGCTCCGATTTCACCACCACCACCAGAGCAAAACGAACATCCCCAAAGGAAGTGGTACGAATACTTTGGCTTTAGTACCGACCACAAAGTAATTGGTATTCAATACTTAGTTACTGCTTTCTTTTTCTATTTTATTGGTGGCGCATTGGCTGAAGTCATGCGTACCGAACTTTCCACACCCGATCCTGATTTTGTTCAACCAGAATTCTATAATCAGCTTTTGACCATGCACGGAACAATTATGTTGTTTCTGTGGATTATTCCCGCTGGTGCAGCCTTTGCCAATTATCTAATTCCCCTGATGATTGGGGCAGAAGATATGGCGTTTCCCCGTCTGAATGGGGTCGCTTTTTGGATGATTCCCCCTGGTGGGATCTTACTGATGAGTAGCTTCTTTAATGGCGCGCCTCAAGCTGGCTGGACTTCCTATCCACCTTTGAGTTTGGTTAGTGGTAAATCTGGGGAAGAAATTTGGATTCTCAGTATTTTAATTCTGGGTACTTCTTCGATGTTGGGGGCATTTAACTTTGTCACTACCATCTTACTAATGCGGATGCCCGACATGGATATCCATAGTATGCCCTTGTTTTGCTGGTCGATGTTGGCTACTTCAGGATTAATTATTATTGGTACTCCTGTATTGGGGGCAGCATTGATTTTACTGTCCTTTGACTTAATTGCAGGAACGGCATTTTTTAATCCTGCGGGGGGAGGAGATCCGATTGTGTACCAGCATATGTTCTGGTTCTATTCTCATCCAGCGGTGTACATTATGATTTTGCCATTCTTTGGCGCAATTTCAGAGATTTTACCCGTTCATGCCCGCAAACCCATCTTTGGTTATAGAGCGATCGCCTATTCTAGTTTGGCAATTAGTTTCTTGGGCTTAATTGTCTGGGCGCACCATATGTTCTCTAGTGGTACTCCTGGCTGGTTGCGGATGTTCTTCATGGCAACCACGATGATTATTGCCGTGCCGACAGGAATCAAGGTATTTAGCTGGTGTGCTACTATTTGGGGCGGAAAACTAAGCCTCAACAGTGCCTTTATCTTTGCCGTTGGTTTCCTTTCTTCTTTTTTAATTGGTGGTTTGAGTGGGGTTATGTTGGCATCAGTGCCTTTTGACATCCACGTCCACGACACCTACTTTATTGTGGCTCACTTTCACTACGTCCTTTTTGGTGGTTCGGTATTTGGTTTATTTGCTGCCGTCTATCACTGGTTTCCGAAGATGACAGGACGCATGGTCAATGAAACCTTGGGACAAATTCACTTTGTCATGACCTTTATTGGTTTCAATATTACTTTCCTTCCTATGCACCAATTAGGCTTGCAGGGTATGAATCGTCGTATTGCCCTTTACGATCCTCAGTTTCAATTCCTCAATATGGTTTGTACTGTGGGTTCATATATTCTGGCATTATCTACCTTTCCTTTCATTATCAATATTATTTGGAGTTTGTACAAAGGAGAAAAAGCTGGTCGCAATCCTTGGCGTGCTTTAACTCTAGAATGGCAAACTGCTTCTCCCCCAATTATCGAAAACTTTGAAGAAGAACCTGTTTTATGGGCAGGACCATATGATTATGGTATTGATACGGAAAGTATTGATGGCGATGAAGATGTCGAAGATATGTTGGCAGCAGTAACCTCTGAAAGTCAATAGAAAACAAGTAGAGATATTTCATAAAATGTCTCTACCAATGAATAATTATTCAAACCAATTAATCAAAAAAAGAATTGATTTAATATGCAAGGTTCAACCGTAGATAACAAATCACAAATTGCAATTGCTTCAGAACAAGAAGCCGAACAGGGACACGGACACCACGAACACCCCGATTTTCGGATGGTAGGACTATACATCTTTCTGATTTCCGATAGTATGACCTTCATTGGTTTCTTTGCTGCATTGCTCATTTATCGTGCAATCATGCCTGTATGGCCTCCAGAAGGGATGCCTGAATTTGAATTGTTAATCCCAATTATTAACACAGCAATTCTGGTAGCTAGTAGCTTTGTGATGCACGAAGGACAAAAATCTCTTAAACAAAATGACGTAGGCGGCTTACAAAAGTATTTTGGTATTACCGCAGCAATGGGTGCAGTCTTCCTAGCTGGTCAGGTTTATGAATATTCCCATGCTGAATTTGGTTTGACTACTAACCTGCTAGCCAGTTGTTTTTATGTTTTAACTGGGTTTCACGGTTTGCACGTATTGACGGGGGTTTTATTAATTCTGTGTGTATTATGGCGATCGCGCGAAGAGGGACACTATTCTGCTAGTAGCCACTTTGGTGTAGAAGCAGCAGAAATTTATTGGCACTTTGTCGATGTAATTTGGCTAGTTTTATTTGTTTTGGTATATCTAATTAATAATTGATTAACACTAATTAATTTATTTTTTGATGGAGATGTTTAAATTAAGCATCTCTTTTTTTATAGTTGAAAAATTTTTATCTGCCAGATCGATAAAGGATGCACTATAGTACCAATAGTTTTACGATGTGTAATTTAGAAGGTAACTACAACTTAGGTGCATATCTTTCAAGAGTGAGTTATTAAAGAGTAGTTCAAAATCACTTCAGTTGTCCTCATGTTTTTGAATGCCAAGCAAATTTACAATCTTTTACTCCAAAAGAAAATTACTGATGGTGTAAAAAAATATGGGAAATTACTGGTAGTTCAGATAAATATCCGATTAAATGCCAAATTAAAAAAGATGTTGTCTATAATATAAGACCAATTTCATGGTATTCCAGCAAGGCAAAATTTAAGCCTTTTATTAACAGATTAGATTTTGTTGAAGCTTTATATCAAACTTTAATGAAATATTCTAAAACTCAAGTTTCAAATGAAAATTGGTTAGAGCAAGTTGAGCAAAACTACTTATCTTATACAGGACAAAGATTATAGTTTTGATTTGGTGTTGCAATCAACTTTTGGATAATAATTCTCTTAGATATTTCTTCAACGATAGGAACAACTACAGTATTACCTAATAGATCGAATGCTTTAGCTACTGGCAAATTAATTTGATATTCCTCTGGAAATCCAAACAGTCTTAAACCTTCTCTGATTGTTAGTTTTCTTAAACCTTCTCCATCCACAACAGCTAGCTTATTCATATCAGTCGCTACAAGAGTTGGAGCAAAACCATTAGGATCGAGAATCTTGCTGATATCAAAACTAAGTTTACCAACAATAATATTGTATCCTTTAGGTAAATCTTCTCTATATTCTCTTCTTTTTATAACTTTGCCGTTACTATTAACGCACTCTACTAAATCTTTAGGATGCTCAAATTTAAGATATCCTTTATTTACTAGATCGTCTAACATAGTTTGCAAGTTGTTCGATTCAAATAAATTAGAGGAATTGTAAAAAATTAGTATTTCTTTTATGGTTAAAGGCATTCCATCCATCCATTTTATACCCTTTTTTTCTGCCCATATTTTTCGTCTTCGTTCTTTTAAAAGCTGATTTAAAAGTATTTTTTGAGATTTACTTACTTCTCCTTTTAATTCAATATCCCAGCTATGTATATTATCTTTACCACCTCTTTTATCTTTGATAGCTTTTCCGTATAAATCCGCAATAGAATAATTAGCTAGAATTTTAGTAGTAAGCTCGGTTTTTAATACTTCTTTGTTTGTTTCAAAAATATCTTTTAAAGTAGCAGTTTCTTGTTTGAAAAAATTCAAGGAAACAGGATGCTTTTTATTTCCTACAATGTAAATTCTCTTTCTATCTTGAGGAATACTAAAATCTTGAGCATTAATAACTTTCCAACTTACTTCATAATTGAGTTGTTCTAATTTAGAAATAATCGTTGCTAAAGTTCTTCCTTTATCGTGTTTTACTAATCCTTCAACATTTTCTAGTAAAAACCCAAATGGTTGTTTAGCTTCCAATATTCTTTCGATTTCAAAAAATAGTGTTCCTCTAGTATCAAGAAAACCTTGTCTTGTTCCTGCACTACTAAATGGTTGACAAGGAAATCCAGCCAAAAGAATATCGTGATCGGGAATTTCTTTGGTAGATATTTTAGTTATATTTCCATGAATATTATTATCTTGAAAATTTTCCTGATATGTTGCGATCGCGTGCTTCTTAATCTCTGAAGTAAACACACATTTTGAAGAAACTCTCAAACTTAGACAAGCTTTTTCTAATCCTTGTCTCATTCCTCCAATACCAGCAAACAAATCAATAAAACGAATACAATTTGTCATTATTTACTTCTTATCTCGATATATCCCGATCGCTATTTATAAATTCTAAATACTCCTCTAACAAATCAAAAAGCTCATACAAATCCATTTTTTTTAACTTATTCATATTTCATACAATATATTATCTTAAAAGAAAATAGCGATCGGCTTTTTACAATCCTATTCTTTGTATTTTTACTCTGCGTCTTTGCGCCTTTGCGTGAAAACTAAAAAAACGATCGCCTTACAAAAAAAGCGATCGCCTTAATCAAAATCAACTAGAAATTAAACAGAGGTCAGGGTTTTAGATTCTTCTGCACCTGCTTCTGGTCGATCTGCTTCCGAAGGTGGTACTACCTGCCAGAATTGACCTAGATAGTTATCCCAGTCTGCGAGAATTGCTTTTCCTTTGGCACTGCCTGTTTTAGCTACGTGTTGTTGAATCATTTCTTTAAGTTGGTTTGCACCAGCCTCAGAAACAACTCTTTGGATTTTGACAATCTCAGGGTTAACTTTGCTGGCAAAAGTACCATTTTCATCGAGGAAATAGCCCAAACCGCCTGTCATACCAGCACCTACATTGCGACCAACTTCACCCAAAACGACAACTAAACCCCCTGTCATATATTCGCAACAGTGATCGCCAGCCCCTTCAATAACGGCTTTACCCATGGAGTTACGGACGGCAAATCTTTCACCAGCCCGTCCGTTGGCATATAGTGCGCCACCAGTCGCACCATACAAGCAAGTATTACCAATAATCACGTTAGTAGCTGCGTCATAGGTAGATTTAGTGCTAGGGGAAATAATGATTTCGCCACCGTGCATTCCTTTACCTACGTAGTCGTTTGCTTCCCCAGAAATAATCATTTTCATTCCTGGCAAGTTAAATGCGCCAAAGCTTTGACCAGCCGAACCTTTGAATATTAAAGTAAGTTCTCCTTCAAAACCACTGTTGCCGTATTCCGAAGCGATCGCACCCGATATTCTGCCACCGACACTGCGATCTGTATTAATAATGCGGATATCTTTAGCCACCGTGCCTTGATTGGCGATCGCACCAGCAATATTAGGATCGGCTAATATTTCATCATCTATAACATTATCATTGGTGTGAACATCACCATGTTCTAACCAACTGCGATCTTCTTTAACGTTAGGCAAGTCGATCAAGCAGCTTAAATCTAAACCGCTAGTTTTAGCAATATGAGCCTCAGAGTTTTGCACCAATAAGTCAGCACGTCCGATAATTTCATTTAAACTGCGATAGCCTAATTTAGCTAATAACTGTCTTACTTCCTCTGCCACAAAGAAAAAGAAGTTCACTACATTTTCAGGAACACCCTTAAAGCGATCTCTCAAATGCTGTTGCTGGGTTGCAACCCCCACAGGACAAGTATTCATGTGACAGACACGAGCCATAATGCAGCCTTCGGCAATCATGGCGATCGAACCGAAGCCATATTCTTCGGCACCCATTAGGGCAGCCATAATTACGTCCCAGCCAGTTTTTAAACCACCATCAGCACGGAGTAAAACGCGATCGCGCAATTTATTCTGCAATAGTACTCGATGTACCTCGGTAAGCCCTAATTCCCAAGGAGTACCAGCGTGTTTAATCGAACTTAAAGGCGATGCGCCAGTACCGCCATCGTGACCAGAAATTTGAATCACGTCGGAGTTAGCTTTAGCTACCCCTGCTGCAATTGTACCAATACCTATTTCTGCTACTAGTTTGACAGAAACCTTGGCTGCGGGATTAATTTGATGGAGGTCAAAGATTAACTGCGCTAAATCTTCAATGGAATAGATATCGTGATGGGGAGGAGGAGAAATTAAAGTTACTCCTGGTTTTGAACGACGTAAGGAAGCAATGTAAGGACTGACTTTCTTCCCTGGTAGCTGTCCTCCTTCTCCTGGTTTTGCACCCTGAGCGAGTTTGATCTCAATTTGTTTGGCACTCATGAGGTACTCTGGAGTTACTCCAAAGCGTCCCGATGCAACTTGTTTAATTGCCGAACTGGCAGTATCACCGTTTTGTAGACCATTCAAGTGAGGTAAAGTAGGAGACTTACCATCTGTTACATCATTTAACACTTTAAAGCGAACGGTATCTTCGCCACCTTCTCCAGAGTTGGACTTACCGCCAATACGGTTCATGGCTACAGCTAGAGTTTCGTGGGCTTCTCTAGATAAAGATCCCAGAGACATACCCCCAGTACAGAAGCGAGTAAAGATGCTTTCGACTGATTCTACTTCGTCAATAGAAATAGATTCGCGATCGCTTTTAAAATCTAGTAAATCTCTTAAAGCTGTTGCAGGTCTTTCTTGGAGGTGTTGCTTATAAAGCTCGTAGTGGTCGTATTCTTTGCTAGCTACTGCTTTATGCAAGGCTTTAGACATTTCAGGAGAATTCATATGATATTCTCCGCCTTTTTTATACTTAACAAAGCCATAGTTTTCCAGCTTCTTACTTTCAAGTTCGGGGAAGGCTTTGTGATGGAAAGCAATAACCTCTTGCGCCAATTCAGCAACAGTTAAGCCACCCAAACGAGAGGTTGTACCAGCAAAGGCTAAATCGACTAAATCCACTCCTAAGCCTAGTGCTTCAAAAATTTGCGCGCCGTGATAGGAAGATAGCAAGGAGATTCCCATTTTAGAAAGAATCTTCAACAAACCTGCTTCAATAGACTGGCGATAGTTTCTTTGAGCCTTATCTAAACTGATAGCTTCAATACGCTCGTTTGCCATCAATCTTTGTGTCTTCGGATCGTTCCACCACTGACGAACACTTTCTAAAGTTAAGTAAGGACATACTGCCGAAGCACCATAACCAATCAAACAAGCGTAATGATGAGTACTCCAGCATTGCGCCGTATCCACTACCAAAGAAGTACGCAAACGTATTCCCTGGCGAATCAGGTGATGATGAACTGCTCCCACAGCCAACAAAGGAGGAATATAACTATATTCCGTGCCAATATCCTCTGAGCGATCGCTCAGGATAATAATCTCTACTCCTGCTTTCACCGCATCAGTAGCCGCCTGACAGATTTTAGTTACCGCGTCTCGTAAGCCATTAGGACCAGTTTCAATCTTATAGAGTGTTGATAATTTCTCTGTCTTAAAATTAGAAGACTCGATTGCGCTTAATTCTTCATCATTAATTATGGGCGACTCTAGCTTAAGCATTCTCGCATCTTCAGGCTTGAGATTGAGAAGATTGCCTTTTGCCCCCAGCTGCATTGACAAAGACATGACCAAGCTTTCTCGCAGAGGATCGATCGCGGGATTTGTTACCTGAGCAAATCTTTGTTTGAAGTAGTCATATAACAATCTAGGTTTATTCGAAAGCACTGCCAGGGGAATATCATCACCCATACAGAAAGTAGGCTCTTTTCCATCAATTGCCATCGATTGAATAATCAATTCCAAATCTTCGGCAGTATAGCCAAATGCTGTTTGTCGCTGTAGCAATTGCTGTGTACTTAAAATATTTTTCGCACCAAATTCCTGAGCTTCAACAGTTCGACGATGTTCTTTGACCCATTCCCCATAAGGATTAGCTTGAGCTACCCGCTGCTTTACGTCCCAGTTGCGCAGTATTTCTTTAGTTTTGAGGTCTACCACAATGGTTTGCCCAGGGCCCAATCTACCTTTTTCCACGACTTCTTCGTCGGGTAGATCCACTACTCCTGTTTCCGAGCCTACTACCACATAACCGTCTTTGGTAATAGTGTAACGAGCAGGGCGCAAACCGTTGCGGTCTAGGGATGCACCGACAGTTTTGCCGTCACTGTATACCAATAGTGCAGGACCATCCCAAGGTTCTTGTTGACCGCTGTGATATTCATAAAAATCAACAATTTCAGGATATTCTTGCAACCCAGGCTGATTTTTATAGGCTTCTGGAACAAGAATCATCGCTGCTTCGGGGATGCTGCGACCAGTCCGCACGAGCAATTCCATCGCACTATCTAAGTTGTAAGAATCACTATTGTCATTGTTCACAATAGGAGTTAAGGCTTCCATTTCTTCATGAGTCCACCCTGGTAAGGTCGCGTCGCTAAAGTTAGAAACTAGTTCTTTTTCCCTGTTACTCATCCAGTTAATGTTACCCAGAAGAGTATTAATTTCGCCGTTATGACCCAAAATCCTCATTGGTTGGGCAAAGGGCCATTTAGGCATCGTATTAGTACTAAAACGACGATGATAAACCGCAAAGGTACTTTCAAAATCTGGATTAGTCAGATCTTGATAAAATTCACCCAAAATAACCGATCGCACCATGCCTTTATAAACAATAGTACGGCAGGAAAAAGAACAGATATAAAAATCGTCGGTTAATTTCTTACCCACTCGTGACCTAGCTATATACAGCTTACGGTCTAGTTCATCCCCGCTCAATCCTTCAGGAGAAGTAACCACAATCTGCTCGATATGAGGCTGATTTGCTCTAGCTTGTTCCCCCAATACCTCTGGTTTGACTGGCACTTTTCGCCAACCTAATACGGTTAAATTTTCGGCTCTAACCGTATCTTCAATAAATTTTTTCTCGGCTGCAATTTGGTCTGCATCCTGGGGCAAAAACACCATCCCTACGCCCCAAGCTTCTACTGCTGGCTGAGAAATATTGTTACTACTAAACCAGCTAGCAAAAATTTTCTGTGGTAATGCGGTCATAATTCCCGCACCGTCTCCAGAATCGCGATCGGCACTACATCCGCCACGATGCTCCATACATCCAAGAGCTTTAAGAGCCTGAACGACAATTTTATTGCTTTCTCTACCATCTTGATAAGCAATAAATCCTACACCACAAGCGTCCCGTTCTTCTACTAACCAACGTTGACCCCCGAAAGGTTTATCATCAGACCTGGGTTGTAATCCCGATTGAATTGTATTTTTTTCTATAATTTTTTTTGATTTCATTTCGTACTTGCTCATACAAATGTAGTAATTTTTTCTAGATAAGATTCCAACTGTTTATTGCTATCCCCAGTTTGTTTTAGAGCGAAAAATATAAGTACCGATTACAAAGTATATGGCGTAAATTAATTTTCTTAAAATACCATTGAAGGAACATCATATTTTGTTGGTATCAGATTGTATAATTTTGCTGAATCATGGCTAAGTAAAAAATAAAACAGTTAAACTGACCGTAAGCATTTCGAGTACGGATATTTTAGCAATCAAATGACAAATAATTCTTTTGTTACCTAATCTTTTTTGTTCGGGCTAAATACAAAAGATGTCAAATATACTTTTATGCTTTGCTCGCTTCCCTTAAAGTGATAGATCTCAGTATTAGCTTCTTTGATTAGCCCCTCACCCGTCTTCAATAATAAAAACGATCTCCCAATGAAAAATCATTAAGACTATCAATGCCATATGTTGAGAGCTAGAAAAATGCTCTAAGTTTTAAAGCACATCTAAATCATGGTGCTGATACACCGCTTTTCTCATCTTCTTCATAGATGATTAATTAACACTTTATTGTAATCGAACCGACTCTAACAAAAAGCTAGATTGACTACAGTTTTGGTCAACAATAATTTGGTCGGGAGTTACAGACTGTTGAATATTTTCACTATTCCAATTCAATTTTGTGAAGATTCTGTATAAATGTAGCAATCTATAGGGGTAGTATGTTTAAGTTTTCTACAATTGTTTGCTATCTTTTGGATAGATTGATTTGAACCATTACCAGATAAAGGTCAATTTATCTCCATAATGTAAATTAAGTTCATACACTATTTACCCATCAATAACTAGCAATTATGTCTCAGTCTACAAAAACCAAGTTCAGCACTAACAAAAAATTGGAACCCAAATCTTTTTCTTCAACCGAGCAGGAAACTGATGGTATGGAGATTGCTGGCAAAAAGGCTGCTCCTACGGAAATTCGTCCCTGGGGTTCGTTTACTACTTTAGAAGAAGGTACGGGATATAAAATTAAACGTATCGAAGTAAATCCCGGTCATCGCCTTAGTTTACAAATGCATCACCATAGAAGCGAACACTGGATTGTAGTTTCTGGTACTGCTAAAGTTAACTGTGGCGAACGAGAAATGATTTTAAGTAGCAATCAATCTACCTATGTTCCTCAGTGTACTACTCACCGTCTAGAAAATCCTGGAGTCATCAAATTAGTTTTGATTGAAGTGCAAAACGGTCAATACTTAGGAGAAGACGATATCATCCGTTTTAGCGATGATTATGCCCGCAAATAATCAGGGGAGGATTACTGTTTTCATATTTAATTTTTTAAGTTCGATTTTTTTGCTGTAGCATATTTTAACGTAGACAAAGCAACAGGTTCATTCGTGTTACAGATAAGTTCTTCAGCAGCCCAAGAAATTAGACGCATCCAGCGCAATCAACAACAGTCAGACTTTCTTCTGAAGTTAAGCATTAATTTTGGAGGATGTTCTGGCTTATTTTATAAATTGCACTTACAAGATGGCGATCTAGATAATCTTCCTTCTTCGAGCGATCGCTTATTAGAGATCGATGGTATCAATATAATTGTCGATCGCGATGGTCGGGAATATCTAGAAAATTTAACGATAGACTACGCAGAAGATTTAATGGGAGGTGGATTCAGATTTCATAATCCCCTGGTCAAAGACGTTTGTGGTTGCGGAATATCTTTTTCCAGCCTAAAAGCAATTGACACCAAGGCGATCGGCAACAAATAAACAGCCTGGGTAATCTGTAGTCTTTTTTACTAAAAATTGACATATAATAGCAAAATAGCATACAATCGAAATTTGTCTGCTATTCTGTTAGCCTGTTTAAAAACTAATAGATGAAGAGGATTTAAAACCACACAAGCCATTACCTATGCCCACTATTCAGCAACTCATTCGTAGCGAAAGATCCAAATCTAACAAGAAAACCAAATCTCCTGCTCTAAAAGAATGCCCCCAACGTCGTGGCGTTTGTACTAGGGTATATACTACCACTCCCAAAAAACCTAATTCCGCCCTCAGAAAAGTAGCAAGGGTACGTTTAACTTCTGGTTTTGAAGTTACCGCTTATATACCAGGGATTGGACACAACCTACAAGAACACTCAGTGGTTCTGATTCGCGGAGGAAGAGTTAAAGATCTCCCTGGAGTTAGATATCACATAGTTCGTGGTACTTTGGACACAACTGGGGTCAAAGATAGAGCGCAAAGCCGATCTAAATACGGTACCAAACGTCCTAAATAATCGTTCTAATCTTGTGTTGTACTTTTATCATTAGAAAATTAACGGCTGAAATCTATTCTGATTCTAAAGAGTTGCCATAGTAGAAGAGAATAGTTCCTTTGATAAAAAATTACTTCCAAGTCTTTTCAAAATACTTTTTTAGTAATACCTTGATGTATTACTGACGAGCAGATCTTGACTATTGTATTTAATAAGTTTTAGTTTCTGCACTATCAATCAATAGCAAACCATGGTTTGTTAAAACTTATTCGTGGAAACTCAGTCAAACTTGAGAGCGTTTAAGTCAAAAGTTTCATATTCCTTAAAAAAGTAAAGTAATAATCCAATGTCTCGTCGTTCAACCAAGAAAAAACGTCCCGTTCCTCCAGATCCAGTCTATAATAGTCGTCTACTTAGCATGACTATTAGAAGAATCATGCGTAGTGGAAAGCAGTCCCTGGCTTCTCGTATCATCTACGATGCAATGACTATAATTGGCGAAAGAACAGGTAACGAGCCAATTGAAGTATTTGAACAAGCAATTAAAAATCTAACTCCTTTAGTGGAAGTTAAGGCACGCCGAGTAGGTGGAGCAACATACCAAGTTCCGATGGAAGTCAGACAGGGTAGAGGTACAACTTTAGCTCTACGTTGGTTGATTCAATTCGCTCGTTCTAGAGGCGGTCGTACTATGTCAGGAAAGTTAGCTAGTGAAATCATGGATGCGGCTAATGAAACTGGCGGGGCAATGAAGAAAAGAGAGGAAACTCACAGGATGGCAGAAGCTAACAAAGCTTTTGCTCATTATCGCTACTAAAAAATAGTCAAGCGTCTAAATTGCTTCAGAAAGAACTAAGAGAGTCAACTCCAAATAGACACTAAGACTATTGAGAGAATTAAATTAATCCTTTTTTTCGAACGAAGCAATTTTATGTCTCTTTATAGATTTATAGTTATCATAAAAAGCCGTGTTTGTACTCAAAATACTTTAAATTAAATAAAAGTATAGAATTATAAACGGTGTTAAAAAAGTAAACATTTAGCAATTTCATCCTGCAAAATGCAAGGAGGTATTTGTGGCACGTACCATCCCGCTTGAGCGAGTACGAAATATCGGTATCGCTGCTCATATAGACGCGGGCAAAACAACAACAACCGAACGCATTCTTTTCTATACTGGCATTGCCTATAAAATGGGCGAAGTTCATGATGGCGCAGCTACTATGGATTGGATGCAGCAAGAGCAAGAGAGAGGAATTACCATCACTGCTGCTGCGATCAGCACTAGCTGGAAAGATCACAAAGTTAATATCATTGACACTCCTGGTCACGTAGATTTCACTATTGAGGTAGAACGCTCGATGCGCGTTCTGGATGGAGTCATTGCTGTGTTTTGTTCCGTTGGTGGTGTGCAACCTCAGTCTGAAACCGTTTGGAGACAGGCAAATAGATACAATGTACCTAGAATTGCCTTTGTCAACAAAATGGATCGTACAGGAGCTAACTTTTTTAAGGTCTACGAGCAGATTAGGGAGCGTCTCCAAGCAAATGCAGTACCCATTCAAATTCCTATCGGTAACGAAGGCGAATTTGAGGGAATTGTCGATCTTGTCAGAATGAAAGCCGTTATCTATAAAGATGATTTAGGAAAAAATATAGAAGAAACGGATATTCCTAGCGAACTTTTGTCCAAGGCTCAAGAATACAGAACTAAATTAATTGAATCTGTAGCTGAAACTGACGAAGCACTCCTCGAAAAATTTATGATGGAAGAGGAGTTTGAAGAAGCAGAAATTAAGGCTGCAATTCGGCAGGGCACAATTAATGGTTCCATTATGCCCATGTTGTGCGGTTCTGCATTCAAAAATAAAGGAGTTCAAGTCTTGCTGGACGGAGTGGTAGATTATTTACCTGCACCAACAGAAGTGCCAGCCATTACTGGACAATTGCCTAATGGAGAAGAAGCAGTTAGACATTCTAGTGATGAAGAGCCATTCTCAGCCTTGGCATTTAAAATTGCCACGGATAAATTTGGTCGCTTAACTTTTGTTCGAGTCTATTCAGGAGTCTTAGCAAAAGGAAGTTATGTTTATAATTCCACCAAGCAAAAGAAAGAACGAATATCTCGCTTAGTAGTCTTAAAGTCTAACGATCGCATTGAAGTTGACGAACTAAGAGCAGGAGACTTGGGAGCAATAGTCGGTCTTAAGGTAGCCTCTACAGGAGATACTCTTTGTGATGACAAGAACCCCATTATTCTGGAATCTTTATACGTTCCAGAACCTGTAATTTCTGTCGCGGTTGAGCCTCAAACAAAAAGTGATGTAGAAAAGCTATCAAAGGCACTAGAGGCACTTAGTGATGAAGATCCTACGTTTAAGGTTAGTACTAATCCCGAAACGAATCAGACTGTAATTGCAGGAATGGGAGAACTCCATCTAGAAATCCTAGTCGATAGGATGCTTAGGGAGTTTAATGTCGAAGCTACGGTGGGTAAACCTCAAGTAGCCTATCGCGAAACAATTCGCAAAAGTGGCAAAGGCGAGGGAAAATACATCAAACAAAGTGGCGGAAAAGGTCAATACGGTCATGCCGTATTAGAAGTCGAACCCGCCGAACCTGGCTCGGGATTTGAGTTTGTTTCTAAAATTGTTGGTGGCACGATCCCCAAAGAATTTATTCCTCCTGTAGAACAGGGGGTGAAACAAACCTGCGAATCTGGTATCTTGTCAGGATATCCTTTGATAGATATCAAGGTTACTTTAGTTGATGGTTCGTACCACGATGTAGACTCCAATGAAATGGCTTTCAAAATTGCAGGTTCTATGGCAATTAGAGAGGCTGTAAACGCAGCTTCTCCTGTGGTTCTAGAACCGATGATGAAAGTTGAAGTCGAAGTTCCTGAAGATTTCTTAGGAGATGTGATCGGAGACTTGAACTCTCGTCGAGGCAATATAGAAGGAATGAACTCCGATGCTGGCATAGCAAAAATAGACGCTCAAGTTCCTTTGGCAAAAATGTTTGGCTATGCTACTGATATCCGTTCTAAGACCCAAGGACGCGGTATATTTTCTATGGAGTTCAGCGAATATAGCGATGTTCCTCGCACTGAAGCAGAGGCAATCATCGCTAAAAATAAAGGGATCACACTAATTTAAATAAAGGAATTAATTAATTAATGGCACGCGCAAAGTTTGAACGGAATAAAGAACACGCTAACATCGGTACTGTAGGTCATGTAGACCACGGTAAAACTACTTTAACCGCAGCAATCACCCTAGCCTTGGCTGCTATGGGTGGTGCTAAAGCCAGAAACTACGAAGATATTGATGCTGCTCCTGAAGAGAAAGCACGTGGGATCACTATCAACACTGCTCACGTAGAATATGAAACTGAAAACCGTCACTACGCTCACGTAGACTGTCCTGGACACGCTGATTATGTCAAAAACATGATTACTGGTGCTGCTCAAATGGACGGCGGTATTTTGGTAGTATCTGCTGCTGACGGTCCCATGCCTCAAACTCGCGAACATATCCTCTTGGCTAAACAAGTTGGTGTTCCTAGTCTAGTAGTCTTCATGAACAAAGAAGACCAAGTAGATGATGAAGAGTTACTTGAGTTGGTTGAATTGGAAATTCGCGAACTGTTAAGCGAGTACGATTTCCCTGGTGACGATATTCCTATCGTTTCTGGTTCTGCCCTAAAAGCAGTAGAAGCTCTAGCAGCTAATCCTGCTACCCAAAAAGGTGACGATCCTTGGGTTGATAAAATTCATGCCCTAATGGAACAAGTTGATACTTATATTCCTACTCCTGAACGCGAAGTGGACAAGCCTTTCTTGATGGCAGTAGAAGATGTCTTTTCCATCACTGGTCGTGGTACTGTTGCAACTGGTCGTATCGAACGCGGTGTGGTTAAAGTAGGCGAAACTATCGCGATTGTAGGCATCAGAGATACTCGTACTGCAGCTGTTACTGGAGTGGAAATGTTCCAAAAAACTTTGGATCAAGGTATGGCTGGAGATAACGTCGGCGTATTACTTCGTGGTATTGCTAAAGAAGATATCGAACGGGGTATGGTTTTAGCTAAACCTGGTTCGATCACTCCTCATACTGAATTTGAGGGAGAGGTTTACGTTCTAACTAAAGAAGAAGGCGGTCGTCATACTCCTTTCTTCAAAAACTACCGTCCTCAGTTTTACGTTCGTACAACTGACGTGACTGGTACTATCACTGACTACACTGCTGATGATGGCAGCGCAGTAGAAATGGTAATGCCTGGCGATCGCATTAAAATGAATGTAGAACTAATCAACCCCATTGCGATCGAGCAAGGAATGCGCTTTGCAATTCGCGAAGGTGGTCGTACTATTGGTGCTGGTGTAGTCTCTAAGATTATCAAGTAGTCCGCAGGACAACCAAAATAACGAACATTCTAAAGATATGCGGAAGTAGACTTTGTTAGTTCCATAATTTGGCTGACATTGTCTTCTTCCGTAATTATTGTGAGAGAATAAAGATATTAGCTATTGAGTTAATTATCGCTCTCAACTTATATTTAGTTAACCATCCGTACCTCGACAATTAAACAACATGGCAACGATTCAACAACAGAAAATACGCATTCGCCTCAAAGCTTTCGATCAACGCTTGCTCGATACCTCTTGTGAAAAAATTGTAGACACAGCAAATAGAACTAATGCTTCTGCCGTTGGGCCTATTCCCCTACCCACAAAACGAAAAATTTATTGTGTTTTGCGATCGCCCCACGTAGACAAAGACTCTCGCGAACATTTTGAAACCCGTACTCACCGTCGCATTATTGATATTTATAAACCTTCTTCCAAAACCATCGACGCTTTAATGAAGTTGGATTTACCTGCTGGTGTTGATATTGAAGTTAAACTTTAATGTTTGAGTTAATATAATAATTTTTTTTTGCCCTGTGAACTGCTTCTGGAGGGCAAAATTTTTTTATTAATAAATATCTTAAGATCCAACAATTCACAGGTATATACGTTCCTTAAAGAAATCCGCTAAAGTAAATAAGTAAGCAATAGTACCAAATATAGCTAAAAAAGTTTAGATGGCATCTTCTTCAATCGCAGTTAGAGAACTACCGTTATTTCCCCTTCCTGAAGTAGTTTTATTTCCCAGCCGTCCATTACCACTCCATATTTTTGAATATCGCTACAGAATCATGATGAATACGATTCTAGAAAACGATCGCCGTTTTGGAGTATTATCAATCGATCCTAGCACGGGAGAAATTGCGGAGTATGGATGCTGTGCCGAAATTTTGCATTTCCAGAGATTACCCGACGATCGCATGAAAATGCTAACCTTTGGCAAGCAAAGATTTCGTCTTCTTGAATATGTACGAGAAAAACCCTATCGCGTAGGATTGGTGGAGTGGATTGAAGACAAACCTGCTACAGAAGATTTGAACCCCATTGCAACGGAAGTAGAAGAATTATTGCGCGATGTTGTTCGTCTTTCTGCCAAGTTAACCAGCCAAAAAATAGAACTTCCTGATGATTTGCCTAATTCTCCTACCGAGTTATCCTATTGGGTAGCTAGCAATCTTTATGGTGTTGCATCCGAGCAACAGGCATTATTGGAAATGCAAAATACTTTAGAGCGTTTGCAGCGAGAACAGGACATCCTTAGTTCTACACGCAATCATTTAGCAGCACGCACTGCCCTTAAAGATGCTTTGGATGATTAACAATCATTTGACATCTAATTTGGAGTAGTTACCAAATATTTTGAGTACCTCGGTGCAAGCCGACAGTTCTGCCAACGCTTCTTTAATTTTAGGAGCTTGAGAGTTGCCTTCCAGGTCAATAAAAAATACATATTCTCCCAAAGAACGCTTACTTGGACGAGATTCAATTTTACTCAGATTAATTTCTCTACGAGCGAAAATTTCCAGTGCTTTCATCAATGCTCCAGGAGCATTTTGAGGCAGACTAAAAGCTAAAGATAGATAACTACCATTCTCGCTTTTATCGCAGCTTACAATCCAAAAACGGGTACAATTATCGGAACTATCTTTAATGTCTGCCTTCAATAATGGTACTTGATATAATTGGGCTGCTCTAGGAGATGATACCGCAGCAGCAGTGGAATCTTCTTTTAATAATTTGATTCCTTCGGTAGTAGATTTGGTAGGAATTAATTGCACCTGGGGTAAAAAGTTTTCCAGCCACTTTTGACATTGAGCCAAACCTTGGGGGTGAGAATATACTGTTTGAATTTCTTTTAATGAAGAGGCGTAAGATAATAAACCGTGAAAAATTGGAATGGTTAATTCTTGATGCACCTGTAGGTTATCTGCTTGCCAAAGGGTGTCTAAAACAATAGTGACAGTCCCTTCAATGGAATTTTCAATGGGTACTACTGCTCGATCTACTTTTCCTCTCGCGACAGATTGCAAAACTAAAGCCATACTTGGATATGCGCAGAGAGTAGATGTTTGCTGTCGCTCCTGTTTCAACCAGTCTGCGTAAGCCAGCGCAGCAGTTTCGGAATTAGTTCCTGTAGGTCCTAGATAGGCAAGAGAAAGATTCATGAAAATTGTATTTTTGAGATAAAGAACTTTAGCAAAATTATTAATTTTTTAACATAAGAGCAACTAGGTCACGAAATGTAACCTAAAATCAATAAATAACAAAAAACCTCAGTAGTTTTACTTATGTACGTTAGTTTCAACGCATCAGAATCAGTTCGGATATCCATAACCAATGAGGAAACGCCAATAAAACACTATTTGCGTCAACCTAAAAGATTAGTTAATGCGATCGCCGATCCACAACTAATGAAACAAGTATCTGACGATCTCTATGAGTTGAAGATGCGACCAATCAATTTCATGGAAATATATCATTTTCAGCCGATTGTCTTGCTCAAAGTTTGGTCTGGCTCTAACGGCAGTGTATATTTGCAGTCGGTTAGTTGTCAAATTGAAGGAATCAACTATATTAACAAACGTTTCTCACTCAAGCTCAAAGGGGTTCTCTATCCCCGCGAATCTAACGGAAAAACTACCTTAGAAGGTCAATCTGATTTGGAAGTAGGAGTGGAATTACCTGCTGCTTTGATGTTTACTCCCAAAATATTTTTAGAACGGGCTGGTAATAAGCTACTCAAAAGTGTTTTGAGTAGAATTAAAAATAAATTGACTACCCAACTAATTCAAGATTACCGCACCTGGGCATCTCAAGAAACTGAATTACAATCTTTATCTAGAGCTAATTTATCTCCAGATTTGAGATACTAAACTTTTGGGATACAACTCTACATAAAAAATATTTCCCAACTAAGGTAACAGTCAATTCATAATGCTTGTCGTACCTTAGTCGTTGCTTTGGCAAGAAAAATTATAAACTAGGTGGAATCAATACTTTATCAATAGGAATAACAACACCATTATCAGCTAATAGAGGATCACTGGCGGTAGCATCGTTAAGCTTGACGGTAATTTGATTATTATCTCCAGAAACACCGCCAATTTTGACTGAATTTTGTTCTAGCAAAGTCGCTACTTCACGACGCTTGATATCATTATCGCTAATAATGCCTTCGATCATATGATATCTCAAGACTCGATCGAGAATTTCTGGCTGAGATAGTTTTTCCTGGAGTTCGGGAGACAAAGCAGCAAAAGCCTCTTCGGTAGGGGCGAGAACTGTAAGCGTTTCTTTCTTACTCAGAATTTCTGACAGTTTGGCTGTTTGTAGGTTGGTGTTAAAAGTAGTAAATCTGCCGCTCTGGATTATTGTTGCCAAATCTCCAAGATCCTCTGATTGGTAATAGCTAGCAGTGGGGCTAAAGAAACTAGCAGAAGGATAGTAGAAAAAGGGAGATTGGGCAGATGCAATATTGCTTATGCCGTAGGTAGAAACCGTCGCAAATATTGTCAGAGTCAGTTTTTTTAGAAGTTGTCGGGATAACATAATGTTCAAGATAATAGTAAAGTTCCAATTGCAGTCATAATCAAAGAGTTTGAGGCTAATTGTATTTGGGGTTGGTAAAAATATTTAGTTTAGTTGGTTGTATTTAAACTGTAAAAGTATAAATTTACTTTAATAAACAAAGATAATTGCCACGCAAGTGCAAAGCTTAGTTTGTTTTCATTAAAACTTCAATTAATTAATTTTTTATTCGACTATAATTACATATTATGTTACGACTCGATGTATATATGCATTTAGATAACAAATTTTATAATTAGCCAAACTAGTAAAAATGTATTTTCACAAGGTGTAACTGAATTTAAGGATGTTTTGATTGATTTAGATTGCTAGATATATAAAACCTCGAAAAGAATTATAAGTCAATTGGCAAAATTATTGCCATAATTTATATCTTATTAATTCGAATATTGCCAGTGTTTTAGGCACATAAGTATTATTCCCCTTGCTATGAATCAAAATCTAATAGTTGGTAGAAGATATCAATTAATTAAAGAACTAGGTAAAAATGATTGGAATACTATCTACTTAGCTAAAGATGCAACAATGCCAGAGGATTTTCGCTGTATTGTAGAGCAATTTCGATTAGAGCCGAATCAGAACATATCGATACAAAATATTAAAACCCGTTATGGCAACGAGGTAAATCTTTGGCAACAGCTAGCAAATCTAAAGCAACTTCCGCCAATATTGGCTTGTTTTGAAGAGGGAGAGGCTCTTTATTTAGTTCGGGAGTTAATCAAAGGGCGAAATTTGATGCAGCGGCTAGAACAGTATGGAAAGTTGAGTCAGCTAGAATCGATCGCCTTGTTGAAAGACGTATTATCGAGTTTGATTCCTATTCATGAATCGGGTTTAGTGCATCAAAATATCAAACCTTCCAACATAATTATTTGCGATCGCAACGATAAATATTTCTTGATTGATTTTAGTTTAGTAGAACCTATTACTCAAGAATCTGCCCCAGAAGATAAAGCGACAGCTTTAATTTATAGCAGCAACGAATACTACCCTAATAAACAACCAGCAAATAAGATAACTTCCAGTAGAGATCTTTATGCACTGGGAGCGATTGCAATTGAAACTATTACTGGCAAAAAACCAAATTGTACACCAGTCCATTCCTCTCTAGGATCGTTTTTAGCTCAAGAATGCAGTCAAATAGATTCCCAACTGTTAAAAGTTATCGAACGCATGATGGACTTAGACTCCCCTAACAACTATGGTTCGGCACAGGAAGCGAGACAAGATTTAGAGCGCATTGAATCTAAATTTCAATCGAAACAAGAAATTGTAGATTTGCTCCTAGATGCAACGGCAACAAACTCTATTAACTCTTCAACCAGCAGTCAATCTCAGGAACTAGGTATACAGGATAAACTTCCTCTTCAGCGAAAATCTTTTTCACCATCAAATCTATGGAAAGTAATACTTGGTTTACTACTTTTAGTAGGAGTTGGTGAATTTTTCTATCCCATACTGCGTCCTCAGTACCATTGTCATCAAGGGAACAAAATTCTGTCTAATAATTCCAAGCAAGCCTTAAACAGATTTCAAAAAGCAATCAAACTAAATTCAAACTCGATCTGTGGTGGGCTAGGCACGGCTCAGGCTTTTTATGAACTAGAACGCTATCCAGCCGCTCTTGCTGCCTACGATCGTGTCGATAGTATTAAACCCGATTTAATTGCAACTTGGCAAGGAAGGGGAGAAGTATTGCACCGTCTAGAACGTTTTGAGGCAGCTACCACTGCCTACAACAAAACCTTGAAAATGGAGCCCAATAATTCTGCTATCTGGAATCGTAAGGGTAAAGCTCTGTATAAATTAGAATTATTTCAAGAAGCACTAGCTGCCCAAGATAAGGCACTCGCCCTGCAACCAGATAATGTTAATGCTTTAACAGATCGTGGTGTGGCTTTGATTGGCTTGGGTAAATATCAAGAAGCTTTAGATGTTTTTAATCAGGCTCAAGAAATAGATCCCTTAGATCCCCAACTGTGGCAAAATAAAGCTCTGGTTTTGCAGTATCTCAATCGTCCCCAAGAGTCTGTTCGTCTTTATCAAGAAGCATTGGAAGCTTACGAAAAAGTCATTGCCGAAAATCCCAAGAACATTACTGCTATATTAGATCGAGCCAACGTACTAAGTAAACTACAGCAACACGAAGAAGCCTTAGTCACTTACCAACAGGCAGTTGCTATTAATGAAAACTCTCATCTAACTTGGCTGGGGAAAGGTAATGCTTTATTTGCTTTACGTAGATACCCAGAAGCACTAGCAGCATTTGATCGAGCAGTTAAAGTACAGCCCAAATCCTATATTTCTTGGCATAATCGTGGTTCTTTGTTGCGAGATGGCTTAAGAGATTTACCCAAGGCGATCGCCTCCTATGATCGTGCTTTACAAGTTAATCCTAATTTCTATCATGCTTGGCGCGATCGAGGAATTGCTCTCAGCCAAAATCAACAACATACTGAAGCAATTGAGTCTTTTAAAAAAGCTTTGAACATCAAGCCCAACGATCATCAATCTTGGGTCGGTCGAGGAATTGCCCTATCGTCCTTGGGTAAAATAGACGAAGCAATATCTGTGATAGATCGCGCCATTGAAATACAGCCCCAAGATCCCTTTGTTTGGATGAACCGTGCTGTAATCTTGGAAACAGCAAAGAACTATCCTGAAGCCTGTAATTCATACCGTCAGGTTAAAAAGATTAGACCAGGGTTTTCCCCTGCAATTCAAAAACTAAAGCAGTTAGGTTGCAAGTAATGTTTCCGTTTCCGATTTTAACGCGAGTTCAAGATAAGCTGAAAGCCCTGTTACTTCGTTGTTAATTTAATGGTTTTTTATTTAACCACAGAGGATGCAGAGAATACAGAGCGGTTTAACTGTTTAGTTTTCTAGCTTTTTCCCTTAATAGAGGAACATAGTTAAATAGTTAGTTTTTCTCTTAACCCGAACTGACGCGATCTTAGGTTTACTTGGCATAGTCAAGTAGTTTTTCTTTAAAACACTCTAAATGCTCTTTAAAACCGCAAAGTAGTTCTGATAGTTCCTACATAAATAGTGTCGTTATCAGCAATATGTCCAGGGTTAGTAACAATAAATATACCTGGTGTTACAGAAACATTATCGTTGACCGTGAAGCGGTAAAACACTTCGTAATGTAAAGATGTCGCCTCATCTTCTCTCCCCAGCTGATCTATAGTACCTTCTTGAACCAAAAAATCATTATCGGCATCGCCAAAATCTTCATTCCTGGTTAAAAATTGTCTGGGATCGTTATCAGTAATTGCTACTGGGTCTTCATTATTGATTACCTGCTCGGAGAAAGGTACGGTTTGACCAGGAGTTACGGGTCCTGCATCAACTAATTTTGGTGGCATTCCAAAAACAAATCCTAATAAATCGCCTTCTCTTCCTAGAGGATCTCTAAGTCCAAGAGAGATTTGGTAGTTAAAAGTATTAGCAAAAGGTTCTTCTCCTGCAACTGAATTAGTACCAGGAATTTGCCCGTCTAAATTAAATTCAGGAATTTCATTTAAGTAGTTAGTAAATGTATAAGCCGCAGAAGCACCAAAATTAAATTGTGAAGTTAAATTCCATTGGAAAGTTCCGCCCACAGCGTTTATCTGAGCTGGGAAATCTCCTAATTCTAGACCTATGCCTGGAAAAGCTCCCCCTAGGTCTCCTTGTACTTCTGGCAATCTGCTACCAGACCATAAACCATTGGTTTCGGCATTGACAGAACCTGTATATGTTCCCAAGCTACCATCGCTAGAATAAGCATTGACATAAGTTAATCCAGCAACAATATCATCTGTAGGCTGGAGTAATAGTTGCGCTCCCAAGGCACTATAATCTGCGCCCAAAAAACCACCGTCAGGTTCACCACTATTTCTAGTACCATAAGCTGCTTGAAAACGAATCTTATCACTAATCAACCAGTCAAGTCCTGTTCCTGCATCCATGGCTCCACCAATCCTAAATATAGGATTGAGTTGAGCAAAACGAGAAACCGAACCCCGTCCAATATCGAAAAAGGGAGAATTGGCAGTTAGAACATTGCTTAAAGCAAAACCAAATCCAGAAGCATAAAAAACTACACGGTCGTTGAACGCAGGAAGACGATATTCTAGAATATCCAAAACAACTTGATTTTCTAATCCAGCTTGATAACTAAAGCGAGGACTATAGGTATTAAAAGCTTCGGGACTGGTAAATCCCCCATTATCAAAATTACCAGTAGTTAGATACATACGCAGCCGATCTTGTCCTGTAAAGGATGTTTGTAATCCCAAACGTGCAAAGTAGGCAAAGATCGTTTCGCTATCTGGTTCATCAGCAGTAGAAATTGGCTCATTATTTTCGCGTAAACCGCAATTTACTGCATTAGCAGTGTCACCATTTTGCAGATTAAGGCTTATGTTTTCGCATCCCCCAGGAGGGTTTCCTCCCCAAACATCAGAGATCGCCAAGATAACCTCACCATTAAATTTTGTCGTAGTGGAAAATTGATTGTCTTCTAAAACTTCCAAACGAGTTTCTAAACTATCGACTCTGCCTTTGATACTGGCTAATTCTGCCTCAAATTCTTGACTTAATCTGTTAGCTGTTTGTAAGTCTTCTGGGGCAATGGTTTCTTGGGAGGTCACTAAGCTTTCAATTTGCTGCAAACAAGAATTTAGTCCCGCAGCAAATTCGTAACGAGTTAGGGTTTGTTGACCGCCAAAAGTTCCGTCAGCAAAACCACTAATGCAGTTATAACGCTCTGCAAGCGATCGCAACGCCTCATAAGCCCAGTCATTAGGATTAACATCTTTGAGTTGAGAAACCCTGTTTACTTGAGTTACTGAATCATTCCGATCAAAACTTTGACTAACTAAGTTTTTATTAGCACTAATTGTTCGATTGATTAAAGAAGTTGTTGGAGATAGTTTGGTTTTAGTACTATTTTCTAAAATCGCCAATTTTTCTTGTATGCGATCTCCGTTTTGAACGAATAAATTAGTTTTGTGGGATTTAGCTTCGGTGTCAACAAAATCCAATTTTTGAGTATTAGAATCGGCTTTAGCTGCTGTTGCTAAAAATAAACATAAAAATGCCGATAATATATATTTATTATTTAAGTTTTTAATCATTTTTTTTAAACTAAAATCATAAAACTAAACTTAAATATAGTTAAAATAGGTATGCTAAGTTAATAGACTTAAATATAATTAACATTTAATTTTGGCAGTGTTAAACGCATAAATTTCAACATATTTGATCGCCACAAGAGGTGCAAAATTATACATTATCGTTGTATTTTTTATGGCTTTTGATCTTAATGTGAATTCAAGTTAAGCTAAAACTATGTATATTAAGACTTTAAAATTGCTTTTTTTATTTAATACTTCTTGATTATCTTTAATAAAAAAACAGAAAAACTTAGAGGTGCAAATGTATTCACGTTCAAGCGCGCAAGCGCGACTTCAGCGTAGCCGTGCGCTTAAAGCTGATAGCTACCCAAGCAGATTAATCTCATTAAACCGAACTGACATTATCTTAATTTAATAAAATTATTCGCAAGCTTCTCCTAACAATAGAAAATGGCATCCTGGAGATGGCTCATCTCGAATCATGCTTTTTAAAGAAAAACTTTTATAAACATCATCTACCACGTCTTCTTTACCACTTAAATCCAACGCACCAACCAAATCATTTTCTAAAGACACATCGACAATACCACTACCAGAATTAGTCTCAAATAGAGGAGTTTTTGCCGCTTCAATAAAACTTTTTCCTGGTGGTTGTAAATTAAACAAGACTTTAATACCAAGTTCATCCCACAAGGATTTGAAATTATTAGCATTTTGACCGCTGCTAAACTGACGATATAGGATTGGTGGTTCGTAGCTGACTGCTTCGGAAACTACTTTCTCAATATCTTCTGACTCAAACTGACGGGATTTTTCTTCTTTTACAGAACAATACTGTCTGGCTAATTCTCCTTTATCCGCCGAACCACGACCATGAACTCCAATAACAAATCCGTTGTGGTCAAATACAGGACCTCCACTCATCCCTGGACGGGTCGAATCTATATAAAAAATACTATAGCCATTCTCACCTTCTTGAGGTTGGATAGTTCGAGTTACTGGACTCCAAGCCAAACGACGCAAGCGTCGAGCAACTTTTCCTCGACATTCACCAGTGATAGCATCTTTTTCTTTTTCGGGGTCTGGCCATCCAGAAACGTAGATTGTGTCCCCTAAATTAAGCTGGCTCACATCTCCCAATGAAGCAATAGGATATTCTACATCGCTTTGAAAACTTACCACTGCTAAATCCGTACCTGCTACTCTTCCTGGAACTGCGATCGAATAGCAGCCAAATCGAACTAGTTTATCGCTATCAATTTTTTCTTCTAAAGGACAATTTCTACCATCATCTACTTCAGAAATAGGATGAACTTTCCCATCGCTGGTACGAATACCATAAGGAATATTGAGTTTTAAATGCCTTTGTTTAAAATTGTGGGTAACAGTAAGAACAAAATAATTATTTTGTTTTTTACCAACAATTACCCCCGAACCAGGATTCCAAACACCATCGGCATCGCTATCTGTTGCCAAAGGATTATTGCGGTTTTCTTCCAATTCTTCGATCAGATCTGGTGTTAATCCTGGAGCAACTAAAACTGTGGTTTGTCTGGCGATGGAGTTTATTTCTTCGGTAGATAGTTCTGCTAATGCCGAAGATGTACCAACAAAAAGCATTCCCAAAATGCTCAAAGATTGGCATAAAATTTTATCGATCGAAAGCATTATTAATACAACAAATATTATTGCAGTATTATACTTTTATAAAATACTAGTCAATCGATAACTTAATCTTAATTAAGATTTCTGACAATATTATTAACTGATGTTACGCACTCTATTAATTTTTCGTGATTTTGCGTAATGTCAGTTATTAAAACCGAAAAAAGGTGATTTCACTGCTTTAGCTCAAATCTGGTAAGTGTTGACAGCTTTTAAAAGAACGACGGTGTTCGGGAGAAATACCGTGTCTTTGAATTGCCAAACGGTGCGCAGCGGTAGGATAACCTTTATTTTTTCCTAGCTCGTATTCGGGATATTTTTCAGCCAAATTAATCATTAATTCATCTCGCCATACCTTGGCTAAAATACTAGCAGCAGCAATTACAGGCGATCGCAAGTCGCCCTTAATAACCGTTTTTTGCGCTAGAGACAAATGGGGAATGGGAAATTTACCGTCAATCAAACAAATATCTGGAGTTACTTTTAGTTCTACTACGCTTCGTTTCATGGCTAATAAAGAAGCCTGTAGAATATTAAGGCTATCTATTTCAGCTACAGTAGCAAAACTGATGCGATAATCTGTTATTACTTGTTTAATTAACGAGACGAGTTCTTGACGTTTATTGGCAGAAAGCTTTTTACTATCCTTAACCCCGATCGCAATTAATCGGGGAATGTCAGATAGGGGTAAAACTACTGTTGCTGCCACTACAGAACCAAATAAAGCTCCTCTACCAACTTCATCAACCCCTGCAATCAAAGTATTGAGAGAGGTAAATTCTGCTAACAGAGAATCATCAAAAACAAAATTTTTGCTAGCTTTAGCAGTTGGCTCAATGGACATTAGAAATGTGCTTTAGAAACTATTAAACATTAATCAAACTTCTACTTCTTGAGGAGCAGAAGAACGACGGCGACGGCGACGACGAACTTTGGTAGTTGTTTCTTCTGCTATCACTTCTGGTTCTGCTAATTCTAGTTGTTCTGCAAAAATTTCTTCTCCAACTTCTGGGGTTGTTTCTATAACTGGTTCAACCTGAGTTTTAGTTTTGATTTTTCTAGTTCTGGTTTTGGGTTTAGCATCTTCTACTTCTGGAGGGGCTTCCAACACCTCTTCTGAGGCTTTTGTGGTTTCTAGTTCGGATAACTCTTCTCCAGGCTTTTTAACATATACCAATACCGATTTAGGATCTGAGGATTCTCGATCGGCATAAACCAAAGGAGAGACTCCCATCAAAGCATAAATTTCTTGTTCGAGTTCGCCCATTTCTACGGTAACTTTTTCCAAGCTGGCTTCGTCGCGACGAGCAGATCTTCCCGAACCACGAGATTTCCGTTCTTCATTGCTTCCATTATTATCACGATCTAGATTTTCGTTATTTTCCGCTTCAATTAATTCATCTTTAATCAGCAAATCATTACGACGACTGCGACGGCGACGGCGATTACCATTGTTGCCATTTTCCCGATCTTGATAATTGGGGCGATCAATCGAATCTAGGGAGCTATTTTCACCATCATAGACTGGTTCGGAAGTAGAATTATTGGCTAACTCAATGCGTTCGGATTTAGCCGTTGGTGGAGGAATTACCATCGGACGAATGCTATTGACGGGTTCGCGAATTGCAGCAGGAGGAACTACCGCAACTGTCTCTAACGCCTCTGCTTCTTGTTTGCCAGGAAGATGAGCAATTTGCCCCAAACCACCACAGGTATGACAGATCTGACCGAATAGTTCGTAGATATTTTTTCCCTGACGTTTGCGAGTGAGTTCTACTAAACCTAGTTCGGATAACTGAGCGATTTGAGGGCGGGCTTTATCTCCCTTAAGACTCTTATTAAAGTGTTCTAAAAGCTTAATTTTGTCTCGATGAGAATCCATATCGATGAAGTCGACCACAATTACTCCCCCAATGTTGCGCAACCGTAACTGACGAGCAATTTCGGTAGCAGCTTCTGTATTTGTCCACAACACAGTTTCTCTAGCAGTTGCCGAGCGAGTGAAAGAACCAGAGTTCACATCAATTACCGTAAGTGCCTCTGTAGGTTCGATAATAATATATCCCCCAGAAGGCAATTCTACTCTTGGTTTTAAGGCTTCTCGTATTGCAGCATTGACGCGATAGTAATCTAATATGGGTTGTTGTTCTCGATGAGAATCAATAAAGACTCCTTGGGGAGAACGACCACCACTCCAGTTGGCTAACTGTTGCTTGATTCTTTTAACTCCTGCTCCCGAATCTACCACAATGGTATTAACTTCAGCAGAGAAAGTATCTCTGAGGACGCGCTGGATAAAATCATCATCACGATTGAGTAAAGCGGGAGGTTTGGCATAATTTGCCTGATATTGAATCGATTCCCATTGCTTTTGCAGAAATTCCAAATCTTCCATGATGGCTTCTTCTGCTTTGCCATCTGCTTCTGTTCTGATGAGCAAACCCATTCCTGGTGGCTTGATCAAGATTGCTAAGGCTCGCAGACGACTGCGCTCGTTTTCATCTTTGATGCGACGAGATAGCTTAACTCCTTTACCGTAGGGCATCAAAACCAAATAGCGTCCTGGCAGAGTAATGTTACCTGTTAATCTTGGTCCTTTATTACCTGTAGGTTCTTTCATAACCTGAACCAAGGCTTTTTGTTGGGGGACTAAAAGTTCGGTAATTGCGGCTGCGGATTTTTTAAGACGTAAGGGGCCTAAATCTGTAACGTGGATAAACCCATTGCGCTCGCTATCTCCAATATTCACAAAGGCTGCATCAATACCAGGGATAATGTTTTCGACTGTCCCTAGATAAATATCGCTGACCTGTTGATGACCCGTAGCAACAATCAATTCTTGAATTTGTTCTTCCCAGAAAACAGCAGCTATGTGATGTTGTTCTGCGATAATAATCTGTTTTGGCATTAATTTTCCTCAAAATTCTGACGATCGATCGCCAATTACCCTGTCGTCAAACGATACAAACCATTGATTGAGAGACGATCGATCTTGATGTTTTTCAGTGTTTCTCAAATCAAAACAATCACGAAATAGAAATAAAGCAGTAAATTTCACATATTTATAGCGTTTAGATATTAGCAAATAACATCTATTTGAGTATTCTTCTGTTATTTGAATGATTTCCCCTGTCAGAAGTTGCTTTCTATCGGAGCGCTTTCTCGCCCTCTTGGAGAACCCAAAGAGAACTGTCTTGCCAGTGGCTTGCAAAACCCTTGGGTTGCTCTTTTTTTTAATCACTGAGTCTGTTATTTCTACAAAGGCTGATGAGCGAGTATAGTACTAGTTTCTTGTACGATCTGATTGCTGCTTGTGTTTCTAAAACCAAGAGACAGTTAACAAGAATATCTAATAGTCGAAAGAATAAATAGCTGATGCTAGAATTCTGTTAAAGTTTTTTGAAACTTAACGGACTAAAACAATATTTAGCCTACTCAAGAAATTCTATCTGCCTTAAACAGCAATTTGTTTTATTATCGCCAGTTGAATTCAAATTCTTCTGAAGATAATAAGCGATCGCGAAGTTGCTGAGACGTTACTCTATCAAAATTTTAACCGTGGAAGTCGCTCGCTCGCAAGCCTCGTTTTAAAAAAGCGGGGAACAAGCGACCCGAATATACCTCGAAGTTCTGTTTTTGACCAGGAAATTAGGAAGACTATTTGCTAAGATAGCTGAAAATAGATAATCTTGGTACTGTTTTATTAAGTTTTAAGTTACTTCTTGCTCTATTATATCTGCGATCTGTTTTGCTGCACCAGTTTCACCTCGAACTGCGATTAAGCTATTTTGCATTGATTGAAGTTTGTTGGGGTGAGTAAGATAATCCACAGCTAACTGGGCAACATTTCCAGGTTGTAATTTGCCTACTAGTTCGGGGACAATTTCTGAATTTGCCCAGATATTTGGCCAAGCGAATAAACGTCCTTGTTTTAAGACGAGGTAATTAATTAATTTAGCTAGAATAGTTCCCACTCCTGGTAAATTAGCAAAAATTCCTGGTAGTCCATCCCAAGATCGCATGGCATCTAGTTGTTGAGTGGGCAGTAAGACGATCATGGGTATCCCTAAAGATGTCAATTCGGCAGTGTTTGCCCCCACAGTTGTCAGACATAGCTGACAATCTACAAGATCTTCATAAGCAGGAAACTGAGTAACGAGCTTAATTTTTGTTCCCCCAGAAGTAACTATATAAGTCATGTCTTCTGAAGTGATTAATTTACCTTCTACGTTGCCAAAAACTGAAACAAAAGGGTTATCTTGGCTGTTTGCATATTTGCTTAGAGTACTTAAATTTAAAGTGGGTGCGACGGGAATAATAAATGCAACTTTGGGTAGCTGTTCGTGAATTTTCTCGGCGATCGCTAAACATAAAGGCACTCCTTGAGATAGCTTGGCAGGTTTTGAGCCAACCAATAAACCAATAACTGGAATATCTAATCTTGGTGTTGCAGGTCGATCTCGAATTTCTAATGCTACATCTGCCATTAAATCTCCCACGACGGAAAACTTATGATGATATGACTTGGGGACTCGATCTACCACTCGTCGATCGCTCACAGCAAAGCGATCGACAAAACGATACCAACGAGCATCCCATTCAGCATAAATTAGGCTAGAGTACCCTAATCTTTGGGCGATCGCCACAGTATAAAACTGATCTCCTCCCAAAAAAACGACGATGCCTTGATCGCGCCATTGCCAATTGTCTTTAGTTTTGCCCCAAAGCAAGAAATTAAAAAAATCCCCTGGAGATAATACTCGATCTACTTCTGGATAACTAAGGGCGATTGCTGCTTCTTTTCCCGTACTATGGGGACAGGGAGAAAGCAAGACCGAAATTCGTATTTCACTGTCCTTAGTCCCCAACTGTTGGCGCAGACATTTGACCACAGGACGGACCCAAGTAGCTACCTCCCCAGGGCCATTGGATAATATAACAAGATCATTCATGATTCGTCATTTGGCATTTTAGGCATTGCTTACTTCATAGACAAAATCAAGAGTTGCCCAGCTATTGACATCTAAAGCATAAACATCATTATTATTGGCAATTAAATCGTTAGATACCGAACTGGCAGTATGGAGATCTTCCATGAGAGATTTAATTACGGCGATAGGATTGGTAACGTTTAATAGTTGTTGTTGGTCTAGTTTGAAGTTTTGTTGTGCTGCCAAGGCTTTTAAAGTTTGTGCAAAAGGTCTAACGGAGAAGACAGCATATAGAGTATTGATACCAATAGAATCAGAAACTTTCCATTTCCAAGAACTTTCTGCTTGAGGAATGGCTAATTGACTGCCAGTTGCGATCGCAATATCTTCCAATTGGGTTTCTACTTCTGTTGGTTGAGATTTAGCAGGAGTATAAAGAGCAAAAATATTACTATCAACGTCAATCTTCAATAAAAGCACGTACAATTGGCGATCGCTTATATTATTTAAAGACAGTTGCAAATCCGAGCCTTTAACCAGAATTGGCACGTTATTTACCACACTGGAAAGAGAATTTTTGCTAGGGAAAGCAATTTTTTTTCCTGGAGATTGTTTATCGTCAGATAAATATGTTGCTTTACTCAAGACAGAAGCAGGATTTTCTCCTCCTGAAGCCAAAGATACATCTACCTTCAACTTGGAAGAAAATTCGTTGTTTGTTAATTTCAACCACTTGGCAGCTAACAGATTATTAAAATGAGGTTTCAGGCGATCGATCGCAATTTTGACTGCTTCATCATCTCCACCAGATGTTTTGCCAATTAATATGCCTCCTGCGGTATACAAACCATAGCTAAAAGTACTATTTTCCTTATTTGCGGTTTCCAAATTGCCATGATTGACTTTGCCCAAAAGACAATCAGCATTTTCTTCTTTTAGCACTACAGCAGAATCTACCGCACTAATATTAGCTAAAGCACTAGTGGCATCGACTCGTTCGATTCTTTGTAAGTCCGCATCCAATCCTAAAGTCAAACCAAGATTACGCTCTAAGATACGTAGAGATTCTTGTAAAAAATCACCTTCTTCGATGGTATGAGTCGTCGTAGTTGACAGCAGTTGGGCTTTTGCTAGCAAACCATCTCTAGATTTTATCTGTAGCAGGGAAGTTTGATTGCCATCAACCGATCCTGAAGATACCAAACTCAAACAAGAATTAACACCATAGGAATCGAGAATATTGGCAGGTAAACCCAATAATTTAACTTCAAAGTTATTTTTATTCGCTTTACTAATTATTCCCGCAGCATTGGGAATATCACTAGTAGCAAGATAATAGGCGATCGCCGATTTATCAGGACTATTGAGACTAGGCTGTTGTTGTCGCCCCATTACCTGTTCTACAGTGGCAGCAGCCCCCGCTAGAGCAACTTGAACTTTGTTGCTGGGGGTAATTTGCCAAAGATGCTGGGTCAGAGCTTGGGTAAATAATCCCGCACTAAAGTTGTCCCATTGTCTTTCTACCGCTATTTGATTTTTACCCGATGCAGAGAAAACTACCCCTGGCAACGATAGTAGTCTTTTACTGGGCTTAAGTCCCTTGCTAGCCAAATTTTCCCGCAGTTGGTTTAGAAAAATCAGCTCTCCCGAGCTAGGAACTTCGGCTACTTCGGCCGCCGAACGAATTTTGAAATTGCTATGTTTAGCACGAGGGCTAAGATTGAAACTCGTATCCAGAACAAAAGTACACTTGGTAGTAGACAAAGATTGTGCTAAAAGCAACAGTGTATCTTGCAAGATACTGTTAGAAATCGAAGTCTTTTTCGATGGCAGCATTCCATCTACAGGCACTAAACTATTAACCAGTTTGTATTCAACCGAATTAAGGTCTTCAGCAATAGCTATCTCTGAAGACAAAGGCATTTTAATTTGACCGCCATAACCACTAAAATGAAATACCACTACATCATCAGTTTCAGCCTGTTGGCTTAAATGCTCGACAAAAGCAGTTTCAATGTTCTCTCTAGTGGCTTGGCGATCGCTTAAAGTTATAATATCCTGTGGATTAAAACCGAAACGGTGAATTAGCAATTCCCGTTGTAATTCAACATCCGTCAGACAACCATCAAGATTTTCCTGATGGGGGTAGCGGTTGACCCCCACCAATAACGCCAGCTTACGATTAGTAGACTGAGCTAAAGTTTGTTGATAATTTTTAATCGAGGTAGCTAGTCGGTTATTGCTTTTGCCCAGAGAATCCAATCCAATTTCGGTTGCTCCCCAAGTAAACAAAGCCAATCCAGCTTGCTGTAGAAAAGTTCGGCGGTCAAGTCCCATATCAGCTACTAGCAATTAGATCTCATCAGCTATCAGCCTATCAGTAATAGCTGTTAAATGTCGCTTAAAATCAAAAAGGTTACAGAGACAAGGCTATTAGATTAACCTCAAATCTGTAACCAATTATAGTGTTTTCCCCTAGTAATTGAGATCTACTAGACAGCTTTCATTGCTCTGGCTAATTCTTCTGCAACTTTAGGACGAGAGAATTGTGGAGGAGGGGTTTTTCCTTCTCTGAGCATTGCTCTTACTTTTGTTCCTGATAGGTGAATACGTTCGTCTTTATCAGCGGGACTAGTTTTAGCCGTAGCCATTTGCTCCGTGCGAGTACAGTAGAAAGCATGTTCAAACTTGAGAGGAGTAATACCCATTTCTTCGGCGGTAAATTCACCAAAGATTTCTTGAGCATCATAAGTACCGTAGTAGTCTCCTACTCCAGCGTGGTCGCGACCGACGATAAAGTGGGTACAACCATAGTTCTTGCGAATCAAGGCGTGGAAAATGGCTTCTCTGGGCCCTGCATAGCGCATAGCAGAAGGATTGATCGCTAGAATTACACGATCTTGAGGAAAATAGTTTTCCATCATGATTTCGTAACAACGCATCCGCACGTCTGCGGGAATATCATCGCTTTTAGTCGCACCCACCAAAGGATGAAGGAATAGACCATCAACGATTTCTAAAGCACATTTAATGATGTACTCATGAGCGCGGTGAATGGGATTACGAGTTTGGAAACCTACCACAGTTTTCCAGCCTCTTTCTTGGAATAATGCTCTAGATGCTGCGGGATCGATTTGATATTTGGGGAATTGAGGGTGGTCTTCTCTGTCTAATAACCATACTGGGCCAGCTAGATTGACTGCACCTTGTTCGTAAACTACTTTTACTCCAGGGTGGGCAT
This sequence comes from Waterburya agarophytonicola KI4, assembly GCF_020640915.1. Lineage (GTDB taxonomy): Bacteria > Cyanobacteriota > Cyanobacteriia > Cyanobacteriales > Xenococcaceae > Waterburya > Waterburya agarophytonicola. The sequence goes on along the minus strand of NZ_JADWDC010000003.1, from coordinate 22,013 downwards.
CTTCTTCTGTACGATAAACATTAATGGCTTCGTGCTTTTTATCGTAGGTATATTTTTCAGTTAGCTCTAATACTCCAATGAATTTACCATCGGGATTGTCTAAACGAACTAGACTACCTACTGTCAAAGGCTCTGCTTCTTCTTCTGTTACGGAAAGAGTTACAGGTACAGACCAGGGTAAACCATTTGCTAGGCGCATTTTTTCGACGACTCCAATATAGTCATCTTTGCCCATAAATCCTCTGATGGGGCTAAAACCGCCGATCGCAATCATAACCAAGTCGGAAGTTGCTCTTTTGTCTAATTTAACTTTAGGTAAAGAATCAGCTTTGGCTAAAAAATCTTTTTTTTCTTCAGCAGTTGCCAAGCGGTTAATTAATTCGCCACCATGAGGTGGAATCAAATCTGTACTCATAACTTATTCTCTTTAAAACTAGTTTTTGCGCTTCCTTTCAGGCAATAATGTTAACAAATAGTTAACAGGATTGACTCATCAAACACCATTAAAAATCAACTTTTGCTAATTAATTTTTGTTATGGTTTTAACATTACTTATTATTCTCATGTTAAGTAAATCATATTTTTGTACATTATGAAACGTTTGATTTCGATTCGATTTTGGTTGGCTATTGTCTTGTGTTTAACACTTTTTTGGGGATTAGGATCTAATGCTTGGGCGATGGGAGGAAAGCAACCCCTCATCAATGAACCCGCTCCCGAATTCGCACTTCCTACCAATACTGGGTCGGGAGAAATATCTCTCCAAGATTATCTCGGTCAATGGGTTGTCTTATATTTTTATCCGAAAGATTTTACTTCTGGCTGTACTATTGAAGCTCGACGTTTTCAACAAGATATTGCAGAATATGAGGCAAGAAACGCACAGATTTTGGGAGTTAGTGTTGATGATGTAGATTCTCATCAGGAATTTTGTGATTCGGAAGGGCTGAAGTTTCCTTTATTAGCAGATACAAATGGTAGTGTTAGTAAAGCTTATGGCTCTTGGTTGGGAGCAATGTCTTTGAGACATACATATTTAATCGATCCCCAAGGAATTTTGCGTGAGACTTTTTTGGGTGTCAGACCGAGCATTCACTCTCAAGAGGTGTTAGCCCGTTTGGATCAATTGAAGGGAACAATCTAGTAGAATAAAACGTCTAGGTTGATTGGGATTGGTATATGTCGTACTTTATTTGTTTGCAATTGTAAAGGTAACTGGACTTGCATGGAGTCAATAGTTGGTAAAATACTGTGCGATCGCTATCGTGTTATTCGGCAGTTGAGCGGAGATGATTTTAGCAGCGTTTTAATTGCTGAAGATCTCGATCGCCCTGACAAACTGCAATGTCAAATTGAAAGACTACAGCCTCATTACGAGCATGAGGTATTAGGGGCTCAGTCTTGGCAAAGGGTTCTCAAAGGGTTTGTTGCTCAAGGAAACATCCTGAAAAATATTTCTCAGCATCCACAAATTCCCCAACTATTAGCTTTTTTTGAATGCGATCGCGAATTTTATTTAGTTCGAGAATTTATTGACGGTGAAAGTTTAGAACAAAAGCTAATCAAGTCATCAATTGATGAAACTGAAGCAATAAATTGGTTACAAGAGATTTTAGGGATCTTGGATTTTGTTCACCAGGCAGATATTATTCATCTTAATATTCAGCCTTCTAGTTTGATTCAGCATCAAAACGGACAAAAGTTTTTGAGCAATTTTGGCAATATAAAAAATACGGTTCTGTTTAATAAAAAGCTATTTGAAACTATAGCTAATGATGATTTTTCTGCTTTAGAGTTAAAAGAAGGAAAACCAGATCCAACGACAGATATTTATGCTTTGGGCAAAACTATTATTTATGCTTTGACTGGTAAAGTAGCCGAAAAGATCGCAGCTAAATCTCTATATTTGATTCCAGAAGAAAATCCATCTTATGGAAATGATATACCCATAGCTGACATACGACCAGAATTAGCTGATATACTCAATAAAATGGTAGGAAAACGTTCGGAAATACGCTATCAGTCAGCAGCCGAAGTGTTAGAGGAATTAGATTTTAGTCAAAAAAGCGTGACCCTTCCTCCTCCCATGTTCAATAATTTCAATCCTCCTCGGGATGTTGCTGGTTATACTAGTAAGTCTCCTAGAAGTGGAGAGAAAAACCGTATTTCAAAATTCAAGCAAAAAATTATTTGGTTATTCTTAACATTGCCTTTTATTCTAGCTTTAGGAATTATTTTTGTCGGTGTAAATCGCAATGTCTATAAAGATTTTAGAACTTATATTAATGACAATTATCAATTTGAAATTAAATATCCTCAAGCTTGGTCATATCGAGAACTAGACGATCCTATTACTGGAGAAGTAGTAGTCTTTTCGTCTCCTTTGGAAACTGATTCAGATTTATTTCTAGAACGAGTAAATATTACTGTTGAATATTTATCTTCTGAGCCTATTACTTTAGAGCAATACACTCAAACAGTATTTGAACGTATTAGACAAGCCAAAGGTAGTGAAATTCAAATCCACCAGGATAGTAAAGCCAGAATGGCTGAGTCTCCCGCACGGAGGGTAGTTTATTCTCGCGAAGAAAATGGCTTGCAATTAAGGCAAATGGAAACTTTTATGTTTAAAAATAATCAAGTTTATATTGCTATATACACTGCGGAAAGATCCAAGTTTTCTAAATTTTTGGATAGTGCGGAAAAAATAATTGATTCTTGGAAAATACAATAATGTTACGGCTCGAAGATCGAAAGTAAAAAAGCGATCGCTTTAGCCCTCTGATGGGAAGAAATTGTAAAACAAGGTATAAAGCAGTAATGCTTCCACTAAACTTACAGTTAGAATTCGCGCTGACATAAAAACTTATGGACAACCTCAAACTTTGGCAACGCTACCAAGATTGGCTATATTACAACGAAGATTTAGGATTTTACTTAGATATAAGCCGAATTACTTTTGATGATGCTTTGATTGCAGAATTAAAACCTAAATTTGATAAGGCATTCAAAGATATCGAAGCTTTGGAAGGGGGTGCGATCGCCAACCCAGATGAAAACCGCATGGTCGGTCATTACTGGTTGCGCGACCCCGATCTCGCTCCTACAGATGAATTAAAACAGGATATTATCGATACCAACAATAGCGTACTGGACTTTACCCAGAAGGTACACAGTGGAGCAGTCAAGCCTCCTAGCGGTGGTAAATTCACCGATATTCTTTCAATTGGTATTGGCGGATCGGCTTTAGGACCCCAGTTTGTCGCCCAAGCTTTAGCCCCCAACGAACCACCTTTAAGAATTCATTTTATTGATAATACCGATCCTGCGGGTATTGATAAAGTTATAGCTGGTATTGACGACCTCAGTACTACTTTAGTATCGGTAATTTCTAAATCTGGCGGTACCCCCGAAACTCGTAACGGGATGCTTGAAGTTAAGAAAGTATACACCGATCGCAATTTGGATTTTGCTGCTCACGCCTTTGCGATTACAGGAAAAAGCAGTAAACTAGAAGCGATCGCTGAACGAGAAGGTTGGTTGGCTATTTTCCCCATGCGCGACTGGGTAGGGGGAAGAACTTCGGAATTGTCTCCTGTGGGCTTAGTGGCTGCTGCTTTGCAAGGAATTGATATTAGAGCCATGCTAGAAGGGGCAAAAACGATGGATGCCCTAACTCGCAAACACAGTCTTCAAGATAATCCTGCTGCATTACTGGCAATGGCTTGGTATGCTGCGGGACACGGTAGGGGAGAAAAGGATATGGTGATTTTGCCCTACAAAGATAGTTTGTTGCTCTTTAGTCGCTATCTCCAGCAGCTAATTATGGAGTCTTTGGGTAAAGAAAAAGACCTCGATGGTAATGTGGTTAGTCAAGGTATTGCGGTATACGGGAATAAAGGATCGACAGATCAACACGCCTACGTACAACAACTGAGAGAAGGGGTAAATAATTTCTTCCTAACCTTTATTGAAGTGCTAGAAGATCGCACGGCAGATTTTGTGGAAATCGAACCAGGAATTACTTCTGGGGACTATCTCAAAGGATTTCTCTTGGGGACTCGTACTGCTTTAAACGATAAGCAAAGAGACTCTATTACCATTACCATCCCCAAAGTTAACGAGCGCGTTGTCGGTGCGCTAATTGCTCTTTATGAAAGGACGGTTAGTATCTATGCTTCTTTGGTTAATATTAATGCCTACCACCAACCAGGGGTAGAAGCGGGTAAAAAAGCTGCTGCATCGGTTTTAGACATTCAAAAACAGGTTGTAGCAACTCTCAAAGAAACTTCTTCGCCTCTCTCTCTAGAGGAATTAGCTAATAAAGCTGGTATCGGCGATGAGATCGAGACAGTTTACAAAATAGTGCGTCATCTTGATGCCAATAAGCGAGGTATAGCAGTCCAAGGTCATATAGGCGAGCCTAGTACAATTAAAGCTTCTTGGAAAAGTTAATTAAGCAAAATTAAACAATAAACTGAAGTAATAATTTTTTTTAGTTGGGTTGCGATCGCGTTAACCCAACTCGTTTTTCATGGATATAACTAATAACTATTCATTTTAAATATTCAAAATATTCAAACCAAATCAAGACTATTTTGATTGCATTGCTTTAGAGGGATAAAACATTATAAAGTGAATCATTATTGAGGTTTAGCATAATTACAACTAAAGCTTCATATTAATTATTAATAGCTCATTATCTTTACATTAATAAATGACTGAATCAGCAAGAGATATTCTGCAACAAAATTTTAACAGCACCGCAGATTTATTACAGGGTTTTGTAGATCGAGACAATTCATCAGGCACTTTAGCGGAAGTTTTTGGCGATGGTTTTGATGTCGATCTGGGAAATGATTTAATTGAATCTGTCGTAACAGATTTAACAGGAGAAACCGAAGACAGCAGCGGTGTCGCGATCGAAATCTTGCCCGCAGAGCAAATTAATAATGCTTCTGGTGCTTATGCTGCCGATAACAGCACAATTTATTTATCGGAAGAATTTTTAATCGACAACGCTGATAACCCAGATGCAGTCTCCAATGTCGTCATCGATTCGGTGGGACATTTTCTCGATTCAGAAGCCAATTCAACAGATAGCCCTGGAGACGAAGGGGAAATCTTTGCTGCCGAAGTTACGGGAGTTTCTTTGAGTGACGTAGAGTTATCAATCTTACGAGGAGTAGAGGATGCAGGAGCGGTGAATATTAACGGAGAAAATATAGAAGTCGAACAACAAACTTCTATTATTTATGTAGATCGAGATGCGGAAGGAGAAAATAACGGTACTTCTTGGACGAATGCTTATACAGATTTGCAATCAGCTTTAGCTGCTGGTGGTGCAAGCGATCAAATTTGGGTAGCGGAAGGTACGTATTTTCCTGTAACTGGTAATACTCTGCCTCAAGGTGTTAGTAATCCTCGGGATGTTAGTTTTGTAATTCCCAGTGGTGTAGAAGTTTATGGAGGATTCTCTGGCGATGAAACGTCTTTAGATCGACGAGACTGGCAAACCAACGAAACAATTCTGAGTGGAAATATTGGTGAAAGTACTTCTGGAGATAATAGTCATCATGTTATAAATATCTCAGATACAGTTTCTTCTACTATTGTTGATGGTTTTACTGTTACAGGCGGTCAAGCGGATGGAGAGAACCAATTTCGAGTTAATAGAAACGATGGGGCTGCTTTTCGTGGTGGAATAAATGCAAGTCCCACTTTAAGGAATCTAATCATTAAGGATAACTCGGCAATTGGCAATGGTGGAGGAATATACTTCGGGGATAATAGTAGTCCAACTATCACTAGTGTTACTTTCATTAATAATTCTGCTAGCGATAATGGAGGTGCAATTCACTTTGATAACGACGGAAACTTAAATGTAAATAATAGTTTATTTCTTGAAAATCAAAGTCAAAGTGCTGGAGCAATATATATTCGCAGTGCAATTGATAGCTTTAATGTTTTTAATAGTACGTTCTACAATAATCAAGGAAATGTAAGTGACGCTATTTTTGATGATAGCGGAAGAGGAAATAATACAAATATCGTAAATAATATTTTTTGGAATAATGATGTAGTAGATCGTCCTCAAGTGCTTCTAGAGGATATCTTTATTAGAGGCAGTCTTCCAGAAGCTAGTAACTTTAGCAATAATATTATCAAAGGCGAAATTCCTTCATTTGAAGAAGATATTGAAGATGGAAGAGATATTGTTTTAGAAAATAACATTACAGAAGATCCTTTATTTGTAAATCAAAATGGAAACAATTTTCGTCTTCAATTAAATTCCCCTGGAATTAATACTGGTAATAACAGTTTTGTCTCTACTACACCAGGTACTACCGACATTACTAACAATCCCCGTATCTATAATGAAACTGTAGATATTGGTGCTTATGAATATGGGCTTTATGCTTCCATTGATGATGTTAGGGTAGAAGAAGGAAATGAAGGAAATATCAATGCAGAATTTACTGTAACTCTGTTAGATACCAACGACCAACCAACAGCTAACGAAATCACTATTAACTATGCAACGGCTAATAGTACCGCCAGAAATGATAGCGACTATACCAATACTTCGGGGACGTTAGTTTTTGCCCCTGGAGAAAGTACTCAAACGATAACTGTCCCTGTTAATGGTGATAATAATCCAGAAACAAACGAGACTTTCTTTGTTAATTTAAACGAAGCTTCTGGTGCTGCGGTGATTACCGACAATCAAGGCGTAGGTATCATTCAAAACGACGATCTATTAGGTGATGCTGCTACGGTATATCGATTCTTTAATCCTGAAGTTGGAGTACATTTCTATACTGCATCCCAAGATGAAAGAGATAATGTAATTGATAATTTGCCCCAATACGAATTTGAAGGAGCTTCTTATATTGCTGCCCCAGAAACTGACGATCCTCTAACAGGAATTAGCCCAGTATATCGCTTCTTTAATACCAGTACGGGAGTTCATCTTTACACCATTAATGAAGTAGAAAGAGATGCCATTCAAGAAAATCTTCCTAACTATAATTTTGAAGGAATTGCTTACTATGCTTATGAATCCGAGGTAGAAGGAACAACTGCCGTCTATCGTTTTTATAACGCAACAATTGACGCTCATTTTTATACCCCTTCCGCAGTTGAAAGAGATGCTGTATTGGATGGTTTACCTGACTATGAATTAGAGGGAGAAAGCGGTATTTCCTTTTATGTTGAACCTATTCCAGCGTAATTGATATTTATATATATATAAAAAAGAGATCGCTTTAATTTCAGTATTAAGGCAATCTCTTTTTGCGAGTTTTTTCGATGTCATTTCTTAAGGTCATAGATTTGACTCCAAAGTACTTTAAAAGAAGAAATTATTTGGGTATATCTTCAGCAATAATTTCTATCATTATTTCTTTAGTAATATTTTGTACTGTCGCCAATCTAGTAGCTTGTTTTTCAATAGTTTTTTCAAAAATATTTCTAGCTAATCGACCATTTCCAAAATTAGAATCTCGATTAACATATAGCTGTTTGAATTTATCTAATAGACTTTCTTCTGCTTTCGATTCAATCTGATAATGATTTTGCTCGCACATTTTTTTAAAAATAGCTAATAGTTCCTCTGGTGTATAATCCTCAAAATTAAGATATCTAGTAAATCGGGATTGTAACCCAGGATTCGATTCAATAAATCGCTTCATTTCGTCTGAATAACCAGCTACTATTACCACTAAGCGATCGCGATAATCTTCCATTCTTTTTAGAAGAGTATCTATTGCTTCTTGACCAAAATCTTTAGGTGATTCCAATGGTTTCAAAGCATAAGCTTCATCAATAAAAAGTACTCCGTCCAATGCAGATTCAACTAATTGTTCTACTTTAGGTGCAGTTTGACCAATGTATTCAGCAACCATCCCCGATCTATCAGTTTCGATACAATGACCTTTTTTGAGAACACCTAACTCTTTATATATTTTGCCAATCAACCTTGCTACCGTAGTTTTACCAGTTCCAGGAGATCCGCAGAAAACCAAATGTAAAGTTATTGGAGATTTAGGTAAACCATGCTCTTCTCTTTTTTGCTGGATATTTACAAAAGCCACTAAATTATTAATTTCTTCTTTTAGTTGCTTTAAACCTATTAATTGATTTAATTCTTTTAAAATGTCATCTATTTCATATTCTTGTTTTATAGAATTCTTATTACCCAAAATTTGTGTATCAATCTTTAGCCTTAACAATTCAAGTTCCTTATTAATATAATCACTATGAAGATCGTAGTATTGCCAATTTGACATAATTATTTCTATAATTCTCGTGTTCAAACTTTCATAGAAATATTATTCCCATAATTCAGATGACAACTAACTACAAATAAGATTCTTGTTTTTGCTTATCTTCCTTTGCGCCTCTGCGTCTTTGCGCGAAACAAAAAAACTACTTCATCTTAATACCCAATACCTGAGTATGCGCCCCTCTAGCTTGAGTAACCCCAATAGTTCTTTCAGAAGCCTCAATCATCGGACGACGCAAACTAACTACAATAAACTGGGCTGACTGGGCTTGTTTCTTCACCATGCGGGATAACTTCTCCACATTCGCACCATCGAGGAACATATCTACCTCATCAAAAGCATAGAAAGGGGAAGGGCGGTATTTTTGGAGAGAGAAAATAAAACCTAAGGCAGTCAAAGATTTTTCTCCCCCAGACATAGAACTTAGTTTTTGTACCGCTTTTCCTTTAGGATGGGCTACCAAATTTAAACCGCCATTAAAAGGATCGGTTTCGTCTTCTAATTGCAAATGCCCGTCGCCATCGGAGAGTTCGGCATATATTTTTTGAAAGTTTTCATTTACCGCATCAAAAGATTCTTTGAAAGCCCGCAGTCTTAGAGTAGTAAATTTCTCAACGCGCAGTAATAATTCAGTTCTTTCTAGTTCGATGGTGTCTAGTTTTTGAGAAAGTTCTTGCAATCTGGCTTCGGTTTTTTCATATTCTTCTAGTGCCAACATATTGACAGGTTCCATTGCTTCGAGACGTTTTTCTCCATTACGAATTTGTTTTTGTAGTTGTTCTACTTGTTCTTGCAGGTTGGCAAAAGTAAGTAATTCTCCTACTTCTATTTCATCTTCATTAACTAACTGAGGAATGTCAGGAATGGGATTGGGTAGTTCTTGTTCTTGTTCGCCTATTTGTTGTGATAAAGTTTGAAGAGTTTCTTGTCTTTCTTGCTGAGTGGAATTGAGCTTTTCTAACTGCCAAGACTGTTTTTGATGCTTTTCACGCAATTGTTTGAGTTCATTCTCAAGGCGATCACGTTCTTCTTTGGTTACACCTAGTTTGGCGGTAAGCTGTTCTAATTCTATTTCTGCTGCGACAATTTTCTGCTTTATTTCGATTAGTTGCTGGTTAATTACTGATTGCTGTTCTTCGACTGTCGAGCAGTCAATTAATAGTTGGGTTCTATATTCTTGTGTTTCGGTATTTTTTTCGGTTAAGCGTTGATAGCGATTAGTTACATCTAATAATAAAGTTTCGGAATTTCTTAAATTTAATTCTTGTATTTGTAGGTGTTCTTCTTGACTATTAATTACTGCCTGGACTTGCTGCCATTCACTCTCTTGATGGGATTCTTCTAATACTTTTAATTGCTCTTGCAAAGAATACAATTGAGTTTCTTGTTCGGGAATAGAGCGATCCAATTCTGTTAGACGAGCTTGAATCGTCTCTCTTTCTTGACGATTATGATGCAACTGATTAATTAATAATTCTCGTTGTGCTGTCAGGCGTTTTATTTCTTTTGCTAATTGTTCGGAGAGCATTTTATTATCTCTCCCCAACTGTCTGGCTTCAGTCAACTCTTCCGCCAAATCCTTGATTTGTGTCAGTCGATCTGATAATCTATCGTCATAGTTAGTTAAGATGCGGGTTATCTCTGCCAATCGCGCTCTTAATGCTTCCACTTGACTAGATTCTCCGTTGTCAGCACCGCCAAAATGCAAGCTAGAACGACTAGATTTACTTCCACCAGTCATTGCTCCACTAACTTCTAAAATTTCCCCTTCTAGAGTGACAATACGATGTTTGCCCAAGCTAGAACGAGCATTATTAAGATTATCAAAAACTGCCGTATTGCCAAAGACATAGGCAAAAATTTCGTCGTAACGAGAGTCGCAGGCGACTAAATTAACAGCCAAGTCGATAAAGCCTCTACCAAAACGCATGGTGGCAATATTGCCAATTCTGGGTGCTTGAATTTTATTCAGAGGTAAGAAAGTCGCTCTCCCTCCCCTCTCTCTTTTTAATAATTCAATACCTTCGGCTGCAACCCGATCGCTTTCTACGACGATAAAGCCCAATCTACCTCCCGCAGCGGTTTCCAATGCCAAGCGGTAACGCTGTTCTACTTCTCCTAACTGTACGACTAATCCTTCCACTCCAGAAATATGGGAGTTGAGAATAATTTTACTGGCGTAAGTACCCTGCACTTCTTGTTGGGCTTGCTTTTTTGCTTCTAGCTTATCTAATTCTCTCTGTTTATCTCGTTGTTCTTTCAACAGCCGTTGTTTGGTTTCCTCTTGCAAAGAGCGATCGCTTTCTGCTGCTGCTAATTGACTGGCGATCTCTTGCACCCTAGCTTGCTCGGTAGTTACTATACCAGAAAGGGCATCATATTCGTTTTGTTTGGCGGTTAATTCCGCTTCTACCGCTGATAAAGACTGATTTTGCTCCCCGATACTGCGATCGAGTTGATTGTGTTTCTCGCTAATTCTTGCTTGTTCTGTGCGTTGGGGATTTAAGGTTGTTTGGATCGCCGTTACCTGGCGAGAAAGATTTGCTTGTTCTTGTACCCAAGCTTCTGATGCTTCGGCGATCGCATTAGCATTTTCTTTACTATTACTTAGAGTTTCTCTGGCAGACAAAGCTTGTTGGGTTAATGCGGGAATAGTCTCCGTTTCTAACAGATTCTTTTCTCGACTAAACTGTTCGATTTGTTGTTGATACTGTTCTAGATTTTGTTGTGTTTGCACCAATGCTAATTGTTTCTGGTGGCTGCTACTACCCAACTCCTCTAGCTTTTGCTGTAATTGATGTTGTTTGGCTTTTTGAGTCGCTAGATCCGAAGCTACCGATAGTTGTTCCTCTTCTCCCAAGGCTTTGACTTGAGCGTTGAGAGTCTCCAATTTCTCGCTACATTCTCTTACTTCTAGATCCAGTTTGGCAATATTATCGGTCAACTTTACTTTCTCCAATTCTCCAGCAGAAACTTTCTCCTGTAACTCTTCCTGCTGTTGAGTAAGCGATCGCCAAACTAAAACTTTTTCCTGAATTTTCTTTTCTTGTACCTTCTCTTTTAACTTACGATACTTCTCCGCTTTCACTCTATCCGCAGCCAAGCGATCGCGATTGGCAATTAATTCTTGAGCGATAATATGGCATTTTTCTTCTCTTTCCTGTACCTTATCTAAAGTCTTGCGAGTTTGCTCTATCTTTCGGTCAAATGCTCCGACTCCAGCTAATTCATCGATAATTTCTCTTCTTTCTTTAGAGTTCATCGTAATAATGCTGGTAACGTCACCCTGCAAAACTACGTTATAACCTTCGGGATAAATTCTTAATTTCTGTAGCTGTTCGTGAACTTCCGTAGCAGTAGAAACCTGTCCGTTAATATAAAAAGTCGAAGTATAGTTACCCTTCTTGCCGACTCTTAGCCTGCGCGTTACCTTCCATTCCAGACTATTACCATTGGCGATCGCAATAATCTTTTTATCATCACTATCTACCGTTGCAATCTCTTCTAATTCTTGAGTCGAATCGTGGCTACCGTTACCATTCCCGTTACCATTCCCATTAGCATTTCCGTTACCATTCCCCCCCATCACCGCTTGTAACTCTTCCGAAGACGAAATCGGAGTCAAATCCTTAACATCGCTAATAGTGGTTACTACATCCGATAAATCCCCGAGATCTGTCAAATCTAGGGTTACAGATACAATCGTTTCCGCTGCTTTACCATTGCCAATATGCTTATTATTAACTAGATCGGGCAAGCGATCGGCTCGCATTCCCTTAGAACTCGCCAAACCCAAGCAAAATAATAGCGCATCTAAGATATTCGATTTTCCCGAACCATTTGGTCCCGAAATCACAGTAAAACCAGGCAATATAGGGACTTTAGTCGTACCGCCAAAAGATTTAAAATGGGAAAGTTCAACGCGCTTTATATGAACCATGAACTATAATTTTCGACTCGGTAAGATAATTTAGTATATTTATACTAGTTAATAGTCATACAATTAGGAACACTAATGGTTGTACCTACAAATCAGCGAATATAGGTGTAAAAACGCAATTTTCTTAATACTTAGTAACATTTCTGAGAATAAAATGAATATGCCAAAATCTAAGATAGCTGAATTATCAGACGAACAAGAAATAGCCCTTTCTAGCTATCGAGAAAAGTGGAAAGCGATCGCAAAATCATCTATTAATGCGATCGCTTGATAACAATAGAGACAAAATACGAGCAAATGTAAAGAAAAGTGCCAGGATATCGGTTATTATCAAAAGTCTTTGGGAAACTATAATAATCTCCTTCGTCCAATAGTTGCCAAACAGAATATCTTGGGTTTGAAAATAATGAAATTAGCAGCAAGAGTCAGTCAAATATCTCCATCCCTTACTTTGGCAATTTCCGCTAAAGCTAAAGCAATGAAAGCGTCAGGAATTGATGTTTGTAGCTTTAGTGCGGGAGAGCCTGACTTTCCTACCCCCAAGCATATATGTGAGGCTGCGAAAACTGCTTTAGATCAAGGAAAAACCCGTTATGGTGCTGCGGTAGGAGAATTAAAACTCAGGCAAGCGATCTCCAAAAAACTAAAAAACGATAATAATCTCAATTACGAACCAGAGAATATTATTGTTACCAATGGCGGTAAGTTCTCTTTATTCAATTTAATGCAAGTTTTAATTGAAGCAGGAGATGAAGTAATTATTCCCGCACCCTATTGGTTGAGTTATCCCGAAATGGTCAAGTCGGCGGGTGGTACTCCCATAATTGTGGATACATTAGCCCAGAATGATTATAAAATTACCCCCGAACAGTTAAAACAGGCTATTACCCCCAAAACTAAGCTGTTTGTTTTCAATTCCCCATCTAACCCCACAGGAACAGTATATAGCCCCGATGAAGTACGTGCCTTAGCGAAGATAGTAGTAGAGGAAGATATCTTAGTTGTTTCCGATGAAATCTACGAAAAAATTCTGTATGATGATGCCGAACATCTTAGTATTGGTTCGATCAATGACGAAATCTTTGCCCGCACTATCACTAGTAGTGGTTTTGCCAAAAGCCATTCCATGACTGGGTGGCGAGTAGGTTATGCAGCTGCACCTATAGAGATTATTCAAGCAATGGCAAAAATTCAGGGACATAGTACTTCTAATGTATGTACCTTTGCTCAGTATGGCGCGATCGCAGCCTTAGAATCTTCCCAAGAATGTGTGGTAGAAATGATGCAAGCTTTTGCCCAACGTAGAAGCTATATGTACGAAGCGATTAATGCTATTCCCCAGCTAAGTTGTCCCAAACCCTTCGGTGCTTTTTATTTATTTGTCGATATTTCCCAAACTGGTAAAAAATCCCTCGATTTTTGCAATGAGCTATTAGAAGCCAAACAAGTTGCAGCTGTACCAGGTATAGCTTTTGGTGCAGACAACTGTATTCGTTTTTCCTATGCTACGGATATGAATACAATCAAAAAAGGAATTCAACGGTTAAAAGAGTTCGTTGATAGCTAGTCCGATTATTAACAAACTTTCTTTTTGTGAGTATTGGGCTAGGCAGACTCGAACTGCCGACTTCCACAATGTCAATGTGACACTCTAACCAACTGAGTTATAGCCCATTTAACGCTCAATCATTATAGCAACAAAAGTCAAAAAATTGCACAAATGAATAACTAAATAACTCTAGTTCAATACTAAATAACTCTAGTTCAATATTTATACTTGAGCTAGTATTGAAAATGCTGCTAAAAATTTTTCAATACTAACTCTTACTCTAATCAATCCCAATAAGTTTGGGTTGCAGCTAAAAGCTCATTCCAGAGAAGAGAATCGAGATCGAACTGGAATTAATTATCTTCTTTTAAGAAATCCTTAATAACCTGATGTTCATCCAATTCTTGTTCGGAATGATTATTGCGAGTATCAGTAATCAACCAATCCAATGCTGCTGCTTGTAAGTCTATCGCTGCACCAGTTTTATCAACACAGTAACGCCCAAATACAAGCTTATCAACCAAGCGAATACCTTCACCCAAACGAGAATATTCAAAGATCACGCTATTATCAACAGTCGCACCGCTACAAATATAGCAATTAGGACCAATCATAGCAGGACCAATAATTTTTGCCCCATCTTCAATTTTGGTCATTCCTCCAATATAAACAGGACCTTCAATTTCTACTTTATCCCAGTTTACTGCTACGTTCAATCCTATATAAATACCAGGTTTAACTTCTGTCCCAGGAATATTAACATTTTTAATTTCTCTAGTTAACACTCCCCGTACAGCTTGCCAGTAATCGGGGACTTTGCCAATATCAACCCATTCAAAATCCATCGAAACGGCATAAAAAGGGGCATTTTTTTCTACCAACTTGGGGAAAAGTTCTCCACCAATGTCATACTCTTGATTGGATGGAATATAATCAAAAATTTCTGGCTCAAAAATATAGATTCCCGTATTAATATCCGTACTTAGAGCTTCTTCTACAGAGGGTTTTTCCTGAAAGGATTTAATTTTGCCCTCTTCGTTAGTAACCACTACACCATAACTGGGTACATCTTCTTTAGGAACTTTCTTCGTTACCACTGTTGCGATCGCACCTTTGGCTTTATGTTGCTTGACTGCTGCGGTCAAATCTAGATCAATTAAAGCATCACCACACAATACGACAAAAGTATCGTCGAAGAATGTATTAAAATCTTGAATCTTTCTCAAACCGCCAGCCGAACCCAAAGCTGCACCGACCAATTCTCCATCAACAATACTACCTTCAAAAGAATAGCCTATATCAACGCCAAAACGCTGTCCGTCGCGAAAATATCCTTCTATTTCATGAGCCAGATGACTCACATTAACCATGATCTCATCAAAACCATGCTGTCTCAGAAGTTCCAACAGAAATTCCATGACTGGTTTTTGTAGAATCGGAATCAGGGGTTTGGGAATTGTATATGTAATGGGACGAACGCGAGTGCCTTTACCAGCCGCCAAGATCATGGCTTTCATGAAAGCTTCTCCTCAACCAAACTTAATTATAAATATTTAAACCATTACAGTCTATCAAGAATAGTTCCAGAAGACTCACGTTTGAACGCATGAATTGAGAGGGCGAACGCTTAAATCTTGATAAAATTCTTCTTGAACTAGTTCTACTTTAGACTGAGCCGAAAGGAGTAGCAATGCCCAAAAAACTCCCGCTCGATCTAAATCTGAATTGGGGGAATGGTCTTGGTTTAAAATTTTTGATGCGTCCGCAGTATGCCATCTTTCCAAGAGATTTTCCCAATCTACATAATCTCTGTCTGAAGCTAATTGTGCCAGATTAAGATACAAAAAACTTTCTAGTTGGGCTGCTAATTCCGTGAGGTTTTCATTGTGTGCCAATTGTGCGATCGCCTTGATAGCTGCACTACGAGAGCGTTGAGAGCGTTTCGGAGAAGTGTCAGTGGCGGCTGCTTCTATTTCTGCTGCAATGTGTTCTAGTTGTTCGATCAATTCCTGTAGGGTTACGCGACGCTTTCCTACTGGTTGCGCGGAAGTGCGTCGACGAATATGCTGTTCCAAATTAGCGGGGAGAGATCTTTTTTCCGTCTCAATATATTCTTCTTCAAAAAACTCTTCTTCTTCTATTTCTAATAGTTCCTCTTGCAACAGATGGAGACTATCAGCTTTAAACAAAACTAGCATTGATGCCCAAAGAAATGCTTGACCAGAGCGAGGAAGATCTGCTTCTTGTTGGGGCGATTCAGTCTCACCTATTAGTCCCAGTTCGGCTAAAAAACGGTCAATGATCTCGATGACAGGAACATCCCAAGGATCTATTTCTCCTTTTTCTGCCAGATTTATCAAATTAGCGATCGCTTCTTGTGCGGGAGTTATAGTCATAGTAAAAAATCATGTAATCCATAATTTATAGTCCACAATTCATGGTTTTTACAACTAATTTAAGATTATCTAGTTTTGAAATCTAATTGATACTGTTGTGATCTGCGTCTTAAGGCAAGTTTTAGAAAAAAGATAGGCTGGAAATAAATCTTGTATATCAATCAAATAACTTGCTTTATTAATATTTCCTAAAATGAAAAAAATATTTAATCTCGTCCTTTTAACAACAGTATTTAATTCTTTTAATTTCTCTTTTAGTTTCCCAGTGCAAGCACAAGATAATTCTACTTGCTTTATGCTCGATAGCGAGGGCAATTCGATGAATCTGGGTTCTCTGTGCCAAAACTCTCAACCCCCAAAAAGCCGTTCTAATTATCAACAACCCCAACTATATCAAAAAGATCGAGGCGTCTATATTATTCCAATCAAAAGTAGAGTAGCGGGTATTCCTGTAATTGATGTTAAATTCAACGATCGCTATATATTTGAAATGATGCTAGATACAGGAGCAAGTGAAATTGTGATCACCCAAGCAATGGCAAAAAAACTCAAAGTTAAGCATGAGGGAACAATCTGGGCTTCTACTCCTAGTCACAGTCGCGTTGCTATGTCTGCTGGCTATGTATATTCAGTAGGTGTCTCGGATATATCCCAAAAAAGTCCTCTTGTGATCACTGCTCCTACTATG
Organism: Waterburya agarophytonicola KI4; assembly: GCF_020640915.1. GTDB lineage: Bacteria > Cyanobacteriota > Cyanobacteriia > Cyanobacteriales > Xenococcaceae > Waterburya > Waterburya agarophytonicola. The sequence continues at coordinate 5,152 of NZ_JADWDC010000003.1, read as the reverse complement.
GATATGGGGCTGCTCGGACAGAGCTTTTTTAGTGGCTACGACATGACAATCAAAAGCGATGTCATCGAATTCCGTGAAAGATAATAATTACTGGTTTGTCTTCCCATAGACCTAAAAAAAAGCTATTATGATAAATCGTGAGTTTTTATAATAGCCATGAATGCCGAAGCCATTATACGTTCAATAGAAGCCGAACATCTAAAATCAGATATTCCCAAAATATATGTTGGGGATACTGTGGAAGTTGGTGTCAGAATTACAGAAGGAAACAAAGAGCGAGTACAACCTTATAAAGGTACAGTGATCTCGATGCAAAATGGTGGCATCAACGAAACCATCACCGTCAGAAAAGTCTTTCAAGGAGTAGGAGTAGAAAGAGTATTTTTGCTTCATTCTCCGATGATTGACAAAATCAAAGTAGAGCGTCGTGGTAAAGTGCGTCGAGCTAAATTATATTATTTGCGCGATCGTGTAGGTAAAGCTACTCGGATCAAACAGCGTTTTGACCGCCCTATCTAAATTTTTTTTCGATCATGAGAAAATTTTAGTTTGAACAGGCTTATAGTGCTGTATAATTGGGAGACTCTGACAAATGAAAAGTTAGAGGAAAATGCGTCTTTAGTTCAGTTGGTAGAACGTCGGTCTCCAAAACCGGATGTCGAGGGTTCAAGTCCTTCAAGGCGCGTATAGTCCTAGTTGCACACTACAAGTAAAGTGGGAATACATAAACTTATTCGGACTACTAGTGGATATAAGCCATTTATTCATTTATTTGCTTAGTAATTCGTTAAGCTTAATAATAGTTACTATATAGAACCCTTCTTTTTTGATTTAGGGTTTTTAAGCAATAAAGATAATCACAAGCCGATGTCTTTGTTGCATAGCTAATATTTAAAATAAAAGCAACATATAAATTATTTCGGCGAATACTCCTGCGAGGCAACAGTTTTGGCTAAAAAAGATATAGTAAAAAAAGAACAATCTACAGATAAAGATACAGCACAGGGAAACGGTGCAGCCGAGTTTGCGCTTAAAACCAAAGAGGAATTGGGTAAAGTAGTATGGCCTTCTCGTCAACAATTAATTAGCGAGTCGGCAGCAGTAATTTTAATGGTGATTTTAGTATCTACTATCATTTACCTAATAGATAATGTCTTTGCTTGGGGAGCAGGAAAGGTATTCTAAACTATGAATGATACCGTAGACGTGCCAGAAGATAATAACCAGCAACCAGAGGAGAATAGCGAGCAACTAGATCGATCGCCAGAGAAAGTTCAAGTCGCAACCACAACCAAAGGAGCTTCTCGTTGGTACGCCATTCAAGTTGCTTCAGGGTGTGAAAAACGGGTTAAAACCGATCTAGATATGCGAATTCAGACCCTAGAAATAGGCGATCGGATTATACAGGTTAAGATTCCTCAAACTCCCAGTGTCAAGATACGTAAAGATGGCTCGCGCTATACTAGCGACGAAAAAGTCTTTCCAGGCTATGTCCTGGTCAGAATGCTGATGGACGACGATGCTTGGCAGGTAGTCAAAAACACCCCTAATGTGATTAACTTTGTGGGGGCAGAACAAAAACGTCGTTACGGACGAGGCAGGGGTCACGTTAAGCCGTTACCTTTATCTCGTGCTGAAGTGGAGCGTATCTTTAAGCAAGCCGAAGAACAAGAGCCAGTCATTAAAATTGACATGGAAATTGGCGATAAAATTGCTGTCCTCTCTGGTCCATTTAAAGAGTTTGAAGGGGAAGTAATAGAAGTCAGCCCAGAAAGAAGTAAGCTCAAAGCCTTATTGTCTATATTTGGGCGAGATACTCCAGTAGAATTGGAGTTTAATCAAGTCGAAAAACAAAACTAAAAAATGCCAAGAAAAGTTGTCGCGTTAATCAAACTAGCCTTACCCGCGGGTAAAGCTAACCCCGCACCTCCCGTTGGACCTGCCTTGGGTCAACACGGTGTGAATATTATGGCATTCTGTAAAGAATATAATGCCAAAACAGCAGATAAAGCAGGGCTTGTAATTCCTGTAGAAATATCTGTCTTTGAAGATCGAAGTTTTACTTTTATCCTCAAAACACCTCCTGCCTCGGTTCTCATTAAGAAAGCAGCAGGAATAGAAAAAGGTGCTAGCGAACCCAACAAACAAAAAGTTGGTACGATTACCCAAGCTCAGTTAAAAGAAATCGCTCAAACAAAATTACCCGATCTCAATGCTAATGACATTGAAGCAGCAATGAAGATTGTCGCGGGTACGGCGAAAAACATGGGTATTGCGATCGCAGAATAGATAGAACAAATTTAAACCAATTGAATGGGGAGAGGCTGAAGGCTTCATTAATTACCCAAGGAGAATAACATGGCAAAAAAACCATCTCGCCGAATGCGCGAGTTACTAGAAAAAGTAGACGACAACCAAGTCTATCAACCTCTTGAGGCGTTACAGTTACTCAAAGAGACAGCTACAGCAAAATTTGATGAAACCGCCGAAGTTCACATCAAACTCGGTATCGATCCCAAATATACCGACCAACAACTAAGAACTACCGTAAGTCTGCCCAAAGGTACTGGTCAAACCGTTAGAGTAGCTGTAATTGCTCGCGGAGAGAAAGTCAAAGAAGCTGAAGAAGCTGGTGCAGAAATTTATGGTTCGGAAGAACTAATTGAAGACATTTCCAAAGGCATGATGGATTTTGATATCTTGATTGCTACCCCTGATATGATGCCCAAAGTGGCTAAATTAGGTCGTGTTTTGGGGCCTAAAGGCTTGATGCCGTCTCCCAAAGGGGGGACTGTTACAGCCGACCTAGAACCAGCAGTTCAGGCATTTAAGGCTGGTAAATTAGAGTTCCGAGCTGACAAAACTGGCATCGTTCATGTTATGTTTGGTAAGGCATCTTTTTCTGCGGAAGATTTGTTAGCAAATCTAAAAGCTCTACAGGAAACTGTCGACCGTAACCGCCCTAGTGGTGCAAAAGGTCGTTACTGGCGTACTGTATTTGTTTCTGCTTCAATGGGTCCATCAATTCAGGTTGATATCAGTGCTTTACAAGATCTAAACTTGTCTGATGCAGCCTAAAGGTCATAAGTAGCCAAACACTACAAAAAATATTAAAGAATTAAACGACTAGTACCAAAGACAGCGGGCGCGGTTAAATTAATAATTAAATCTAATAATTAAATCGCTTAATATCCTGCCGAGGTTAATGTCTATTAGTTTTATACTCTTATTTCTGGGGAACGGGAATGGGGATAAATACTAGGCAACCTCTGGCAGAAAAGCTGGAGGTTTTGTCGTTTATACCTTGACCCAAAAGATACCAAAAAAACAGGAGGTGATACGGAATGGGAAGAACCCTCGCCAATAAAAAAGAGATAGTCGCCGACCTCAAAGAAACTTTGAGTGAAGCTCAACTAGCTTTTGTGATTAATTATGAGGGGTTGTCGGTAGCAGAAATTACCGAATTACGTAATCGTCTTCGCCCTAGTGGTGCGACTTGCAAGATTGCGAAAAACACCCTGATGAACATCGCCATCGATGGTGATGCAAATTGGCAACCAATGGAAGGTTTGCTAAGTGATGCTACGGCGTTTCTTTTCACAGGAGAAGAGATAGGCGCAGCCGTCAAAGCTTATAAGGGATTCCAGAAGGAAACCAAAAAGACTGAATTACGCGGTGGCGTAATGGAAGGTCAAGCTCTTTCTAAGACCCAAGTCGAAGCATTAGGCGACTTGCCCACCAAAGACGAGCTATACGCTCAAATTGCTGGCACTATTAACGCTCTGGCTACCAAAATTGCTGTTGGTGTTAAAGAAGTTCCCAGCGGACTGGCAAGAGGCATCAAAGCCGTTTCAGAGAAAGCAGAGTAATCTTTCAATATTTTGTCTGAAATTATTTACACAAAAAAATCAATCATTTATCAATAACGGAGTAAAGTATGTCTGCTGCAACTGATGAAATTCTCGAAAAGTTGAAAACTCTTAGTCTTTTAGAGGCTTCTGAGTTAGTTTCTCAAATTGAAGAAGCTTTTGGCGTAAGTGCTGCTGCTTCTGCTGGAGTAGTAATGGCTGCTCCTGGTGCTGGTGGCGGTGGTGAAGCCGAAGAAGAAAAAACTGAATTTGACGTAGTTCTCGAAGAAGTACCTAAAGAGAAGAAAATTGCAATTCTTAAAGTGGTTCGTTCCATCACTGGCTTGGGTCTAAAAGAAGCTAAAGAAATGGTTGAATCTACACCCAAAGCAATCAAAGAGGGCGTTCCCAAAGAGGATGCTGAAGAAACTAAGAAACAATTAGAAGATGCTGGTGCAAAAGTTACTGTTAAGTAATTGCAAGCAGTTAATTTTAATCTAGTTAAAAAGGAAGTTCATCAATTTGAGCTTCCTTTTTTATGTGTGTTGTATTGAATATTTATACTGATACTTAGAACATAAAAATACTAATATGAGATAATGTTTTATTTAAACTTTATTTTAAAATACTGATTCTTAATCGCAAATTCACCTATTTAATTAAAAAGTAAGTGAATATTGTAAGTGAGCTTAAATCAAATTTTAAATTTAAGTATTTTCTAATTATCTTAGATTTTAAAAACTACAATCTAAAGATAAGATAGAGCCATTTTAAATTATTTTAGTAAATCAAAAAATTATAACAATGATTGAATTTTTATATTTCGCGTCTCAAATTCAATGTGGTGCTGGCGGTGATTTCTTAAATATTCAAATTGATATTTATCAAAATCAAGAAATAATTGAAACTGTATCAGTCAATGAAAAAGTTCTACTACCTGTTGATTCTATTAACGAAGTAACTTTTAAATATAGTGTTATTAATAATACAACTAGCTGTAGTTTATATGCTCCCAGTCAATTGGTATTAGCACCTAACGATACAGTACCCGATGTAGCGGGAGTCTACGAACAACAATCAATTCAAGATATGCTTGATGGTTTAAACGACTATGAAGAACTATTTTTAGTTGAGCTTGGTACTAATGATGAATCTAGTGCAGCTTTCGATTTGCAAGACGTAGTTGGCATAGTAAATAATAATCCTAACCTGGCTTTATTTGCAGACTAAGTAATTTTTGATATAAAGTTATCCCTCTTTTGTCACTTTCCGAGACTAAAAAGTGGGAAAAACAGAATTTAGCC
>NZ_JADWDC010000145.1 GCF_020640915.1 Waterburya agarophytonicola KI4 | reverse complement strand
TTTCCGCCCAAACTCTCTTTGACAGCTAGCGAGAAAGCTTAACTTGTGACCAATGGTTTTTACTAGCTGACGCTTTGCATTGGGATATTACACGAATTATTCGGACTTGGAATTATCGTTGGTCGGTAGAAATTTTTCACGAGTTTGCCAAACAAATAACGGGATTGGAGTCTTCTCAGGTACGTAAGGAGGAAGCATTTTATAGCCACTTTCGCTTGAGTTGCGTAGCGCAGTCGCTACTTCAGCGAGTTACTTGTCTAGGACAGAAATCTGAAAGATTTAAGTTTGCCCAAGAAAAGCAAACCATCGGTCAGTGTATTTATTCCTTGAATCGTATAGTCAATCAATCTCAAAATTAAAGGGCAAACGAGCATAAATCTCATTAGGGTCGCTAGACTCTTGTAAAATAGCTAGTTCCTGTCTTATTTTCAGAAATTCGGCGGTTAAGGGGTCGATTTGACCTTGAGATTCTAAAAGTTTGACATCAAAGAGACGTTGGACTATTTCAGTTTCAAAACGATTTTGTTGGGGATATTCTTGTAGTTGCCAATTGTCTTTTAATTTAGCTTCTTGGGCTGCATAGGCGATCGCACTTTCTAAGCCCCCAATTTCATCTACTAGACCTATTTTGACTGCTTCTTTTCCTGACCAAACTCTTCCTCGGGCAATTTCTTTGACTTTTGCTTCGGGAAGATTGCGATAGTGAGATACTTTTCTCAAAAACAGATCATAGGTTTTGTTGACCGACTTTTGATAGATAGCCAACTCTGCTTCGGTCTTAGGACGTACGTTTGAACCAATATCGGCGAATTTTCCTGTTTTGACTACATCCCAGGTAACACCATGATCGTTAGCAATCTCTTGAATGTTAGACAATAAGCCAAATACTCCAATAGATCCCGTAATACTATTTTCTTCGGCAAAAATTTGATTCGCCCCTGCTGCGATCCAATAACCACCAGAAGCAGCGACATTACCCATTGAAACTACTATAGGCTTTTGTTTTTTGGCTAATAATATCTCGCGCAAAATTACCTCAGAGGCCGTCGCACTACCGCCAGGGCTATTAACTCGCAGCACAATCGCCTTGACAGTTTCATCTTCTCCGAGTTCGCGAAATACTTCCGCAAAGCGATCGCTACCAATAGTTTCAATACTGCCTCGCCCTCCGACAATCGCCCCTTCTGCATAGACTACGGCAATTTTTTCTTCTCCCATTACCGCAACTTCTGGAGGACGAATAGTGCTATCGGCATAAGAACCAAGATCGACTTGTCTAAAGCTCTCTGCTGCTGCTGTTTTTTCGGTTTCTCCTGTCAATTTTCTCAATTCGGTGACTACATTATCGTAATAACCTACTCGGTCGATCAAACCAATATTTTTGGCATCTTCTGGATCGATGTATCCTTGACTATCAACAATTTTTTGTAATTTATCTACTTCTAAGCCTCTACTATCAGCTACGGTATCGAGAAATTTGCTCCATAAATCTGTCAATAAGGCTTTAGTCTGTTCTCGATTAGCAGCACTAAGATCGTAACGAATATAAGGTTCGACGGCTGATTTATAATCACCTACCCGAATTACTTGTACTCCTACACCATATTTTTCTAAAGCTCCTTTAAAAAACATTTGCTTGGAGCTTAAGCCGTTGATTTCCATTGTTCCCATGGGGTTGACGATAATTTCATTAGCCAAAGAAGATAAATAATATTCTCGCTCGCTTAACGTTACGTCATAGGCAATAATTTTTTTTCCCGCAGCTTGAAACTTTTCTAAAGCACCCCTTAATTCTGCCATGGTTGCGTAACCATTGGGACTACCTCCTGTTCTACCATCTAAAAATAAAGCAGTAATGCGATCGTCTTCTGTAGCGCGAGCGATCGCTTGGAGAGTTTGACGTAGGGTAATAATATCTTGCTTTTTTCCTGAAAAGGCTTGAGCTAGATTAGCAGGTGGTTTAGAATCTCTAACTTGAGTAGACAAATCAAAAACTAAGACCGATTTATCTTTAATTCCAGGGGATTCTTCATCTCCTAGTGCAGCAAATAGCACGACAACTAATCCGCTAGCCCCCAAGGTAATTAAAAGAAGTAAGCCCACCATGCTACCAATGGTGCTGGCAAAAGTTTGTTTCAAAAATTGACGCATTGTGGTGATTTAGATAAATTAATTAATAATTGGAGATAAATTGCACTAGAAGTTTATCTGTTTTTATAGTTCCCCCAATCTTGGCAATCCATATCATTAAATCAATGATAATCTTATTTGACTGTGCAACTCCCGCTAAATCCCAACGTTGCGCCTTTGGGGCAATCTGTCATCAAAAATTCATCTTGCTGTCACAAGAAAGTCATAGAGCTTTTTTATAGTCAACCTTGTCAGCCCTAAATTCGATTTCACTCAAAGCTCCTTCAGGCTTCTTAGGGCTGGCTTTACTCAATAAGTAGATGGTCAGAATCTGGCTGCCTGACACATTTATTTAAACGAAGCTAAATATTTGAACATTTTACTTC
>NZ_JADWDC010000144.1 GCF_020640915.1 Waterburya agarophytonicola KI4 | reverse complement strand
TAGATTAAGCCTTCCAGATAAATTCACTCAGTAGAGAAAACCCGCAACCAGTTCTAAATTAATCGATGTGGCAGTAAATCAAGGTCGGATATTATCTATTCGGGGAAGTGTAGTCGATGTTTTGTTTCCCGATTGCTTACCAGAATCTCGAAGCTTATTGAGGGCTGGTAAAACTCAGCAAATAGCTTTAGAAGTTATGACCTATCTTAATTCTGAAGTGGTCAGAACGATCGCCTTGAATCCCACCCAAGGATTAGCTAGGAGTTCGATGGTAATTGATACTGGTCATACTTTGCAAGTGCCTGTAGGAGAAGCAAACTTAGGTAGGATGTTTAATGTTTTTGGCGAAACTATCGATGGTCAAAAGCCATTATTAAACGAGACAATGCGATCGCTCCACGCCCATCCTATTCCTCTCTGCGATCGCGCTACTACAACAGATATTTTCTTGACAGGGATTAAGGCGATCGATGTGCTTGCACCATTAGAAAAAGGCGGAAAAGCAGGATTATTCGGTGGTGCGGGAGTTGGTAAAACAGTTTTGATTACGGAATTGATTAACAATGTTGTCAGTCGCTACAAAGGAGTAAGTATCTTTTGCGGAATTGGCGAGCGATCGCGGGAAGGGGAAGAACTATACCGAGAGATGCAGTCAGCAGGAGTGTTAAACAATACCGTAATGGTATTTGGACAGATGAACGAACCGCCAGGGGTGCGCTTTCGGGTGGGACACGCAGCCTTGACGATGGCGGAATATTTCCGCGACGATTTACATAAAGATGTTTTACTAACCATCGATAATATTTTTCGCTTTATTCAAGCAGGTTCGGAAGTATCGGGCTTAATGGGGCAATTACCATCACGGGTAGGTTATCAGCCCACTTTAGCCAGTGAATTGGCTGAACTAGAAGAACGAATCTGCAACACCTCATCGGCTTCAATTACCTCGATTCAAGCTGTATATGTTCCCGCCGACGATATGACCGATCCTGCTGCGGTACACACTTTCTCCCACCTTTCTGCTTCTATTGTTTTATCTCGTAAGCGAGTCAGTGAAGGGCTATATCCTGCTATTGACCCTTTGCAGTCAGATTCAAAAATGTTGACTCCTCAAGTAGTGGGCGATCGCCATTATAAAATCGCTCAGACAGTCCGCCAAACTCTAGCCAATTACGAAGAACTCAAAGATATTATCGCCATGTTGGGACTAGAAGAGTTGGCACAAAGCGAACGAAACATAGTCTACCGCGCCCGCAGATTGGAACGGTTTCTTACTCAGCCCTTTTTTACTACCGAACAGTTTACGGGGTTGGAAGGAAAAATGGTCAAGCTAGAGGATGCTTTATCTGGATGCGATCGCATTTTGAATGATGAATTTTCTGATGTTCCAGAGCGATCGCTTTACATGATTGGCAGTGTGGATGAAATCAAAAAATAATATGCTTTCAAACTGCGCTGCGAGTAAAATAATCAACACCAATATTTTTAGGCTATATTTATAACTGGTTAAATAGCCTTTTGAGCATATTTACCTGGTGTAGCATAGGTGTTAGGTATTAAAAAGTTTATTTCCTGGTCATTATAAACCTAGTGAAAAAGAGTTTCAGAAGTTATGGACTGAATCCCGCTTTTCTCACAAATTGAATTGAAAGCATAATTTGAAGCTTGAAAATTGTTAGTTTTCTCTAATAAGAAAAATTCCAGATATTTGGGCAGAGATAATTTACTAAATTCCGAAAAAACTCCCAAAAATAACCTCGAAATAAGTCAACTGAAAAAAATAGCCATGACAAGATTAATGGCTATTTATCAACAGTCATTTAAGAAACTATTTAATTATTTTCTTCGATAATTAAAATTATCCAGAATCGGGAATAGCTTGAATTCTGGAATAAGCTATCCCTAAAATATCTTGGTATGGGCAAGTGGTAGCAATAGCGATTAAAATTCTTCTACAACTAATGGTTATTCTCGCTCCCAATTTAAGAAGAGAAAGACGAATTGTTCCAACGGTAGCCTTAGCTAGAGAGGTTCTTTTTAGACAATTTTGACGAAAAGCTTGGACAAGAACATATGCCATTGAAGAAAGCCACAATCTTAGTTGATTACTCTCAAATGTCTGTGTTGAAGTTCGGTCAGCAAATAAATCAAGTTGTTGCTCTTTAATCCGATTTTCTATCTCGCCTCTGGGACAATATTTATCAGTATAAAGTTTAGATGGTGATATCTTGGAAGCTGGTAAAGAGGTGACAATATGACGTATTTGTGACCCATTAGAACCATGGCAGACTTTAGTTACAACTCTTCTAAAATGACTCCAAGACTGTTGTGTTTTATAGCAAAGAGAACGATACCAAGTTGATTCTGGTACTAATTTATTTGCCTCTTCTAATTCTTCATCATTAGAAAATAAGGTTTCCATTAATTTGCTAACAGGCTCTAGTCTTAATGAGTAATCAGCCTTGGCTTTCTGAATAATATCGGCAGCTCTTAACTTCAGGGTAAGCTCATCTTATTTTGTATAAAATGTACTTGACAAAAGTTTCGTTT
>NZ_JADWDC010000050.1 GCF_020640915.1 Waterburya agarophytonicola KI4 | reverse complement strand
CTCTAGTTTAAGCATAGAACAACTTCTTTTTTCTCTTCAAAATGAGAATTGCTGTATCGATCCACAGATAATTGACCAACCCAGAGAAACTAATATTTCAGCAATCTTAGTCAAAAAAGCAGGAGATATGCCCGAATTTTGGCATCGAGATACTTCTTTTATTGCCACAATAGAAGAACTCTATCAACGAGTTAAAACTAAAAACCGCGATCTGTTTTGAAAACTAAGTATATTTTTGATAAAAATTATCTCATTAAACATCAAACTCTTTATCCAAACAACTTATTAGTCGTTTTTGCGATACACTTCGAGCTACTGGGTTATTTATTTAGCAAAGAACAAATATATGAGTACGGGTACTGTAAAATTCTTCAATGACGAAAAAGGCTTTGGTTTTATACTTCAAGATGACGGAGGTAAAGATCTTTTCGTTCATGCCACTGAGATTCAAGGCGATCGCGATACGACTCTGACGGAGGGACAAAAAGTAGAATACGAGATCGGACAAGGCAAGAAAGGACCTTGTGCCGTAAATGTTATTCCTCATTAATCCTTGATTCTAAATTTAACTTGTTAAGCCTGTTTGATAAAACCAACATCAAACAGGCTCGGTTATTTTGAGCTACATCAAGATAAAATACTAAACTAAACTTAATTAGATAATCAAACTTTTTAACAATCACTTTTTGAATTTACGCTTAATTGGGTTCTCTATTTATGTCGATCTATCAAAAACTATCATGTTCAACTATTTCTCTTTCTATTCCCAGACTAATGAGAAGCCAGTCAGAGAGAAATCCAGAAGATAACTATCGATCTAATTTAGAGTCAAGTTTAAAAGAATCTCTAGGGATTGAAAATCCTACATTGCAAGCTAATCATAGCGATCGCAATAGTTCGATTGATGATTCGAGCCAAACTTCCGCCACAATTTTGATCGTAGATGATACCCCCAATAATCTACAGGTATTGTTCTCTTATTTAGAAACAGCAGGATTTAAAGTTTTGTTGGCAGAAAATGGTACAAGTGCCTTGCAAATTGCCAATTCACAAATTCCCGACCTTATTTTACTGGATGTCTTGATGCCAAATATTGATGGTTTTGAAACTTGTAGTCGTCTTAAAGCACAAGTATCTACTAGAGAAATTCCTGTAATTTTCTTGACGGCTTTATCAGAAACAGTCAATAAAGTTCGAGGATTTCAAGTAGGAGGAGTAGATTATATTACCAAACCCACTCAACAAGAAGAAGTATTAGCTCGCATCCAAACCCATCTCAATCTCCAGAGAATGCGCCATACTTTGGCAAGACAAAACAAAGAATTACAGCAGACATTAGATTTTGAAGCTTCGGTGCGACGAATTACCGATAAAACTCGCGATAGTCTCAACGAAAATTTTTGTTTGCAGGTAGCAACCCAAGAGTTGGCAACAGTCCTCAATCTTGGTAGTTGTCAAGTCGAACTATATGATTTTGAGCAAGTTACCGCTACTATAGCCTGCGAATATAATAGTACTTTACCTGCCTGTCAGGGAGAAACCAGACAAGTTGGCGATTTTCCCGAATTATATCAACAGCTTTTACAAAAATATCCTCTCCAATTAGTAGAAGCAATTCCTCAATTTAATCCTCAAGGAATTCAGGTTACTCGCCTAGCTTGTCCTATTTTTGACGATCGCACTATTATGGGCAATCTCTGGGGACTCAGACCCCCAGGAGAGGTGTTTACCCCCCTAGAAATTAGATTAATGCAACAAGCTGCTTCCCAATGCGCGATCGCCATTCGTCAAGCCAGACTATATGCAGATTCCAATCGTCAAGTAGCAGAATTAGCCAAGTTAGACAAATTTAAAAATGACTTATTCAAAATTATTTCTCATGAGTTGAAAGCCCCCATGAGTAGTATTCAGCTAGCAGCGCAGACATTAGAAAATTTACTCAAAACTACCAAAAATCCTCGTAAGTCTCTTTTATTCGATCGCGTTTTTAAGATTTTCAATAAATCATGCCAACAACAAAAACAACTGATGGATGATTTACTAAATATTTGTTATGCAGACGATCGAACTAAAATTATTCAGCCCGAATTATTCGAGCTTAATTCTTGGTTGAGCAACTTAACTCAAATATATTTGGAGCGAATTCTAGATCGACAACAGGAGTTGATTCTAGATTTTTCGGCGGAAAAAATCAATATTACCGCAGATCCCATAATCTTAGAAAGAATTATTCGAGAATTCCTAGAAAATGCTTGTAAATATACTCCTGCTAAGGGAGAAATAAAAATTCAAACTACGATCGCCACATCGGAAATATCTCTTTGCATAATTAATAGTGGTGTCGAAATTTTCTCCGAAAAACAAGGACTATTAGGCGCTCGCATTAATTCCCTTTCTAATAATAAACGAATTGACATAGGTTTAGGATTGACATTAGTTGAGAAATTAATAGAAATATTAAATGCAACTATTGAGGTTAAAAAGAAGAATAATAAGACAACTTTTTGTCTTAAACTTCCTCTTTAATTAATTAAATCAGATCGATTTAGATTGACAAGAGCAGTAGTTAATCCTTCTAAAGTGTATTCCTCTGCTTCTATGTCAAATCTTCCCAACAATTCTTGACAAGTTTTAGATGTTTGTGGCCCAATAGAAGCAATACAAACATCTTTTAATAAAGCGTCGATTCCATCCATAGATAATAACTGTTGTTCTAACAATTGATAAAAGTTTTTCACTGTTTTAGAGCTAGCAAATGTCACAATATCGATTTGCTTTTGTTGTAAAACTTGCCAAGCAAAGCGATCAATTTGTTGGGGACATTGAGATTGATAGGCTGCTACTTCTATTACTTCTGCACCCTTGGCAGATAATTCTTGGACTAATACTTCTCTTCCACCAGATTCTACGCGAGGAAATAAGATCTTTTGTCCTGGCAGATCTTCAGGAAAATTAGCCACTAAAGAATCAGCAATATAGTCTGGAGGAATAAAATCGGGCTTTAGCCGTCTTTTTTGCAACACTGAGGCGGTTTTTCGACCAACCACGGCAATTTTGACTCCTGCCAAAGCTCTCCCATCATAACCCAAAGTATCCAAGCGATCGCAAAAGTAATCAACTCCATTAGCCGAAGTCAGAATCAACCAGTCAAATTCAGCCAGATTAGCGATCGCACTATCCAAGTCAGTCCAACTTGAAGGCGGTGTAATGGCTAATGCGGGCATTTCTACTACTGTCGCTCCTTGTTGTTCTAAAAGAGTAGTAAACTTGCTAGATTGGGACTGAGCGCGAGTAACTAAGATAGTTTTCTTAGTTAGTGGTTGAATAGAAGAGGGCGTTTGGGGATCGGGGCTGAGTTGCACGACTTTACCAATGACAATTACGGCGGGAGAAAGAGATATTCCTCTGGTTATTTCTACTATATCGGTTAAAGTCCCCCGAAAAATCTGGCGATCGCTTTGACCACAATTACGAATAATGACGATGGGTTCGTTAGGCGATCGCTTATAATGAATTAAGTTCTCAACTACAATTTTTAAAGAGCGTCCCCCCATTAAAATTACTAGGGTATCAATACTAGCCAAAGCCGACCAATCTAATTTTTCTGGTTGATGCCCGCTTAACACCGCAAAGCAACGACTTAGATCTTTATCGGTTAAAGGAATACCCGCCAACAAAGGTGCTGCCAAGGCGGAAGAAATGCCAGGAATTAGTTCAAAATTACATTTAGATGCTTGTAATACCGCAATTTCCTCGTTAGCTCTGCCAAAAATAAACGGATCGCCACTTTTAAGCCTCACTACTTGTTTTCCCTGGAGACAATAGGCGACCAGCAACTGATTGATGTTTTCTTGAGGAGTGCTAGCTTTTCCACCACGTTTCCCAACACAGATTTTGAGACAATCTTCTCTAACTAGATCGAGCAACTCTCGATCGACTAAAGCATCGTAAATCAACACCTGAGCGATATTCAATAACTGTTTGCCCCTCACCGTTAGATATGCTTCTGTTCCTACCCCTGCACCAACTAAATATACTTTACCCTTTGCTGACATTCTTCAACGCCCGATCTAAATTTGCTGCTAAAAATCCTTTAAAAGTTCGTAATTTTGCTACAAAAACCCCCTATTTGGGGGTTTAAGCAGTTTCCTTTTATGGTGTGTTTCAATTAGAATGCCTGAAATTAAGACATAATTAAAACATAATCAAAAATTAAATTTCAATCCAGCATCAGCCCCAAAAAGATTGATACTATCAAAACCATCATCTGTAGGCAAGGTAGTATAGCGAACTTGAGCAAAAACACCTAAAGTATCGCTAAATGCAATAGACGCGCCACCTTTTACTTGAAAAGTAATTCCCGTACTACTAGCATCTTGATTCACATTGAGATTTTGATCTCCCAATCCATCAAAATCACTTACTGCTTCAAAATTGACATTGGTTTGAGATATACCAATTCCTGGACTAACATACAGGCTAAAATTACCTTTTTGTGACAGTGGAAGTTCAAATCTAGGATTGACATATAGCGCAAAGGCAGAAAAATCTCCATCCGTTTCTAGACTGCCTTCAATTCCTCCTACTGTAGCCAACTCGTTAAATGAATCCTCTAAAGAATCACTATCTACCCCACCAAGCCCTAGCAAAAATTCTAGATCGGCACTAAGGCTTTTGGTAAATTTGATTCCGCCAAACAAGCTACCCAGAAATGCGGTGTTATATTCAGGATTAGAAAATTCGATTCCAGGAATTTCGCCAAACTCAAGTTCTCCACTGGGAAAGCCAACACCCAAACTAAATCCACCATAGTAGCCTTGTACTTTGCTTTTTCTTCGTCTACCGCGACGAGTTTGAGCAATTTTATCTGTTTCTGCTTCTAGACTCACATTAGAGTTACATTGGGAATCGACATCATAACTAACAAAGGGATTGCAAGAAACTCGAACAGCTTGATAAGTCTTCCTGTCTTCCGCTTTAGCACTTTGAGAGAAGCCTAATATTACTACAAAAGCTATAGTTGCATTTTTTGCCATCGTCCAGAAATTGGGTTGCCAGATAGCTCTAAACATAATATATCGAATAAGGTCTGTAAGTAGTTTACGATGTTTAGTATACTTCGGATACGCTTCAATACTGCCGATTATTTTAAGATAAATTTTTAAATAGCCGTCGATTATAGTCCCCAGTATTTTATTCTTTCTTCGAGCCAACCTGACTTTTTCCACTCGGAGATCGCCCGATTTACTCTCGATCGCAAATCTTGATATTGCAATCCTCGGGGCATAACTACTGCCAAAGCTGCCCCTGAAAGTCTGGCAGATAGTAGCTTATAAGTAGGATATTCTTGTATCCAACCCGCTAGCACAGAGCGATCGCCCGCAAAAGCATCAGCTTGTTGGTTTTCGATTAGTTTTAATGCTTCTTGATAAGATTCTACCCCCACTAAAGTCGCCTGAGGAAGTTGGTGACGCACCACCGCAATCGTAGCGGAATTATTGAGTACGGCTATCTTACTGCGCTTTAAATCATTCAAATTGTCGATCTTTGCTTGATTAGTCACAATACTAGTGCCGTCTAAATAATAATGGGGACTAAAGTTGACTATCCTACTGCGGGGAGTTGTCACTGATATTCTGGCGATCGCTATATCCACGCGATCGTCTAAGACTACTTGCAATCTTTCCTGATTCTTGACAGCTAAAAATTCTACCGCTGCTTCATCCCCCAACAATTCTTCGGCTAACTTGCGGGCAATATCAATTTCTAACCCCTCCAAATTCCCCTCCTTACTAGTAAAACCTAGAGGAGGCAAATTATCCTTAACAGCAACCTTCAATTCTCCCTTCGATTCAATTTTGGCTAATTCTCTGGCAAATATAGTGTGAGGAGTAGTGGCTAATAAAGCGATCGCTATAATGAGATTTAAAAATTGCTTCATTGCATCCAATGACTAATAACAAATAACCACCATAACTAATTTATTTACCTTAAATAATAAAGTAATCTAAAAACCGTAAAACTCGGCTTCCTAATAAAAACCGAGTCTCATACGACTAATAGCCATTTAATTCTGAATTCAGATTTAATTTGCCGATTCTGCGACTTCAACAACTTTGGTAAAAGCAGCAGGATCTACCATTGCCAGTTGAGCTAACATTTTACGGTTTAAACCGACATCAGCTTTCTTTAATTGATGGGTTAACTTGCTATAACTCATGCCGTTCATTCTAGCAGCAGCATTAATCCGAGTAATCCACAAGCGACGAAAATCGCGTTTGCGCTTGCGACGATCTCGATAAGCATTACGCAATGCTTTCATTACCTGCTGATTGGCAGTACGAAATAGTTTGGAATGGGAACCGCGAAAACCTTTGGCTAGCTTTAAGATTTTTTTACGGCGTTTGCGGGCGACATTACCCCGTTTAACTCTACTCATAGTTTACGTTTAGTTCGGTGAATCTTGTTCGATTGGCCTTAACAACCAAATGTAGTAATAACTTTCAATAGTTATAAAAATTTAGATGAATCCCCAATTAGCTGTAGGGCATCATGGTGCGTACTGCTTTTTCATCAGTCTCGTGTACCACAGCCATGTTGGATAAACGACGGCGGGTACGCTCTTTGCTTTTGCGCTCTAATAAATGATTCTTAAACGCTTTGCGACGCATAATTTTCTTACCACTGCCAGTAATGCGAAAACGCTTGGCAGCAGATTTTTTAGTTTTTAGCTTAGGCATAGACTATGAATAAATTAGACACAATTTTTAATTATATCGTATTTAGTTCGTCTCACAACTTATTCAATTTGTAAAGTCCGTTGATTAATTTTTAATCATTACCAAAATAAGCCCGCCCAGGCGAGCTAAATAAAACTAAATTTAGGATGCTTATTAATTAATCAAGTCTTCCACAGATGAAACCTGGATAGTACTTTGGGTAATCTCTTGAGTAATTATTGCCGATCGCAATATGGGAGTACTGTTAACAGAATTAGCACTCAAAGTAAACAAAGGATTGGATAAAATTCCCGCCAAAGAAGTAACAACGGTTGCAAATATAAGACTTGCTTGCAAAGGTCTCATTCCAGCTAGTTTCCAGTTAATTGCAGGATAGTTTTTAACTGATTCTGACATTTCTTGGGGTTCTTTCACCACCATCATTTTGACTACGCGAATGTAATAGTAAATTGAAATGACACTAGTAATTAAACCCAATAATACCAAGCCGTATAAACCAGCTTGCCAGCCAGCCCAGAAAAGGTAAATCTTGCCAAAAAAGCCAGCCATGGGGGGAATACCTCCCAAGGAAAGTAAACAGATGCTCAAACAAAGAGTTAGCAAAGGATCTTTTTGATATAGCCCTGCATATTCGCTAATTTGATCCGTACCAGTGCGGAGGGAGAAGAGGATAATACAGGTAAACGCTCCCAGGTTCATAAACAGATAGATGAATAGATAAAAGATCATGCTGGAATAACCATTATCCGTACCTGCAATCAAACCAATCATCACAAAACCAGCTTGGGCGATGGAAGAATAAGCCAACATCCGTTTGATGCTTGTTTGTGCCAGGGCTACCACATTACCCAATACCATACTGAGAATTGCTAAAGCAGTAAAGATAAAGTGCCACTGTTCTGTCATTGAGCCAAATGCTGTTACCAAAAGACGAATCGCTAGGGCAAAACCCGCAGCTTTTGAACCGACGGATAAGAAAGCAACTACAGGAGTGGGCGAACCTTCATATACGTCTGGTGTCCACTGGTGAAAAGGTACTGCTGAAATTTTAAAGGCAATACCAGCAATAATAAATACCAAAGAAATCGCTAAACCTAATGACTGAGTGCCATTAATAGCGGTAATCTTAGTGGCAATTATATTAAGATTTGTTTCTCCTCCAGACAAACCGTAGAGTAAAGACATCCCATAAAGAAAAATTGCCGAACTAGCAGCCCCAATCAGTAGATACTTTAAAGCAGCTTCATTAGAGCGAGGATCGCGCTTCATATATCCCGTCATCAGGTATGAAGAAATACTCAACATCTCTAGAGAGATAAACACCATGGTCAACTCGTTTGCCCCACAGAGAAACATTCCTCCTGTAGTAGCAGTAAGCATGATGGCGATAAATTCTGCCAAAGAAGTCCCCGACTGCTGAATATAGCGAATAGACATGGGGATAGTCACCATTGCCGAGAGGACGACGATCCCCCGAAAGACGATGCTGAGGTTATCACCGCTAAAGGAACCAAGAAAAGCGATCGCATTGGGGTTATTCCATTGAAAAAACAAAGCCACAATAGAATTAAATAAACCAAACATTGCGACATAGGGCAACCATCGGGAGGAGCTACGCCCAAAGATGAGATCGCCGACTAAAATAGTCATCAGGGTAATTATGACAATGCCTTCAGGCAAAATCGTCCCTGCATGAAGCTGAGAAGCTACGCTGCTAGAAAAATCCATAGAGTTTTTGGGTATTGTCAGATATAGATACAATTTGAAAAATTGCTAAAAAAGCTTTACAAAGGATTGTACTCCTCCGTTCTTATTCTTCTTTAAGCTTATTATGTTTTTACTTCTTAACAACTAAACCATGAAGTCTTAGCTAATCTTGGTTATGGTGAAACATAAGATTAGCTCGTTAAACTAAATTGAATTAAAGAAGTTTGCCGAATCAGGGACTATAACTATAGATTAGTCATTAAACCTCGATAAAAATCAACACCTGCCATTTTACTGCGATAATTCCATCTCTATGTCAACATTAGTTATTGTCGAATCTCCTACAAAAGCTCGTACCATTCGTAATTATTTGCCTTCTGGCTATCAGGTTGAGGCATCTATGGGTCATGTCCGAGATTTACCCCCTTCCGCCAAAGAGATTCCTCCTGCTTATAAAGATAAGAAGTGGGCAACTTTAGGCATCAACGTAGAAGATAAATTTCAGCCAATTTATGTTGTTCCAGAGAAAAAGAAGAAGGTTGTAAGGGAATTAAAAACCGCCCTCAAAACAGCAGATGAATTGATTCTAGCAACTGATGAAGACCGAGAAGGAGAAAGCATTAGCTGGCATTTACTAGAAATACTTAAGCCCAAAGTGCCAGTCAAGCGCATGGTGTTCCATGAAATTACTAAAGAGGCAATTCAAAAGGCTTTACAAGATTGTCGCGAAGTAGATCGAGATTTAGTTCACGCTCAAGAAACAAGAAGAATTTTAGATCGCTTAGTAGGTTATACCGTTTCCCCTCTGTTGTGGAAAAAAATATCTTGGGGTTTGTCCGCCGGGCGAGTACAGTCGGTAGCAGTGCGCTTGACCGTAGTTAGAGAAAGAGAGCGCAGAGCTTTTCAATCTGGGGGATATTGGGATCTTAAAGCCGATCTCGAACAGGCTAAAAAGCCTTTTGAAGCTAAACTAATCAGTCTTGATGGTAAGAGATTGGCAACTGGTAGTGACTTCGACCCCGATACGGGCAAAATAGAGGAGGGTAAAGATGTTGTCTTGCTCGATGAAACAGAGGCGAACAAACTAAAACAGCGCATTATTGACAAGACTTGGACGGTAACTAGCCGTACTGAAAAGGGTTCGACTCGCAAACCTTACGCGCCTTTTACCACCTCTACTTTACAGATAGATTCCAATCGCAAACTAGGTCTATCTGCTAGAGAAACCATGAGCGTGGCGCAGAAACTCTATGAAAAGGGTTTTATTACCTACATGCGGACAGATTCGACTCATTTATCCAGTCAAGCAATTTCTGCTGCGAGGAAATGTATCGAACAAAAATACGGTAAAGAGTATCTCAGTCCCAAACCCCGCCAATATAGTACCAAAAGCAAAGGCGCGCAAGAAGCCCACGAAGCAATTCGCCCTGCGGGGGAAACCTTTCGCATTCCCAAAGAAACGAAGCTCAAAGACCGAGAACTCAAGCTATACGACTTGATTTGGAAGCGTACCGTTGCTTGTCAGATGGCAGATGCCAAGCTGACTCAAATTGCAGTAGATATCAAGGTGGAAAATGCTGTTTTTCGCGCTAATGGCAAGAGAATCGATTTTGCTGGTTTTTTCCGCGCATATGTTGAGGGTTCGGATAATCCCGATGCAGCTTTAGAAAATCAAGAAATCCCTTTACCTCCTTTAAAAGAAGGGGATAAACCCGACTGCAAAGATGTAGAAGCGATCGGACACGAAACTCAACCCCCCGCGAGATATACCGAAGCATCTTTGGTCAAAACCTTAGAAAAAGAAGGGATTGGTCGCCCTAGTACTTATGCTACGGTCATGGGTACAATTGTCGATCGCGGTTATGTTCAGATGCGTGGAAAGGCTTTAATCCCTACTTTTACCGCATTTGCTGTCACGGCTTTATTAGAAGAACACTTCCCCGATTTAGTCGACACAGAATTTACTTCTAAAATGGAACAAACTCTTGATGAAATTGCTCGCGGTGGTGCGGAATGGATACCCTATTTACAAAAATTCTATCAAGGAGAAACTGGTCTAAAAACCCAGATCGATATCAAAAGCGACGAAATTGAATCAGCGATCGCTAAAACTATTAATTTAGAAAATCTTGACGCAACTGTTCGTATTGGTAAATATGGCCCTTATATCGAAATAAAAACCGAAGGTGAAGGGGAAGAAGAAACAGAAGCTTTAAAAGTTTCTATTCCCGATGATTTAACCCCAGCCGACCTCAATCCAGAGCAAATAGAAGCTTTAATTCGTCAAAAGAAAGAAGGACCAGAAAAAGTTGGTATTCACCCTGAAACTGGCGAGACAATCTACTTTAAAATCGGTAAATATGGCCCTTATGTCCAACTGGGAGACAAAAGCGAAGACCTACCTAAGCCCAAAATGAGTTCTATTCCTAAAAAGGATAGCAAAACTAATGCAACTATTGAGGATGTTACTCTAGAAATGGCGGTGGGCTTGTTATCTCTTCCTCGTCTATTGGGACAGCATCCAGCCACAGACGGTAAAATCAAAGCTGCTTTAGGACGTTTTGGTCCTTATGTCGTTCATGAGTTTAAAGGCCCTGAAGATACTAAAATACAACGAGATTATCGATCGCTGAAAAAAGAAGATGATGTCTTAACGGTAACTTTAGAACGTGCTTTGGAATTACTCGCCCAACCCAAACGCGGTCGTGGTGGTAGCAAAAAGACTCCTCTACGGGAATTGGGAGTACATCCTGAAGATAAAGAGCCAGTCAATATTTATAAAGGTCCTTACGGAAATTATGTTAAACACGGCAAGGTAAATGCTGGTTTGCCAGAGGATGAAACTGTAGAAGAAATTACTCTAGAAAAAGCTCTAGAATTATTGGCAGAAAAAGCAGCTACCAAGAAAACTACGAAGAAAAAGACTACTACCAAAAAGAAAACCACTACTACCAAGAAAACTACGAAGAAAAAGACTACTGCTAAGAAATAAATAAATTTCAACTCGATCCATGTCGGTTGACTATCTTGCTTAGAAGTTATCCGACTCTGGTAAAGGTACTGTTGGATTACCGTTTTTATTTAAGAACAAGTTTCCTGCTGCATCATTTTGATAAACGCAATCAATTTTTGGTTTACCTTCTAATACACCCACAAAACCGAAAGTATTCATCCGTCGTTTGCAATCTCTCACTTGTTCGGAAGATACCAAGTTTTTTTGTTCCAAAAGCGTCCAATTAGTTCGGCGTAAAACACATCCAGGTTGCATCCTAGGTTGAGTAAGATAAACGCTAAAGGGGTTGAGGGTAAGAAATACTCGCATATCAGTAACAATCGCGCTTGCGCCAAACTGTTGACATACTTCGGGGTTGGGTGCTGCGCGATCGATTTGTAAACTAGAATCAACTGAATTATTTCCTCCCGATCCGCTAGAGAGATTTAATGATAATCCGATCACGATTCCAACTACGAAAACACTGCCCAAAATAGCTATTTTAGCCACATCTAAAGGGCTTTTTTTTCCTGGGGGATTGGTATTAGATTGATAATTATTAGGAGAGTCGTAGCGATCGCCACCTCGCTCTCTATTATTTCTATAATTACCGTTATTGCGATTTCTGCGAGCCATATTTGAGGAGTAAGGAAGAAGAAATAAAAAATAAGAAAGTTTGATTATAGACTACTGATAAAGTTATTTTAGCTTCTGGTTTAAATCTTGCTGTAAGAGCGATCGCTCTTTGGATCGAGTAGATTAAGAAATGGGTTAGATTTGTTAGCCTTAGAGACAAGTAAAATTAAATTTAGTTTGGTAGTAACGGGAGGGGCGAGTCAAGAAATGGTGCATTTAAAACCAAAAAGTGATCGATATGAAAAAACCTCCATAGTGCTAAATCGTAGTTTTGGATTCAAGCATCTTTTATTATTTATTTTAGGTTCGGCGATCGCTCACGGTCTTATTTTTTTGTTACTTGCTCGTTATCAAGCGATCGCACCTGTTGAAGAGGAAGAAGAGAGTAAGCCCATTGAATTTGTGGTTGTTCCTCCTGAAGAAAAAAGCCTAGAACCCCCTCCAGAAACTAATAATCGCTCTACCGAAAATGCGATCGCGCCATCGAATTCTCAGCCTAAACAAACTCCTTCTGGGGATGAAATTGGTGAAGATATAATTGCTTCTCCCGCACCCGCACCCGCACCCGAACCCGAACCCGCACCCGAACCCGAACCCGCACCCGAACCCACGCCCGCACCCGCACCCGAACCCGAACCCGCACCCGCACCCGAACCCGCACCCGAACCCGTCGCAACTCGTTTACCACCTAAATCAGAACCCGTTCCCGAAAAATCGACTTCTGGCGATGGTAGTGCTGCCGATTTATTAGGAGGAGATTATAAAAAAACCTTGGCAGATGGTGGTTCGGATGCGTTTTTTAGTCCAGAGGCTTTGACACACGATGCTGTTCTCAATCCCAGTCAAATAAACGCCCTGCGAGATGTCGATCTAAGTAGCTACTTCGCTGAAATTAAACGACGAGTCAAACGTAACTGGAATCCATCTTATTCATCCCAAGAACAAACTACTTATTTAACCTTTAATATTCAAAAAAATGGTCAAATTGCCAATCTCAAGGTAACTAAGAGTTCTGGCTCAGAAAAACTAGATCGCGAATCTCTTGCAGCAGTACAAAATTCTGGACCATTTGCTCCTTTACCCCCTGATTTTCCCTTGGAAGCATTAGAAATTGAATTTAGCTTTAATATATATCTTTATTAAAAAAGTATCCCTTGCCCTGGGCTTTTGAATCTATGGAAACTATTTTACAGTTATTTAAAAATGGTGGATTGGTAATGTATCCTTTGCTGGGGTTATCAATCTACTCTGTCGCCATAACTTTAGAGCGATCGCTTTTTTGGTTGAGAACATCCCGACAACAGGATAGCGTAATCAAGCAATTATTAAATCTCTATCGAGATGATACCGATGCTGCCACCATGATGTTGCAACGTCATCTTAATTTACCCGTCGCTCGTATATTTTTAGTGGCATTATCTCTCAAACGTTCTACCCCAGAAAAGTTTAAGCTAGCTTTAGAAACCGCAGCACAAGCAGAAATACCAGTTTTAAAACGGTTTAGTAATTCTTTTGAAACGGTGATTAGTCTGTCTCCGTTATTGGGTTTATTGGGTACGGTAGTGGGTTTAATTGCATCCTTGTCTTCTTTAAAATTAGGAGATATTGAATCATCCCAAGCAGCAGGAGTTACGGGAGGTATTGGCGAAGCTTTGACTTCTACCGCAGCGGGTTTGATAGTAGCGATCGCCACTTTGTTTTTTGCCAGTATTTTTCGAGGACTATATTTGCGACAGATTGCTTTAATTCAAGAGGTTGGCGGACAATTGGAATTGATTCACCTGGATAAACACGATCGCACCGAACATAGTATCGTTCCATAGTTACTTATGTTTAAAGATTTACTCGGACAAGATAAGGCTATTGAATTATTACAACAGGCGATAAAACAAGAGCGAATTGCACCAGCCTATTTGTTTTCGGGTTCTTTGGGCATCGGAAAAAGCATTGCGGCTAAAGGCTTTACACAACTTTTGTTGACTGCCGATTTACCTCCAGAAAAACATCCACTGATTCAACGCAAATTAGCCTCTGGCAATCATCCCGATCTACTTTGGGTAGAACCGACTTATTTAAGTAAAGGGGAATTGTATACCGCTTCTCAAGCCGAATCTCAAGGATTACAATACAAAACTCCACCCAAAATTAGAATCGAACAAATTCGTAATATTACTCAGTTTCTCCATCGTCCTATATTAGAAGCCAGTAGAAAAGTGGTGGTTATTGAATCCGCTCAAACAATGGCAGAATCACCAGCTAATGCCTTGTTGAAAACCTTGGAAGAACCAGGAAATGCTACTCTAATTTTAATTGCCCCCGATGCTGATTCTTTACTGGTTACTTTAGTATCTCGGTGTCAGCGCATCCAATTTTATAGCTTATCCCAAGCGGATTTAACTACAGTATTAAGCAGTAATGGTCATGGAGAAATTTTAGAACATCCCGAATTAATGGCGATCGCTCAAGGTAGTCCAGGAAAAGCGATCGCAGCTTGGCATCAACTACAAACTATACCCGACGAGCTATTACAACAATTAAAACGATCGATTACTACTCCTTTAAAAGCGATGGAACTAGCTCAAACTATTACTCAAGAATTGGACGGACAAACTCAACTTTGGTTAGTCGATTATTTACAATATTATTCTTGGCAAAAAAATCATAAAATTGAATTAATGGAGCAATGGGAAAAAACTCGCAAATGTCTTTTAAGCTACGTTCAGCCTCGTTTAGTCTGGGAATGCGCTTTGTTAAGTCTTATATAGTTTTTGAATAATGCTATTTTTCGCTCAAAGATTGAAGATAATCAACTTCTTCTTGCCAATAAGAAGGTAGACTATTCCAAGGATCGCCATCGCTATTATTAGGACTATCATCGGTAATATAGATATAACCAATATTGCGTTCCATAGCCAAATCGATATATTTTTTCATGGTAGCAACATCAGCAACAGAATGAATCAAACTAGCAAAGCGATCGCGATCGTATTTGGTAGTATAATCTTGGGGTCGATACTCTAACCAAGGCTGAGGATAGTTCTCGAAAATCACGGCGGTATCTGTGGCAGGGGCGATGGAATATTGCTCGTCGGTGTGAGTACCAGGATTAATAACTACTCGATCTAAACCAGCTTTTTGTTTAATATATTGATAAATATCTCGGTAATAATCCACTTGTTTGGCACTACTGGCACTTTCATCTAAAAAAATACCATCAAGATCGTAGTAAGTGGCATATAAATCAATATCTTGCTTGACTTCTATTATGGGGCGATCGCCATATTTTGTATACACATAACCCAATATGGGAATATCAGCTTGTTTTAAATCCTCTAAACCTTTTTGGTAATCATCATTGGGCGAACCTCCATCAGGGCCATTATTAGGATTTATAATAGCGATAATGGGAACTTGATTGGCTGCGGAAATAACTTTAGACCAAGAATAATTCTCGGGTTCGTACCAGTTAGGATAAATATAGAGAGGAAGTAGAATTTTTGGTGGATTTCTAGTTGTTGCTGGAGACTGACAAGCAGAAATAATCGACACCACGATCGCAGAAATAAATAACTTGCCTAAACTAATAAACATTAAACTAGCCCGTTGTGGGTAAGTAATAATTAACAACTAATAAGTAATAAGTAATAACTAAAAGGCTAGTTACCATGTAGTATTGATAGATCGTTTGACGGTTATGTTACAAAAAACGTAACGCAACCCTATTTTAGAATTTTACAAGACATACTAAAGACGTTGATTAGTAGTTATATATTAACGGTCAATGTTATTAAAAGATGCTCGCATTACGCAAATAATTTTCCTCGGTTTATTCTTACTTTTAGGTGTCAGCACGAGAGATTGGACAATACAATCTAATTTAATTCTGGTAGTTATGTCCAGTTGTTTAATTACTCAGTGGATACTTTCTTCTGTGGTGGAATATAGCAAACTAAGAGAAGAAGATAGCTTTACCAATTTATCTAGTAAATTAAATATTTTAATTACTCCCAAAGTATTAACTTCTCTTCGCAGTGCGTTAATTACTTCCCTTGGTTTGTGTCTATTACTTCGTAGCAATAACCCTCAGACAATGGCGATCGCGGGGTGCTTCGCTATTTCTAGTAAATTCCTTTTTCGTCACCACAACAAACACTTCTTTAACCCCGCCAATTTCGGCATTATCGCAGCCTTAACCCTAACTAACGATGCCTGGGTAAGCCCTGGACAATGGGGGACAGACTGGTGGTATATATTGCTATTTTTGGGCTTAGGAGGAGTAGTCTTAAAACAAGTTGGACGTTGGGATACATCGATCGCTTTTCTCCTCTCCTATGGAGGTTTAGAAGCAGCGCGCAACTTTTGGCTGGGATGGAGTTGGGATGTGTGGCAACATCAGTTTATGAGTGGTAGTTTATTGCTGTTTGCCTTATTTATGTTGACCGATCCGCGATCGATTCCTAATTCTATAAAAGGTAGATGGATTTGGAGTATGGCGATCGCATTTTCTACCTTTATTTTGCAACACTATTTTTATCTTTCTACCGCAATTTTCTGGTCGTTGTTTATTGTTTCTCCCATGACAATGCTGTTAGACATGGTTTGGAATGCACCTAGATTTAATTGGAAAGCGGTTCAATGGACAATTGACAATTGATATAAGTCTCAAAGAAGTCATTTTAAACCCAAACTTAATATTCAAAATAATCCTTTATATCAAACCAGTTAAGATGCTTGAACAATAAACCTTGAACAATAAACTTAGCTACGTGACGAAAGACAATTGATCTAATTAAAACTATGAAAACAATACGTATCTTACTATCCTGCATTCTGACAGGTGCAATTCTCATCTTTGGTATCAAACCCGCCCTGGCATTTTGTGGCTTTTATGTGGCAAAAGCCGATAGCAGCTTATACAATCAAGCATCCCAGGTAATCATCGCCAGAGATGAACAGCGAACAGTCTTAACTATGTCTAACGATTATCAAGGAGAAGTCAAAGACTTTGCCATGGTTGTACCCGTACCAGTAGTTTTAAAAGAAGAACAGGTACACATAGGCGAATCTAAAATCTTAGAAAGACTAGATGGTTTTAGTGCGCCCAGGTTAGTAGAATATTTCGACGAAGATCCTTGTCAGCCACAATATATGATGGAAGATCGGGCTAGGCAGTCTGTTGCTTTACCCCAGTCTGCGCCTATGGCAAAGAAAGCCGAAGCAGAGTTAGGAGTCACAATCGAAGAGCAGTTTAGTGTTGGGGAATATGATATCTTAATCCTGAGTGCAAAGGAATCTGATGGTTTAGAAACTTGGTTGATTCAAAATGACTATAAAATCCCTCAAGGTGCAAAAGAATTACTCCAGCCTTATATTAAGCAGAATCTCAAATTCTTTGTAGCGAAAGTAAATCTAGAAGAATTCGATACTAATGGTTTTGAGAAACTTAGACCGATTTCGATCGCTTTTGAGTCTCCTAAATTCATGTTACCCATTCGTTTGGGAATGATGAATGCTAACGGCGATCAAGATCTACTAGTTTATTTACTCTCTCCTAAAGGAAAAGTAGAACTAACTAACTATCGCACCGTTAAAATGCCTTCGGATCGAGATATTCCTCAGTTTATCAAAGAGGATTTTAAAGACTTTTATACTGCTATGTTCCAAAAAACCTACGAGGAGGAAAACAAACAGGTAGCCTTTCTTGAATATGCTTGGGATATGGGTAGTTGCGATCCTTGTTCTGCCGAACCTTTAAACCAGGAAGAATTAAAACAGGCTGGGGTATTCTGGCTAGATAGCAATAACTTTAACAATCGTTGGGGTGGTAGTAACGTCTTTATTACTCGCCTGCACGTTCGATATAGCCGAGATAAATTCCCCGAAGATCTAAAGTTCCAATCTACAAGCGATCGCAATTTATTTCAAGGAAGATATGTCATTCGCCATCCCTACGAAGGGGAATTTAGTTGTAAAGCAGGTAAAGAATATAAAAAATCCGTACTAGACAGACAAGAATCAGAAGCTAAAATCCTTGCCAATCTTACAGGGTGGAAACTTAAAGATATTCGCGATCGCATTAACTTTGTCGAAGCCGAACCCATTCAGTGGTGGGAAAATCTTTGGAATTAAATAACTCTCTTCTGTCAAAGTTGGTCAGGGTTTGAGAGGCTCTTACCCTGATTTCATGACTCCCAATTCAACAGAGTATATCCCCAAGCAATTAAAACTTGGAAGTATAAAAAATCGATGTTAGGTACTCTAATTTTGTTTAGTTATTGATCGCTTTACTCTCCAAATTCTACAAACGCGATCGCGCCTTCTCTTCAACTTCTACCAATGCGATCGCCTTATATTTACTACTGCTATAAACTAGAAAGAGAACCTTGAGACTACAAAAATCTTCAAGACTCCCTAAAATAAAATCTAATAGCAGTATAACGAATGAACGAACAAGAACGCGAACAAAATAAAAAAATAAACCAACACAGTCGGCAAATTTCCGATCTGCAACAGCGATTAAAAACCATCGAACTTGATGTTGAGCCAAAAGGAAGAATATCTACTGCTTTTGAAGCTATAGAAGAAGATCTAGATGAAATTAAATCTAGAATTACTCGTTTGGAACAAAATACCGAACATCGGTTTAATCGTTTGGATGCCAAGTTAGAGGTAATTATCGAACATCTAACAGGTGTTAACGATTTACCTGAAGAATAGTTAATTTAATCAAGGCGATCGCAATATCTAAAACAAATAATGTAATGCGATCGCCCTATCTTTCAACTTTCACAAAAGCGATCGCTTTACCCTTTAATATTTACAAATGCGATCGCTTTACCTTTCAATTTCCATAAATGCGATCAGACTGTCATTATAGACATTTGTAAAAGCTAAAGAAAACTTAAGCATCAACAATAAGTTGATTTAATTCATTTATCATCTTTTTTGCTTTATCAGATTCCCAGGGCAAACAGGAATAAGCTACGACAACACCAGATGCAACTGCAATTACTGTTTTGATTACTCCTGATAAAAAAAAACAATAATTTAAATACCAAAAAGCACAAATTGTCAAATATTTTATTATTAATTAATGTAAA
This sequence comes from Waterburya agarophytonicola KI4, assembly GCF_020640915.1. Lineage (GTDB taxonomy): Bacteria > Cyanobacteriota > Cyanobacteriia > Cyanobacteriales > Xenococcaceae > Waterburya > Waterburya agarophytonicola. The sequence goes on along the minus strand of NZ_JADWDC010000050.1, from coordinate 17,312 downwards.
CAAAGCAGTGAGTATATACTCACGAATTCTGTTAAAGTTTGTTACGTAATGTTTAGTTATTGTTATCGAATTGTGTCAGATCGGGCGTTTGACAGATTTTGGGTAGCTTTTTTTGATAAAAATACTTTACATAGATAATTTTATATCTGAGTGAGTAAAGAGCGAGCTTACTTGGAAATACCCCATTCACATCGCCATTACTATAAGGAGAATCAAGTTATATGTTCACCCAGGTTAAGTCCACCGTTCGTCACGTTAAGCCAGATACCGTTAACGGACGCGATCTACTCAGGGTGGTCTATGTCGTGCTAGAGCCTCAGTATCAAAGTACTTTGACAGAAGCAGCTAGATCGATTAATAGTAATAATCCCCACTTAGCCATCGAACTGAGTGGATATTTAATAGAAGAGTTAAGAGACGAAGAGAATTACAATAATTTTAAAAATGATGTTGCTAATGCCAACATATTTATCGCCTCTTTGATATTTGTTGAAGATTTAGCACAAAAAGTTGTCGAGGCTGTTACTCCTCACCGCGATAACCTAGATGCTGCGGTAGTCTTTCCTTCCATGCCAGAAGTTATGCGTCTGAATAAGATGGGTACTTTTTCTATGGCACAATTGGGACAGTCTAAAAGTGCGATCGCGCAATTTATGCGGAAGCGTAAAGACAAATCTGGAGGGAGTTCTTTCCAAGATGCCATGCTTAAGCTATTGCGCACTCTACCCAAAGTATTAAAATACTTGCCCGTAGAAAAAGCCCAGGATGCTCGTAACTTCATGTTGAGCTTTCAATATTGGTTGGGTGGCAACTCCGATAATTTAGAAAACTTTTTACTAATGCTGTCGGATAAATATGTTTATCCAGGCAAGCAAGACAAAGATTTTGCCTATGCCGAACCCATTACCTATCCTGACATGGGTATCTGGCATCCCCTCGCACCTAAGATGTTTGAGGACGTTCAAGAGTATTTGGATTGGTTTAATCAGCGTCCTGATATATCTGACGATCATAAAGATCCTTTAGCACCCTGCGTTGGTTTAGTCTTACAACGTACTCATCTGGTTACTGGCGACCATGCTCACTACGTAGCAATGGTGCAGGAATTAGAATGTATGGGTGCAAGGGTCATTCCCGTATTTGCTGGGGGATTGGACTTTTCTAAACCTGTAGATGCTTACTTCTGGCAGCAAGGACAACAGCAAGCCATTGTGGATGTGGTAGTTTCCTTAACTGGTTTTGCTTTAGTAGGAGGGCCTGCAAGACAAGATCATCCCAAAGCGATCGAATCCCTAAAACGCCTCAACCGTCCCTACATGGTAGCTTTACCCCTAGTATTCCAAACTACGGAAGAGTGGGAAGAAAGCGAACTAGGTTTACACCCCGTCCAGGTAGCACTACAGATTGCTATTCCAGAATTAGATGGGGCGATCGAGCCTATCATTGCCTCTGGTAGAGACGGTGCTACAGGAAAGTCGATCGCCTTACAAGATAGAGTAGAAGCGATCGCTCGTCGAGCAATGAAGTGGGGTAGTCTCCGCAAAAAGCCTAAGCTAGACAAGAAAGTCGCTATCACTGTATTTAGTTTCCCTCCCGATAAAGGTAACGTCGGCACAGCAGCATACTTAAACGTATTTGGCTCGATCTACGAAGCAATGAAAGGCTTGCGAGATAACGGTTATAGTATCGAAAACTTGCCTGAATCTGCGGAAGAATTGATGCAGGCGGTAATTCACGATGCTCAAGCCCAATATGCCTCTCCCGAACTCAATATTGCTCATCGGATGTCTGTCGAACAATACGAAAGACTGACTCCTTATTCTGTCAAGCTAGAAGAAAACTGGGGTCCACCACCAGGACACCTCAATAGTGACGGTCAAAACCTCTTAATCTACGGAAAAGAATTTGGTAACGTCTTTATTGGCGTACAGCCTACTTTCGGTTATGAAGGCGACCCCATGCGCTTATTGTTCTCTAGATCTGCAAGTCCTCATCATGGTTTTGCAGCTTACTACACTTATTTAGAGCATATCTGGAAAGCTGATGCAGTACTGCACTTTGGCACTCACGGATCTCTAGAATTTATGCCAGGCAAGCAAATGGGTATGTCTGGGGACTGTTATCCCGACAGCTTAATTGGTAGCATTCCCAACATCTATTACTACGCTGCTAATAATCCTTCTGAGGCAACCATTGCCAAACGTCGTAGTTATGCTTCTACCATTTCTTACCTCACTCCTCCTGCAGAAAATGCTGGACTGTATAAAGGTCTTAAAGAATTGGGCGATTTAATTGGTTCGTACCAAAGCCTTAAAGATGGCGGACGGGGTATCCAAATTGTTGATACGGTAATGGATCAGGCGCGAATTTGTAATCTCGATAAAGATATTGCTTTCCCCGACCATTCCGCTAAAGAAATGACTCAGGAAGAAAGAGACACTATTATTGGTTTGGTTTACAAACAGCTAATGGAAATCGAATCTCGTTTACTTCCCTGCGGCTTACACATCATTGGTAAACCGCCGACTGCTGAAGAAGCGATCGCAACTTTAGTTAGTATCTCCAACCTAGATCGCGAAGAAGAAGGAATCATTTCTTTCCCTCGGATCATTGCTAATAGTATCGGTCGTAATATTGATGAGATTTACGTTAATAATGACCGTGGTGTTTTAGCCGACGTGCAATTATGCCAAGACATCACCCAAGCTACCCGTGCTGCGGTTGGGGCTTTGGTTCATGCTCAAATTGATTCTGAAGGCAGAGTTTCAATGGTGTCCAAGCTTAATTTCTTCAATATTGGAAAGACAGCACCTTGGATGGAAGCTTTAAACAAACATGGTTTTGGCAAGGTTGACCCAGAAGCTATTAAGCCTCTAGTAGAATATCTAGAGTTCTGTTTAGAGCAAATATGTGCCGATAACGAACTTGGTGGTTTACTTCAGGCACTTGAAGGTGAATATGTGCTACCTGGTCCTGGTGGTGATCCTATCCGTAACCCCAATGTTTTACCCACTGGTAAAAACATCCATGCTTTAGATCCTCAATCTATTCCTACTTTAGCTGCGGTACAGTCGGCAAAAATTGTAGTAGATCGCTTAATAGATCGCCAGAAACTAGATAATGGCGGTCACTATCCTGAAAGTATCGCTTGCGTACTCTGGGGAACAGACAACATCAAAACTTATGGTGAGTCTTTAGCCCAAATCATGTGGATGGTTGGTGTTCGTCCCGTACCCGATGCTTTGGGTCGTGTTAACAAACTAGAGTTAATTTCTTTAGAAGAACTCGGTCGTCCTCGTATTGACGTGGTAGTAAACTGTTCTGGGGTTTTCCGCGATCTATTTATCAACCAAATGAATCTCCTAGATCGTGGTGTCAAAATGGCAGCGGAAGCAGACGAACCTTTAGAAATGAACTACGTCCGCAAACACGCCTTGGAGCAAGCGGAAGAAATGGGTATTAACGTGCGCCAAGCAGCGACTAGAATTTTTTCTAATGCTTCTGGTTCTTACTCTTCCAATATCAACCTAGCGGTAGAAAACAGCAGTTGGGAAGAAGAAAAGGAACTACAGGATATGTACCTCAATCGTAAATCTTTCTCCTTTAACTCCGATAACCCAGGAGTAATGGATGAAAACCGTGGCTTGTTTGAATCTTCTTTGAAGAAAGCGGATGTAACTTTCCAAAACTTAGATTCCTCGGAAATCAGTTTGACTGACGTATCCCACTACTTTGATTCCGATCCCACTAAAATTGTATCTAGCCTGCGAGATGATGGTAGAAAACCTACTGCATACATTGCAGATACTACTACAGCTAACGCTCAGGTACGTACTTTGTCCGAGACTGTTCGTTTAGACGCTCGTACTAAAATGCTCAATCCCAAATGGTACGAAGGTATGTTGAGCAATGGTTATGAAGGCGTGCGGGAACTATCCAAACGTTTAGTTAACACTATGGGTTGGTCTGCTACAGCGGATGCGGTGGATAACTGGGTTTATGAAGATGTTAATACTACCTTTATCGACGATCCTGAAATGTGCAAACGTCTGATGGATATGAACCCCAATTCCTTCCGTAAGATTGTTGGTACATTGCTGGAAGTTAATGGTCGCGGTTATTGGGAAACCAACGAAGAAAATCTAGACAGATTGCGGGAGTTGTATCAAGAAGTGGAAGATAGAATTGAAGGTATTGATTAATAATTAATTCAATCTGGGCAATTTAATACTGGGCAATTTAATAAGGTCACATTAGGGTCGTTCCATAGAACGACCCTACGTCTTTTATGGAAATATGATGACCATAGAAGTGCGATCGCAAAATTGCTAAGGACAGAATAACCAGTAAAATTATATTTCTCTTGAAAAAACTATAAATACCAATAAAACTAATTACCAAAATGACTATTGAAGATCTACCTGAATCTAATTTAGATATTACTCTTGCCAAACCCTCCATAGGAATGCCTACCATTTTCCGCCTGGGTTTATTTAATATGGGATTGGGATTGATGGCGGTGTTAACCCTCGCCGTTTTAAACCGAGTTATGATTAGCGAACTCGCTATTCCCGCCACTGTTACAGGAGGAATATTAGCCACCTCTTTATTTGTTTCTCCCGCACGGGTATGGTTCGGACAACTATCGGATAATAAACCTTTATGGGGCAAACATCGGACTAATTACGTGTTGTTAGGAACGGCGATTTTTGGTTTGGCTGTATTCCTTGCAGTACAAGCAATGTGGCAATTAGGTGGAGTGGTCAGAAATAATGGCGAGTGGTTGTGGAATACTGAAACTATCGGCTGGAGTGCTATTTTGTGCTTGATTATGGCTATATATGGCTTAGCAGTTAGCTCCAGTTCTACGCCCTTTACAGCTTTGCTGGTAGATATTACCGAAGAAGAAAGACGTTCCAAATTAATTGCGATCGTTTGGTCGATGTTAATGGTAGGAATTGTTATAGGCGGAATTACGGGAAGTATTGTTTTTAAAAAGATAGAAGCAGGAGGAGTGAGTGCGGGGAATATTCCTTTGGAAGTTTTGCAACCGCCGATCAATTCTGTATTTGCGATCGTTCCTTTTTTAGTAGTAGCTTTGGCGTTTGTTGCTACCTTCGGAGTAGAAAACAAATATTCTAGTTTTGTACGCAATAAAACTACCACGAACCGCGATGATAGTATAACCATTGTACGAGCGATGAAGGTATTAACTACTAGCCGTCAAACTGGAATCTTTTTTACTTTCTTATCCCTACTGACTATTGGTTTATTTATGCAGGAAGCGGTACTCGAACCCTATGGTGGAGAGGTGTTTGGGATGAGTATTGGAGAGACTACTAAACTTAATGCTTACTGGGGAATGGGTATTTTATTCGGTTATGCAGTCACGGGATTTAAAATCATTCCCTATTTAGGTAAGAAGAAGACGACTAGAATTGGCTGTATTGCTGTGGCATTATGTTTTGGATTAATTATCTTAGCTGGCTTTACCCAACAGCCAAAAATGCTCCAGTCGGCAATGGTATTCTTTGGTATTGCAGCAGGAATCGCCACCGTCGGGGGTATTAGCTTGATGTTGGATCTTACCGCAGCCGAAACCGCAGGTACGTTTATTGGGGCGTGGGGATTGGCTCAAGCTATGTCTAGAGGATTAGCTACTTTGATCGGTGGAGCGATCTTAGATATCGGTAAAAGTATCTTTGCGACTCCTTTGATGTCTTATAGTTTGGTATTTGTGATTCAAGCTTTAGGGATGTTTGTGGCGATCGCATTTTTGGAGCGAGTTAACGTCAAGGAGTTTAAGGAAAATACGCAACAAGCCCTCTCAACAATTATGGAGGGAGATTTGGATGGTTGAACTGGTGTAATTATCAGAGAGATAAAAGCGATCCCTAACTATGGGGGCGACACATGATATTTTAATCGTGTGGAGTTTAAAAAATGGCAGAAAACTTAATGTCTGTTTATTCTCAAATTACAATTATATTTTTATGCTTATTATGTTGTTGTATTCTGCCATTTCAAGCAAATGCTCAAACCGAACAACGTAACTATCTTACTTTAGAAGTATTAAACAATAGAGTCAGTAATTTGGTTCAAAATGAAGGTAAAGATAAGATAGATTTAAGTAATTTTATGATCAATCTATCTAATTCCGATAATGAATTCAACCAGCAATTTTATCAAGAGATAAATAATACAATCAATAAAAGAGCGAGTCCTGTTGAAATTGACTTGAGCAATTCTATTATTCAAGGGGATTTTAAACTCAATAGATTGGGGATTTTTAGCGCAGTGGGAGAAGGAGCATTATCTTCTTTGTTTACTGCCTCAGAAAAAGAGCAAATCGATCGATACTATCCCGTCAATCAGAATATTACCCAACAAACTCCCAGAATTTATATTTTTCGTGGTCAATTAAACTTTACGAAGACTATTTTTACAGGAGAAGTAGAAGGAGATAATAGTCTATTTTTGCAACCTATAATTGCTACTGACGCGAAGTTTCAAAATACAGTCAAGCTCGATCGCGATATCTTCGGTAAAGAAGTCGACTTGAGCAATAGTATTCTCAAACAAAATATTAACTTAAAGCACAGTCATTTTTTCTCTACCGCTAAATTTAAACAAGTAGAGTTTCAAGGAATTAGCGATTTTAGTAATAGTCAGTTTGAAGCATTAACTGAATTTGATCGCTCTTTATTTAAGCAAGTTACTAATTTTACTCATACGGTATTTGTTCGACCGATAAATTTTAGTAATATCATATTTAGCGATCGCCTTATTTTTGCCAAAAGCAAATTTTTAGATTCCTTGCTTTTAATTAATAGCACTTTTGAAAAAACTGTCACTTTTCGAGATATTTATATCAATGCTATAATTAACCTCCAAGATGCTCACTTAATAGATCGTTTAGATTTTAGTAATGCTTTTTTCACCCCTCAAGCCACAATAAATACTTCAGGATTGGCGTTTGATAGTGCAGAAGCAAAGATAATTGGCGATCGAGGAATTGGCAAGTTGATTAATATCGATCGCTTGGAGGCTAACGAAACTGTTTTACGCAACCTAATTCGCAATTTTCGTAGTTTAGAACAAATAGCCGATGCTAATTATATAGAGTATCAAAGAGAACAATTAAAAGCCCAGCAATTAAGAGATCGCCTAACTAGAATATCTTGGCAACAAGTATTTACTTGGGGTTGGATTAGTTTAATTCCCCAGTGGTTAACCCTCAATTTACTCTTAATCTTGGGAGACTATGGTACGAACATCAATCTCATCTTTACCATTGGCATAATTAATATTAGTTTTTTTAGCTTTTTATTCTGGCTCATCGATCGCTATCGTCCTTATATTTCTCAACCTATTCAACCTAGTCGTAATGAAATTATCGTTATGACTGGTAGTTATTTAACACTTACAAGCCTCAGTATAATTAATCTTTTTCTAACCACAAAACAACCTTGGTCGATTTTATTAGATGTAGGGATAATTCTGTTACCAATTCCAATTCTAATTACTAGTCTGATATACAAACAAGGTAGATACCACAAACTTCTCCACACTACCTATTTCGTAGAAGATGGATCATTACGACAATTTCGCCTCTTAATCGGACGTTTGCCTATTATGCCTCGGTTTCCCTTCTTTCGAGATCGCTTTCAAGCAATTCTCTGGTCAAAACGTTGGAATTGGCTCAACTATTATGACTTTAGTTTCAATAATATCTTCAAGTTAGGATTTAACGATATTCGCCTCAGAGACGAACACTTACCAGGATTAATTTCTACCTTAGTTTGGTATCAATGGTGTTTGGGCGTATTCTATGTCATCCTACTACTGTGGACTCTTTCACGTACTATTCCTGGTCTAAATCTTCTAATTTACTTTTAAACGCCTAGTGCGAACATGGATATTGACTAGTTAACAAGCACTCTAGATTATTTTAAGATTTAGATTTTAAATATCAATTTTTGTATCTAACTAATAAGAAAACATATTAAAGAATCAAGATAATCATAAATAAATCTTGTTACTAATCTTGGTTTAAATGATTAAATTATCAAATTATAAATATCAATATTCTTATAACAAGTAAGGCTTTCAAGCGCAGAGGTAAAACTTGCTTAATAAAATTGATTTATGAATAAAGTATTTAATCACAAGAATTAATTATGTACTGAATGTTTGGGAACAATCTAGACTGAGGAATAGAATTCTATAACAATTCTCATGAATAAAATAATTGAGTGGTTTAAATCTTTATTAGCTCAACAACAACCGACCGCAACTGAGTCTATCCCCTCAGAAATTAGCAATGAAATGGAAGTAACTAAACCTCCTGAGGAAATAAAAGCAGAGACATCATCTATAGTCGAAGAAAATGAATCGTCAGAAGAAGAAGTCGAGCTAAACTCAGAGTCCGTTGCAGAACCAGCCGATGCTGACGATTCAATCAACCAAGAATCTCCATCGGAAGAGTTAGAAAATGAAACTAGTCCTACAGTAGAAGAGTCTCCACCTTTGGAAGAAAAGTAGTCAGGTAATCAATACAAAAAGGTTCGCGTTCAAATGAATTTATCGCCCTACAACCGAAGACTTAAGAATGGTTGTGGGGATTCTTTTTAGGGATACCGACTGGCAAAAAGTAGCGATTAAACTTCTAAATTTGAGTGGTTATACGGTTAAAAATTTAAGCACAATACGCTAAAAATTAGATCGATCGCCAATTCATAGACTAAAAAATTATCATTTATTGACCTAGAAAATCTTACCGTTCGGATATTATTTATGTCTACTATCTTATACTTGGTTTTGGTTCTAATTATGACTGAATATATAGAGTACTGAATCTATGCAACAACTTATTACTATTGAATCGAGCGGCAACAAACTGACCTTACCGTAAAATACTGTCAAATAGCTGGATAAGTGTAATGACTTGTTGACAAAAATCTCCCCTGGTTGGCTTTTTAGCTTCAAGCCTTTACCAAGATTTTTAGCTAGTCAAACCAAAAACAGTGTTATTGTCAATTTTATACTTTAAACCAGCAAGACGATAAATGTGTCGATTATTAGGCTACCTTGGCGATTCAATTCAACTCGATCGCATACTATTTAAGCCAGAACATTCTCTAATAGTTCAAAGTTATAAACCCCAAGAAATGACTGCGGGTTTACTAAATGCAGATGGATTTGGAATTGGCTGGTACGACTCAAAACCACACAATCCACCCTATTCCTATAAAAATGTCTTGCCTATTTGGAATGATGCCAACTTACCCCAATTAGGACGTTATATTCAATCCCAGTGCTATTTAGGATATGTGCGTAGTGCTACTTCCAATCTTTCGGTAGACATCATCAATTGTCAGCCATTCTCCCATCAAAATCTTCTATTCGTCCACAACGGCTATATTGATGAGTTTCGCAAAACCCTCTATCGTTCGATCCGCAATAATTTGAACGACTTTGCCTATCAACGTATTGAAGGTACTACCGACTCAGAACATATCTTTGCTTTGATCGTCAACGAACTAGAAAATAATCATCACCTTAGTCTCAAACAAGCATTACACAATACAATTACCAAATTAGTAACTCTATCTGAGTCTGATAACATTGGCTTTTCGGCTAACATTGTTTTGAGTAATGGTAAAGAACTAACCGCCTGTCGTTATTCTAATCGGGAACTCAGCCCCACCTTATACTATATAAAAGAGAATTCCCCATATTCTAATGCAGTCATACTGGCTTCCGAACCTATGTTTGGCGGTGATTGGATTAGCCTATCGGAAAAAAGTATTATTAGCGTCAAAGAAAATCTTGAAATTAGCGTCGATTCCATCTCCTAAAAACTCTATTGCGATCGAATTACAGCAAGTTCGTCGAAATACCCTAGATCTCTTAGGCGAAATCGATCGATCCCTGCTTGCTACCCAGGTTCATCCAGATTTTAGTCCTATTGGCTGGCATTTTGGCCATATAGCATTTACCGAAGCTTATTGGATTTTGGAACATCTCGCCAATCTACCTCCTAGCTTTAAAGAATATCATTGCTTATTTTCTGCCGATGGGTTGCCCAAATCAGAACGCCAAAACTTACCAAGTATCTCGATTATTCAAGAATATCTGGGAGTTGTCAGGCAGAGAGTGCTAGAGTATTTGGAGTCTGCACCCACAAAATCCCAAGAACGTCTTTGGCGATGGCTCATTCAACACGAAGGCCAACATTGCGAAACAATCACTTTGCTTTGGCAATTACATCGACAGCAAAGTTCTCAAAATTCCCCTCTAAATTTTAATCCCTTTAACCCACCCGCCAACTCAGAAAATTCAATTTTCAATGAAATGGTGAAAGTTGAAGCAGGTGAATTTATTATGGGTAGCAATGATATCTCTGGGTTAGATAACGAACACCCTCCCCATAAAATACATTTAAATACCTACTGGATCGATCGCTTTCCCGTCACCTGCGGACAATATTGGCAATTTATGACTGCGGGGGGCTATCAAAAACGTCAATATTGGTCGATTGCAGGCTGGCAATGGTTGCAACAAAATCCTGTTTCTCAGCCTTTGTATTGGATAAATTCGCTAGATTGGATCGACCACCCTGTCTGTGGTGTCAGCTATTATGAAGCCGAAGCTTATGCTAAGTTTGTTGACAAAAGATTGCCCACCGAAGCAGAATGGTCAAAATCAGCTTTGGGTGCATCCTTAAATTGCAATCGCGATCGCGCCATCGGACATACCACTCCCGTCAATGCTTATAGCGATCGCAGTAAATACGGCTGTCAAGATATGTTGGGCAATGTGTGGGAATGGACTGCTTCTTGGTTTGAGGGCTATTCTGGTTTTGAAAGTTACCCCTATCCTGGCTATTCAGAAGTTTATTTCGACAACAAACACCGAGTATTAAAAGGAGGTAGTTGGGCGACAAGTAGGCAAGGAATGAGAACTAGTTTCCGCAACTGGTATTATCCTCAAGTAAGGCAAATTTTTGCAGGTTTTCGTTGCGCTAGGTAATTAACCATTGAATAATTATAATGCTATTACTCAATCCTAACCTTGGCTGGTATACTCGGCTAAAATTATACTTTCGTCAGAGATATCCCGTTCAGGCGAAAAAGATCGAAGAATCTTGGAATAGTCAAAGCGGAGATTGGCACTGGCTTGCAGAAAAACCACTCCCCATAGTCACCCTCAACCGCAATCTGTGGCGATCATCGGTACCATCTTTGAGTTTTTATGTTTTGCTGGGTTTATCGGGATTGATTGCAACTTTGGGGTTGCTGGCAAATAGCGTAGCTATTATCATTGGTGCGATGATTATTGCTCCTTTAATTGGACCGATTACGGGTATTGCTTACTCTTCTACTGTAGCCAATCGACGTTTATTAAAGCGGTCTTTCTTAACCCTCTCAACGGGGGTACTTTTCACCGTCTTTATTTCTGCGGTAACTGTGTTATTAATTGGCTTGAAGTCAATCACACCCGAAATTATAGCCCGTACTAATCCCAATCTACTCGATTTAGTCATTGCTTTAGCAGCAGGGGCAGCAGGGGCTTTTGCTAATACTAGAAAACGCATTGCCGATGCTTTACCTGGAGTTGCGATCGCCGTGGCGTTAGTCCCGCCTCTAAGTGTTGTCGGTATTGGCATAGCTTGGGGATCGACTTCTTTATCTATCGGGGCATTATTACTATTTATTACCAACTTGACGGGAATTATTTTTAGTGGCGTAATTATTTTGCTGCTTCAGTCTTATGGCAGCATCGAACGAGCCAAACAAGGATTGATTTTTACCATCACTACCTTGATAATCCTTGGTTTGCCTTTAGGTTTGTCTTTGAAAGGCTTAATTTTGCAAAATAACGTCCGTTACGAAGTTAACGAGATAGTTAGGAACAAACTAACATCCAGCGATATTCGCTCGACGATAATTAAACCTGATCGCGATAATATTGCGATCGAGATGGAAATAGTTGCCCAACCCAATTCGATCGATCGCAGTAGTTTGATTGAGATCAGAAAGGATTTAGTCAATAAGTTAAATAAAGAAGTCGAATTAGAAGTCAAAATTATTCCAGTTGAGACTATTACCATTGACGACTAAATTATTAACCACAACACTATCGGCAAGGTAACAAAACTCATCAAGGTAGAGGTGACGATCGCCCTGGCTACTAAGTCTTTGTCCCCACCAAATTCACTAACAATAATAAAAGAGTTAACCGCAGTGGGCATAGCACTCTGCAAAACTAACACCTGTAGATCTAGAATTTCTAACTGTAGTAGTCTGCCAATAAAATAAGCGATTGTTGGTGCGATCGCCAAACGAGCGATCGCTACAAAAAATTCATTCAGCTTGGGTTGAAAACGAGTTTGGGATAGTTGAATGCCCAAAACAATCAAAGCGATGGGAATGGCTGCTGCCCCTAATTGTTGGATGCCCTTATCCAATTCCCAAGGTAGTTCTAGCCGAAATAAACGCAAGCCGATGCCCAATAAAATTGCCCAAATCAAAGGCAACTTAAAAGTTAAGCTCAAACCTTGAAATATACCTTTGCCCCTAATAATGGCAGGGCCAAAACAAAACATCAAGAAACTAGAACCGAGCATATAAATAATAGCTCGATCTAATCCTGCTGCTCCCAAAGCAAAAGTCGCCACGGGTAAACCCATGTTGCCATTATTGGGAAACATCACAATCGCCGTGATGCCTCGACTAAGCGGAGTTGCTAGCTTAAATATCTTGCTCGTCAACCAAACTGTGCCATAAATAATAGCTGAAGTTAAAGCAAAGCCGAGCAACAACTTGCTAGAACTCGCCCAAGATAATTTAGTGCGATACAAACTATCCACTACCAAAGCAGGAGATAAAATATATAAAGCCAATTGCGATAGAGTCGAACGCTCTAAGGGCAAAGTTCGCCCGACAATAAAACCGATCGCGATGATCAAGCCCACGGGCAATACGGCAGGAAGCAAAGTCGTCATGATTGGTTTTATAGATTATACTTATCTAAATTTACCGAAGGGCTTTTATGTATATCTGTCAAGGGATTTAATATTTTCTTTAAGGTCAGGCGATCGCCCGATATTCCCAGAGAGGATTTTATTTTGTTATGGTATTTGTAACAAATAGAAACATTTCCTTCTCAGATTGATGCGTATGGTTGCGACAACATATTCCCTAAAACCAAAAGCACAGGACACTATTTATCTTAAAAGTGTCTGGGAAACTATTAATTATATTAGTTGTCCCTATTCTTTTAACTTTCACATGCATACTCAGGCTTCTGATGGACAATTAACACCATTAAACCTAGTACAGCAAGCGATCGCTATTGGACTTAAAGCTTTTGCCATTACCGATCATCATACTGTTGACGGTTATCGACAAGCAGAACAATATTTATCTCAATTAAGTACAGAAAATAATACTCAACACATACCTCATTTATGGACGGGAGTAGAAATCACCTCCAGACTTTTAGGAGTAGAAGTACATATCTTAGGTTATGGATTCGATCCCCAAGATCCAGCCATCAAATCCTATCTTGGGGGAGATAAACCTCAAGGAGAAAAAGCTGCTGCTAAAAAAGTAATTGATAGTATTCACCAGGCAGGAGGATTAGTAGTCTTAGCTCATCCCGAACGCTATCGTCATTCTGCTAGCAAGTTGATCCCTGCGGTAGCTGACTTGGGTATTGATGGGGTAGAAACTTATTACGCCTACAACAACCCTAAAACTTGGCAACCTAGCCCCAAACAGACCGAAAAAGTCAGACAATTAGCAAATCGATACGGTCTTTATAGTACTTGTGGTACTGATACCCACGGATTAAACTTACTCCAGCGTATTTAATCAAAAAATTTACTTGGTAATTAACTGTTGACAAGCTGTTAATAAGTCTTGATGGAGTTGGGCAGAATTGGCGACGATCGCCCCATCATAACTATAATTTTTACAGGCGTGTAGGGGAGTTAAGGGTAAACCATTCAAACTCGTTACTAAACAACCGTTTTCCTGCGCCATAAAAGCCAAAGCAGCACTATCGATGAACTTCCCTCGTTTAGTAATCCAGCCGATCAAATCCCCCGAAAAGATGCCGTTATAGTTAGGGAATTGCTCTGAAGCAGAATAGCAATTCTCAATATCTATTACCCGATACTTATCTTCTAATGCTGGTTTTAGATGTGCCATCCCCCACCCTAACAAGATGTTAGGACGCGGATTGGATATTTCTAATGGTTGACATCGATCTAAATCTAGATTCAAATCGCCTTTAAATACTCCTCGACCTTTAAGAGTGTAGTAATAGCAATTTTGTGCGGGAGAAATAGCAATTACGGCTTCGTATTGTTCTCTGTTGAGGATACTGAGAATAATTTGGTAATTATTAAATCCATCCAAATAATATTTTGTACCATCAATCGGATCTAGAGTAATTAAATAATCCTGCTTTGTCGTACCTAATGCCGTAGAAGTAAAATATTTTGTATTGCGAGATTGTGCGTATTCTTCCCCATAGAAAGCAAAATGGGGATAAGTTCCTAATAAAGCTACCTCAACTAAAGTTTGAATGGAAAGATCCGCATCAGTTAAAGCTGCCGATAAAAAATTGTCTCCCGCATCTTTAGCGGGTAGGGAAATAATTTTATTTTGAATTTGTTGGGCGTAACCCGCAGCTATCCTCAAGTGAGGTAACAATGTTTGCAATATTTCGTAGGGAGAAGGCTGAAAAGACATATAAAACCTAAAGCGTGCGATCAATTAAAAAAATAGCTCCTCAATCGGGAAGTAAATAAAACTACTTCCGATGAAAAGCTATTTAAACTAATTTCTTGCTTCTACTAATTATTGTTGGCTGTAGTAGAAGTAGACTCAGAAGAATCATTGTTTTCCTCTGTTGTCTCTTTTTTATCAGTGTTGTTGTAGTTGCGTCTGCCACGATTTCCATAACGACTAGTTTGCTTACGGAATTTACGAGCGTTTATTTTGTTACGAGCTGCTTTTTCTTTCTTTGCGTTACGACGTTTAGCCATCTATATAGAATTCCTCATTACACAGTAAAACGCTCCTGGGAGTCTCTAGTATCATAATCTAGTTGCTCTCCAGAAGCGCAATTCGATTTAGCTTTGGAGCTTAGAAGCGGTCGTTGCGACGACCACCGCCTCCGCCACCACCAAAGGAATTTCTATTCTCGCGGGGTCTTGCTTTGTTAACTTTTAACTCGCGACCCATCCATTCTGCTCCATCTAGAGTCTCAATGGCTTTATCTTCTTCTGCTTCTGTTTCCATTTCAACAAAGCCGAAACCGCGTTTGCGACCTGTTTCACGGTCAGTAGGAAGATGAACTCGTTTAACGCTTCCGTATTCAGAAAATACTTCGTTTAAATCTTCTTGGTTAACCTCGTAGCTAAGGTTACCTACGTAAATTGACATGAACTGTAATGTCTCCTCAATGCATTTGTGATGTAGAGAGTTAAATTTTCGGAAAAAAGCCAATCAATACTTTACGGAAAAACCTATCAATATCGAATACAAACTGGATTGCCGATCTTTATCTCAATATGAATCCTAACACTTTATGCTATTAAAAAGAGTATAATGAGCAATGCAATAATTTTTTATATAACTAAATAAGGGTTAAATTTTCAATCTCAATCCCAGGGCGATCGATATTTTGTTAGCGGAATCTTGAATGAGATCTTCAGGTGCAGTAGTAGCCACTGTAGAAGGATATACTCGATCGCCCCAGGTTGGATGCTCTAACAAAGAACAGTTGTTATATTCAATTACAGGATAATTTAGCAATGCTTTGACTGTTGCATTGTCATCCAGGGTAAACTTACCTTTTTGTCCCAAAAGTGGATAGCCAGTACGGGGATCGAAGAGATCGCTTTGATAGCCTTGGTCTTGTAAGGTAAAAATTAGCTCCCATCCAAAACGAAGAAAGTTTGCTCTCAGGCGATCTTTTTCTGTCACCACCCTATGATTGAATTCTTTTAGAGAAATATGAGACTCTTGCAGTATTAAAACAAGATGAGTTATGGATATCTCCCAATCTGGTAGTAGGAACTGTTGATACTCCAAAACAAACTGACTGGGAGCAGTTATGCAAACTTGAATTTCTTCTTTCGATGGAGTAGGGTTGTTAATTGTCAATTGCAGAGTGTTTGTAACTGAGATAATTTAGTTTTCACTTTGCCTGTAATCAGAATGTCTGCTGCTAGTTGGAAACCTTCTTGCAAAGATTTTGCTCGTCCAAAACGCCAGAGATAAAAACCTCCGTTTAAAATTGCAGCAGGAAGGAGTTGGCTTTTGCTACCTTCGATTACTTCTTGGGTTAAAGATATGACCTGAGATTTCGATTCTAGAAGTATATCCGAGCCTCGTAAATTGTAATCGTGGGGGTCGAGTAAAAGACGTTCAAAATCAGACCCAGATCTACCCATGGCAATAATTGCCGTACGGCTGCGGGAGAGATCGCAACTACCTTCCAAACCTTTAACTAGAGTAAAGTCATTCGTGCCTCTAATTTTAAAAGCCGAGCGAAAACGTTCTTCTGTGGGGGGATGAACAAAACCTGCTACCAAATTAGCCTCTCCTGCAATAGGACACCAAGCTAATTCAGCCGTGGCAAAAGGGGGACGTTTGCCAATTTGTTCGCGGAAAGGGACAAAATTGTGTGCTTCAGGGAAATGTTGAGGGAGATAAAGAAAGCCAAGACAGCTTTGATCGTATATTTCTTGAGCTTGAGCTAGATTAAAATCTGAAAAGTTTACTCCCAATTGCTGCCATATCTCAATCAAAGGAATCCCATATTTAGTCGGCATACAGTCGCCTCCGTGCATCACCACAGGCACATTAACAGTGGTTAAAATGAGTGCGGTAATGATCGTTACAGGAACAGTACGAGAACGTCCGTCATAAGGATTGCCTAAAACTACTGGTTTATAATCATGATGGGGATTAACTGTGAGTTTTGAGCCTAAGACTTCAAAGGCATCGAGAATACCTGCTAATTCTTCTGGAGTAGGTCTTTTGATCCGATGAGCGATCGCGAATGCTCCGATTTGGGCGGGAGTTGCTTCTTGTAACAACATCATTTTAGTAGCAGTAGCAGTTTCGGTGCGGGTTAAGTTTTTACTGGTATGAGTGCCACTGCCCACTCTTTTTAATAATTCCCTAAATTCATCACTCATCAGTTATTGGTTATCAGTTTTTGAAAGACTATTGGTAAGCTTAGACGTATTTACATTGCATTAACTAAATCACCTTTATTTTTTAATT
>NZ_JADWDC010000049.1 GCF_020640915.1 Waterburya agarophytonicola KI4 | reverse complement strand
CCGATCGCTCTTTTTTTCCCCTGATTATAACCTAAACTAGGTGCGTCTAAGCTTAGACAGTTAGGCAAGATAGATCGGTGGTTTCCGTCAACTAAACGATGTCATCCTTGCGGGTACATCATCGACAAGCTACCTCTATCTGTCCGCGAATGGACTTGTCCATCGTGCAGTAGCCATAATTTGAGAGACTATAACAGTTCTCTGAATATTTTAGCCGTCGGGCAGACGGTGTTCGCTTGTGGAGATACCCCTGGCGGGGATGGGTCAAAGACCCATCTAGCTATGTATTGCTGAACCAAGAATCCCCCTAGCGAAGCGTGCTTTAACAGGGGGAGTGTCAATCGATAAATTTCAAAGTAACGTTATTCAATCGATCGCCTAAAACTGGTTCTGTTTTAAGGTCGTTATTTACTCGAATCGTACCGTGAACGTTAGTGATACCTTGTTTTCTAGCTGGGCCATTAGCGAATAGTGGGGGACGACTTTTATTGTCTGTAATTGAAAAATTATTGCCAAAATCAATATTGCAAACTACCCCAGGCTCTAAACTATTTTGAAAATTAATCGGAAAAAACTCGGTTGATTTTGTGGCAGTATTATTCAAAGTAATATTGTCAAAGCTAATCTTGAAGGTGTTTGCAGGATCTTGATGGTCGGATTTGATAAAGACACCATGTTCTCCAGAACTAGCAATATTACAGTTTTTGACATCAATAAAACCTTTTGGCCCATCGGTAAATCCAGGATCGTGTGCGTTAATGGAAATACCATCTTCTCCATTTCCCGTGGAAGTGCAACCATCAAAACTAATACTAATATCCGACACATTACTACCTCGATATCTAGCTAATCCCATTTGAATTCCATTGCGATCGTTATTAATAAACTTATTATTAATCAAGTTAATATTGACTAGCTTTTGCCAATCATGATCGGGTTCGATATCGACTCCTGAAGATGGTTTAGTACCACTACTACCCTGAAAAGTACTATTTTCTACCAAGAGATCCTGCGCGCTCATGATACTCATTCCCAGTCGATGATTATTTTTAGAAAGCACATCGCGAACTACCCCCGAAGAATATTTTCTGACAGGAATTTCATCATTTTCAACTTGACCGTGAGAAATAAAAATACCATCACCCCCCGCATCTTCGAGAGTTAATCCTTCTACTACAAAGTTTCTTGCCCCTCTAAGTACTATGATGTGGCGGAAGGAAGAAGGCTGATATAAATTGGGATTTTGATAGTCAGCTTTACGCATTTTTAAGGTAGCCTTATAGCCAGATAGAGAAACGTTATCTGCCAACACGGTAATCATATTTTCCGTTGTTGCTTGAAAAGCTCCCTCTTGCGCTGCTAGTAATACTCCTGGTTTAAAAACAATTTTTTGGTTGGGTCTTTTGGCATAAATAGTTTCTCCGACCAACCAAGGTTTAGCTGCTTTAGGAATAATAATCGTACTATCCCCCGAATCGATCGCTTTTTGAATATTGGCAGCATTATCTCCTGGTTGCCATTTAACCACCACATCAGCCATGACAGCCCGAGGAAACAAAGAAAGTCCTGCAACTATAGTTAAACAAGAAACTAGATATTTAGATTTCATACACCTTTACCACAACTTCAAATTTGTAATGACATTGTTCCCATTTACCTGAAGAAAGTTATGTTTTCTTTACGTATCAATTCTTAAAACAGAGGAAACATCTGTATTCGTAGCGAGTTACTATAATTACTTGGAGTTACGCCCAAAGTTTAGTTACTTTCTATAGGCATGGTAGACACATTTCAACCGACGGCAGCAGAACGTTTTAGACAGCTACAAAACCAGCTAAGAGAGTGGACAAAATCCCCAGAGGAGGGGCAACTTTGGCAAAGCGTCGACATCTTTGACCGCGATGACTACGATATTTTAGTAATTCCTTCTTTTAGCGTCGATCAAGAGGTAGGGAATAAGGTAGCAGGATTTTTACACTACGAAGAAAGATTGCTATTTTCCCTCATCCGCTTGCGTAACCCCTTAACGCGGGTAATTTATATTACTGCTTTGCCTTTGTGTCCGATCGTAATTGACTATTATCTACAGTTATTACCAGGAATTCCATTTTCCCATGCTCGCGATCGCCTATTGTTGATTAGTACCTATGATGGTTCTCTCAAACCCTTAACCCAAAAGATTTTAGAGCGTCCTCGACTAGTGGAAAAAATTCGTCGCGCCCTGCGTCCGAATAAATCATATATGGTTTGTTATAATTCCACCCACCTGGAACAAAAACTATCTCTAACTCTGGGTATTCCCTTGTTAGCAGCTTCTCCTGAAGTACTATATTGGGGTTCAAAAAGTGGTAGTAGAGAAATCTTTGCCGAAGCCAAGATTCCCCATCCTGATGGTAGCTATACAGTAGAGAATATCTTCGATCTAGTCCAAGAATTACTGAATTTGTGGCAAAGACAACCCGACTTGCAAAGAATTGTGGTTAAGCTGAACGAAGGCTTTTCAGGGGAAGGCAATGCTATACTCGACCTCAGACCAATTCAAGATAGTATTCCCGATCTATGCGATCGCGAGAAAACAATTAATGCTTTAAACAAACAGCTAGAATGTATGAGTTTTCAGGGGGCGGGAGAAACTTGGTCGACTTTTTCGGCACGCATCCCCGAATTAGGGGCAATTGTGGAAGCTTTTGTAGAAGGAGATATTAAGCGATCTCCTAGCGTACAGGGTTATATTAGACCATCGGGGGAAGTGGAAATTGTCTCCACTCACGATCAAATTTTAGGCGGTGCAGACGGACAAGTATACGAAGGTTGCTATTTTCCCGCCGATGCCAGCTATCGCTACCAATTGCAAGAATTGGGTTTAAAAGTAGGGGAAGTTCTCGCATCCAAAGGAGCGATCGAGCGTTATAGTGTTGATTTTATTGCGGTACAACAGCCAGATCAGCAATGGGATATTCAGGCGATCGAAATCAATCTGCGCAAAGGAGGGACAACTCACCCCTTTATGACCTTAAGACTGTTGACTAACGGTACATTTGATTACGATACGGGCAAGTTTTTGAGCCAACAAAATCAAGAAAAACATTATATTGCTACGGATAATCTCCAAAAGGATCGCTATCGAGGACTTTTACCCAACGATTTGATGGATATTATTGCTCAAGAAAGACTGCATTTTGATAGTAGCAGTCGGACTGGTACGGTGTTTCATCTCATGGGTGCATTATCGGAATTTGGCAAACTTGGTTTGACGAGTATTGGTAATTCTCTTGAAGAAGCACAGGAGATATACGATCGCGTCGAGGCAGTATTAGATCGAGAAACAGAGATTGTCACGCCAGATGATTGCGTTCAAGATACGACTCTACCGATTAACTGGAGTCAATAATATCGCGTAAATTAATTTAATTAAATACTTTTAAGAGATTTCTGGGAACACTTTAGTAACTAAGGATTATAACTAGGGTAAGAAAATAATGCTTGGCAAGCATGACAATCAATGTTGTCAATTTTGATTTCGACGTAATTTTAGAACTTACTGCTTAACTATTGCCATGAATCAACCATCTCAGGAATTGTCTTATAAAATTCTGATCGTAGATGATGTCCCTGATAATCTGCGATTTTTATCCACAACCCTTTCCCAACATGGCTATCAAGTACGCTGTGCTATAAATAGTGCGATCGCTTTGATGGGCGCGCGTAACGATCTGCCCCATTTAATTCTCTTAGATATTAATATGCCTGACTTGAATGGTTATCAAGTCTGCCAACAACTCAAAGCAGATCCCATAACCAGTTCGATTCCCGTGATTTTTCTCAGCGCGCAAGATGACATTCAAGGTAAGATCAAAGCCTTTACCAGTGGTGGTGTAGATTTTATTGGTAAACCCTTTCAAGTTGAAGAAGTCTTAGTTCGCGTTAAAAATCAACTAGAATTACAGGCAGCCAATGCCAAAATCCAAACTTTCAATCAAGAATTAGAGCAAAGAGTCAAAGAGCGTACATTCCAACTAGAATCAGCAAATCACATCCTCCAACAAGAAATTGTACAACGCCATCGCCTAGAACAAAAACTACGTCACGATGCCCTCCACGATAGTCTGACAGGATTGCCTAACCGCAACTTGTTTATGGAACAGTTGGCAAAATGCTTGCAAAATACGGTAGATTGCCCAGAACGACAATTTGCTGTTTTATTTATCGATTTAGATCGTTTCAAAATTATTAACGATAGCTTGGGGCATTTGGCAGGAGATAAATTATTAATTAGTTGCGCCCAAAAACTACAAGAATGCGTATCCAAGAAAAATGCGATCGCCAGACTGGGAGGAGATGAGTTTACTATTCTTTTAAAAGATATTGATGATGTCAATGATGCCGTTGTGGTAGCCGATAAAATTCTCCAAGAATTTGCCATTCCCTTCAATCTTGGCAACCGCAATTTAATGATTACTGTCAGTATTGGTATTGCGATCGGCAATAGGGAGTATCATCAAGAAATAGATCTACTCCGCGATGCGGATACCGCACTATATCGAGCCAAAGAATTGGGCAAGGCGAGATATGAAATTTTCAACCAGCAAATGTATCTTGATGCCATGAGTCGTTTGGAATTAGAAAACGAACTCCGACAAGCCATATTTCATCAAGAACTAGTTCTCTACTATCAACCTATTTATTCTCTGAGTAATCTTAAATTAATTGGCTTTGAAGCTTTAGTAAGGTGGCAACATCCAGAACGAGGTATTGTTTCCCCCGATAATTTTATTCCTCTGGCAGAAGAAACGGGTTTAATTGTTGCTTTAGGACAATGGGTGATGGATCAAGCTTGTCAGCAACTGAAAATTTGGCAAGATAAACTACCCCCTGCAACATCTCTCACTATGAGTATTAATGTTGCTGGAGAACAACTACACGATCGCAATTTTCTTCAGATTGTCGATCGCATCATCGATCGAACTCAAGTTGACTCTCAATATCTCAAATTTGAAATAACCGAAAGTATGCTGATAGAAGATACGGAACAATTAATCGAAGTAATGCACCAAATTAAAAATCGCCAAATACAGCTTTCTCTTGATGACTTTGGCACTGGTTATTCTTCCCTTAGTTATCTTCCTCAATTCCCCATAGACGTTCTCAAAATAGATCGTTCTTTTGTCAACGCCATGAATGTCGAACGACAAAACTTAGAAATTATTAAAACTATTATTACTCTGGCTCAAGTTTTAAATATGAAAATAATTGCCGAAGGAATTGAAACTGATGTTCAAGCCACAACTTTAAACTCTCTAAACGTAGAATTTGGTCAAGGATTTTTATTTTCTCAACCCCTAACCGCCGAACAAGCAGAAACAATCGTGATAGAACTGACTCACAAAAGTTAAATCCCCTTAAATCCAACTTTTTTATCCATTTCTTTTTCATCTACAGAATTATTTTGACGTGCTGCACCTATTTGATTGAAGATAATACCCAAAATAATTACACTACCACCAATATAATGAGCCATTGTAGGAACTTCCCCCAAGATTAGAAAGGAAAAAACAATCCCTGCAATCGGACTGATCGAACTTGCTAAAGATACATCCGCAGCCCCTGTAGTCTTCAAACCTCTAAACCAAGCTAGTTGTCCCCCTACGACAATCACCCCACCATACAACAACATCCATTGCCAGATTATAGGTGTGAAAACATCCATAAAATGACCGATACCATAAAGTTTAGCCGTTAGAGAAAAGAAAATCACCGTACCAACGGTAGTCCGAAAAATAGTAAAAATTCCTAAAGGAATACTATTTAGTCTAATTTTGCTAATGATGCTAGATATAGCTACAGCGATCGCACCTACCGCAGTCATCAATTCTCCCTGACCAATATTAAAACCTCCCATTGCCATCATGTTACTCTCGGTGGGCTGCAATAAAATAGTGAGAATTACCCCCACAAAAGCTAACATTGCACCAATGACAATCTGTTGGTTAACTCTTGCTTTCAAAATCAAGACTGATAAAGCCAGAGTGATTGGCGGTTCAATTCTACCAATCAAGACTACATTATTTACTGCCGTCTGTTCTAAAGCAAAGAAAAACATAGCTGGTGCTAATGCACCCGATAAACCCGCTACCGCCAACATCCCGATCCAGTCCATTATTGAAAGTCGACTGAGGGAGTTTGAATTCCATTCCTTGCCATAAATAGCAATTAAAGCTAACAAAGCACAAAGATTGCCCACAAACAAGACATTACAAAAGGAAATCGGATTTCTGCCGTCAATTAAATTATTCGCACCTAATTCTGTCAGTCTTCGTGTAACTGAATTAGAAGCAGCAAAAATTAAAACTGCTATTAATAGATAGCCTCTTCCTGGTATTTTATTCAACATAAACTATCATTACTGTTGTAATTTTGAATATTTTGAGATTGTAGACCTATTGATCGCGCAAATATACTTATAAGACTTGCGATCGCAAAATGATTTTAGTTTGAGATCGATTACAAATAGATAATTATGAATAGTTTATATTTGTTTATTTTGATTTATAATAACAATATTTTTTTTACAAAACTTAATATATAATACTGTTATTAACAGTTAAATTTATCAGCAAAATTTTACAATGGTAGCTTCATTTCCCTGGCTTACCGCGATTATCTTATTTCCCTTGCTAGCTGCTCTAGCAATACCTCTGATTCCCGACAAGGAAGGTAAGACCGTTCGTTGGTACGCTCTAATTGTCGGTATTGCAGATTTTATATTAATGGGTTACGCATTCTGGAATAATTATGATTCTAGCAATGCTCAGTTTCAGTTAACCGAAACCTATAATTGGATTCCCCAGTTAGGGGTTAGCTGGACAGTATCAGTAGACGGTATATCTGCTCCTTTAGTTTTGCTGGCAGGATTCGTCACTACTCTAGCAATGCTGTCTGCTTGGCAAGTCGATCGCAAACCACGCTTGTTTTATTTCTTAATGTTGCTGCTATATTCTGCCCAAATTGGAGTATTTGTAGCGCAAGACTTATTATTATTCTTCGTTATGTGGGAACTAGAATTAGTTCCTGTATATTTGTTAGTCTCTATATGGGGTGGTTCAAAACGTCGTTATGCAGCCACCAAATTCTTACTCTATACCGCAGCAGCTTCTATATTTATCCTCGTTGCAGGATTGGGTATGGCTTTCTATGGTGATAATCTCACTTTTGATATGGCTGCATTGGCACTCAAAGATTATCCTCTAGGTTTAGAAATACCTCTTTATGCGGGGTTACTCATTGCTTTTGGCGTAAAACTAGCAATTTTCCCTCTACATACTTGGTTGCCCGATGCTCACGGCGAAGCTTCTGCTCCCGTATCAATGATTTTGGCTGGTGTATTGCTTAAAATGGGTGGTTATGGTCTAATTCGCCTCAACATGGGCTTATTGACCGATGCCCACATTTACTTTGCTCCAGTTTTAGCCACCTTGGGAGTAATTAATATTATTTACGGTGCTTTTAGCTCTTTTGGTCAAACCAATATGAAACGCCGTTTGGCATATTCTTCAGTTTCCCATATGGGATTCGTCTTGTTGGGAATCGCATCCTTTACCGATATTGGTACTAGTGGCGCGGTATTACAGATGTTATCTCATGGTTTAATTGCGTCATTACTTTTCTTCCTAACTGGAGTAACCTACGATCGCACTCACACTTTGTTTATGGATCGGATGGATGGTATTGCAGTAGTAATGCCTAAAGTATTCGCTCTGTTTACCGCAGGTGCCATGGCTTCTCTCGCTCTTCCTGGAATGAGTGGTTTTGCTAGTGAAATCGCTGTATTTGTTGGGTTTACTAGCAATGATATTTATAACCCTACTTTTTCGACAGTGCTTGTATTTCTAGCTGCGGTAGGGATCATCATGACTCCTATCTATTTACTATCGATGCTAAGATTAGTTTTCTTCAACTCTAATGAAGCATTAGCTTGCGATATTGACATAATTAAAACCACAAAACCTACTAATGAAGTCGCAGTTTGTTTTGGGAATAGCTGTGTACTACCTGGAGAAGCTCCTTTTGAAGATGCCACACCCAGAGAAATATTTATTGCAGCCTGTTTCTTAGTATTAATTGTAGGTATTGGTATTTATCCCAAACTTGCAACTCAAATGTATGACTCGACTACAGTAGCAATTAATGCTAATGTTCGTCATTCCCAAACCATTATTGCTCAACAGCAACACATTACTTTGGCTCAAGCGACAATCGTTCAAAAGTAAATCATAAAAGTCAAAAAAAGAAAGACTGACATTAAACTTTAATTAAAGTTTAATGTCAGTCTTTATGCAATTTCTAGAAAGCTTTTCAGATCGACAAACAGCAGATGCAGTCAGGGGAAGAATTGATTGGAAATACGCTCTATCTCTAGAATTAGAAGATGATGGGTTTAATTTTTCGGTTCTGAGTGAATTTCGCGATCGCCTGAAAATGTGATTTTTGAATTCGCCAACAGTATCCCAACCTTCTATTTCCGCCTTGTAAGGTGGATAAAGCAAACAATTTAATCACTTCTTGATCGATTGAATATTGCTCACCACCAAGATATTTATTACTTATTACTTATTTTTGTTCCAACCATAATCTTCTCCCATAAATTCATATAGTGCTTCATTATGAGTTTTAAAATAATCATTGAGATACTCATAAACATGAGGTTCAAATTTCTTCTTGTTAGGTGCAGAATTAGGTACAGTCAAATTTTTAACTTTAAAAGTTGGATCTACGCCAATAAAATCAAATACACGCTTTAGAGCAGCTTCAGTTTGAGTAAACAGATCGTTACTATTGAATATCAGCATTTGCTCCCTAGGAAAATACTCTAGATATCTTTCTATCTGCTCTCGATAAAGACCACGACTTTTATAAGAATATTCAATAAAAGCTCTACTTTTATAATTTTGGGCTTCAATTACAGGCTTTAGTCTTGCTTCTTCTGCCTGTAAAGCTTCATAACAAGGCAAAGGATCCCAATTTCTTCTAGCTCCATGCAAATAGTGAGAAATAGCTCTTTTTGTCGGATTTCTTAATAAGATAATCAGTTTAGCATTAGGTAGAGTTTCAAAAATACGTTTGGGTGCTAAAGGATTAAAAAGATACGCTGGAGTTGCTTCAAATACCTTAGTACCAGGAGCTAGTTTTTTTTGTTTGGCAAAATGGGCGCGATACCAATATTCTCCTTTCGCAAAAGTATCTACTTGAGGATTTTTTCCACCATCAAAAAAGTGAACTTCTTTGGGAATAGAAAGAAACGTTTCAGGATGTTCATATAAATAATAAGAAAGACTTGTCGTTCCTGCCTTCATTGCCCCTAGAATAATAAAGTCGGGCAAAGCACGTTCGGCAGAAGTTACGCGATTATAAGGCCAAGCTAATCTAGTTTTTGTTTTGTATAGTTTGGGGCCAACTGCTTGTCTGAGTTGTAATGGTAAAGAAAACAAAATATCACCTACTAATTTAATATCTAACTGTTTGATTGTGTGAATTACAAATATAATTAGTATTGTAAGAGCAATATTTTAATATATTTCTAATTTAGATATAAATACGTATGTTTATATTGTGCACATCACTGATGGTCAACTTTTCAAAAAGTCAAACAGTATAAATATCTAGGGGCAAATAATTACAAAATAATTATATTTTTGATTATTAGTAAAATAAAGAATACGATATAATCTATAACCGCTACTTTGTAACAGTTTGTATGTCCGAAAACGATAATGATACTAATTCTGACCTCTCACAACAGGAACAAAGAAAATTTGTGGTCGGTATTGGTGCATCTGCAGGGGGATTACGCGCTTTAGAAGAGTTTTTCGAGCATATGCCAACGGATAGCGGGGCAGCCTTCGTGGTAATTCAGCATCTTTCACCAGATTTCAAAAGTTTGATGAAGGAATTGCTCGGACGACGTACCCGTATGGCAATTTATCGAGTTACAGAAGGGATGGAGTTAGAGCCAAATTCTATCTATCTGATTCCTCCTGGTAAAAATCTAGTTTTAGATCGACAAAAGCTTCATTTATTAGAACAGGAAGAAAGAAACCGCCACGGACTAAATTTTCCTATTGATATTTTCTTAGAATCTTTAGCTAAGAACATTGTGGAAAAAGCTATTGGCGTAATTTTATCGGGGACGGGTAGCGATGGTACAAATGGTTTAAGGGCAATTAATGAAGCTGGTGGTTTTGCTATGGTGCAAGAACCAGAAACGGCTGAATTTGATGGCATGCCCCGTACTGCGATCGCCACAGGAGTTATAGATCGAGTTTTACCGCCACCAGAATTAGCTCAGACAATTAATCAGCTAGTTCGTTCGCCTAATTCTCTGGATAAAGGTAATAAATATCGCAGCGATCTGCTCGATGTCGATACCTTGCAACACATTGCTAAAGTTCTTGCACAGCACGATCAAACTGATTTTTCCCACTATAAAACTAGTACTCTTTCTCGACGCATCCATCGCCGTTACTTAATTAGTGGCTGTAATAATCTCGACGAGTTTATTCAACTACTGGAAAATTCTGCCGAAGAGCGAGCAATTCTTCGACACGATTTGCTGATTAGCGTCACCCACTTTTTTCGCGATCGCCAAGCCTGGGATTTTTTGGAGACTGAGGTAATTCCCGACTTAATTGCTAAAGCCGAACCCCATGAGGAACTGCGCTGTTGGGTAACGGCTTGTGCCACGGGAGAAGAAGCTTATTCCCTAGCGATCTTGCTAGAAGAAGCGATCTCACTATCGAAGAAACCAGTTCGGTTCAAAATCTTTGCCACGGATATTGATAAATCGGCATTGGAAAAAGCTACTCAGGGTATTTATCCTCAAACGATTTCTAAAGATATCAATCCTGAACGATTGGAACGTTATTTCGTGCGGAAAGATAATTCCCTCCAGATAATTCGCAAAATTAGGGAAAAGCTGTTATTTGCTCCCCACGACATCACCAAAGATGCTGGTTTTACCCGCATGAACTTGATTAGCTGTCGCAACGTGCTAATTTATCTACAGTCAAATTTACAGCAGCAGGTATTACGTAATCTCCATTTTTCCTTGGCATCTAAAGGAATTTTATTCTTGGGCGAAGCAGAAACTCTAGGGTATATTGAGCCTGAATTTCAAGCTTTAGATAAGAAGAACAAAATCTATCAAAAACGTCGGGATGTTCGTCTAAATGTTCCAGTCAAGGGTATGAGCAAAATTTCTCGCCAGCTTCTGCCCTTTGTGACTTGTAAGCCCAGCTCGGAAAATAGACTTGAACCGATGCTGGATGTAGCTTTTAGTTATGTTCTCCAGAAAAACAACGCTACCTGCCTGTTAGTCGATCGCGAACATAAATTATTTCATGCCTTTAACGATAATATCAGTATCCTCAAAGTACCTTTTGGTAGAACGACTACAGATATCACTAAAATGATTGTTGCCGATCTGCAACTGCCTCTAATTACCGCCCTCCATCGTGCCAAACGAGAGCGATCGCCCGTATCCTATCTCGGTATTAAAATGGAGCGAGAGCAACGGGAATGTAATTTTAAGCTGGAAGTTGTTTATCACGAAAGTAATAAACTAGCCGATGACTTTTTTTTTATTGTTATCCAAGAAGATCAAACTCGACACCCTCAGACTGCGGGGGAAAGGTTTGAAGCTGATGCCGAAGCCTCCCAACGAATTATGGAGTTGGAATACGAGCTACAGCAAACTCGCGAAAATCTTCAGGCGGTAATTGAAGAGTTAGAGACTACTAACGAAGAACAACAGGCAACTAATGAAGAGTTAACGGCTTCCAATGAAGAGTTGCAAAGCACTAACGAAGAACTTCATTCCGTTAATGAAGAACTATACACTGTTAATGCGGAATATCAGTCAAAAATCGGGGAATTAACCGAATTAAACAACGATGTCGATAATTTACTCCGTAGTACGGATATTGGTGTGGTATTTCTTGATCGCAATTTAAAGATTCGCAAATTTACCCCCGCAGCTACCGTCGCCATCAACCTAGTAGAAGCAGATATTTATCGTCCCCTCAAACACATTACTCACAATCTCGACTGTCCCAATTTACATGAACTACTCCAAGTAGCGATCGACACCCAACAGGTTGTGGATAAAGAGGTCAAGCTATTAGAAAAAGATTTTCACTTGTTAATGCGGATCAATCCCTATCTTTTAGAAGACGGACAGTTAGATGGAGTGGTGATTTCTTTTATTGATATTGACGAACTTAAAACCATTCAACATCAAATTCACCTAGTCAATCAAGAACTAAAAGCCTCTCAATTCGAGCTACGTCAGCTCAATCAAGACCTAGAAGAGAGAGTAGAAGAGCGCACCAAAGCTCTCCAAAAATCAGAAGCCAGATTGCGGGCAATTTTATCCACTACCTCTTCAATCATCTATCTTAAGGACATTAACGGGCGTTATCTGTTAGTTAACAGACAGTATTTAGAGTCGTTTAATCTAACTGAAGCTGATATTTTAGGGAAGAGCGATCGCGATATCTTTCCCCCCGAGGTTGCAGAAATAGTCCTGAATAACGATCGCCAAGTATTAACTACCAAATCGGTTTTAAACTTTGAAGAATCAGCGACTCTCCCTGATGGCAGCCTACATACTTATATTTCCATTAAAGCACCCCTAATTGACGAGCAAGGGGAAGTTTATGCCCTCTGTGGTATCTCTACCAATATCAGCCAACAAAAAGAAACCGAAGCAGAATTAAGAGCTAGCGCAGCTAGAGAAAGAACTATTCTCAATGTTGTCGAAAAAATTCGTGAAACTTTAGATCTAGACGAAATATTTCAGGTAACAACGGCAAATATCCACGAAACTTTAAAATGCGATCGCGTTGCTCTTTACCAATTCAATTCCGACTGGAGTGGTCAATTTGTAGCCGAATCAATAACGGATAGTTGTTCTCCCTTAAAAGATATCCAATTAGATGATAGTTGGACTGATACCTGCCTGCGGGAAACAGAAGGCGGTAGATATCAAGCCCGTGAAACCTTCGCCATCGCAGATATAGCCGAGGCACAATTTACTGATTGTCACCGCGAACTTTACGAACGCTTGGGGGTTAAAACCTTTTGTATTGCACCGATTTTTCAAAACGATCGACTGTGGGGATTACTAGCAGCATACCAAAACCAAAAACCTCGCCAGTGGAAAGAAGGAGAAATGCGCCTTTTGACCCAAACTGGTATTCAGTTAGGTATTTCGATCGCTCAGGTGGATTTGTTCGCTCAACTGCAAAATCAATCATTGCAGCTACAACAAGCCAAGGAAGCTGCGGAAACTGCTAACCAGGCTAAAAGTGCCTTTATTGCCCATACCAGCCATGAATTGCGGACTCCTCTCAATGCTATTTTAGGCTTTGCTCAAATTCTGCGCCGAGAAACAGATTTCACTGCCAAACAACAGCGGGGAGTTGAAGTGATTCAGCGATCGGGTCAACATTTACTTACCCTAATTAATGATATTCTCTACATCGCTAAAATCGAAGCAGGAAAGCTCAATTTAGAGTTTACCGATTTTATCTTGTCTTCCTTTTTAGATAACTTAAAGGCAATGATTCAGATTCGCTGTCAGCAAAAGGGCATTGAATTAGAGCATCTGATTCTTTCGGATCTGCCGACGGTAGTAAGGGGAGATGAAACTCGTCTGCGCCAACTCTTACTAAATTTGCTGAGTAACGCGGTCAAGTTTACCCCTAAAGGTAAAATCTCTTTTAGCGTCGGTTATGTCCGCGATTTTTCTGGGGATCAAGGAGGTAATAACAATAAAGTTCGCTTTCACGTTGCCGATACAGGAATCGGCATACCTGAAGATCGACTGGCAGAAATCTTTTTACCCTTTCAGCAATTAGATTGCGATCGCACTTCTCAAGAAGGAACGGGATTGGGTTTGAGCATCAGTCAAAGTATTGCTCAACAAATGGACAGTGAAATTCAGGTGCGGAGTACTTTGGGGAAAGGGAGCGAATTTTGGTTCGATATCGATTTTCCTCATGTAGAATATTCTCTAGAGTCCACAGTTAATAATAATCATCATCTCGATATTACAGGCTATGAAGGGAAAAGGCGCACTATTCTAGTCGTAGACGATCTAGAAAACAATCGGGAAGTTCTAGTTAACTTTCTGACTCCTTTAGGTTTTGATGTTATTGAAGCCGCTTCGGGGACAGAAGCGATCGCCAAAATTAAAGAACACAACCCCGACTTAGTACTCTTGGATTTAGTCATGCCCGAACTCGATGGCTTGGCAGTAACTAACCTCCTGAGACAAGAAGCAACTTGGCAAGATTTACCGATCATTGTTGTATCTGCTAGTACCCTCCCTGCGGATGAATCCCAATGTTATTTAGCGGGGGCAAATGCTTTTTTGGCAAAACCTCTGAATTTAGCCCAACTGTTAAGGCTTTTAGAGCAACATCTCCCATTAAAATGGATAACTCAAGATGCTCAAAGAGGATCTCAATCAGCAAGACAGTCTCTTAATTCAGATGGAGATAGCAAAGCGCAAGCCGATTCTAAGTTAAAAGCGATCGCCATTCCCACCACAGAAGAATTAAACCACCTTCTAGAATTGTCAATGGAAGGAGAAATTAGAGAAGTATTATCTCAAATCGATCGTTGGCAAAGCGATCGACTTAATTTAATTCCTTTTATTCAGGAAATACGTCCCCTAGTTGAAAATTGTCGGCTGAAAAAATTGAAAGAATTGCTTAAGCAGTATCTTGCTGATTAGTATCGTTAAAACTACTTTAATTGGTCATAATTAAGTCATTGAGTAGCATAGGTCAGCCACTAGCATTTGAGGGGGCGTATTTGATGAGAGCAGGTGAAGAATTAGCACCGACTATCAAAGTTGAACGTTTTATTGATGAATATCGCTCTCGCAATGAAAAACTTGCAGATATAATGAGGCGTTTTAATATTTGTGAGGAAAAAGGTAGTGGAATTGACAAAGTAATTGATGCCGCAGAAACTTACCAATTACCAGCACCAGATTTTAGAGTGGGAGAAACCCCTACTACAGCTATTCTATTTGCTCATCAAGACTTTTCTGATATGAGTAAATCAGATCGCACTTGATTCCCCTAAATCGCTCACAAAAGTGTATAAAAGCAAATCTATTTTTGAGGCTGTACGATAGTAAAACCTTTAATTTACAAGCATTAGAGTGTATAAAAGCAAATCGACTTCGTACTTTGGCTGAGAAAATGCGATCTCACTTGATTTCTTCAACTTGCTCAAAAAACTGTACAAGAACAAGTTTTTTTGGTGCTGATGCGCAGAAAAAGCGATCGCAAAGTAAAATTTATCATCATGCTTATCGGGACTTTGACAAAAAACAAGGTTCAAAAAAGGGTGAAAGCCTTGCCAGACTAGAAATAATCAATATCACATTGCTTTATATTTTTGATTATTAAAATTTTCTTTTGTTTCATTTCTTTGTGTGTACTTTTTTATAAGCAGACATAATGCTTACTAAAATATTAAGAAAAGCAGACATACTAAAGATCAAAAGCAAATTTTGATTTGACTACTTATTTATGCGCGATCGCTATCTTTATCGTTTATGATCGAAGGCTTGTCATTAAATACTAAATCGAAAGCAATCTTAATCGTAGACGATGCACCTGATAACTTATTAATGTTATTTTCCTATTTGGAAGACAAGGGTTATCGAATTTTGCTAGCAGAAGATGGTGAAACTGGATTGCAGATTGCCAGATCTAAATCTCCAGACTTGATTTTATTAGATGTATTGATGCCTGATATTGATGGCTTTGAAACCTGTCGTCGTCTCAAAGCCGAAGCTGGTACGAAAGATATACCCGTAATTTTTTTAACTGCTCTGTCAGAGAAGGTTAACAAAGTGCAGGGATTTAAGTTGGGAGGAGTGGACTATATTACCAAGCCAAGCGAACAAGAAGAGGTATTAGTTCGTATCCAAACCCACCTAAATCTGCGTCAGATGCGCCAGGATTTAGATCGGCAAAATCGCGAACAGCAAAGGGCTTTGGAGTTTGAAGCTTTGCTGCGTCAGGTCACGGATAAGCTGCGGGATAGTTTAGATGAAAAGCAAATCTTAGCTACTGCTACTCAACAGTTAGCAGAGGTTCTAGATCTCCAAAGCTGCCAAATTGAACTTTACGACTCAGAGCAGGTAATTGCCACGATTCAATACGAACACAGCCTTAGTTTGCCTCTATCTCAGGGAATCAGCCGAAAAGTTGAGGATCGTCCCGAACTTTACGAGCAGCTATTACAAAAAAATCCAATTCAACTGGTTGAAAAAACTCCTGAATTTAATCCTCAAGGAATCCAGGTTACTCGTCTAGCCTGTCCGATCTTTGATGAGAGGGGAATCATTGGTAATCTGTGGGGACTCAGACCGCCAACAGATATTTTTACTGATATAGAGATAAGCCTGATGCAGCAGGTGGCTTCCCAATGTGCGATCGCCATTCGTCAGGCTCGTTTATATCGTGCTGCCAAATTACAGGTAGCAGAATTAAAGAGAATCAATAATTTGAAAGATGATTTTCTCAAGACCATTTCCCACGAACTACGGACACCTTTGACTAATATCGGCATGGGTGCAGACACCCTCAAAATGCTGTTTGAACTACTACCCAATTGGCAGCAGCAACATTTTGATGCTGCTTCAGAATCCCTAGAAATATTAGAAGCAGGGTACGAAAGAGAGATCAAGTTAGTTAACGATCTTTTGGAGTTGGTTCATTTAGATGCCCGCAACGAACCTGTAAAAGTCGAACTAGTAGATCTCAATTGGTTAATTACTTATGTCGTTCAGCTATTTACCCACCGAACAAAACAGCACCAGCAGCAGCTAAAAATCGATTTACCATTAGATTTATCTAGAATTGAAACTAATCCTGATATCCTCGAACGCATTTTAACCGAGCTGCTAAATAACGCTTGTAAGTACACTCCTGAAAAGGAAAGCATCCAGGTAAGTATAGAAACAGATGCTCAAGCACTAAAGCTAATCATAGCTAATTCTGGGGTTACACTAAGCGATCTTGAATTAGAGCGTATTTTTGATAATTTTTGCGGTGGTGCGTCGTGCTACCGAAAAAATTAGAGACAGCCTTGATGAAAAACAAATACTAGAAACTGCTACTCAAGAATTAGCAGAGGTTCTCGATCTTAGTAGCTGCCAAATTGAGCTTTATGACTCAGAGCAAAAAACTGCCACTATTGCCTACGAACACACTATCACTTTACCTAAGAGTCAGGGAGTCAGTAGAGACATAACAGAGTTTCCTGAACTTTACCAGCAACTTTTACAAAAAAAACCTCTGCAATTAGTCGAACCTGTTCCCGAATTCAATCCCCAAGGAATTCAGGTAAATCGCTTGGCTTGCCCAATTTTTGACGACCGTGGCGGTATTATTGGCAATCTTTGGGGACTTCGACCGCCAACAGAAGTGTTTTCAAACATAGAAATTCGACTGATGCAGCAGGTAGCTGCTCAATGTGCGATCGCTATCCGTCAAGCCCGACTCCATCAAGCTGCCAATCAGCAAGTAGAAGAACTAGCCAAGCTCAACCAGCTTAAGGACGACTTCCTGAAAACTATTTCCCATGAATTAAAAGCTCCAGTCAGCAGTATTCGACTTGCTGTTGAAACAATGGAAACCTTGATTAATAATAAGCAAAATCTAGGAAGGTCTAAAACATTTAAACGAGTTATCCAGATTTTTTATGACTCATGCGATCGACAAAAGCAACTAGTCGATGATTTATTAACTCTTTGCTACATAGATGCCAAAGCCAAAACTGTAGAACTGGAACTAATCGATCTTCACCTTTGGATTCCCGATCTGACCCAGCTATACTTGCAACGCACTCAAAGCCAAAACCAGCAATTAATCCTTGATTTAGCAGCAGAAAAATTGGAAATTGCAGCTGATCCTATGATTTTAGAACGAATTGTTCGAGAATTTCTGCATAATGCCTGTAAATATACTCCAGCAGACCAAATAATTACAATTCAAACCGAAGCCAATGAATCAGACATTTCTCTTTGCGTTATTAATACTGGGGTAGAAATTCCTGTAGAAGAACAGGAATTAATTTTCGATCAATTCTATCGCATTCCCAATAACGATCCTTGGAAGCACGGTGGTACGGGGTTAGGATTGACGTTAGTCCAAAAATTAGCAACAATGCTGGAAGCCACTGTTGATGTTAAAAGTCAGAATAAACAGACTGTTTTTTGTATCAGATTTCCCAAAAAATCTGCCAGGCCTCAAGGATAAATCTTTTAGAAAGCTTTAAATAAACTAAATAATAGATAAATCCTGAATAAATTAGCGATCGCCGATATCAGTAATTTAATTGCCACGCCATAATATCAGAAAACAAAGTTTGATAGCCCGATACATTGGGATGTAAACCATCTTTGCCTAACTGGGTATTAATCCAACTCGTTCCTCTAGACAACCAAAGATCGAAAATATCTAAATAGGGAATATCTCTTTGCTGACAAGCTTGTAAAGTGGCTTCTTTATAACGATATTGATCGAAGTGATTGTAATAAAGACAATCGAGAAAAGGCATCTTAGTCTCATCAACGGGAGTCATACCAA
Source organism: Waterburya agarophytonicola KI4 (assembly GCF_020640915.1). Taxonomy (GTDB): domain Bacteria; phylum Cyanobacteriota; class Cyanobacteriia; order Cyanobacteriales; family Xenococcaceae; genus Waterburya; species Waterburya agarophytonicola. Next base: position 18,961 of record NZ_JADWDC010000049.1, on the reverse strand, counting down.
TAAATAATACTGGACAAAGATTCTGCGCCACATCTAGCAAATGATTTATCTGTTGCTTAAATTCATCAAAATCGCTTAAAAGCTTGCCCTCAACCTTGCCTATCCTAGCGGAATCATTGACCCCAACAGACAGCAAAATTAAATCTGGAACGCGATTTCTGAGTTCTCCACGACGGTTAAACTCTTCTTCTAAACGTTGAGCGACTTGAGCAGTGCGATCGCCTCTTACCCCTAAGTTATACAATACATGACCAGCTCCATCAGGAGACATCCACTGACGACGTAACCTCTCTACCCAACCTCCGCCAACATAATCCCCATAACCGTAGATTAGACTGTCGCCTAAAGCAATTACTCTTAATGGCTGACGTAGTTTTAATTTTTCTTGAAAAACGCGATCGTTATTAGTAGTAAAGGTGGAATTCGGAGAAAGGATAGCTTGCATAAACCGAATACTATAGAAATATTCTATATAAAAATTTATATTTAGCAACAATCATACACAATTATCGCTCATTGTATTAAAGATCGAGTATATCCGATCCCCAAAAATAATTAACTATTCGCGATCGCACTTCATCTTTATTTCAAAGTAAACGCCAAAAAACGCTCTGTGTAATATAAAGCGAGTTGATTGCTAACCCCAAAAAAAACAACATCAAAAGCGTGTTCCGCCCAAGAAATGTCGAGTAAAATGGCAGGATTATCTGTTGCGAGTAATTTATCGTATAGTTGTCGTCCGAATTTAGGCTGAACTAGATGATCTCTTTGACCATAAATTAGCAAAGTCGGGGCTAAATTAGGTCGAGGATAATTAATGGGAGAAGCTAGGCGATAGAGTTCGGGGAATTCTTCAGGAGTTCCTCCTAAAAAATTTCTTAAGACATCTTTAGTATTAATTGGATTGGGAACGGGGGGATCGTAGTATCCTTCAGTAAGATTTACAGGGCTATAATAACTAACTACCGAACGAAACTGAATAATCGGATCTGGTTGATATGCAGCCAGAGTAGCTAAATGTCCCCCCGCAGATCTGCCCATAATCGAGATTTTATCAAAATCTACTGATAAATCTGCTGCATTATCTTGAATGTATTGCAAAGCAGTATTCACATCTTCAAGCTGTAGGGGAAACTTATACTGGGGTGCGTGACGATAATCAAGATTAATTACCGAATAGCCTTGGGCTGCAATATAAGAACTAAAATTGGCGTAGTCATTGGGAGAACCAGATCGCCACGCGCCACCATAAATAATAATTAGAGTGGGGTTTATACCCGAAGCTATTGGTCGATAGAGATTTAATTTTAGATCTACATTGTCGGGACTGGCAAAAACAATACCGCGATCGATCCGAACCTCTGGAATAGAAATACCTTTAAAGATATCTGCGATCGCAAATGGAACGGGACGCATTTGTTGTTGTAAGTCTTGGGGAATTTTAGTTAAATAATCTGTTCCCAATACTCTCTCCATCTCCGCTGAAAATCTTCGATCGGCAGCAGATAATTGCAACAGTGGCAAACAACTTAAAATTAAAGCAATTAAACTACAAACCAAAATCAAATTAGCTAGCCAGCTTTTTGGTATTGTAATTGAAAAAAATAAAGCGATCGCATTTATTGCAATCAACCAAGGGCTTAATTCTGGCGCACCCACACCAAAAGTCAATAACAAGAAAGTAGGGGCGGGAATAACAATCCACAGACTGAGGAATAGCCCCACAATACTGATACAAAGAAGAACAAACCACCAAAAATTTAGGTTCGACATTTGATTTTTGCTGAAATAATTAATAATTAAAAAATGCCGTAATTGCGATCGCGAGGGCATCGGCAGCATCATCGGGGCGAGGTATAAAGTCTAAAGACAATTCTTTAGCTACCGCTTCTTGAACTTCTATTTTGGGCGCGTTTCCATGACCTGTCAGGGCTTTCTTAATTTCTGGTGGGGTAAATTCGACGTAGGGCAACTTCTCTTGACCCAAAACTAGCATTAATACCCCTCTTGCTTGAGCCACATTAATAATATTACTCATACGATAAAAAAACAATTTTTCGACCGCCACCAAATCTGGTTTTATTTCGTCTATCAGGATATGCAAGTCATCATAGATAATATTCAAGCGATCTCCTAAAGGAGTTTTCGCTTTTGTTCTAATTACTCCAAAATCTTCTAACCCAATTGAATTTATTTTGTTAGCCGAAATGTCTTGAGGGCGATCGCAAATAATCGTGCCAAATCCCACAATGGCAATGCCTGGGTCTAATCCTAAAATTTTAATTTCCATTCCTGGCAAAATACATAGTGTCTGTTGCTAAATCTTTTCCATGAAGTGAATTAACAGTTATGGCAATTTGTAGAGTCGTTTTGTGCTTAATGGTTTATGTTAATCATAAAGGTTTTGGTTTTGGTACACAGCAAACATTTTTGAACCAAGATGAAAAATTCATCTTTATCTTCTAAAAAGAATATTCGTAGTCGCAATAGATTTTTCAAGTGGCTTTCCCCTGGACTATTTATTAAACGCTGGCTGTTATTAAGTGCCAGTGGTTTTTTCATGGCAGTTATGGGGACAGCTATCTGGAGTAAACTTACGCCAATTTACCGCTTGCTGTCTTGGATTTCTGAATTTTTAGAATTTTTAACTACTGTTTTACCCAGCTACATTTCAGGGCCTGTAGTACTAATTGCAGGAGTTTTCCTGATATTTTGGGGACAATCTCGTACTGTAGATTCAATTACAGATGTGCTGGGAGTTGATAAAGATAAACAACTAGTAGATATGCTGCTAGATCGCCGTCGTCTCAATCGCGGTACAAAAATTGTGGTGGTAGGGGGTGGAACTGGTCTTTCTACTCTTTTGCGGGGTTTAAAAGAATATAGTAGCAACATTACCGCGATCGTTACCGTAGCCGATGATGGCGGGTCTTCAGGAAGGTTGAGAGAAGAATTAGGAGTATTACCCCCTGGAGATATTCGCAACTGCCTTGCAGCCCTTGCAGATGAAGAAGAATTACTCACCGAATTATTTCAGTATCGTTTTGAAGCTGGTACTGGTTTGATCGGACATAGCTTTGGTAATCTATTTCTCACTGTCATGAGCGAAATTACTGGGGATTTGGAACAAGCTGTGATGGCCAGTTCCAAGGTTTTGGCGATTAGCGGAAAAGTTCTGCCTGCAACCCTTAGCGATGTTAGTTTGTGGGCAGAAATGGAAGATGGCAGACTAATTGAAGGAGAATCCAATATTCCTCAAGCGGGAGGCAAAATAAAAAATATTGGCTGTATGCCCGCCAATCCTCCTGCATTACCCGCAGCGGTCAAAGCAATTCAAGAAGCAGAATATATCATTATTGGTCCAGGGAGTCTTTACACGAGTATTATTCCCAATCTTTTAGTTCCTGAAATTAGAAATGCGATCGCCAAAGCGGATGTTCCGCGCATTTATGTTTGTAATATTATGACCCAACCAGGAGAAACTGAAGGTTACAGTGTGGCCGATCATATTCGAGAAATAGACCGCATTGGCAAACAGAAATTGTTTGATGCTGTTTTAGTCCACCGCAAGCCTCCAACCACTCTATCTTTAGAAAAATATGCTTTAGAAAATTCCCATCCCGTTCATTTAGACAGACAAGAAATTGCTAAACTCAACCGTCGCATAGTTATGGCTAATGTTATGGAAGAAGATGAAGTAAGGGGTCGCGTCCGTCATAGTTCTAGCCAATTAGCCCGAGTTTTGCTGCGATGGTACAGTGGCAAATGGCAACCGAAAATTTAAGGGGATACTGCTTCCCGTATAGCTATACGGGAAGCAGTATCCATAAATGAAATATTGGTTGTGATTTAAAGAGATAAAAGGGAAGTAGCAAAACAAAAGAATCTAATCAATCCGCTTTACTTTGCTATCCCGACTTAAAGTTACTTGGCTTATTTATAATGTACCAATTGAATATAAAGAAAGTATGTGGGGCGTCTTTCTATTGTGTAAAATTTTCGTGAACTTTTTTGAAATATTAACCCTCCTAATAGATAAATAAATTGTAAATTTTTTGACTTTTATAGGTTTTTGCAGATAATGTGGCGATCTCTATCTAGATAAATTAAATTTTGATGCTGTAAATCTCCCATAATACGGGTAATTGTCACCCTAGTAGTACAGATTGCTGCTGCTAACTGCTGATGGGTAAAACGTACCTGCAATCTCACCCCATCTTCTACAGGTTGTCCGATTTCTTGTTTGAGCATCAAAAGCAACTGTCTCAAACGATCTTCAACTCTCTTGACTGCAACAATTGAAAGTAACTGCTCTGACTTAATTAGGCGATCGCTAAACTGAGCTAAAAATTGTCTTGCCAGTAGAGGATATCGAATTACATCTTGCAAACAATAGCTTCGGGCGTAAACATCGGACAAAGCTACTGCCCGATGTAAATCTTCTGTAGCACCCAAGCAGTCGCCAAAAGTACCGTTTGCTGCTACCCATCCAACAATCGTTTCACTTCCATTGTGTTGTACTTTGCTTAACTGTACTACACCTCGATAAACCTGCCAGATACCTGAATCTAAGACAACCATCTCATCCCCTTTTTCAAATTGTTGTAAAGGTATTTCTCGTTCTTTTCTTCTTAGATCTAAGTTGGAGTTCAGTTTTGGACTCAATAGCATAATTTGAGGAGTTGTTAAGCAACGTGACCATATTAACCTTTACTTTAAATAAGTAAAGTAAACAAAACGTGACGAAAGGGTTAAGCTTTGGATATATTGAGGGTTTTTTGATATTTTTTCTTGACCGTAATTAAAAATCGCCTCCAAGCGATCGCAGGAGGATGATAAAAAGTAAAGATATCTCCAAACGCCATCTGGGAATTTTGATGGTGCTGCCAATGTCTTTCAGGAGTAACGATAAAAAACCAACCACAACACAAAGCGATCCCTTTAGGGGTTTGCCAATCAAGAATAGAAACGTGTCGCCAAATTACGTGCAGTTTGCCCAGAACTAAGGCAATTATTGTGCCAGTTGGGGATACTTGCCATGCCCAAGGTACAAAAATAAAGTATGGTAAAGCCCCTAAAAAACCATCTAGAATTACTAAAGGATTTCTGCTCAGAACAGCATAATGGATAAAACTACGATTTTTGCCATGGTGAACAATGGTATGGAATTTACCGAAAACGTGTTCTGGAACGTGATAAAAAAAAGTAGATAAGAAATCGCCAACTAGCAGCATCGAAACTGCGACAAAAATAATTTTGATTAAAAACACAAAGCTTACTCCCTAGATACAGGTGCTAGCTTATGAGTTATAAGTTAAGACTATTTTAATAGTTATTTAAGTTGCGATTACTTATAGTTTAAATCGCTGCAATATCAGTTTCTTGTGTTCTAATTCTAACTATACGATTTACTCCAGAGACAAAAATTTTACCATCCCCAATTTCTCCCGTGCGTCCAGCAAGAGATATTTGTTTGACTACTAAATCTGTCATTTCTTCTTCAACAATAGCTTCTATTTTTATTTTGCTAGAGAACTCTACGCGATATTCTGTCCCTCGATAACGAGTCGTCGCACCTTTTTTGTGTCCGTAGCCTTTAACTTCTGATATCGTCATCCCAATTACGCCAACGGATATCAGACTGGATTTGACATCATCTAGTTTGTGGGAATGAATAATTGCTTCAACTTTTTTCAATTTTTAGCCCTCTTTTTGTACCTCAATCAAACTATATTAAGATAACGTTAGTTTCTTTTTAAAATCCTGACCAACAAATTAATGGGTATAGAAATAGAACGTAAATATTTAGTTAAAAAAGCAGAATGGCGATCGCACAAAGAAAAATTAAACCAAAATGTTCTAGCTCTGGGAATTAAGTATTACCAGGGCTATCTACCTACTAGTAATGAAACTACTGTCAGAATCAGAATAATTGGAGAACACAGCTATCTCACAATTAAAAGTAAAACAACAGGACATACTCGCGCTGAATTTGAATATCCTATTCCTTTAGAAGATGGACAACAAATATTAGAAAATTTGTGTCTCCGACCGATTATTGAAAAAGTTAGATACCAAGTAAATTATGGCGGTCTGATTTGGGAAGTAGATGAATTTTTTGGGGAAAATCAAGGATTAATTATCGCAGAAGTTGAACTAGAAAATGAAACTCAAAACATAGATATTCCCAGTTGGATAGAACGAGAAGTAAATGACAAAAAGTACTTCAATTCTAGTTTAATCAAATATCCTTATAACCAATGGCAAGACCAAGGCTAATTTAACCGCTGCTTGATTAATTTAATCGCCTGAGCGATTTTATCTGGAAAAACTACTACTAAGTTATTATTTTTGGCTCGATCCAAAGCTGTATTTATAGCTTCAGTTTCGTCAAGAATAATTTCATAGTTTATATTAGGATTTTCTTGACAAATCCCTTTACTAATCAAGTCAGCAACCTCTCCAGGCTTCCTGCCTCTAGAATCTTCATCCTCTTTAATTAGAATGCTGTCAAATATTCGAGCAGAAATATTACCCAATAAAATCAAATCTTCATCTCGGCGATCGCCTGGCCCGCCAACGACACCAATTCTATTACCCTGCCAGTTTTTCACAAAATCTCCCACTGCTAAATATCCATGAGGGTTGTGAGCATAATCTACCAGGGCATGATATTCACCTAGATCGAAGAGATTCATGCGACCAGGGATTTGTTCGGAAGAGACTTCAAAAGTACGTAAACCTCGACGAATCTCCTCGATATCGACTCCCTGAGCAAATGTCGCCAAACAACTAGCGAGGGCATTGGCAATCATAAAGGGAGCCATCCCTCTCATAGTCATGGGAATATTTACGGCTTTTTCGATGCGTAGAGTCCATTTTCCTTCCAAAATTGAAAGGTAGCCATTTTCATAAATTGCTGCTAAACCGTTACGACGAATATGCTCGGAAACGATTGGATTATCAGGATTCATCGAAAAATATGCTACTTTACAGCTAACTTTTGCTGCCATCGCTGCTACCAAAGGATCGTCAGCATTGAGAATTGCGTAACCACCGGGCTTAACTGTTTCGGCAATTACTCCTTTGAGTCTCGCCATTTGTTCGATGGTATCAATTCCCCCCAAACCCAAATGATCCGCAGCAACATTTAACACCACCCCAATGTCGCAACTATCAAAAGCCAAGCCCGATCGCAAGATACCGCCCCTGGCAGTTTCCAATACTGCTACTTCCACTGTGGGATCTCTGAGAATAGCTCCCGCACTATAAGGACCAGTATTATCGCCTTTTTCCACTAAATATTCTTGAATATAGATACCATCGGTGGCTGTGAAACCGACGATCTTACCCGTTTGACGATAGATATGAGCAGTTAGACGAGTTGTTGTAGTTTTACCGTTTGTTCCCGTAATTGCGACGATTGGAATGCTACTAGGGGCATTATTAGGAAAGAGCATTTCTAATACTGATGCCCCCACATTACGGGGCAAGCCTTCGCTAGGGGCTGCATGCATTCTAAAACCAGGAGCGGCATTAACTTCTACGATTACTCCCTTGGTTTCTCTTAGGGGCTTGCTGATGTCGGAAGTGACAATATCAATTCCTGCAATGTCTAAACCAATAACTTTGGCGACCCTTTGAGCTAACCAGAGGTTTTCGGGATGAATTTCATCGGTGCGATCGATCGCGACACCGCCAGTGCTGAGATTAGCTGTAGCTCGAAGATAGGCTACTGTACCCAAGGGTAAAATTGAACCGAGATCGTAACCTTGTTTAGCTAAAACTGCCTTAGAAGTGGGATCGATGGTAATTTTTGTCAGAACATTGTCATGTCCATCCCCTCGCTTGGGGTCTTGGTTGGTAATTTCAATTAGCTCTTTAACAGTAGATTGACCGTCCCCAGTAACATGGGCGGGAACTCTTTCTGCTACTGCTACAACTTTGTTATCTATAACTAAAACTCGATGGTCGTTGCCTTGATAATATCGTTCGACAATCACCGATCGCGATTTTGAGGATTTGCTTGCCAGATCATAGGCTGTTTCGGCTTCGGAAGGATCGTTAATGTTAATCGTAATACCTCGACCGTGATTGCCATCTAGAGGTTTAATCACAATGGGATAACCGCCAATATCAGCGATCGCCTGTTCTAAATCATCTAAATATTCAATTACCGTACCCTGAGGGACGGGAACTCCTGCATTTTCTAAGATAGTTTTTGTACCTTCTTTATCACAGGCTAGTTCTACCGCCAAAATGCTGGTATTGTTGCTCAAAGTAGCCTGAATCCGTTTCTGATTCGCTCCATGACCTAGTTGTAGCATTGCCCGCGCGCTCAACCACATCCAAGGTATTTTGCGTGCTTCTGCTTCTTTGATAATGGTTTCTGTCGAAGGACCTAAAGCGGTATTAGCACATAGTTCTTTTAAATCTGTTAAATCCTGCTCTAATTCTCTAGCAGGATAAGTTCCCGTCTCGACAACAGACTTACAGAGTCTAACTGCTGCTCTGCCTGCATAGCGTCCTGCTTGTTCTTCTACATACTCAAAAACAACGTTAAACACCCCTGGGGTTGACGTTTCTCTGGTTCTTCCAAAACCGACAGGCATCCCTGCTAATTCTTGTAATTCCAGGGCTACGTGTTCGACGATATGCCCCATCAGAGTACCTTCTTTGACTCGCTCTAAAAAGCCTCCGCGATAACCGCGAGAACACTGGTGCTCAATTAAGCTAGGTAAGACTTGTGCTAAACCATCATAAAATCCAGCCAACTCATTAGATGGCTTTTCGGTTAACTCTTCCAAATCTAACAGCATCAAAATTAGTTTGTTGCGTCGAATGCTCCAATAGTTAGGGCCACGCAAGGTTTGAGTTTTCAGAATTCTCATTATGGTTTGCTTTTCTCAGGTTTTGGCGATACCAAAAATAGTTAGACAATTAGAATATCATCTCGTTTTTGTCTGCCCTTAAACTGTTCTCCACGAACATTTATCAGGTGTGAGACAATTTTTATTCCATTATTTAGAATCAGTTCAGGTGTATCTATCAACCATAGGGTTGATTCTGCTCCAAATCATAGCGATCGCCATATCCTAAGATATGTAACTTCAAGTTGTGCATACTTAAGGGTTCGTTTCCTTTAGCCTCTTTGGCATTGCTATAAGTCATGTTGCGGGCATTGACAATAGTTACAGTACCCTTGCCAATCACTTCCATAATGCCGTCGCTTTCAAACATAGCACAGGTGTCTTCATCAATTCCAATTCCCAACAGTTCTGGATGTCCAGAAACAGCGCTCAATAGGCGAGCTAGACGATTGCGATTATAAAAATGTTGATCTACTAAAACTTCAGGAATTATTCCCAAACCTATCGCCATATCTACTAAAGCACGATTGGGAGATTCCGCACTGCTCCCTCCAGAGATCATATGATGTCCCATTACCGCAGCACCCGCACTAGTACCCGCGAGGCTCATTTCTCTTTTTTGCGCTCTTTCGATAATACGATTCATGAGGATTGTATCTGCCAACAAACCACACAAACGAAGTTGGTCGCCACCAGTCAGAAAAATTCCCGTGCAATTTTCTACAAAATCGAGATAAGCAGAATCGTTTGCCCCAGAGCGATCGCGCACGTCTAGTACTTTAATTTCTTTGGCTCCCATATCACTAAAAATGCGATGGTAGCGTTCTCCGATTAAGCTTGGTTCTCTTGAAGCACAGGGTACAATACCAATGATGGCATCAGAACTTTTAGAGCGATTAAAAAATGTTTGAAGGATTTCTTTGCCGTGTACTTTGTCTTCGGCACCTCCTATAACTAAAATGGCGTTTTTGGTCAAGGTTGCAGATTCTCTAGTTTGGTGTTTGACTTCGGTATTTATCATAATTTGACGTGACGAACAGGAGATCGGTATCTTCCCCAATGCCGATCTTAGCGATACTGGTAGTTGACTGTTGTGTCAAAAACTACCTAAACTCCTAAAGGTCAATCTTGCTAATATTTAACCTTTTAATTTTATTTGAGTTTATTATCGTGCGTTTTGATATTATCACTCTTTTCCCTGACTTTTTTACCTCTCCTCTCAATTGCAGTTTACTTGGTAAAGCGATCGCCAAGGAAATTGCGACAGTAAATTTATTAAACCCCCGCGGGTTTACTACTGACAAGCACCGCAAGGTAGATGACATTACTTATGGCGGAGGTGTAGGAATGTTACTCAAGCCAGAGCCGATTTTTGCTGCGGTAGAGTCTCTACCTGTGTTACCAAAAAGAGAAATTATTTTGGTAACTCCTCAAGGAGAGCCTTTAAATCAACCTTTACTTAAAGATTTGGCGACTAATTATCAACAGTTAGTAATTATTTGCGGTCATTATGAGGGGGTAGACGAAAGAATACGACAGCATTTAGTCACGAAAGAGATTTCTCTGGGGGATTTTGTTTTAACTTGTGGAGAGATTCCTGCTCTTGCTTTGATAAATGGTGTCACTAGACTTTTACCAGGAACAGTGGGTAAGATTGAATCTCTTAAGCAAGAAAGTTTTGAAACGGAATTATTAGACTATCCTCAATATACTCGCCCCGCAGAATTTAGAGGTTGGTCAGTGCCAGAAGTATTGCGTAATGGGAATCATAAGTTAATTGACGAATGGCGCAAAAAAGAACAGGTTAAGCGTACTCACGATCGCCGTCCCGACCTGTATGAACAATGGACAATGAACAATGAACAATGAACAACGAGCTGAAAATTTTAACTATGACGAATAAATTACATATAGCGATCGCAACTGACAAAATCGAAGCCACAATTGAAGATTACACTGTTCGCTTGGGTATGCCGCCTTGTTCGTTTATTTCTGGTGAATATGCCCTTTGGCGTACTGAAACGCTTAACCTATCTGTCAGACAAGATGACTCTTGTAAACCTGGAGAACTAAGACATCTCGGCTGGGAAGATAAATCTGCTAATGAGTTTAGTCAGGATACCGATGTTAACGGTATTGTTTGGGAACGATTTAATGCCCAGCATCAAGCAGATGAAATTAATGGAATTTGGTCGGAGGCTAATTACATTCCCAACACTGATAAATAGAACCTTCCATTGATACTAAGTTGTAATAAATTTTATTACAAAAAAGTTATATTTGATGGCTATCTTTCAAAGTTAGGCATTAACTCCAGAACCCCCATACCTATATCAGCGCCATCAATCGATTTAACTTCATACAAAGCCAACATATCTTTCAATTGAGGATTTCCGCGATTGTTTCCTGTTGCTCCCATGGCAATTACCAGAAGGCAATATCCTTTAGTTTTCTGGCAACTATGTTGCCATTCTTCTACTATTTCCATGTGTTCTACAACTTCTTGAGAATATTCAGCAAATATGTGTAATTCATCATCACCTGTTTGCAACATCCCCAAATGAAAAGAGTCTCCACTAAAAGAATTTTGTCCCAGATTGAAACAAACAGATTTTAATCCTCCTGCATCTTTAATTCTATTAATTAAGTGTTTAGCTTTTGGACGAGTAGTTTGGATGAAAATTGTGGGTAGTTTTTTTCCTTTTGGACTAATATCCAAAGATTGATGATAAGTTTTGCGCTGCTGCTTGAGTACTTTGACTACTTCTAGGGACAAACTAGTCAAAGTAATTAAAGAACCATCAGGAACAAAATCTTCTCGAACGGAAGTGTCTATCTCTTCATCAAAATAATCTGGATAATCGCTTATACCAAGTTCTAAAAGTTCTTCTGTCAGTTCTGGTAAAGTAGAAATCTTGGTAGCAATAGTCTGCTTTTTGGTATCCGTTTGAGGAAGATTAATGCGATATGATTTAGAAATAGCATCAATTGGTTCTTGAGCTAAAGTAGGACGATGGCGATCGCAAAAACGTAATAGAGTTTCCAATACTGCATAAATAATTTTGGCTTCTTCTTCATCTAAAAAAGGTCGCATTCCCTCAAAAGGATGTAGACTGCCAAAAAAAGGTTCGACTTCTTCTGCTGCGATCCATTTTGATTCTGGATCTGCCTCTTCATAATTAAGAAACCAACAATCTTGAGCCAAAAAAGCTTTCTCTAATTCTGCGGGAGATTGATTTTCTCCCAGTGCAGCAGCCCGAAATTGTTTGAGAGAATCTAAAGAACGATAAAGTAGTACGCCAAATTCTGCCGACATCATACCCATAATGCAGAGATAGACTTCATCTATTTGGCAGTTTTTTAATTCAACGCGCAAAATATCGCTATCAGCTAGTAATTCCCAAGGAGCATTATCCCAAATCTTACTAGCAACGTCTTTAATCCCATCTTGATAAATGCTTGGTAAAGCAGACACCTCGTCTCCATCAACCTCGCCAAAACTCTCAAATAAGCGATCTATCAGGGGTAGCTGAGGAGAATATTCAATATTAATCTCTAAACCTTGTAATGCTCCCCGTAGAAAGAATTGAATTTCGCGATCGCGCACCACAATCTTCTGAGGGCGATGAGGTTGTCCTGGGTGATGAGGGGATTCAATAGCCCGCAATAACGTCCTGACGACAGCTTCAATGCCCATATCTTCACCAACCACATCCATTGCCAGAACTGCACCTTCAGAGCCATCTACCCAGAGGATACATTCTCCATCATCTGACAAACCCAGATCTAAATGGGATGCCATGCTTCCCAATGCACGGCGATCTCCTTCCCAAACAACACCAGGTACTTGGGGAATTTTTTTAAGTCTACTTTTAGTTGTGTTGGGGAGAGCGGTCATATAAGTTTAAATCTTCTTAATTAATAATACTTGCTTTTTTTTGGCTGGTGGCTTGCAATAGTAAACCATATTCCATGCCTTCGACTACTGCTTGATAAGAAGCATCTAGTATATTGGCTGATACTCCGATGGTTGTCCATCTCTCTACACCATTGCCAGATTCCACTAAAACGCGGGTTTTGGCTGCTGTTCCTGCCCCTCCATCTAGAATTCGGACTTTATAGTCTGCCAAGTGAAAGTCAGCAATTTCAGGATAAAATTCAACTAAAGCTTTACGTAAGGCACTATCCAAGGCTGCTACTGGCCCATTTCCTTCTGCTACTTCTAGTATTTTTTTTCCATCAACTTCTACCTTTATCGTAGCTAAAGCTTTACTGCCAAGGTTATCTATTTCTTGATGAATATTGCAGTGTACTTGAAAACCCTGAAGGTGAAACAACTGCTTGTTGGGCTTGAGGATAGAGCGCATCAACAATTCAAAACTAGCCTCGGCTGCCTCAAATTGATATCCTTCATTTTCTAAAGTTTTCAATTTATCTAAAATTTGACGACAAGTGACATCTTGTTTGCTTAGATTAATGCCAAATTTGGCTGCATAATGTAAAACATTACTCAATCCTGATTGATCGGAGATCACAATTCTTCTTTGATTGCCGATTAATTCTGGTTGAATATGTTCGTAGGTCAAAGGATTTTTAGTTACCGCCGAAACATGAACTCCTGCCTTGTGAGCAAATGCCGATCGCCCGACAAACGGTGCATGATCGTTGGGAGCAAGGTTTACTATTTCACTAATCAAACGACTGCTAGGACTTAATTGAGATAATTCTTCCTGTCCCAAACATTGATAACCGAGCTTTAATTGCAGATTGGGAATCAATGTACATAGGTTCGCATTTCCACATCTTTCCCCATAGCCATTGATTGTCCCCTGCACCATACTTGCGCCAGACATCACTGCTGCGATCGCATTTGCTACTGCCGTTCCCGCATCATCATGGGTGTGGATGCCAATTTTGCTAGTATCTCTAGTTTTTAGTTCTGGTATTGCTGCGATCGTTTCGGCAACAATCTGACTAATTTCGTGGGGTAACGTACCACCATTAGTATCGCAAAAAACCAGCCATTCTGCCCCTGCGTCCAATGCCGTCTTTAAAGTCATCAGAGCGTACTCAGAATTGCGCTTATAGCCGTCAAACCAATGTTCGGCATCATAAATTACTTTTCTTCCCTGACTCTGCAAATACTCAATCGTATCGCGGATCATTGCCAAATTTTCTTCTAAACTAGTTTTGAGGGTTTCGCTAACATGAAGATCCCAAGATTTCCCAAAAATTGTCACCCAACGAGTCCCCGCAGCTAAAATAGCCTGAAGCATCTTGTCTTTTGCTGCTGCAACATTAGGGCGACGAGTGGAACAGAAAGCCACTACTTCAGAGTTTTGCAAGGGTTCTTCTTGCAATTTCCAGAAAAATTGTACGTCTTTCGGGTTCGCCCCAGGCCATCCCCCTTCAATAAAGGGGATTCCCATGCGATCGAGTTTACGAGCGATCTTGAGTTTATCATCCAAGGATAAAGAAATTCCTTCTCCTTGAGAGCCATCTCTGAGAGTAGTATCGTAAATCCAAATTGGTGATTTTTTATTCATGGAGTCAAATTTTGCAACCATCGAAGTTAAGAAATGTTAAGTTACTTAAAGATAATCAATATATAAATATTTTTTTACCTCAAAGTACAAACTGACTATGCTTACCGTAACCGTACAAGGAAAGAATTTTACGACAAAGGTACTAATTTACGCAAAGTTTTATTGAAGCACAAAATAGTCCTGCATAACGGTAACTCAACAATTATCAACTGTAGAAGAATTGGTTAAGTAATAAGTAATGAACATTTTTAATATTTCTCCGATCGTTCGTATTACACTGTTATCTCTTTATATTGGTTTAACAGTTCCGTTACCTTTTTTAGCAGATTTTACCAATGCACCAGTACCATCTTGGATGCTGTGGATTGGAATTGTTTTAGGCGCGATCGCAGTTTATGCAGCTCTTAGCGAACAAGTAATTTTAGATGACGAAAAAATACGAGTAGCTTATCCTAAATGGGTGCCTGGTTTTTTCCGCAAAGGTTGGTCTTTATCTTGGCAAGAAATCGATAACCTAAAAATGCGCACCACAGGACAAGGTGGCTTAGTTTATTACTTTACTTCTCCTACGGCTCAAAAGGCTTATTTATTACCCATGCGTATTGCTGGGTTTAATAAAATGGTCAACATCATCACCGAAAAAAGTGGCATCGATACAACAGATGTACGTCCTCTTTCTCAACCCTGGATGTATATTATTTTGTTTGCTTGTACCATAGTTTTATGGTTTTTGGATGGTTGGACTATTTGGACTGCGACTACTTTGGCTGTTTGATATTTATCCTTAATGAAAATAATTTCAAAAAAAAATCTCAAATCTGATTTAATTTCTTTGCGCCTCTGCGTCTTTGCGCGAAATATCAAACTAACTCCAACTCTGGTAAAGCCTTATAAATCGCTCCCAACCAGTCAATTAAATCATTCAATTGTCTTTGAGGCTTAAGCACGCCTAATCCCCGTACCACTACTTTCTTCGAGGCATAGACGAAACGCGATCGCACGTGCTGGGGAAGATTTTCTGCCAACAAATTCCAAGCAGGTTCTCCCATAGGAGTTTCTAAGACAATATTTTGTTTCCCTTCAGGTTTGACACGGGAAAATCCGATCGCTTTAGCTATTTGTTTCAATTCCATTACCTGTATTAGCTGTTGAGTTGCAGAGGGAATTGCACCATAACGATCTTGCCATTCCGCTGCAATTTGTACCAGTTCTTTTTTGGAGGTTGCAGTCGCCACAGCGCGGTAAGCATCCATTTTTTGTTCGGGATCGGCAATATACTTTTCGGGGATAAAGGAAGTAAGTTTCAGATCTACCTGAGTATCTTCCACTTTGGGTATTTCTTGTCCTTGAATCTCGTGAATGGCTTCTTGCAACATCTCCATGTAAAGATCGAAGCCGACATTTGTTATTTGTCCAGATTGTTCTGCACCCAATAAGCTACCCACCCCGCGTATTTCCATATCTCGCGTAGCTAATTGATAGCCCGAACCTAATTGACTAAACTCTTGTAAGGCGCGGAGTCGTTTGCGGGCGGTTTCTGATAAAGTATGCTTGCTGGGATATAGCAACCAAGCGTGGGCTTGAGTACCCGCTCTGCCGACTCTTCCTCGTAGCTGATAAAGTTGAGATAAACCAAATTTTTGAGAATCTTCCACGACGATGGTGTTGACGCGAGGAATATCCAAACCCGATTCAATAATAGTAGTGCAGACTAATAAATCTGCTTCGCCATTACTAAAAGTTAGCATGGTAGACTCTAATTCCGATTCTGGCATTTGTCCGTGAGCGATCGCAATTTTAATATTGGGAATCATTTCCCTAATCTGTGCGCTAATTTCTTCAATTCCCGCTACCCTGGGAACGACATAAAAGACTTGTCCTCCCCGATCTAATTCGTTACGGATTGCATTACGAATCACTTCAGGGTTATAAGGGGAAAGATGGGTTTTTATAGGGCGACGAGATGGAGGAGGAGTAGTAATCAGACTCATTTCCCTAATACCTGACAGAGACATATACAGAGTACGGGGAATAGGAGTAGCAGAAAGAGTCAAGACATCTACCTGAGATTTAAAAGCTTTAATTTTCTCTTTCTGGTTCACGCCAAAACGCTGTTCCTCATCAACCACCAGCATTCCCAAATCTTTAAACTTAACATCCTTGTTCAATAGTTGTTGCGTGCCGACAACTACATCTAACTCACCTGTTACTAGCTTTTGCATAATTTCCTTTCTTTCAGAAGGAGTGCGGAAACGATTTAGCAAGCCGACGTTGATGGGATAGGGTGCAAATCTTTCTTTGAGGGTGTGATAGTGTTGCTGCGTCAGAATAGTTGTCGGTGCTAGAAACGCTACTTGTTTATTAGCCGTAGTAATTACTTTAAATATTGCTCTAATGGCTACTTCTGTTTTGCCAAAACCAACATCACCGCAGACCAAACGATCCATCGGGCGATCGCTCTCCAAATCTATTTTAATATCTTGAGTCGCTTTGAGTTGATCTGGAGTAGGTTGATAGGGGAAAGAATCTTCTAGTTCTTGTTGCCAAGGATTATCGGGCGGGTAGGCATAACCTTCCAATTTTGAGCGTTGAGCATATATTTTTAATAAATCTACTGCTAGCTTCTTAATATTCTTTTTAACCTTGGTTTTCGTTTTAGACCAAGATGCAGCAGCCATTTTATTTAATTCTGGCGGACGTTTTCCTGTTTGCCGAAATCGCGTCAGCATATCCAAAGAATCAGCAGGTACTCTTAATGTACCGTCGGCATATTTTACTACTAAATATTCACGGTGTATTAAAGTTTCCAGATTCAAAAACTTACCCAAACCATGATGTTTATGCACTACATAGTCACCAGGACGTAATTTATTTAGATCTACTTTTTTAGAAGCAGCACGACGACGCTTTCTGATATAGCCAGATGTAGCTAAAGTTTGCTGTCCAAAGAATTCCTTATCAGTAACAACTATAATACGGTAAGTAGGTAAGATAAACCCTTCTAATTCGGCTAATCCCGAATACTTCAAAGCTACTGCCGTTTGTTGAATATGAGACTTTTCTATTGCTCTAAAATCATTATTATTTGGAATGAATTGAACGGGACAATCATGTTCTTGGAGTAAAGAAGCCGTACGAGTAGGTTGCGCGGAAACCAGCCAAGTTTGATACTGATTTAAAATCATGCCGCTATATACTTCTCGCTTACCTCTTAATATTCCTGCTATTTTGGCAAACTGATGAGGAGTGGTGGGAATAGGGCGAGATTGCAAATTATATACTGATAAATTATTTGTATTAATCACATCAATACGAGCCTTTTCCTCTGCAATTTCTGATAAATAAATACAGTCAAACTTCTCAATTGCTTGCAGACAAGATTGAAACTCATCGTGAATTTTAGGCAACTTATTATCGTATTCAAACCATTGAGATTCTGATAAGTCTAAACCGCGATCGCTGTGTACTTGGCACTGCTCTAATTCATCAATGGCAATTAAAGTATTGTCTGATAAATAATCAATAATAGAAGCAGGTTTATCAAATGCCACGCCCAAGAACCTTCTCATCCCTTCAGGAGGATTACCTTCTAGCAAAATTTCTAATTCTTCATCGGACAAATAGCCTTCAATACTCTTACTATTTTCTAAAATAGTATTGGCGATTATGCTACTAAAAGCACTTGGCGTCAACAACAATTTCTCTAATTTATCCAGAGATCTTTGATTGGATGGATCGAATTCTTTTAACTGTTCTAACTCATCCCCAAACCACTCAAGTCTGACGGGTAATTCTGCCGAAACAGGGAAAATATCAATAATATCCCCTCTCTTACTCCATTGACCTTCAATTTCCACTAAAGATACTCGTTCGTAACCCAACCTTGCCAAAGATTTATCTAGTTGAATAGAAGTTAATTCCATGCCCTTCTCTAGCGTCAAACAATAAGACTGGAATACCTCTGGGGGTGGCAAATGAGGCTGGAGCGATCTTTCTGTAGCAACTATCGCTTTGGGTTTTTGAACGTCTTTCTTATTTGATAACTGATAACTAATAACCGATAGCTGTCCCCAAGTTATCTCTGATTCGGGGTCAAAATGACTGTAAGGGCTGGCTTCAGAAGTAGGATAGAAATTGACTGTTTGCCATCCCATCGCCTCTAATTGAGCAGCCCAACGTCCCGCTTCTTCTAAAGTAGAACATATTACTAGTAAATCATTGTTGTCGGCTTTTGCAAGACTAGAGCTAATGATACCTTTTGGCAAACGAGAAATACCACTTAGCAATAGAGATTGACCGTTATGTAATTTTTTGAGTAGTTCTTTTGTTAAAGGGGATTTTTCTATCGCCCGTACTACTGATGCAAAAGCCATAATTTACCAGCCAGAATGAAATATTTTTTTACTCTTTCAAAAACAATAGCGAAGAATGAAACTTATTCGTCTTCGTCAATATAAATTTATCAAAATTGCTACAAAAAGAAAGCCAGGTACAATTGATGTAGATTGTACCTGGCTTTCTTTTCGTTTGTTGGTGAGTGAATAA
>NZ_JADWDC010000048.1 GCF_020640915.1 Waterburya agarophytonicola KI4 | reverse complement strand
TATCTAAGATTTAGATGAAAAAAATGCTCTCCATTTCTTGGGGGGCATTTTTTTTTGCCTATTTTTTCAAGATATCGTTTTACAATTACTTCAATTATCACCCCACAAAATGCCTTATTATTTAAAAGGTATGAGGGCTATCTCTCTTATACAGTTTGCTTTTTGAGCTAGTTGTCGCCCCCACAGATTTTTAATAAAAAGGGTGTTCTACGGGACATTCTTTTTGTTTTGCTGGTGATAATTAAATTAATTAATTAAAAAGTGATCGCGATCGTAGCAGGAGGTATTAAGTCAGGTTTATTATTATTTATATAAATAAGGTTATCAATTAAGCCAGCTAACTATTTATAATACTGCTGGCATTTAAAGTTAAAGTTAAATTCGATTTTTTAAAAACTATTTTTAATAAAAAGGGTGTTCTGCGGGGCATCCTTTTGGTTTTGTAGCAATTTGCTAAAACCAATCTTGCTTTTTTGATGGCAGAGGATTTTTTTTGACTTTAAATCCAAAATTATCTCGCTCTTTTCTCGAAGAGTTGGGTTTTTCTAGGGTATTTTTACCAGAATTTGATCTATAAGTTAGATTGCCAATTATTTCTTGGCTTGCTGATGTTACTTTAGCTGCTTGTTGTAGAGTCAGATCGATATCTTCTTTAGCTTTAGTTGAAATTTTTTCTTTAAAGGAGAGAGATTTATTATTTTTGGATGCTTTCAAGCTAATTTCTTCTTGACGATTAATACGCTGGCATACAGCAAAATTTTCAGCATCGCTCACAGTTTGGTTTAAAAAAGGACTATCTATTAAATATTTTCCTTGAATATCCAAACAGACAGAAGTTGATTCTACACACTGGCTAGATGCTAGCCATAGTTGGTAATTTTTAGGCGTTAAATTTTGCCATACGAAAGTTTTTTCGGGATATTTTGTTTGATGATTAAATCGCGAAATTTGATGAATATAAAAAGAATTATCGATCGTTTCCATAGTATTATTCAGAGCCTTGTATTCACTCAGACAAGGTTTGCGATCGTCATAATCTCTTGCCAACCATACTTTTTCAATTTCTTGATAAAGAGGTTTAAAACTTGTTAAATAATTCCCCGTATAAGCAGGATATTCGATTAGCTTTCTATTTCGATTTAACTTAGTGACATAACCAACAAAAACATATAAAGGTCTACCTCGGTCGTCTTTTGCCATGACCTCAATTAAATCTTCACCCAATCTACCAATTAAATCTCGCACCATGCAGGTAACACCCACTACGCAATGAGAATTATTTTTAAATAACGACCAACGAGGATAAGTAGAAAGATTTCTTGCTTTCTGGGTTGTCGCTATGATGTAAGGCAATACCCAGGCAATTTCTTTAGCAGTGAAGTCATAGGGAATAGTAATAAAGCGAAAATCTAGATGATAACTACGTCCATAAACAATTGCTGCCCAATCTTGTTTAGACATCTGCCGTTACCTCACTACCACTAAAATAAAGAGAAACCTGCTGCAATTCTTGAGATAGTAGTTTCATATTTTCTTCCACAGTCAGGATTTCAGTCGCACAAGTTTCTAATTCAGTAGTATATCGATTTAATTCCGCGTTTTTTAATAGCTGAAATAGAGGATTAGTTTGTTTGATTGTACCGATAGAATTGGTTAAGCGATCGCGTTGGGCTTTGAGCTTAATTCCACAAGCCCTTAACTGAGCGTATACAGCAAAAACTACGGGTAAATGAAGGTTAACAGGGACAATATTGGCATTATCCAAATCGTTGCACAATTCTCGACCCAAACTAACAGGACAAATCATAGTCAGCCAACCCGTATTAGGGGTAAATAAAGCTTGGAACAATTTTTGGACATCGGCAATAATTTCATCCCGATCGCGATGATGACAAAGATCGTATTTGGTAATCACAATTGCTACGGGAAAAGGATCTAGGTTGGTTGGTTGTTTATTCATGCTGATATATTGTTGAATAAACTGATTCATGCGATCGCTTTTTATTTCTCGCACTGTATTGGGAGTGATCGATTCGATCAAATATTCCCCAGAAATGCACAAAAATAGACATTGGGATTCTGATATATATTGAACCAAATCAATGACATCTTGCTCGGTAGAGCGATCGCTTAATGCCAAACCCCGATAGTCCAGCCATTCAAATCCCATCAGGGGGCGAAAACCATAACTAAAGTCAAAGCTATAGCGTTCCATTGCTGCTGCATTGGGAGTCGGCCAACGATCTTCCCCTGTCACCGAAATTAGCTTTTCCCATCTCTCGGTCAATTCTAGATCCAAATCCATATCTTTTGCCGATAGGGTAAATCCTTGAACTCCCGTTTGCATGATGGCATACATTCCTAGCAAATAACTAGTTTTGCCCGCCCCCGTAGTCCCCAGCATGGTTATTTTAATATCTTGGAGTTTCATTTATTTAGAACCATCCCTTGTTACTATTATTAGAAGACTGGGGACGAGAGTTAGTCGTCCCTCGTCCAAAAACATTCCAAGGATCGGTTGCCGAACTACAAAAACCAGGAGCAACGTCTGTAATATCTGGAGTTGGTAGCTCAGTTGAATCTAAATGAAGCAAGTCTAAAAATTCTGCGACCGATTGCAATCTCTCATTGACATCCATAATCATTGCTAAATCGATTGCATCGCTAACCCAGCTACTAACCCGAGGATTTAGCTGTCTGACGGTTTTTAATTCGACTCCTGCTGCTCGTTCGATTGCCGATACTGGAGCTTTGCCTGTCAATAAATGATATAAAGTTGAACCAAGAGCATAAATATCAGTAAAAGCCCCGTATTTTAAGGCGCGCCCATATTGTTCTAAAGGAGCATAGCCTGGGGTCAACATAGTTGTATATCTAGTCGTGCTATTAGTAGTAAAGTCTCTGGCTGCACCAAAATCAATCAATACAATCCTGCCATCATCTGCCAGCATAATATTGTCGGGCTTAATATCTCGATGCAAAAACTGCGAAGAGTGCAATACTGATAAAGCTTTTCCTACCTGTCCTATATATGCCAGAGCTTCTGCCTCGGCTAACTTTCCTTTACGTTGTTTGAGGATTTCTGCCAAAGTCTTACCGCGGAGATATTCCATCACCATATATGCCGTATTGTTTTCCTCAAAATAGTAGAAAACTCGAACGATACCAGGATGATTGAACTGTCCTAATGTTTGACCTTCCAAAAGAAACTTTTGTTTGGCATTGCTATAAGTATCAGAATTCCATCTTCCCGCAGAAACAACTGTTGCACCTTCTCGCCAGCAACCCTCAGGGAAAAACTCTTTCACAGCTACAGGACGATTGAGTCTAATATCTAATCCCTGATAAGTAATCCCAAAACCCCCCTGACCAAGTGGTTGGTCAATTCTGTATTCGCCACTTGCCAGACAAGCACCAGGACTTAAAACTCCGTTGACCCTGGTAGACACATCCATGAAATACAACTCCTCAACAATACTCGCTCGACTTTTGGTAGATGGAAGATATAACTTCTAAGCTTAACACGATGTTTATTTTACGGCTTATCTGGTTATTTTTTTGTGAATATTGTGTCCATAATTCTATTGTCTATAAATAATCGTAATAATTAATTTTAGGTATTAATTTTAGGTGGCGATCGCCGTATCGCCAGATTATCGGGGATACGGCGGTAGAGTTAATTCTGCGTAGGAACTTATTTGTTAATGCAGGTTTTAGCGATCGCAGATAATCGCTTTTTTGGAGTGAGTTTGAACATTCAAGTATATTTTTCTTTTCTATTAATTGTTAGTTATTCGGATGAAAGTAATTATAAATCTCCCCTGCTAAAGCTTCGCCAATACCCGAAACTTCGGTTAACTTCTGCACATCTGCTTCGCGGATATAGTCAATCGAATGAAAGTGAGCTAAGAGTTGTTTTTGACGATGGAAACCTAAACCTGGAATCTCTTCCAAACGCGATCGCCTACTACTTTTGAGTCGTTGTTGGCGGTGGAAGCTAACGGCAAAACGGTGGGATTCATCTCGCACTCCTCTTAATAATTGAACCCCTGGTTGTTCTGGATCGGTATCTAATGGTTTGGATTCTCCTGGTAAAAATATTTCTTCCCGTTTTTTCGCCAGACTGACTACTTTTACTGCATCTAATAAGTTCATTTCTTGCAATGCTTTAACCACAGCAGATAGTTGTCCCTTACCACCATCAATCATCACCAAATCGGGAAAATCATGACTTTTTTCCACTCCCATCTCCTCGTTGCTGAGGGACTGGAGGAGAGGATTTTTATATCTACGAAAACGACGACCGATAACTTCTGCCATACTAGCAAAGTCATCTGAATGACCTATTTGAACATCGGGGTTTTTGATTTTATAATGACGATAATGTTGTTTGGCGGGGACACCATCGACAAAGACTACCTGAGAAGCGACCGCGTTTGAACCCTGAATGTGGGATATATCATAGCCTTCAATACGTTTGGGTACTTCTGGTAAATCCAAAATAGCTGCTAAATCTTGCAATGCGGTATTATTGCGATCGCTTACTCGTTGAGTTCGTTCTAATTCATAATTGGCATTGCGTTCCACCATTTCGATAAGTTCGGCTTTGATCTGTCTTTGGGGGTTAACTAAAGTAACTTTTTTCGCCTTTTCCTTGGTCAACCACTGGGTTAATATTTCCCCTTCTGGTAATTCATGCTGTACCAGTATTTCGGTAGGAATTTCCACGGCTTCAACGGTGGAATAGTGTTCTTCTAATACCTTCTGCAAGATCGCCCCAGGGGTACCAAAACCCGCATCAGCAAAGAACCCCAGACGCCCGACGAGTTTCCCCGCGCGAATTTGAAATAGCTGGATGCAACAGTGTTTGTCATCCGCAGCTAGAGCGATCGCATCGCGGGATACGGTATCATCGGGTAGGGATACTTTTTGATCGGCATTTAAGCTATACAGGGCTTTAATTCGATCGCGATATTGGGCAGCTTTTTCAAAATCTAATCTCTCCCCTGCTTTCTCCATCTGAGATTGCAGAGTGTTTATTAGTTCGTCCGTCCTACCCTGGAATACCATCGCCACTTTATTAACGATTTGCTTATAGTCTTCGGGAGTAACTAAAGACTGACATACCCCAGGGCATTTACCTATATCGTAGTTGAGACAGGGGCGATCTTTGAATAAAGGCTTGCGACGCTGGCGTAGAGGAAATACTCCCTTGATTGTATGAAGAGTGTAGCGCAACAGACTGGTATCGACATAAGGACCATAATAGCGATCGCGTTTTTTAGTCGCCCTACGTTTGCGAGTAATAAAAATACGGGGATAGTCTTCCGACCAAGTAATGCACACATAAGGATATTTTTTATCATCCTTGAGCATTACATTATAGTAAGGCTGGTGTTTTTTAATTAAGTTTGCTTCTAATGCCAAAGCCTCTGCTTCGGTGTCGGTAACAATAAATTCAATTTCCGTTACCTGACGTACCATCATAGCAATGCGATCGCTTAATTTCTGGGAATCTCTAAAATAAGAACGGACTCGCGATCGCAATTTTTTGGACTTGCCAATATATAAGATATCTCCATTCCCCGAGCGCATAAAATAAACCCCAGGTTCGGGGGGAATCTCTTTGAGGCGGGTTTCGAGGCGTTCTGGTTGTTTTAGTAGCGGTGTATTTTCAGTCAGTGCAGTCATAGGTATTAATTATCCCCCTAGGATCATGATAGAAAAATTTTGACTGAAAAACCAATCTCAACATTAGTTTTCGCTATTTACAGAGTCGATTCACAAATAGGAATTATTATCATTTGTAAACCAATCCCCCTAGATTATTAATTATTAAACTGAATTTTTATATAAGACGTACAAGATCTTAGTAAAATAAATTCAAACAGCAGCAAGTAGATTCTACTTAATTAAATTTATGACCACCATACAAGATGGCTCTTCCTATTGCTTGGTGATGGTTACGGTTAGTTCTGAATCAGAAGGAAAAAAAATAGCCCACACATTACTTACAGAGAAACTAGCCGCTTGCATCAACATGAATGTGATCGATTCTTTTTATACTTGGTCGGAAAAAATAAACTGCGATCGCGAATGGCAATTAACGATCAAAACTCGCTTCAGTCTCTTTCCTCAGTTAGCCGAACAAATTAAGCTACTTCACAGCTATGATGTCCCAGAAATTATTGCTTTACCGATGCTGGCTGGTTCATCAGCTTATCTAAATTGGATTGGGGAAAATACCCAAGAAAATTAGAAATTATTACTTGATAAATCCTGTCTTAAAATAGTGCCATGTTCTCCTGTAATAGAAGGCGGTAATTGTTCTAAAGTTATTAATTCCCAAGTTTTGGCATTATAAGTAGTGTAAGTAAGTTTAGATGTAGCCTTTTCAATATCGATTATAGTCACAGTAGGATAGGGTAGCAAATCACTGCCAAGTAACTGTCTTGCGCCTTGTCCTAATGCCCCCGCGTGGAGTAATTCTAAATCGCCTTTTTTACCAGGATAATAAACGTGATGGTGTCCGCTAATATAAACTTTTACTTGATTTCGTTCGAGGAGAGATCGCAATTCTTCTGCCCCTGCTAAATATTCCCCTGGTTTGTTTTTAGCTGCTGCAACGGGATATAAAGGCAGGTGTCCGATGGCAATTCTAGTTTTGGCTTGTTGGGCGAGATCCCTATCTAAAGTTTCCTTGACCCACTCTAGTTGCTGTTTTGAGATCTTGTGGGTAGAGGCGTCCCATACTAAAAAGAATATACCACTTTGTTGAAAACTATAATAGAAGGGAAAATTGGTTCGATCTATAAAATCTAAGCCTAATTCTGCTTGATGCTCGTTCCAGTAAGCTTTAGCTAGTTCTCTTTCTGCTGCAAATACCAAGGTTTTGTCTTTGATTGCTCCCGAACCATCGTGATTGCCAATAGTGAAGCCGAAGGGTATCTGCTGCTGTCGTAGAGGTGCAGCAATATAGCGATCGAATCCTTGCCACATGGCATTAATCTGTGACTTAGTCAGAGAAGCTTTTTGTCCTGCGATCGCATCTCCACCGCATAAAACTAGATCGGGTTGCCATTGAGACATTAAAGCGATCGCTTGTTTTACTTCTGGCTCATATTCTGTCGATCCATATTGACTATTGAGATCGCTAATTACAGCAATTCTAAAATCTTGGCGGGGTGGTATGTATAGGCGATCGGGGAGGTTTTTTAGGGAAGTAGAAATACTTTGATTCCCAATTTTGCAAGTCACACAGAAGCTAAAGATCGAGCTAAGTAATATTAACTGAATAAATTTTTGCCGATTAAACATATTAAAATCTCTAGTTTTTCAGTTAACTATTTTAAGTAGATTCCTATATGTTAATTCTGGGCTTCTAAGAGATCCTTTTGTCTTCTAGATCCGATCGCAACCTGGCTGCTATATACTTTTTTAACTCCTGTTACTTCCATCGCCAAATTTTCCATGCGTCTGAGAAGATCTGGATCTGATATCTTACCTGTAAGGATAATAGCATCATCTTCTTGGGCGATATAAATAGTAGATATACCTGCAAGAGCTGGATCTTGCTTGAATTCCTTAGCAACTCTTTCCGCAATACCACTTAAGCTAAATTCACCATTTAAACCGATTCTTTCATTGGGAATCATGCTTGCTCTAATACTATTAGTTTTATTGTAGAGAGTGTACAAACAAAAAACAACTAATGGTAGAGATACCACCCAGCTTAATATCATTACCCACATAGATTTATTAATAGTAGAAATACTCTTTTTAATTTTGGGTAGTTCTTGTTGGCTATTATCCAAATTGCGACGTAATTTGACAATTTCTTCTTGTTGCTGACGAGAGATAAGCTGCAAACTGGAAATAGTACGCTGAGGTTTAAAAGTACTGCGATCGGGTTGAGAATTGTTTGGTAAACGGCGGTATACCGTTCCCTGCATCTTACTCAGAACTACCCCCGAGTCAGTATAAACTAATAATTTGTCTAATAAACCTGGAGATATTTGAGTATATCCTTTATTGATGTTGCGAATCGCTCCTGCAATATCTTTAGTACCTGAATCTTTTAAAAGATAACCTTTCGCCCCCATGGCTAAAGATTTGATAACATATTCATCACTATCGTAGGAAGTCAGAATTAAAACTTTAGTTTTAGTAAATTGATTAGCAATTTGTTGAGTAGCACCTGCTCCATCTAAACCAGGCATTTCCATATTCATTACTACAACATCTGGCTGAAGTTGCTCTACTTGTTTGATAGCTGCAATACCGTTGCTAGCAGTACCCACAATTTCTAGATCTTGTTCTGGTTCTAAAGCAACTTTGAGTGCTTCTCTAACCATTTTTTGGTCATCAACTAGTAAAATACGAATCATATAAATTAAATTAAATTAGTAGCAAAATTAAATAATATATTTACTAGACGCGGAAGATACAAAAGTATTTACTCGGTACTAGTTATTACTTATATATACTTATATATAATTACTTATGATTTTTTTAATTGTAAATTCCTTTACTAAATCTTCATTCCTTTATTAAGTCTTTCTTCATATAGATATAGTATATAGATTTTATTTATCTTTTCGATCAGTGAAATTACGTAAAGACCACTAATAACTAATAGTTAATCGATGACTTATTGGACGCCACTACACAGTAAATTACATCAAACATTACGCTGCGGGAGATCTCTATTACCACCAGGAGCGAAGATTTTAGTAGCAGTATCTGGAGGACAAGATTCTCTTTGTTTGGGTAAGTTATTATTAGATTTGAGTTCTAAATGGAATTGGCAAATTGCAATTGCTCATTGCGATCATCAGTGGTCAACAGATGTAGGAATTGCTGAAAGAGTATCATCAGTTGCAAGATCTTGGCAACTGCCATATTATTTAAAAGTAGCTAATATGCTCGATGAGACAGAAGCAGCAGCTAGAAAATGGCGTTATCAAGCCCTAGTAGAAATTGCGCGAGAAAGAGAATTCCCCTATATTGTTACGGGACATACTAAGAGCGATCGCGCGGAAACTTTTTTATATAATTTAATTCGCGGTGCGGGAGCAGACGGATTGGCTGCATTAAGCTGGAAACGTCTTTTAACCGATGAAATTGCTTTAGTTCGCCCTATTTTAAATATATATCGTTACGAAACTTTAGAATTCTGCCAGCAATTTGATTTACCTATTTGGCATGATGTGGTTAATGAGAATAATAAGTATGCTCGCAATCGAATTCGCAAAGATTTAATTCCATATTTGCAAGATAATTTTAACCCTCAAGTAGAAAATTCTTTAGCTCAAACCGCAGAGTTGTTGAAGGCAGATGTAGAATATCTCGAAGAAAAAGCCCAACAACTATTACAAACAGCACGTTCGAGTAATAAATTGAATCGCTCAGAGTTACGCAATGCGCCCCTAGCTATTCAACGTCGGGCTATTCGTCAGTTTCTTCCTTTAGTCATGTCAAAACAGCCCAATTTTGGGCAAATCGAAGCTGTTGTTGGTCTTGTTACCGCCCCTAACAAAAGTCGTACTTCTAGTTTACCGGGAGGAGCGATCGCCGAGGTTGCTGGAGAATGGATTGTTTTTAAGAATCTGTCAGGGGAGTAGTGCTATTTTCTAGCCGATCTACTTCTCGAAGACTATAAGTATTTTTATTTTTAGCTTTGGCTTGTAATTCTAGTAGAGATATAGGAATTACTAAGATCCAGAATAGAGATGCGATCGCAATAATTAGCCAAGAAGTAGAATCTGTTTTGGAACATTCGCTATCTTGAAACATTCTGTAGATTAGAAAAATACAATATGTGCCAGCACCATAAAGATAAAAAGTCATTTTAGATAAAAAATTAAGCTTTATACAGGATCGATTATGCTGGTAACAACCAGGATTTGGAAACAGTATTAATCGGTAAATATTGATGATATTTAGGTAAAGATATAACCTTAGTAAGAATATTAAGACCGTGCCAATGACCACCAACACTAATGCTGATTCATCAAAATGGCAAGATTTAAGCCCGCTTCAATTAACTAACGACAAGCAGTTAGAAAATATTAAATCTCACCTAGATTTAATCTTATTAGCCTTAGAAGCGATTGGTAATATTAGCTCCGAGACAATTTTAGTGGCAGCCAAAGATCTGGGCTTAGAATCGGTATTGCGCGATCGCATAACCTTATGGAGATTAAGATCTTCCAATCCTCAACGAAAAAGCTCTGGTGGTAGAAAAAAATTAGATATAGAAGAAGCAAGATCCTTGGTGTTAATCATTTGTCATTTAGCTAACAAACACCAAGAATTATTACGTCGCGCTGTTAGTCTTTTGGAACAAGTAACAGAACAAAAAATTCCTCCTCACCAAACCTCTTTACTAGGTAATTATCTTGATAATTTTATTAATTACTATCAAGAAAGAATCGCGATCGCTTCCAATGTTTCATCAGAGAGTCTATCTGAATTAGCTTTTAATTTATTGATTAGTCTTTTATTTTATAGCGGTAAAAATGGTCATCGTTTATTGTGGATGGCTATTTTTGATTCAGCCCAAAAGCCCAATTTATAAAAAAATATATAAAAATAATGACAAGTACAATTTATCGTTTTACCCCACCTACCTGCACGTTAGAAATAAAAGGTAAAAATTCTATTCTTTCTCGTTGGGCAAAGCAAGATATACTCAAGGATTTTAAATTTAAACTAAGCTTTGACGATCCTCGCTTACCCAGTTTGAAAGACGTAACTATTACAGGCGATCGCTGGAATTTAGAATTACTAAAAACCGCAGTAGATGGGTACATGCTTAATTTTTTATGTAGTTCTTTTACCTCCAAGATATCTTCACAATCTCAGAAAAAATTTAGTAAGAAAATACCTTATCTACAAACCAAAGGATTGACAGAATGCGAACTATATTTTGGTAATTTAAACAGCGATAGTACTGAAGATAAAATCACTCTTAGTACAGTACAGTTATTTGATTTAGTCACAGCATTAGAAGCCTATAATACTCAAATTGCTGCTTTACCCGAATTAAAACAAACTCAACGCAAAAAAATAATTCCCCTTTGGGGAGGAATAGCTGCTGTAGCTTTAGTTGCTGTTAGCATTACGGCGATTTTGCTTAAATCTTCCCCAATGCAAAACATTGCTTCCTCTCCCAAACAAGAATCATCCGAGAATTTTGATCGCTTTGATGATATTGTTGCACCCCAAGCACCTTCTAGCCCCAAAAAGGGATCGTCCAAACCTAGAATAAACGAATCCCTATCATCTACCACAAGATTACCACCACCACCTGCGGTAGATACTCCCAAACCAAAGCCAAACATCCCCGATCCTGCTGACTATCCTTTACCAAAAGTCACTCGTCAGTCGGGTTTGAGTCAAGAAAAACCCGCGATCGAACAACCGACTGAATCTACGACTACAATTACTACGGAAATTATTCCCGAAAAAAAAACTCAGCCAGATAACTCGTTAGCAGACTCTTCAGCAGAATTAAATAGAGTAAAAAATAGCAATGATCTTGTTCCTAATCAAGCCCCATCAAAGCCCAATTCATTGCAAGAAATAAAAGCTTATTTCCAATCAAGGTGGCAACCACCAGAAGATTTAAAACAGAGTTTAGAATATCGCTTATATTTAAATTCAGATGGCTCGATAAAACGAGTAATTCCTATCGGGAAAGCCTCTGCATTATATTTAAGCAAAACTAATATTCCCGTTCGAGGCGAAGCTTTTATTTCTCCCTTAGAACAACCAAAAAAACTAAGAATACGCCTATTGTTAAATCCCGATGGAGGAGTAAAAACATTTATTGAATAACTAGGGCGTGTCATCAATTAAAAATTACCAGTCATCTTCTAATTGTGCTGACATTTCTTCTACTACTTCAAGTTCTGACATTTCTTCTAATTCTTCGTCTCCCCAAGCTTCCGATAAAGGTTGCACCACTTTAGAAATAGCATCTTGCACGAACGATTTAACAAATTCATCTCGGCGACTTAGTTGAAACTGTTGCTGCACTACTTCAGTCATGCCACCATCTCCCCAATCCAGATTGCGTTTAAAATATTCGACAAAACTTTTACCCGCAATACGGGTTAAATAAGCAGCCGAGACAGCTTGAATCGCTTTTCCCACAATATAAGTAGCAAAATGAAACTGGAGTGCTTTAGCTAAAATATCTAGCGCGCCCTTAACTATGCCCAAACTAACGAGAGTCTTACCCAAAGATAAGGCTAATTCTTTGCCCTGTTCCAAATTAAGCTCGATGCCATAAATTCTGCCAATTTCAATTACCATTTGAGCGTTAATAGCTGCTGTCGCCAACATATCCACTACGGGTAGGGGAGTCACCGCAATTACTCCCGCACCAATCCATTGATAGCGATCGATTATCTTATCTGACTCTCTACGTCGTTGAATATCAATTATTTTGCGGGCTTCCTCTCCCAAACGATGAGATTGCAGCAAAATATTATCCGCAATCAAATCTTCTCCTTCCGCCCGCAATACCGCTACCAATCTTTTAATCAAAGGAATAATTTCGGCGGTGGGTTCGACAATTTCTCCACTGGGTAATTGTACTGCTTGAGGATTAGCACAAATAGCAGTAACGTCAGTAGGGGCAATAAAAGTTTTGACTCTTTCTTTGAGTCGCCCCAAAATTATTTCTCGATCTTCGTCAGTGTAGAGATCTGTTTTATTAAACACTAAAAGCGATCGCTTGCCAATTTCGGCTAATGCTTTCAATGGTTCGTATTCTGACTGTCTGAGGTCGTTATCGACAACAAACACCAGTAAATCGGCTTCTGTAGCTAGTTGACGGGCTATTCCTTCCCTTTCCGTGCCTGCTATTCCTGTTTCTAAAATACCAGGAGTATCAATAATTAAAATTTCCCTGCCTACCCCTTTTAACTTAAGGCTATAGGTTTCTCCTTGGGTAGTCGTTCCCATAATCGGATTGACTTCCCCTACTATCTCGCCAATTAAAGCATTAACTAGAGAAGTTTTTCCTGCCGAACCCGTACCAAAGATAACAACTTTTACTTCTCCCCGTTGCAAATCTGCCTCTATCTGCTGCGATCGATTAATTAAGGCTTTTTGAGCAATTTTATCTTGTATTTGTCCGACTTGTTGCCTTAATGCCTGGAGGTTTTGGGCTGCTACCTGAGTTTTTTCCTCTGGTATTTTAACTTTATTAACCCGACGTTTGCCCTTTCTAGAACGGGAACTTCTACTAGTATATTTATTGACATAGTAAATATATCCCCCAATGAGAGAGGCAATTAAAACAATTACCAATAGCAGCAATAAATTAGCCAAAATGGGTGCAGTAAAAGATATCTGCATATACAGATGGGACAAGGATGTCACCAGCCAGATGGATAATCCCAGAATGAGGCTCAGACCGAGAAATAAAGCTACTATACGAAACAGGGGCATAAGATAGTTTCAGTTTTGTCCTGTATTTAGATGTTAGTCTATAAATTTTATAAGCTGCTTGGTGCTGGGATGTTTAATTTCTCTACCAAAATTCTTTCCAGCCAGTAGTTGGCGATCGCAATTAGTCTCAAACGAGCGATCGCTTTTTGGGGAGTCTCTCGTTGTATTTCCCCCAGGAAACGACATTCTGCTAAAAAAATCATGATTATCTGACTAAAATTAAAGGCTAGCTTGTGCCAATTAGTCGATTCTTTGGCAAACAAATCTGTAACTAAAAACAACTGACGCAGTAAATAAAATTCAGCTACTTCCTTAAGCCACAAATCACCTCTTTCGTCTAGCCAAGATATAGATTCGCTTCTGTTGTTGAATACCATTAGTTTTTCTCTTTCTCCCAGGCGCAATAACGAGCAACAGCGACCATGAACGTATTGTACGGGGAACAAAGCGATCGCCGTAGGATCTAACTGACTAGATTGAGATATATTGGGCTTGACGGCAGTTTTTGTATCCAGTAATTTTAGCGATCGATCTAGCCAACTGGCAATAGATTTTGAATCTAAATAAAAATTAATCGAGCCAGATTCTACCAAATCAATTCTCAAATTCAAATGAAATTGAGTACTAATATTATCCGATTCAAAATCCCATAAATCGACCAATTCTTCTGCCACAATTTGAGGTTTTTTTTGGACGCGAGGAGCTAGACTCAAAGCAATAGAAGAACTATACACAATAGATGTCAGTTGTGATGTTAATAAAACTCGGTCGACTTGGATCTTAGAGTATATAGACTCAATAGAAGCGTGTAAAAGAACGATATTACCTCTAAGACTCCGATTAATAAACTCAGTATTCAAAGCAACATTTGCTTTTTGCCGATATAAATCTAAGGCTGACAGGAGCTTGAATTTTAATAAATCCTCAATGGCAATAGGTATTTTTTCTGGAATCGATGGTGGGTTCAAAAACTTATGTAAAAAAGTCTCTTTTGATACATTACTATCCATGTAGAATCAAATATGCGTTGATCTTTTATTTTGCCTTCATCTTATGCAATTTTCCGATCACTCCTCTGAGGAATCTCATCCAATTTTGACCTGGAAAAGTATCATGGACTGGGCGCAAACCCACTATCGCGATCGCATTTTTCGTAAAGATGAGCAAATTCCCGTTCGTCCCCAACTGATTTATCTGGTCAATCAAGGTGCAATTCGTTTAGTTAGCGAAACTCAAATGCATCAAGAAGACCATTGTTTGGACAATATTACTGAATCAGATCCAGGGTTAACAGAAGAAGTTGAAACAGCCTTTTTAGGCTTTGTAGGTGTGGGCAAACCATTTGAAGTTCTGTCTCATCATTCTTTTAGTTTCCATGCCTACGCTCACGTCGATTATACTCAAGTCGCTTGGCTTTATTGGCAAGACTTAGAAAATTGGCCTGATTTTCGTCAAGAAATATACAATGCTTTTCGCGATCAACATCAAAGAAAACTTTTGTGGCTGAGTGCTTTAGGTCAAAGAAGAACTATAGATCGTCTTACTAGTTTTCTAACTCTATTAATTGAAGAATACGGTCGAGAAAACGATCAACAATATTGTTTGCCTTATACATTAACTCATGCCCAAATTGGGAGCGCGATCGGCTCTACTAGAGTTACGGTAACTAGGTTAATGGGTAAACTGCGACGTCAGGGAATAATCTCGGTTAAAAATGACAATTCAATTTGTATTAATACTCTGCTAATTGATCGAAATAACTTGAAGTTATAAAAAATATCCCTTAACTAGATTATAGATAATCATAGTTAGGGATAAGCAACAATCACAAGACTAAAATCTTCAAATTACTACGCTGTTCTGTAAGTTCGATAATTAATATTAGGGAAAATATTATCAATTGCTTCGACTTTTTCTAACCAGCCAGAATCTATCTTGCCAACCAAAATATCATCATAGATTTTATTAAACCGTAGTAAATGCGATCGCGTTCTGCGAATAGCATAAGGCACCATCGTACCAGTACGCATAATAAATGCCCAGTCAGATGACTGTGCCAACAAAACTTCTCTGGCAGCTTGATTTAAAGCGCGCCATTCAAGCTCGTCAGCAGGTTCGCGACTGGCTAGTTTGATCATTCTTTCTGCTGCTTTGTGTAGGTGAGGATAAATCCAAGCATTAGTTTCATTCAACCAATACTCATGAAATCCTTTGTAACCCCAACTAGACTGAGAAGGACGACATACTTGTTGTGTGGGTTGCTGCTGGAGATATTCCGACAAGTGAGTCATGTCATAGGTATTTTGATCGTACCAACTCTTGCGGAACAGAAAATCAATAAATTGAGGTCCTTCATACCACCAATGACCGAATAACTCCGCATCATAAGGAGAAACTACAATGGGAGGGCGTTGCAACATTCCATTCAAATTTTGGATCTGCTGTCCTCTGTTATACATAAAGTTGCCAGCGTGTTCTGCTGCTTTCTCTCTCGCCCAGTAAGGATCGTATAAACCTTTTTCTGATAAACCTCCGTCACGGGTGGTAATTTTATGGTACTTAATTCCTGTATTTTTGCGCTGACCATTGGGCATGATGTAGGGCTTAATATATTCATATTCAGCTTCCCAACCCAAATCTTTATAAAATTCGCGATATTCTACTGCACCAGGATATCCTACCTTAGAAGACCAAACCTGTTGAGAAGATTCGTGGTCGCGACCAAAGGCTGCAACCCCCGTTTCCGTGTAAATAGGGGCATAAGAGCCATAACGGGGGCGAGGACGAGCATAAAGAATACCGTGTCCGTCGGTTAAAAAGTAACGCAAGCCAGCATCGGCGAGCATTCTTTCCACACCTTCATAGTAAGCACATTCAGGTAACCAAATCCCTTTGGGGGGGCGACCAAAATTCTCTTCATAATGTTCGCAAGCTACTTTGATCTGCGACCAAACAGCCTCGGGATACATCTTCATAAGAGGAAGATAACCATGAGTCGCACCACAGGTAATGATATCTAGGTTGCCACTATCAAGAAACTGTTTAAAGGCAGATATTAAATTGCGATCGTAGCTTTCCCAAGTTTGTCGAATCTGACGAAAAGAATTAGCATAATATTCCGCCAAATAAAGCATATGACCGTTATGCTGATGGCGATCTATTTCTTTATCAATTAATTCTTGTAATTGGGCAAGGTGAGCATCGTAACGGTCTTGTAATAATTCATCCCGTAGCATAGACACCAATGGCGGTGTCATACTCATAGTCATTTTGAAATCAACTCCATCCCGTTTCAAGTTTTCAAATACTTGAAGCAAAGGAACATAAGTTTCAGTAATGGCTTCAAATAACCATTCTTCTTCTAAGACAAAATCACTTTCGGGATGTCGAACGAAAGGTAGATGAGCGTGTAAGACAAGGGCAAGATAACCAAGAGCCATGATGTAATATTTCTAAAAATTTTTTATGACCTGAATTAAGGAACTAAGGCAATCTGGGTAAATTTTATGATATCTTAATAATGTATTCTGAGAAAGTTTGGCTAACAAAAAAAAGCTTTAAAATGGTGGCTTTTGATAAGCTATGATGCGCTTTTAGCTTTACCTAAAGATGCAACAGTAGTTGCCTTAAAAAAGATTAAAAATATTTCGTATGTCTGCTGTATTGTTTTATATAACAAAGTCATAAAAGCTTCGATTTAATCTGTTGGATATTCATATATAGTGTTGCAATTTAACGAGCAGTCTCCCGATCCTCGCCAGAACAATACCGAGAAAGTATTGCTTCAACTATTATTGTTTATCGATAAACGGACTTCTTCACAGGAACAAATTCAACAGATTCAAATTTATTTAAAAAATCTACGATCGGACTACTCTTTCAAGCTCAACATCATTGAGATTGATAAGCAACCTCATTTAGTAGAATATTTAAGATTAGTTGCCACTCCCGCTTTAGTAAAAATATCTCCTGCCCCCAAACAAACTTTAGCGGGAAGTAATTTAATTAAGCAGTTAGAAAAATGGTGGCCCAAGTGGCAAGCTGCCATAGAAAATATCAAAGTCAACAATTCTCAAGCAAGTTACATCATCGATATCGAGGAAGAAGCTTATAATGCTGAAAAAATCAGGCTTTCTGATGAAATATTTTGTCTGAAGTTAGAAAAACAAGAGCTACTAGCTCAACTCCGTTTCAAAGATAAAATTTTGGCAATGCTAGCCCACGATTTGCGTACTCCCTTAACGGCAGCTTCTATGTCAGTAGAAACAATCGAGTTGTCAGAAAAAAATGACAAATTCGACAAAACAAAATTAAAAATTCTCAAGCAAAAGCTATTCGAGCAAGCGAAAAATCAATTTGGGATTATGGAGCGTATGATTAGAGATCTCCTACACAATTCGCAAAACATCAATGCCAAACTACAGGTAAAGCCATCTCCTTTAAGCCTGCAACCTTTATGTCGTGAAATAATCGCTCAGTTTGACTCCAGACTTGAGGAAAAGTCAATGATCCTCAAGGAAGATATTCCTCAAGATATTCCTGATGTTTATGCTGATGAAGAATTAATTCGCCAATTAATTAGCAACTTAATCGATAACGCCATTAAATACACTCCAAAGGGAGGGAAAATTTCCCTTTCTATTTTGCATCGCACCAATCAAAAAATTCAAGTAAGTATCTGCGACACGGGTTTGGGAATTCCCCCTGAAAAAAGAGAGCGAATCTTTGAAGATAGTTTCCGCCTTCATCGCGATCGAGACCGCGATGGCTATGGTTTGGGTTTAGCTATGTGCCATCAAATTGTTTGCGCTCACTACGGGCAAATCTGGGTAGAAAGCTCTCCCGAAGAAGGCAGTTGCTTTCAATTTACCCTCCTTGTTTATAAATAAAAGAGGAAGGGTAACAACTGTTGTTACCCTTCCTCTTTCCTCGTTCCTTTTTCCTCAAATTAGCCCGTGTTACGCATTCCCGCAGCAATACCATTAATAGTCAACATTGCTCCTCGTAACAACTCTTCTTTACTAAAGCGGAAGTGGAGTACTTCAGACTTATTATGTTGACGCAAACGCTTGATCAAGGCTACCTGCAAAAATCCTAAAGGAATAATCGTTCCATTACGCAACTGTACCGATCTTTGTAGTTCTGGATCGCCATCTAGAAGTCTATTCTGACCGTTAATTTTTAGAATTAACTCCTTGGTTAGATAATATTCCTCAGATATTCGATCGAATAGTTTTTGAAAACGTTCTAAATCTTCAGGCTGAGATAATTCTCTAACATAGTGTTCGGCTATTTGCAGATCGACTTTAGCCAGAGTCATCTCTACCTTAGAAATTACGACTCTAAAGAAAGGCCACTTAACATAAAAGTATTGCAGCAAATTGAGATTTTTTTCTGGCTCTTGATCCAAAAATCCTTGTAACGCCGAACCTATCCCATACCAAGCAGGTAGCAAAAAACGACTTTGAGTCCAGCTAAATACCCAAGGAATTGCTCGCAGACTGCTCATATCCTTATTTTTACCCCCAGAACCTTTACCAGGTCGTTTGGAAGGTCGAGAGCCAATCTGTAGCTGGCTAATAACATCTACAGGAGTTACCGAATGGAAGAAATCAACAAAATCAGGTTCTTCGTAAATCAAAGCTTTGTAAACAGTACGCGATCGCGCTGATAACTCCTCCATGATTTGATTCCAAGGTTCGACGCGATCGAATCCGCTACCCAGCAAACTAGACTGAATTACCGCAGTAGTCATAGTTTCTAAGTGATACAGAGCTAGTTCGGGCAAAGAATATTTTGATGCTAAAACTTCACCTTGTTCGGTAATCTTAATCCTACCTTTGATTGTATCCGTAGGTTGGGCTAAAATCGCCGAATAAGCAGGCCCACCGCCACGACCGACAGAACCACCACGACCGTGAAAAATACGCAAGGAAATACCAAATTCAGAAGATACCTTTTGTAATGCTCGTTGAGCTTTGTGAATTTCCCAATTACTACTCAAAAAACCCGAATCTTTATTGCTATCGGAATAACCCAACATCACTTCTTGCAAATCACTAGGTTTTAAAGGTGGAGCATTATCTCGTGAGGAATTTGGTTCTCGATCCGCTGCCACATATTGATATCCCCCTGCTAAAGCTGCCCGATAAAGGGGGAGTTCAAACAATTCCCGCATTACTGCAGGAGCGCGTTTTAAATCTTCGACAGTCTCAAATAAAGGAACGATTCTGACGCTAGTCTGGCAGGATGCGGGGTCGTATAGTCCTGCTTCTTGAGAAAGTAACAATACTTCTAGAACATCGCTAACAAAGTTAGTCATACTGATGATGTATGTCTGGCAAATACCTTGTCCGAATTCCTGTTGCAGCAACCGTAACATTTTAAAGGTTTCGATGGTTTCGCAAGCTGTCTCAGAAAAAGGCATTTCCGCAGGAATTAAAGGTCTGCGGGTTTTTAATTCTTGAATTAGCCAAGCAGTTTTTTCCGATTCTGATAGTTCGTCGTAGGGTTTGGGTAAAACTTGTAGATAAGCGGTAATTTCAGCGATCGCATCGCTGTGGCGAGATGAGTCTTGACGGAAATCTAGCTCGACTAAAGTAAATCCATATACTTCAGCTTGACAAATCAAATTATCCAATTCCCGACAGTGCAAGCTAGTAGCAGTAAGACTACTCTGCATCAACTTCAACTCAGCAATAAATTCTGCCCCATTGGCATAAATATTCTCAGTATTAATCTCGGAAATAGCCTGTCTGCCAGCTACAGAAGATAGAGCTTGATTGCGTTCTAGGGTGTTTTCTAATCTTTGAGCTATATAAGCAAGTTTTAAGCGATAAGGCTCTTGACGATAGCGTATTGCTAGTTGTTCGTAGATTCCTGGCATTTGCTGCTGATCTTGTTCTAAAGAATCTAGCAACTCTTGTCTGACATCGCTCCAGTGCAAAGATAAGCTTAATAATTCCCGCAGTTGATCAATGGACTTGAGGTACTTTTCAATTACAATTTTTCTTTGATAACAAGCGGTTTCCCAGGTAACTTGAGGAGTCACAAAGGGGTTCCCATCTCGATCTGAACCGACCCAAGAGCCAAAGTAGCAAAAGTTATGAGTTGGAGAAACTAAATTAGGAAAGGAAGCGTTTAAAGACTGTTTTAAACGAGCAGCCAATTGGGGAATTACATCAAACAATACTTCTTGGAAATAGTGGAGGGAATAATCTACTTCATCCAAAACTTTGGGTTTAAACTGGTGTAGTTCATCAGTACGCCACCAGAGGCGAATTTCCTCTGTTAATTGGCTTGTTGCTTCTTGAGCCTCCCATGATTCGGGAAGTCCTACCTCCCGCATTACTTCTTCCGCTTGGTCTAACTGTTCTAAAATGTGAGATATGCGACGTTGTTTTTTCCTGATAGTATGACGCACGATCTCTGTCGGGTGAGCCGTAAACACTAGTCTAATATCTAGCTGTTCTAGTAATCTTTGTAGCATCAACGGGGGCATGTTAATTTCCTTGAGATAAGGAAAAAGCCAGTTAAACAAACCTGCTTTATTGCTACTAGAGATGGTGGGTTCTACCCAATCTTCTTCTAACTCTTCTATTTTGGCATCGCGTATGCTGGGTTGACCGTTTTTAACCGCATTTTTAGAACCATTGCCATTAGAATTGCCTGAGGACAGAGTTATATTGGTTATCCGCCGAGAAAGTTTTTGTTCCCTACTATCGTAGTGCTGTTCAACTATATTAGTGAGTTGAAAATAGAGAGCAAAGGCTCTAGCTGCTTGAATAGCATCGTTTAAAGTCAATTCTTCAATCAGCTTAGGTACGGTAGATTGAGAAAATGAATCCGTCACTTGTCCTTCGGCTGAAGAAAGAGAACGCATTTTTTGGAGTAAATCCAACATTTCTTGACCGCATTCAGACCGCAGTACAGACTCCCACAGATCTTCTACTAATTTTTGTCGATGGCGTAATAATAAATAAGAAGCAGCAAGTACGCTATTGTCTTCTAGATCCGCTACCGAAGATTGAACAACCGAACTCATAAAAACCTCTGGGTACCGTATGTGTGTCTTGATTTAATCAATATAATTACTTTAGAGTATATAGAATTTATCAGACCTAACATAGAAATTTGTTAGAAAAGAACTATATATTCCCATCGAATCAAAGTTTTGATTTTAACTAAAGCTTGTTACTATCTAGATCGGGAAAGTTGAGAATAGGCAATCGTTCTGGGCGAAAAATTTCTTCACTAGCTTTGCCCAATTCGGTCATAAATTCTGCCAAGAGATATAGAGTTAGAAGAGTAATGATAAA
Source organism: Waterburya agarophytonicola KI4 (assembly GCF_020640915.1). Taxonomy (GTDB): domain Bacteria; phylum Cyanobacteriota; class Cyanobacteriia; order Cyanobacteriales; family Xenococcaceae; genus Waterburya; species Waterburya agarophytonicola. The sequence continues at coordinate 16,714 of NZ_JADWDC010000048.1, read as the reverse complement.
AGGGCTGGTAGCAAGACTTAATCCCATGAAAGACAAAAAGCAAGATGTATTGTTGGTTTTCATGATTTGGTGTTAATTTGTATTCCTTATCTATATATTGTATGAACTTTGGTGTATATAGCGCAAAATTACAATACTTTTGTTTTAATCAAAACAAAATTTGCGATCGCAATCTGTATTCTTTGTACAAATTTTCATGAAACAAACAATTATTCAAGTTGATTCTTTTACCGATAAAATTTTTCAAGGAAATCCTGCTGCTGTATGTGTATTAGAAGCAAAGCGAGACGATGGCTGGATGCAGTCGGTAGCCAGAGAAATGAATCTTTCAGAGACTGCTTTTTTGCTCAAGCAAGAGCAAGACTATAGTTTGCGTTGGTTTACGCCAACTACAGAAGTTCCGTTATGCGGTCACGCTACCCTCGCTAGCGCTCACGTACTGTGGACGGAAGGTTATGCTTCTACTGGTCAAGGGATCTCTTTTCAGACCAAAAGTGGCTTGTTAAGTGCCAAATATCGAGACAATTGGATCGAACTAGATTTTCCCGCTAATCGATCCCAAGATATTCCTCCGATTACTAAACTGCAAGATGCTTTGGGAGTGAGAATTAAAACATTTTCTTATAATTCTCTAGGTTATCTAGTAGAAATCAATTCCCCCGAAGATCTAGAAAGGCTCAAGCCTAATTTTACCCTTTTAAAGCAATTACCCCTCTCCAATGCGATCGTCACTAGCTTGGCTAAAGATAGCTCCCAATATGATTTTGTCTCTAGATTTTTTGCCCCTGGTTTGGGGATAGATGAAGATCCCGTTACTGGAGCAGCCCACTGTTGCCTTGCTCCCTACTGGCGCGATCGCTTGAAAAAAGACGATTTTTTAGCCTATCAGGTATCCGCCCGCGGTGGAGAAATCAAAGTTCGTTATGATGGGGGCGATCGCGTTTTACTTCAAGGTCAAGCGGTAACTGTCATGCGGGGAGAGCTTCAATAGCGATCGGCAATTAGCGAGGATTAATTGTCGTTTAATTGCTCTTTTAAGGCTGCCAAAGAAGACCAACGATGATCGATGCTCTTTTCTTGTTTGTGGGGTATTGGGGCTGCTCCTGGGCAATCCTCTCCACAAACTTGTCTTAAGGGTAAGGCTAAAGATAATTGTTCAAATAGCCAAGCTTCAGGATCGAAATGACCGTTTGGGAGGAGAGTTTCGGAGAGATCTTCGAGGGAAACTTCTCTTTCTGTAGGCAGATCTTCGACATTTTCTAGTTCTGATTCGAGCCAGATTAATTCAGAAGCATCGATCGCTAAACGATGATTATAATGCTGCAAGCAGCGATCGCAAGTTAGGGTGACGATCGTTTCCGCTTGGGAAATTACTTCCAAAAAATTCCCCCCATGACGTACGGCAATTTTTCCTTTCACGGGGGTCAAAGTATTTAGGTTGGCGATCGTATCTTGGACGATGATTTCTGCTTGGCGTTTTGGTGCTTTTAGCAGATGAGGAATATATATCGCTTCCATTGTTTATCTAGTACTGCTCTAGTTTTGTAGAGAATGAAGGTTACAGTTCAACCTCAGATGATTGTAATCTGACAACCAGTCTTCTGTCTGGTTCTTGACCGCGACTTTCACTCTTCAAACCCTCTGTCTCTTCAATGAGAGAGTGTATTTGTTTTCTTTCTGCTGAAGATAAACCTGATATTTCGATCTCTTCTCCAGTGCTTCTAACTTGCTCTATGGCATCTTGAGTCAAAATTCCTAATTCTTGATTGCGTCGAACTCTATAACCATCCAATTCAATGACAAAAGAGTTTTGGGTTTCTGGCTCGGCATCCAAATTAAGGATTGTGTTGGCGAGGTATTGAATAGCATCTATTCCTTCGCCTTTATCCCCAATCAACTGTTGTGTTTCTTCTGGAGTCAAACCGCTGCCGTCTATATTTAACCAACTAGAGTTTGAATTACTATCTAAAGTTTCAAACCCTTCTGTATTTACCTTAGCGGTTAGATTCATTAAAGCTAAAAGCCGATCTAACCACTCCTTCCCCGAACTAAGTTGACTATCCACTATGATTTTTAGTTACTAACCTGAAGTTTTTTCTTTCTTTTTAGAACGCTTGCGCTCAAAAGGTAGAGCTTCTCGCGATGCAACTGCTTCCGCTTTTTCTTGTTCGTCAAGCATTTTCTGCAAGTTTTCGGGCAAAGGTTCGCGCATCAAAAACCAAGTTTGACCAGTTTGGAAGAAGTTCGCCACCACAATATACATCAATACCCCAGCAGGGAGGGGAAAGAATAAAAACATTCCACTAAAGAGCAGGGGAGTGATTTTATTAATTGCTTGTTGCTGATCTGCTCCTCCTGGGCTTTTCTGCGCGCCACTCATTTGTTGGTTGACATAGATACCTACACCAAACATCAATACCATTGCCAAGATGTCGAAATTGATGTTGCCATTTTCATCAGTCACCCCAACTCTACCGAGTTTCTCAATAAATAAGAATCCTGTATTGGCTGCGATTCCAGGTACGGTAACTTGAATGGTAGCGTCTCCAGGTTCTAAAGCCGTAATCGTACCGTCGTCATTGATTCTAATTCTTTCAGAGCCTTTAGTCACTTCTAAGGTAGGCTCGATATTGCTGTCGGGATATTCCTTGAGTAAATTATTTAATGATTTACCTTCAGGAGTTTGCAATTCTACTTTTGTGCTTTCTCCCACTCCCAATTTGTTCCCACCAGGCAACATTGCTGCAATTTTGTCGTGAATACCGTCTTCGATATAAATATTTTTGGGTTTGGTAGCAAAAGGCTGAGGCGCGATTCTTTCTATTTGCTCGCTGGGCAAAATCTGGACGTTTATATCGTAAGGAGTATTAGTAAATGGCGATCCTCTGAGGGTGGCGAATAAAGCAAATAAAATTGGCATTTGTAAGAGCAAAGGCAAGCAACCCGCCAAAGGATTGCCAAATTCTTGCATTACTTTGGCTTGCTCTTCTCTTTGCTTTTCTGGGTCATTTTTATACTGTTGCTTAATTTGTTCTTGTCGCTCCTTCATCATAGGTTGGACAATTTTCATTTTACGCATATTACGAATTTGCCCCGCACTAAGAGGCACAACCGCCAAACGAATTACGATTGTTAGAGCGATAATTGCAAAACCATAACTCGGCACAAGTCCATAGAAAAAATCTAGGATTGGGAGCATGATGTTGTTTGAAAGAAAGCCGATACCAAAATCCATTTTTTAATCTGTCCAGCCTTGACGGGATAACTTTTATTTTTAGTCCAGTTTAGCCGATCGCCCTTGGGGGAAAACCGATCTAAACTGTATTTTAGGTTAATTTATGATTTAATTAGTTGACTCGAATGGTTTCGAGGGGTCTGCCTGTTTTATCTGCTGCTTTTTCAGAGATATAATCGTAAATTTCTCTAAATTGGGGTACTGCGCGCATTTCTAAACGGCTTTTGTCTCTGAGGGTAATCACTAAATCTCCCCACAAACCAACTCCTCTAGGAACTTTAACGATTTTAACTACTTCAGAATAAATAATGTCCGTGCGTTGTCTGCCCTGCCAACCACCAATTACAGAAATTCTACGGCTAGTAATGCGGTAGCGCAACCACAAAGCTCTGACGATCGCCCCCACTGTTAGAGGGATACAGATAACTGTAAAGGCTAATAATATATTAAAAATTAAATCCCCTACGTGAGGACCACCTTCGTAAAAAACGTCTTCTTTAATGCCCATCGATTATTTTTGCTTTTTTTAATAACTCTTCTAATTCTCGCAAAAAATGTTCATATTTGCATTCAATTGCTTTGGGCTTAACTACAATAACTATTTTCCATCCAGGAGCGATCGCTTTTCCTTGAGATCTAATTATCCCTTTAATTTGTCTCTTAATTCGATTGCGGACTACTGCTTTTTTACTGACTTTTTTACTAATAGAAATACCAAACATCGATGCTGTCGGGCTAGCACAAATCTCGTTCTGTTTTGCATTAAGAGCAATTAAAGTCAAATTAGGACTGTAACAACGGATACCCCGATCGTAAACAGCCCTATAATCTTTTCTATTCCTTAGCCTCTGAGCTTTTGGCAATCCCACATTAATTAAACAGCAAGACGATGACGACCTTTCTTACGACGGGCTGCGATCGTTCTCTTACCGTTAGTGGTTCGCATGCGAGCGCGAAAACCAGATTTTCTTTTCTGCTTGCGGTTAGTTCCGCCCAAAGTACGTTGAGTCATTATATCTATCCTCTATAAATTTAAGCTAAATTACTTGACAAAAAGCCACAATCTATAATCTTATCGTGGAAGATGGTTGCAAGCAACCACCATATTGACAAGAAAGTAAAGCTATGAATACCAAATTAAGGATCGATACTGATAACCCAAGCACCAATTCGTTCGGGAACGGGAGTATTGACAGCGGGAACAACCTGAGCGTAGAAATAATAAGTTCCCACTTCGGGATTTTTAGTATTAGACAAGACAATCTCGACTTTTTTAGCTTCTTTGAGGGGTTCGGCTAATTCTATCTGGATTAAATAATTTTTTTCATCCCAAACTACACTTTTGAGGGGTAAAGATTTTTTCTTATCTCCATTGGGGCGGACTTCAATTTTATCAGTATTAAACTTGCCATCAAAATAATCGGGATAGGAAATTATAAATTGAGTAGCGCCGTTTGCTAGTTTCTTTTTGGGAATGCGGAGACGATAGCGATCGCGTTGCTTGGCAGCCCCTCCAAAATCTAGATAGTAATTCAAAATATCAACATCGCGATCGCCAAAAATAACCAATCCTGGCGTTCCTTGAGCCTGGGCAATGGTATGCAGTCCGCCAATAGAGCAAGTAGCTATAGCTACGGCAGCCAAGGTCAATAATGGTTTGAAAGATGATTTATTAATAAACATAAAATATTGCAAATAGTAAACTTTAACCAAAATATCAAATCTTTAGACGCAAATAGGACAAGAAAGTGCCACTTCTATAGCTGTCAAAAAAAACAGCAGCTAGTCGTTGATTTTTTATCCTGTAACCCAAGATTGTATTAACAACTAACTACCGAACACCGAAAACTAATCCATAACCAATGACCAAAAGCTTTTTAAAACTTAAATCCTAAGATGCCATTGATGCCTCGAACAGAATGATATCCACCACCAACTACGAGAAATTTGCCCGCGCTAATATGAACGCCACCAGAATAGGCAATATTTTCGTCTCCCGTGTAGTAGCCAATTCCTAAAAATGGAGAAACCACGGGTAAAGGAACAAAAGTCAGAAAATCTGCTCCCGTAGCTCCTTCTTCTCCCGTGCCAACTTCTAAGGCAGTACCAGCAAATCTAAATCCAGCACCATAACTAACCAAGTCATCTACTGTGCCAATCGTACCCCAAACTTCAGGTAAAATTTGACTGGAGGCAGGGGCTGCCCAGATTGTTGAAATACAAGCAGTGGCAATGCCAGTAATAATTGCTGGCTTAGATATACAACGAAGATGATTCAGCATATTTTGTACACTCCAACACTAAATAAATACACAACTAATCTAGGATAATTCATTCAAACAATGAACATTCGCATTGGCAATGGCTACGATATTCATAAATTAGTAACGGGTAGACCCTTAATTTTAGGAGGGATCGAAATCCCCCACTCTTTGGGATTGTTAGGACACAGCGATGCTGATGTTCTCACCCATGCCATTATGGATGCTCTTTTAGGGGCGTTAGGAATGGGAGATATTGGACATTATTTTCCCCCCAGCGATCCCAAGTGGAAAGGGGCTAATAGTATGAGATTGATGGAACAGGTTGCGGAAATGATTGTCTCTCAAGGCTGGAAAATCGGCAATATAGATTCCACTGTAATAGCAGAACGACCCAAACTCAAACCCCACCTCAAATCTATGAGAGATTCCCTAGCCCAGACTTTGAAAGTTGACATCGATCGCATAAGTATTAAGGCTACTACTAATGAGGAGTTAGGCCCTGTGGGCAGAGAAGAAGGGATCTGTGCTTATGCAGTGGTTTTATTAGTTAAAGATTAATCGATTTAGTGACCGACAAAAAACTACAAGCGGTGTGTCATTCTCACTAAAGTAAGTTAAGTTAAGATAGCAAAAATCTAGACTAGGTGTACTAACCAAGCAAGATTTAGTCATAACCCAAACTCAAAGTTACTAATCAAAGTTTTATTTAAGTGCCATAAAAAAAATTAATTGTAACTATCTTTGTATATCGGCGTAATTTTCGTCTATCTCAACCAATATGAGTGTAGTTTTAGAAGTAGACAACCAAGTATATACTGCGGAGGATTTAGTCCCTCTTTTAACTCAGTATCAAATGCTGCCCAAGCTAGCCCAAGAAATTCTGATTGATAAAGTAATCGCTGGGGTTGAATGTACGGAAGAAGAAAATACAGCAACCTACAGCCAATTTTGCCAACAGAATCAGCTGACATCAGAAGAGGAGACAGAAGCTTGGTTAGAAAAACAAGGAATGAATCGCGAGCAGCTACAAAATCTGATTACCAAAAGACTGAGACTTGATAAATATAAAGAGAAAACCTGGAACGACCAAGTAGACGCTTATTTCATCAAGCGCAAGTCTCAACTCGATCGCGTCGTATATTCCCTGATTCGCGTAGAAAAACCAGAAGTAGCTCAAGAATTGTATTTTCGGATCAAAGACGATGAAAATACTTTTAGCGCGCTAGCCATGGAATATTCCCAGGGTACAGAAGCGCAAACGGGTGGTTTGATAGGTCCTGTAGAGATTAATGCTCCTCACCCCAAAATTGCCCAGATTCTCGCTACTTGTCAACCAGGTCAGCTAATCCCCCCAACTCGGGTTGGGGAATGGATTGTAATCGTTAGGTTGGAAAACTATCTTTCGGCAAAGCTTGATGAACCAATGCGGCAAAGAATGTTGGATGAATTGTTCCGCGAATGGCTCAATAAAGCAACCAAGCAAAAAGTATCTTTCCTAAATAGTCCAGTTACCAGTTAGCTCTACTCGACCTATGACTAATACCAATACTACCAAGATTGTCGAACAGTTTCTTTCTCTTGTTCCCCAATTCAATCAACTAGATCCAAAAGCGATCGCCGAAATTGCTCCAAAACTCAAACCACTAAGGTTTGGGGTGGGAAAGGTGATGATCATGCGGGAAAAAATGCAGGGTCAGGTAGCAATTATCTCAGAAGGAGAAGTAAGACTACTGGGTTACGATCCTCGTACTAAGATGCCCACCACTCTAGATAAACTCAAGCCAGGACAAATTATTGGTTGGGTCAATTTGGCTAGGGGTTTGCCTTGCGAAACGGCAATGGCAAGTACGGAAGTAGTTTGTTTGGCTCTCGATAATGAAGATTTTCTCTCTTTAATCGAGCAACATCCCCAGCTAGCAGCCCAATACAAACTCAAGCCAGCCAAAGTTGAAATCTTCGATCTATTAGGAATTCAACTAGAAGAAAAAGCCCAAGGAGATTGGGAACTGGCAGATTTGGCAAATCAGATGACTGAATTTGCCGAAGTTTATTATTTGCCACCAGGAGAACACCAGTTAACTTCAGAAGTTGCCAAACCATTAAGAGATCCTAGTTTGATTTGGTTGGTCAGCGGTGGTGGCACGATTGATGAGTTTCCTGTAGGTAGTCGTCTGGAATTAACTAGAGATCGTCAAACTATTACGGTAAAAGGCGATCGCCCGACTCGGTTGATTTCTATTCCCAAAGCCTATTGGTTTGCAGGGGAAGAAGAAAGTACCATCATTGAAGATCCTCTCTCCGAACTAGATGCAGGGGGAATCATTGGTTTGGACTTGGGGGAAACTGATTTCGACGACAATGAAGGCTTGGGAGAAGGATATACTTTTCAAGGGGAGGAAGAACCAGTTTCTTCAGAAAAGAAAAATTATCCCTATTTTCCAGGTAAAACTACCCTAGATTCTGGGGTGGCTTGCTTCCAAATGTTGAGCAAGTACTTCGGTATGCCTTTTCGTAAAGAGGTAATCAAGCGAGTCTTAAAAGAGCAACTGGAGAGGACTCCGACTTTATCCTTACCTCTGTGTGGTGCGGTTTCGGAATTGATGGGGCTTAGTCCTCAATTGATTAATATTCCCGCCCAAGCAATTACCCGTTTAGAAGGCCCTTGTTTGGTAACTTGGCAAGATGGGTTGGCTTTGATCTACGAACTGACGGAAAACGAGTTAGTCATTGCCGTTCCCGAATTGGGGGTACGTCGCTATAAACCCGAAGACTTTATTGAAACTTGGGGCGATGGGGGAGAAGTATTATTACTCAAGAAAACCAAGGATACTCCCCAAGAAAGATTTGGTCTAAATTGGTTTTTACCCGCACTGCAAAAATACAAACGGGTTCTGATAGAAGTGTTTATTGCTTCTTTCTTTGTACAGCTATTTCAACTAGCTAACCCCTTGATGATTCAGGTGATTATTGATAAAGTAATCAGCCAAAATAGTCCTAGTACCCTGGGTTATTTGATTTTCTTCCTGATTGTCATCAATGTTTTTGAAGCTTTGTTGACTACTCTGCGGACTTATTTGTTTGTCGATACGACTAATCGTATTGATTTATCTTTGGGTTCGGAGATTATCGACCATTTACTCAGATTGCCCTTACGCTACTTTGAAAGAAGACCAGTCGGAGAAATCTCTACCCGCGTCAACGAACTCGAACGTATTCGGCAGTTTTTGACGGGAACGGCTTTAACCGTAGTTTTAGACTGTATCTTCTCGGTAATCTATGTAGCGGTAATGTTCCTCTATAGTCCATTACTGACGGCGGTAACTCTGGCAATTATTCCCGTGTTTATTGCCCTGACGTTAATCTTTTCGCCGACAATTCGCCGACAATTGAGGGTCAAAGCCGAACGTAACGCCGAAACTCAGTCTTATTTGGTGGAAGTCCTCACGGGTATTCAAACAGTTAAAGCGCAAAACATTGAATTGCGATCGCGCTGGAAATGGCAAGAGCGTTATGCTCGCTACGTTTCTACTGGCTTTAAAACTGTGATTACTTCGACTTTAGCTAAATCTGCCAGTGACTTCCTCAACAAGCTTTCTCGGGTAATTTTGATTGGGATGGGGGCATATTTGGTTTTGGATGGCAAACTAACTCTGGGTCAATTAATCGCCTTCAGAATTATTGCTGGTTATGTGACTTCTCCAATTATGCGTCTGGCTACTCTATGGCAAAACTTCCAAGAAACTGCTCTGTCTCTGGAACGTTTGGCGGATATTGTTGATAGTCCTGAAGAGGGAGAAGCCGATCGCAATAATATTCCGATGCCTGCAATTACAGGTAAGGTTAAATACGATAATCTTTCCTTCCGCTTTAAAAATACTGGTCCACTTCAATTGAAAAATGTAACTACGGAGTTTGAGGCTGGTACATTTGTGGCAATTGTCGGGGAAAGTGGCGCGGGTAAGAGTACCATGACCAAGCTTTTGTCTCGACTCTACGAACCAGAAGGGGGCAGGATTTTAATTGATGGTTATGATATCAACCGCGTGGAACTGTATTCGATTCGCCGTCAGATTGGGGTAGTTCCTCAAGAAACCCTGTTGTTTGAAGGAACAATCTTAGACAACATCGCCTTGACTAATCCCGATGCAACCACGGAAGAGATTATTGCTGCTGCTCAAATCGCTGCTGCTCATGACTTTATTATGACTCTACCAAATGGTTATAACACTAAGGTAGGGGAAAGGGGTTCGGCACTATCTGGGGGACAAAGACAGCGTATTGCGATCGCGCGTACGATTTTGCAAGCTCCTGCGATGATGGTTTTGGACGAAGCAACCAGTGCTTTGGATTTTGCTACCGAGCAAGAAGTATCTCGCAACCTCAAGGAAGCCTTAAAGGGACGTACCGTCTTCTTTATTACCCACCGTTTGGGTACGATTAAAAACGCGGATACCATTGTGATGATGGATGCTGGTTCGATTGTGGAACGAGGAACTCACGAAGAGTTGATGGCGTTGAAAGGACGTTATTGTTATCTGTATCAACAACAAGAGTCTTCTGTTTAATAATTAGCAAAAAGAGCGTTATTTTGAAAATCAAAGCCAGCGATCGCGCGATCGCTGGCTTTGATTTTCAAAATAAATCTATTGCTGGAGTTTAAATTCGTCGAATTTTACGACATCTGAATTGGGTTTGTGGGTGTCGTAACGATAACTGCTTACTGTTCCTGTTGAGGTATTAAAAATACTAAATACTGTAATATCATTACTGGCAATATAAGGCAGAGGTTGCCCTTTTGCGTCTATTAAAGGAGCAATATTCGGTACAATTGGATCTAAACCGTTGGGATTTCCCGTAGCTGCAAAGTTTTTTGGGCTGTAGGTGGGAATTAGTCGTTTATTATCTCCTAAATGCGCGCCGTAGCTATTACCCACGTTGGAAGATTCGAGAAAGTGCATTCCCGATTTACTCTGAAATCGATTCCATAAATGGGAATGTCCGTAATAGACTAACTGGACTCCCGCTGATTCTAATAAAGGAATTAGATCGCGAATAATGTAATCATTCTCAATCGGATAATCATAATAGAGCGATCGCAATTTGCCATCTAGTTCGTAGGGTTTTGCTTGCGGATCGGTATAGGGAGGAACGATATTACCCCCTAATGTGTGGGGAGGATGGTGAAACATGACTATTTTATATTTAGCCTGTTGATAAGCCAGGCTGGCTAATTCTTGCTCTAGCCATTGATATTGTTTGCTTCCGCAGGCGATAGGCTCAAAAATATGCTGTCCGTAGCCCCAATTTGCGGGATCATCTAAATTGTCGTTACTTTCTTTATAACGCCCCCCTTCCTCCCCTGCTAAACTAGGCTTGCGCCAAATATTGGTGACATATAAAGAGATTAATCTGATATCCCCAAAAGTTGTGGCATAATACCTTTGATCTCCCGTATTACTTTGAGGTAGGCTAAAAATTTCTTCATAAGTATCGGTATTAAAAGAATTGTTTTTAATCCAGTCTTGTTTGACTCGATCGTCTTCGGTAGGATTAATTTCCCCCGCTTGTTGCTGATAAAATTCTGCTGCAATTTGACGGGGTAGAGGATTATTGAATTCTTGTTTGAGAGTGGGTTGGGATTTTTGTCCCATTACCTCATGATTGCCGATCGCGGTAAATAAAGGAGCGTGTTGGATTATTTCTCCCCCTCGATAAATAGTTTTGATTCCATCTCTTTCTAATTCGTAATTCCCCCTTCCTTGTAACGCAGGAAAAAATGCACCCCCAGCAAGATCATCAAACCATTCTGAAGCGCGATCGGGGACATTAACTAAATCTCCAGGGAAAAATACTGCATCTAATCGATCTACCGTTTCTACTACTTTGCTTAAATTAGCTGTAGTCATGGGCATTAACTGATGATCTGAGGTGAGTAAAATTTTTAGTGCCTTATTTGGTGTGGGGTTGCTGGCTAGGGTGAATGTGTGGCTCGTTATGGTTTTTTTATCCTGCATACTTTTGACTCGATAAGGTATGGGTTGATCGCAAATTAAACCCGTTACTGTTGCTTCGTGTCGCCAAATGTTTCTCGCCCTGGTTTGGGGTGAGAAATTATTATTTAATTGAGAATCTCCATCTTCTCTAACTCGACTTAATTTGGTGGTATTAGCGATCGCCTTTTGCTTTAATTGCGCTCCATATTCTACCCAATGTTTATCTCCCGCAAATTCAGTAAACCAAACAACGTTGACGGTATTTTTGGTAGGTAATTGGAGAAAAGGATCGCTTAGTAATGAGTATTGGTATCTCTCGATTGATGGTTTTTCTGAAGCAAAGTTCATGGACAAATATTTAATGGAGATTGGTAAAAAAACGATTATGGTTGCCAATATTAGTTTACCGATTTTCATTAATTTGATTGATGGTCGGAAGATACTTATTTGAGATATTAGTTAAAAAGCCAATCAATTTGCAGCAATATTTATTTGCAGTGTTTTGAGTAATTTAATCAAAATAATTTGTTTGACGATCGCATTATTTTTTTTCTTCGTATATTTACTCAAAAGCTTATTTGCTTTGCAAAATAGGCGTTATAACACCTCTAGATTGCTTTTTAACCATAATTAAATTTTAAATATGAAGTATCTTTATCGGGTTAAGAAATTCATATGACCCAGATAAATTATGGTTAAAATAATTTACCATCCCCATCTATGACCGACTTTTTTTTAGTTTTGAAGGTCTGAAAATCTTGTGTAGCAACAGTTACAAAAAAGTTTTTAAAAACGAAGATCGAATTTAAATGTAATTTGAAAGATAATATTTTTATTATTATAAATAGCTAAATCAACGATTTATCAAGCATCATAGCAATCTGTTTTTAATAATTTGATAAAGATACAAAAAACACCTAGATGTTTTCAACTAAAAGTGTTTATAATGGTGAGTATCAAAAAGGTAATTCTACTGGGTTCTTCAACCAAAAATATAGTAAAGCTTTTCCAAGTAATTGTTGATATTAAAGCCTTGCATCTGTATTTAGATCGCCTGTGAATTATGAAATATGTGTGTTTTGTGGTATCCTTCTTTTTAAATCCCACCCTTTAATGTTTAGGGGTGGGATTTTTGTTTTTATTGCTAGTAAATAAGGTTATTTGAACGTTATTTGGCAGTTAGACAATAGACAAAGATTCCTAAGATTTGGCTCAAACTTACTCAGCAATAGTGAGATATTTTCCTTTAAATACTTCCGTTGCTGGGCCAGTCATATAAACTCGATTATCCATCGCCGACCAGTCAATTTGGAGGCATCCTCCTGGCAATTCCACCGTGCAGGAACGATCGCATTTATTATTTAGAACTCCAGCCACTACAGTGGCGCAAGCACCAGTTCCACAAGCCAAAGTAATCCCCGCACCTCTTTCCCAAACTCTCATTTTGAGATAGTCGGATTTAACTACTTGAATAAACTCTGTATTGGTACGCTGGGGAAATACCGAATGATGTTCGAATAAAGGGCCGATTTTTTCCAAATCGATGCGATCGCTGTCTTCCACAAAAGTAATACAGTGAGGATTGCCCATGCTAACTGCCGTAACAGACCAAGTGCGATCGCCTACTTCTAGGGATTGGTCTACCACTTTATCCCCTTGAGAATTTAAAGTAGTAGGAATTTGGGCGGGGCTTAACTGGGGTTCTCCCATATCTACCCTCACGTTTCCATCCTCCGTTAATTTGGGAATAATTACCCCCGCCAGAGTGTGAATTCTGTAAGATTTATTAACTTCGGTGTTTCCCGACAGATCGGCGATAAACTTGGCTAAACAGCGTATGCCATTACCGCACATTTCTGGTTCAGAACCATCAGAATTATAGATTCTCATCGTATATTCTGTATCTTCTTTTCCTGGGAGGGCGAAGATAACACCATCTGCACCAATGCCAAAGTGGCGATCGCACATTTTGCTAGCTTCTTGGGGAGTGATAATAGGGTCGGTAGAATGAAGATTATCAATCAAAATAAAATCATTGCCCAACCCTTGGTATTTGCTAAACTCGATTACCATCTTTAAGATTTTCCTAAAAAGAATACAAAAACTGAAAATATGACTGAATTTGATACATCTTTGCCTGGTATAAGACAAGTCCAAAATTATATCAAAAACAAGCAAGAAGTAGAGTTAAAACTAGTTACGGATGATTTGCTTGTAGGCAAGCTTATTTGGCAAGATGCTAATTCTCTTTGTCTAATAGATCATTACAGCCAAGAAACAATTATTTGGCGACAAGCCTTAGTTTTTCTCAAACCAAAAGCTTAAAAGCTTCGATCTATCAATAATAAAAGGCGGGCAATTACCTGCCTTTTAGGTAGAGTCGAGGGAGGCTATTACGCCTCTCCCCTCTCTTTGAAATCCGTACGTCGGAGTTTCCCAGCATATCTGACTTTTCCCGTCTTCGAGGTTCGGATTCTTTGTATTGTACATTGAATTCAAGGCTACTAAAACACCAAGGTTTAGCGGTTGGCGAAAGGATAGTGCGCGCTTTTAGCCGTGGGTGAGCTTACAGCCCACAATTAATCTTAGTTTCAGGAAGGCGATCGCCTTGGTTATTGGTGCGATATGCTGTCAATATAATCTCGCCATTTTCGGTTCTTTCAATGCCTCTAGCGGGTTGTATTTTTCCTTGACTAGTTTTGATAGGTTGAGGAATACTGGAAGTGGAATTAGCTTGAGTATTACCTGAAAGAATATCCGAACCCAAAGGATATTCTGGTGCTTGAGGAACGCCACCTTTTCCTTCAATAGTTAATCCACTATTAGCGATCGCTTGTCTGTTCGCTTTGCAGGCTTCGGCAGTTGTTTCTTCTAGTCCAACTGGATCGTTGGGTAATTCAGTTATCCCTTGAATAGGATTTACATTGAGAATACTAATTGAAATATTACCATTAACACTGAATTCCGAACTCGCATTAATGTCATTAGTATCGTCATCTAAAGAACGTTCTCTTATACCAAAGACACCATTAGAACTAATTGAAATGTTTCCGCCACTACCACCGAAAGCATTAGCAGTAATATTGTTATTCTTTTGAGGATAAGCAATAATAAAATCTGAATCAATAGAAATGTTCCCACCACTACCACCAACATTTTCTATTCCCGCAGCGGTAGCCGTAATATTGCTATTTTCTCTAAAAGTCAATCGATCTGCTTCTCTAATATTAATTTCTCCACCATTACCACCCGCAGATATTGCAGCAATAGTACCTCCGTTAGTAAGTTCGATATTAGCTGCTGTAATATTAAGAGTTCCCGCATCTCCCGTTCCTTGATTGGAATTAAGTACTCTTTGTACATTAGCGGGCAAGTTTGTCTCTAATTCAATAGATTCGCCAGGAATTTCGACTCTTGTTATTTCTCCATCAGGACTCAATTCCAAAGTACTTCCTCCTCCTGTCTCAATCGTTCTAGTTATAGTTCCAGATGACTCAATACTGAATTCTCTCTCAATAAAGTTGTTAACCCCAACTTGAGCATTATTTTGTACGATCAACTGTGGAGAATTAAGATTAACAATTCCCGAATTTCCGCTAGCACCAGTACGACTAAATAATCCGCTATTTAATCCTATAACTTTTATCGATTCAGAAGCGTTAATTGTTAGATTACCTGCACTTGAATTACTAAGAGTTTCTGCTGAAATTAAACCACCGTTAGTAACTGATATATTTGATGTTTCTACTTTTATTTCTCCTGCACTTCCTACGCCTGTAGAAGAAATTTGACTAAAAATTCCGCTACCAAATCCATCAGAGCTTGTCCCATCAATCAATACAGAATCTGAACTGATTGTAATATTTCCTGCATTACCTTCGCTAAAAGTAGTGCTATTTAGTGATGCTCCATCTAATAAAGACAGATTGGTTGTATTAAGGGTAATTGTTCCACCCGATCCAGTTCCAGTCTCACCTACTTGACTAAAGATATTACTATCGATTAGTTCAGTAATCCCATTGACATTTACTAAAATGCTACCCGCATTACCATTACCTGACGTACTACTACTCAAAGATGCTTGATTTGATAAAGATAATGAATCTGCGGTGATGTCAATATTACCTGCATTATTTGTTTCCTCTGCGGTACTAAAGGTACTACTTTCAATCGAACTAAATCTGGTTGTAGCTTCATCAAATTCCGTAAAACCAGAAACATTAATAGCGTTGCTAGCATTAATCTTAATCTGTCCGCCATTCCCTTGTCCCAATACGTTACTGCGAATAGTTCCGCCGTCAACTAAATTGAGATTGGCGGTAGTAACGTCAATGTTCCCAGCATTTCCTATACCACTTGCTGCAACATTGTTAACAATTCCGCTAGGAAATCCATTTTCATTGATACCCTGAAAAGTAATTGTATCGGCTGCATTGATGGTAACTATCCCCGCATTACCAGTCCCAAATACTCCCGATGAGATTTGCGAACCCTCAAGCAAAGAGAGATTGGTTGTATTAACAGTAATTGTTCCCCCTTCTCCCACTCCACCAGGAGCTACTTGGCTAAAAATATTGCTATCGATTAGTTCAGTAATTCCATTGATATTTAGCAAAATGCTACAATGGCGTTGCTAGCATTAATCTTAATCTGTCCGCCGTTCCCCTCTCCTATAACGCTGCTGCTAATAGTTCCCCCATCAACTAAATTGAGATTTGCGGTAGTAACGTCAATGTTCCCAGCATTTCCTACACCACTTGCTGCAACATTATTCAGAATTCCACTAGCGAATCCATCACTACCTATACCTTGAAAAGTAATATTATCCGCTGCATTGATGGTAACTGTACCTGCATTACCCGTACCAAATACTCCTGCTGTAATTTGTGAACCATCTAGCAAAGAGAGATTGGTTGTATTGACAGTAATTGTTCCTCCGTCTCCTACTGCACCAGAAGCTACTTGGCTAAAGATATTACTACCTGTTAATTCAATATTGTCTCTGACATCGATTAGAATATTTCCACCATTACCTTGACCAAAAACACTTGCATTAACTTGTGCGCCATTAGTCAAACTGAAATTATCAGTTTCAATATTTATATTTCCTGCATTTCCTATTGCTTCTTGTGCAACAAAACTAGTCACGCCTGTTCTGAAACCATCTCTAAGCTTAGACGCACCTAGTTTAGGTTATAATCAGGGAAAAAAAAGAGCGATCG